>JADKIH010000007.1 GCA_016721305.1 Bacteroidota bacterium
TGCTAAGCTATCAGATAACAATTGGAAACAAAGTGAGATTGATAGTATGCAAAATATGAAAGAGGCTTTGATTTCTATTATTCAATCGCTGATTAGTTTTAATCAAATCGCTATTCAATCGATAAAGAATACTACTTCGAATCATGTTGACCTCTTAAGTAATATAAATACTTCAATCAATGCTCAGGAGATATATGAAACAAACGAAGTTCAGGTAAATGATATTTATTATGGTACTGCTGCAATTGGCAACGGTGATGATGTAGCAGGCTATGAAGCAACACTACTTAGCATTGCTCAACTTTGCCCTCTCTCCGACGGCCCGGCTGTTTATCACGCACGAGCACTCTATAGTTTGATTGATCCGGATCAGGATTATGACGACGATATCAGTTGTGTTCAGAATGGGTATTATTTCAGAATGCAACAAGGGGTCAAACATAAGAGTTCTGTATTTCCGAATCCAACTAGTGGTGATGTCACAATCGTTTACAAATTTCAATCTGAATACATATCTTCAATTAGAAGATATGTATGGGAGAACGTGTTTGATGACAAAGCTGAAGGCAAATTCGGATTCTCATTTGCTTAATCTAAGTAATTTTGAAAATGGCATTTATACCTATCGCTTGTTTTGTCAAGAAGCACATTGGATATTGGAAAGATAATTCAGTAAAATGAAAATAAAACTCGTAGGTGCTTTTCTGATTGTCGGAATAACACTTTCTATTTGGGCAAGGGATAAGTAACCTATGGATAATGGGCTATGACTGTTGTAACCCGCCATTTTCGGGTATGAATTTGGATTTTAACTCTGGTTCATTGGTAATGTCTCCTGCTCAACGATACATGAATTTTGATGAGACTAATGCTGAGATTTGCGATTCAAGTGGGAATTTATTATTTTATTCAAACGGAATTTATATTGCAAATGCTCTTGACGACACTATGCAAAATGGAAGCGGATTAAATCCATCTGATTTCACAACTGCACATACACAATATGGCCTCACATTACCTCAAGGGAATCTTGTAATTCCGTTTCCGGAAGATTCAAATAAATATTATCTATTCCATGAAACAAGCGACGACCGATTTAATACCTATTCATCGTTTTATTTATATTATTCGGTCATAGACATGAATTTTAACAATGGCCTAGGTGCAGTCGTTCAGAAAAATAATGTATTGCTAAACGACTCATTGGTTTCGGGAAGAATTACCGCTTGCAAGCATGCCAATGGACGTGACTGGTGGATTTTTGCTCCGAGATATATGAACGGAATAATGTATGGAATTCCTTGTGACACCCTCAGGGAATTCAAGGCCCTTGGCTTAAAAATATGGTAACTCATGAGATAATTGGTTTGGGCAAGCAGTGTTTTCACAACAAGGAAATAAATTCGCATACTATGAGCCTAATGGCGATTTAGATATTTGGGATTTCGACAGGTGTAGTGGTAATTTCACAAGTCAGGTTCATATTGATATTAACGATTCCGCTGCGGAGGAGGAACCGCTTTTTCGAGCAGTGGAAGATATTTATATATTTCAAGTATGTCTTATATGTATCAGTTTGATATGCTTGCAAATGACATTGATAGTTCGAAAGTTATTGTAGGTGTTTACGATGGATATACATCATATACTTTACCGACTACCTTTTATCTATCTGCACTCGCTCCAGATGGGAAAATCTACACAAATAGCGGAAATAGTAGCACGGAAATTCATGTTATCAACTATCCTGATAGTTCCGGATTATCTTGTGATTTTTGTCAACACTGCGTATTTCTTCCAGGTGCAAATGCCTTTACTATGCCTAATCACCCAAATTATTTCTTAGGGCATTGGCGGAACTGTCTGCGACAGTCTACCAACGGGAAGTACACTATTCGAAAGCCAGTAGACGAATACTCTATTTTCCCAAACCGTCGAATGTTGATTTGTATGTTAACCTTGGAAGCGAAAAAATTGGATCGGCTAAGGTTTTCAATTCACTAGGACAATTTGTTTCAATGGAAGGAGAAATTTTTAAGAATGAATATTTACACTTTGATGTATCGGGACTTGAAAGAGGGTTTTACTATGTTGAAATCTTTACTGCTAAACAGAAAGTAGTACGTAAATTTATCCGTGGGTAGAAAATGGCTGGGGCGAATGTAAATCCGGTAAAGGATATTTATTATAGCACTGTTGCAATTGGAAACGGTGATGATGTAGCAGGCTATGAAACAACATTACTAAGCATTGCACAACTTTGCCCTCTCTCCGACGGCCCGGCTGTTTATCACGCACGAGCACTCTACAGTTTGATTGACCCAGACCAGGATTACGATGACGACATTACCTGTGTTCAGAATGGTTATTATTTCAGAATGCAACAAGGGATCAACCGTAAAAGTTCTGTATTTCCAAATCCAACAAGTGGTGAAGTAACGATTGTCTGCTTAGCTCCTGAGAATACTCTACTTGAAATTCTCGATATATGCGGAAAGGTGTGTTTTCAATCGAAACTAAACTCGAACTCAGATTCACATGTAATAAATTTATCTCGATTAGAGAATGGTATGTATACTTATCGCTTGATGAGTCAAGATGTTTTATTTGACATGGGTAAAATTATCATAAATAAATGAGAATGAAATACTGCTATACTCTAGTTTTTATGTTGAGCATTTATTTTTCTTCGGCTGGGCAGGGAATAAATAACCTATGGCTGATGGGTTATGACTGTTGTAACCCACCATTCTCCGGCATGAATTTAGATTTCAGTTCAGGTTCATTAGTTATGACACCAATTCAACGCTATATGAATTTTAACTGTACTAATGGGGAAATTTGCGACTCACATGGCAATCTATTATTTTATTCAAACGGAATTTATATAGCCAATTCATTAGACGATACAATGCAAAACGGAAGTGGGTTAAACCCAGGTGCTTTTACAACTTATAGAAATGAATACGGGTTGAGTTTACCACAAGCGAACCTCATTATTCCTTTTCCTGAGGATACTTCTAAATATTACTTATTTCACGAAACTTGCGATGATTGGCATCAAACATATTCAACATTTTATCTATACTATTCGGTCATAGACATGAGTCTGAATAATGGCTTGGGTGCAGTTGTTCAAAAAAACAATGTGTTACTTCAAGATTCTCTTGTTGAAGGCAGGATCACAGCATGTAAACATGCAAATGGGCGTGACTGGTGGATTTTTGCTCCGAGGTTTATGAATGGAATGATGTATGAATACCTTGTGACACCTCAGGGGATTCAAGGCCCGTGGCTTAAAAAATATGGTAACTCATCGAGATATTTGGTTTGGGCAAGCAGTGTTTTCACCGCAAGGAAATAAATTCGCCTACTATGAACCTTACGGCGATTTGGATATCTGGGATTTCGATAGGTGTAGTGGAGCTTTCACAAATCAGGTTCACATAGATATCAATGATTCTGCGTTTGCAGGAGGGGCAGCTTTTTCGCAAAGCGGACGTTATCTCTATATTTCTAGCACTTCGTATATGTATCAATTTGATGTGCTGTCCAACAACATTGATAGCTCAAAAACAATTGTCGGTATTTATGACGGATATACATCCTATACATTGCCGACTGTCTTTTATCTTTCGGCTCTTGCTCCAGACGGAAAAATTTATACAAATAGCGGAAATAGCAGCACAGAAATTCATGTCATCAACTATCCTGACAGTGCCGGACTATCTTGTGATTTCTGTCAGCACTGTGTTTTTCTTCCGGGTGCAAATGCTTTTACCATGCCGAACCACCCGAACTACTTTCTAGGTGCTGAAGGTGGTACTGTGTGTGATAGCTTGCCAACCGGAATTTCCACAATTCGAAAACCGGTTAACGACTATTCCATTTTTCCGAATCCATCCACTGTAGATTTATACATCAACCTCGATAATGAAAGGATTGAATCGGTTTCTGTTTTTAATTCACTTGGGCAACAAGTTTCAGTTGGAGGAGATATTATTAAAAACGAATACCTTCATTTTAATGTGGAGAATCTTAAAAATGGTTTCTACTACATCGAGTTATTAACGGCTAAACAAAAGGTTATCAGAACGTTTGTGAAACAGTAGCAGTTGCGAAGCATACTAATAAAATTTGGATAAAGAGATATTCCACTCAAACAGCTCCGGTTTTTTTCTAACCAATTTGAATTTTAATTCGGAGTAAATAACCTCTGATTTTCGGAACAAGCCTAACTTAGCCTGATAATGATGGTTTAGCCTTTATTTTTTTCTGTTTCGTTTCGTCGAAATGTTACAGATTTTTTTGTTGGAGGCATTTTTGGTCTATTTTGGTTTGTTTTATTTATTCTAGAACTAGGACACCTAAGTGTTTTAATAAATAATAGTAAATTTGAGAATCAATTTGTTATGGTTTTTTTAGTATTTGTTACGGGGTTGATATATATCATAATGGGATTTTTAAAAAGAAATGAAAATTGAAATGACCAAGTTTCGCCGTATCAGTGATCGGGTTGATCTGTCGTTCATCGTCCGCGGAAAATGTTTGTTCAATGGATACAGCTTTTTGCGGACGATGAACGACAGATTTTTAAAAAAAGGCGCCTGTCTTCCCCGGAAGGGAACTCGTGTGTTCTAAGTGACGACGCAAATCAAATTTTTTGTTTTTGAGATCACTTCTAATAAATTGTAGGGCTTAGTAAAGCTATGAAAGAGGATAAAGCTGTAAATCACTAGAGTTTAATTTCACAACCATCCGCTCCAAACTGTCGACGACCGGAAATAGGTATTGAGATGTTTTTCTTCTTTGAAAATACCATACACCGTAGACCCACTCCCGCTCATCGCAGCATATAAAGCACCCTGTTTATACAACCTTAACTTGATATTCTTAATCGTCGGATATTTTTCAAAAACCGGCAATTCAAAATCGTTTTCAATGTGATCTTTCCAGCTTTCAATCGGTTGTTGAATGAGATCTTTGAGAGAGGCTTTTCGTTTAACAGGTTTGATCCACGAATAGGCTTCGGCTGTATTCACATGGATTCTTGGTTTGATGAGAACGATGAATAACCCTTCGGTCTTCAAACTAATCTGCTCAAATTTATCTCCCTTCTCAAAAGCATACAGTGGTTTGTTGTGCAGGAAGAACGGACAATCGCTTCCCAATCGTGCAGCGTAGTTTTCAATTTGCTCATCCGAAATTTTCAGATTGAACATTTTGTTTAACATGACGAGCGAAAAGGCTGCATCTGAAGAACCGCCACCGAGACCGGCACCGATTGGAATGATCTTATGCAAGTGGAATCGGGCATGAGGAAGAGGGAAATCGGTGCGGAGAAGTTCGTAAGCTTTCAGGCACAAATTATTTTCTTTCGATCCGAAGATTCGAATGCCGGTGCTCTTGAATTCTGTTGGTTGATCGGCTTCGGCGGGAACAATTTCCAGCACGTCTTGCCAGGGAACCGGAACCATAATGGATTCCAGATTGTGATAGCCATCGGGTCTTTTTCCGGTGATGTGTAAACCGATATTGATTTTACAATTGGGGAAAGAAACCACGATGAGAAATAATTAGCGAGTGATTAGTATTCGGTTTTATCCGATTTAGCTGCCCATTCTTTGAAGGCTTCGAGCGCTTCTTTTTCCATCATACGAACGAGTGGAATGCGTCGTTTGTCGTATGAAAGTTCGAGCTCTTTGTAAATGAAATCATCGTCGAAACCGATGCCGGCTGCATCCGTTTTTGAATTGGCATAATATACTTTTGAAGGACGAGCCCAGTAAATTGCCGCCATACACATCGGACATGGTTCGCAACTGGTGTAGATTTCGCAATCGTCGAGCTGGAATGTATTGAGTGCTTTGCAGGCTTCACGGATGGCTACGACCTCGGCATGAGCCGTCGGGTCATTTGTAGAGACAACACGATTAAAGTCACGGGCAATGATTTCACCGTTTTTAACAACGACGGCACCAAACGGACCACCGGTATTATTGCGCATGGTTTCGAATGAAAGGCGGATAGCCTCATTCATAAAAGATTCTTTCGACACAATAGTATTTTTGAAAAGTGATTAGCTGAGTTACTCTACAACAACGCCCATTGAACTGAATTTGTCAATGCGTTTGTCGACGAGGTCTTTTATAGAGTCTTTCTTGAGAACGGCCAAATGCTTGATGATTTCATTCTTGACAATCTTAAACATTTGCTCCGGCTGAGTGTGCGCTCCACCGATCGGTTCACGGATAATTCCGTCGATCAGTTTCTGCTTGAGCATATCTTCTGCTGTCAGCTTTAAAACTTCGGCAGCACGTTCTTTATAATCCCAGCTTCTCCAGAGGATTGAAGAGCATGATTCAGGAGAGATCACCGAGTACCAGGTGTTTTCGAGCATGAGTACGCGATCGCCGATACCGATTCCTAAAGCACCGCCGGAAGCACCTTCACCGATGATGATGCAAATGATGGGAACTTTCAGACGGGCCATTTCGAAAAGATTGCGGGCAATAGCTTCGCCTTGTCCGCGCTCTTCAGCTTCGAGTCCGGGATATGCTCCGGGCGTATCGATGAGCGTGATAACAGGCTTATTGAATTTCTCTGCCATCTTCATTAGACGAAGAGCTTTGCGATAACCTTCCGGATTCGCCATTCCGAAATTACGGAACTGACGTTGTTTAGTAGTCGCACCTTTCTGCTGGCCAATGATCATCACCGAATGTCCGTCGATCGATCCTAAGCCACCTACAATGGCTTTATCGTCCTTCACCGTGCGATCTCCGAAGAGCTCAACGAAGTTCTTATCGGTAATAGCATCTATGTAGGATAGGGTATATGGGCGATCCGGGTGACGGGATAACTGAACACGTTGCCATGGAGTCAGGTTCGAGTAGAGATTTTTGCGGGTTTCTTCCAGTTTCAATTCCAACTGACGGACAGCCACGCTAACATCCACTTTACTTTTTTCACCAATTTGTTTTTGCTTCTCGATTTGATCGATCAGGTCAGAAATTGGTTTTTCGAAATCTAGAAAATTCATTCTTTCGATTGGTTAGAGCGATGCAAGATAAAAAAATCATCATTCTTTTCGGAAAATGCTTTCCGCTCAATCACTTATTATACACAAGATGAACGTTTAAAACCGAATCGGACACAGTTAACTGATTCATTTCCAAAAACGAGCCTGCCTGTAGCTCGTAAATTTTATGAGCTGAGAAACAATAAACTACGTTATTCACATCATCGTACGTTCCGGCGAAGGCGTCATGTTGAGAAACGTTGACAGCACCTTGCGAATCGGAATAAGTCCAAATTCCCTGATCGGTGAAGATAAGATCACCAATACCGATAGAAACTGCAGAACGGTATGTGATCCCGTTTTGGTCCCTTTTTAAAGTGATGGTATTGTCCGGAATTGAATAATCGTAAATCAATCCATGCAGATTCCGATTGCCGTAAATTCGCACATTTTGAGCATCCAAAGGAAGAATGGAGACGATCTCAAAATCAATGGCAAGTTCATTTCTGGCCGTTCCGGAAGGGTAAAAGAACGAGCCGATTTTATACTCCATCGTGGCAGTTTTATAGAAGTCGGCAAGCAGAAAATCGGCACCCTTTAAGACATGTTTGAGTTGCAGAAACTGATTGCTCCCGGTTTGAAATTGTCGCTGGCCAAGCTCATTTACGCCTTGAATATTTCCATCCGAACATCCGATGTAATTAATCTCTTTATCAAATGAATAAGCCACCGAACTTACAGTTCCTGTTCCGGCCGGTTGGAAGTGAAATCGGGTAGAATAATCATTCGCATCGATGCCTGATAGTCCTGCAGTTGAACCAAGAATATTGATCACTTTCGACCTCGAACTTAAAGAAGATCCGACGTAATCTGACCCGATTGAACTCAATAAAACCGGCGAATTAAAATCGAGCTGATTGATGTTAACCATGTTTGCACCAGGGGCCGATAGATATACTATTCCTTCAAGCTGTTTTACCAATCCGGAATAGGTGAAATTCCGGTCATAGCGGAATGATTCGCCGTTTGAAATAATCGTGACTTCGACAAAATAGATTCCGCTTTCCATATAGCTGTCGTTGAGCAGATAATCGCAGTTGATAGTGGTTGATTCAACATTCGGATAAAAACTCTGAATCGGTAGAGAAACAGCTTGAGCATTCGAAGAAACCTGAACATCAACACGTTCGATTGAATAATTGCTTTGAACATCAACTGCAACAGGAACGGTGTCACTATAGGCAAAGCCCTGTCCGTCGGATGGACTCAAAAAGGAACATTGAGCTTGAATGACCTTTTCTTTTTGCATCCGAATCCAAAGATAATCATCAGAGCAAAAGCTATTTGCACAAGAAAATTCCTGCGAAATCGTTTGATGATGAAAGACGGGCTAATTGTCATATTTCGACGGCAATAAGGACATAAAGTTAGAAAGTTATTAACATACTTTCACCGACCTCGGCTTTTAATTAGCTTCGCATCCCTTTCTCCAAAAAGTTTTCGGAGAGGAAGGAAATCCCTTCACCAATTTGTATATTTGAGTTATGTCGGAGTCAGGAGAACAAAAACTAAATGATGCTGTATCACGGAAACGTGTTGGAACGAGTAAAACCGCTTTCAATACTTTTCAGGCGCAGCAATTTGGAAAGCTTCCTCCTCAGGCATTGGATCTGGAAGAAGCGACTCTTGGTGCGTTGATGTTGGAAAAGATGCGCTCACGAAGGTGATCGATATTCTCCACCGGATTCATTTACAAAGATTCTCACAAGCTTATTTTCCAGGCCATCCGTCGTTTGTTTGAACGCTCGGAACCGATCGATATTCTTACCGTAACTAACGAGCTGAAGAAAAGCGGCGAGTTAGACATCGTAGGCGGACCGTATGCGATTACACAATTGACAAATCGTGTTGCATCGGCTGCCAATATCGAATACCACTCCCGTATCATTCTCCAGAAGCACATTCAACGCGAGTTGATCCGTATTTCGTCTGATACAATCCGAGATGCCTTTGAAGATACTTCCGACGTATTCCAGTTACTGGACCGCGCCGAGAAAAATCTCTTCGAAGTAGCACAAGGAAACATCCGTCGAAATTTCCAGGAGATGAGCACGATGGTAAGTGAGGCGTACAAGCAAATTGAAGCAGCTCGTTTACATGGAACCGGTGTTACGGGAGTTCAGTCCGGCTTTACGGATTTGGATCGTATCACATCAGGCTGGCAGAAATCGGATTTAGTCATTCTCGCGGCTCGTCCGGGTATGGGTAAAACGGCTTTCGTACTGTCTTTGGCCAGAAATGCTGCAATCGGATTTAATCGTCCTGTGGCAGTGTTCTCTTTGGAAATGTCTTCTGTACAGCTCGTACAACGTATGATCTCTTCTGAGACAGGTATTGCATCAGATAAGCTAAGAAAAGGAACTCTGGACAATACAGAGTGGCAAAAATTGGTTTCAATGACGGGCAAGCTTTCAAGCGCGCCGATTTAATAGACGATACACCATCGCTTTCTGTTTTCGACTTACGTTCAAAATGTCGTCGTCTGAAACAAATGCACAATATCGAATTGATCATCATCGATTACTTGCAGCTCATGCGCGCCGAAGTGGATAACAAGGGCGGTAACCGTGAGCAGGAGATCAGTGCAATTTCACGATCATTGAAAGCGATTGCCAAGGAATTGAACGTTCCGATCATCGCACTTTCTCAGTTGAGTCGTGCCGTTGAATCGCGTGGCGGTTCAAAGCGTCCACAGTTGAGTGACCTCCGTGAATCGGGAGCGATCGAGCAGGATGCCGACATGGTTACATTCATCTACCGTCCGGAATACTACGGAATGGAATACGATGAGGATAACAATCCGACAAAAGGCGTTGCCGAAATCATTATTGCCAAGCACAGAAATGGCGCTTTAGATACAGTGAAACTGAAATTCATCAGTCACCTCGCCAAGTTTACTGACTTAGATTATAGCGAAGAAGGAGGAGAAGCTCCAAGCGGATCCGTAATGGACTACCCGAACAATCGTATCATCGTGGGATCACGGATGAATGATATGCCGGATGAGGCGGCGCCGTTTTAAGGTATTGAATATTGAAAATTGAAGATTGAAGATTGATCGGCGTGTAGGAATCTTTTAGGTTATGATTACACCGAACTTCATTTCATTACTAAGTAATAAATTTTCTTCATTTTCGAACCTCGTACCCCGTTCCCCGTAGTCCGCAACTCGCAACTCGCAACTCGCAACTCGCAACTCGCAACCCGCAACTCGCAACCCGCAACCCGCAACCCGCAACTCGTAACCCGTAACTCGCAACCCGTCTACTGCACTTCCTCCAACATCTGTTTCTCAAACAGCTCAAAGTATTCACCTTTCGCTTCAATGAGTGAATCATGATTTCCTCGTTCGACAATCTTTCCGTTGTCGAGGAAGATGATTTCATCGGCGTCACGGACAGAACTTACGCGGTGAGAAATAATCACAGAAGTACGACCTTTCATAATCTCTGTGAGATTGTTGAGGATTTGTCGTTCGGTATTGGTATCGACGGCGCTGAGGCAATCGTCGAAGATGAGGATCTTAGGACGTTTGATGATGGCGCGGGCGATGGACAATCGTTGTTTTTGTCCGCCGGATAATGTGATACCTCGTTCTCCGATCATTGTATCGAAATTTTTCGGGAAGTCCATGATGTTATCGTAGATCACAGCTTCCTTTGCGGCGCTCATTGCCATCGTTCGACGTTCAGCCTCGGGAATCTCTTTATGAATGCCAAACAAGATGTTATTTTGAATCGTATCGCTGAACAGGAAAACATCCTGCGGAACGTATCCGGTTTGTTGTCGGACAGAATAGAGTGGAAGCAATTCAATATGCGTATCATCGATCAGTACATGACCTTCCGTTGAATCGTACATGCGCAATAGAAGATTGGCTATCGTTGATTTCCCGCTACCCGTGCGGCCCAGAATGGCAATTGATTTTCCGGGATCTACGGTGAATGAAACATTGTTCAGCGCCTTGATTCCGGAATCAGGATAGTCGAAGCTTACGTTACGGAATTCGATTTTGCCTTTCAGTTCTTTTTCCGTCAGAACAGCACTGGTAATTTCCGGTTCGAGATGTAAAAATTCATTGATACGTTCCTGAGAAGCTGCTGCTCGTTGGATAATCGACGTAACCCATCCCAAAGAAGCCATCGGCCACGTGAGCATGTTTACATAAATAATGAACTCTGCAATGTTTCCTGCCGTAGCACGTCCGGAAATGACTTCCTGTCCTCCGATGTAAACGACAAGCAGCGTACTTAAGCCGACTAAGAGCAACATAAGAGGAAGAAGAACGAATTAATTTTCACTAATTCCATATTCTTCGACTTATACACTTCGCTCTCTCTTGCGAATTCCTTAGTGGAGACTTCTTCTTTTACAAATGATTTTAAAATTCGAATTCCGCTAAACGATTCCTGAACATACGTACTCAAACGACTTTGTTGCTTTTGAACTTCTTCGCTTTTACGATTCATCAAATCGCTTACGTAGTAAATTGAAATCGACAAGAAGGGCAGAGGAGCAAGTACATAAAGCGTCATCGTCACATTTACCGTCAGCATTTTTATTGTAATGAGGACGATGAGCACGATGAGATTGATCGAATACATAATCGCCGGTCCCACATACATACGCACACGACCGACATCTTCACTGATACGATTCATTAAATCGCCCGTATTATTACGACGATAAAAAGCGAGACTTAATCTTTGATAATGCGTGTAGATTTCATTTTTAAGATCGAACTCAATTCGTCGCGACATCACGATGATGGTTTGACGCATAAAGAACATGAGCATACCCCGAACCAAAGCCACCACAATTATCGTGATCAGGAACATTCCAACCTGTTGAGTGATCTGATTAACCAGAAGATTTCTACCCGCTTCGGTGCTCTCCAAACTGATGTTTTTCATCGATCCGACAACTGAGTCGATCGACTGTCTGACGACCTTAGCGGGGTAGATAGCCCCGAAATTTTGCGCAATAACGAAGATTCCACCCAATAGCAGATGCCACTTATATTTCCAGAAATACGAATTTAGGTGTCTTAATGATTTCATAATCAGCCCTCCACGGCCCTGTTTGTAGCCTTGAAAAATAACCCTACCTTTTCCCCGCCGCAAGGCGAAACTAAACTAACCACCCATCCTATGATTGAAGTAAAAGATGCAAAAGAAATCAAATCTGCGTCAGATTTCATATTTGGTAATCCATCATTTGCTAACCACGAACAAGTAGTTTTTTGCCACGATAAAGATACCGGTTTAAAGGCAATTATCGCAATACATAATACGACTCTCGGTCCTGCATTGGGAGGAACACGTATGTGGAATTACAAAAGCGATGCTGAAGCTGTTTATGACGTTCTCCGTTTATCACGTGGTATGACTTATAAAGCCGCTATTTCAGGATTGAAATTAGGCGGTGGTAAAGCCGTTATTTTTGGAGACTCTGCCAAAGACAAAACGCCGGAAATGTTTATGAAGTATGGCGAATTTGTGGAGAGACTTAACGGAAAATACATCACAGCAGAAGATGTCGGTACCAGTACAAAGGATATGGAATATATCCGCACAGCAACTAAGCATGTAACAGGTCTTCCTGAAAACATGGGCGGTAGTGGCGATCCTTCGCCGGTTACAGCTTATGGTGTATTCATGGGAATGAAAGCTTCAGCCAAACAAAAATGGGGAAGCGATAAATTAGCCGGAAAGAAGATCGCTATTCAGGGTGTAGGTCACGTAGGAGAAAATCTGGTGCGTTTGGTTTCTGAAGAAGGAGCTAAGGTTTATATCACCGATATGAATCAGGCAAAATTGCAGGATCTTGCGACAAAATATAATGCTGAAATCACAACATTAGATGGCATTTATGATGTCGACATGGATATTTATGCTCCATGTGCATTGGGTGCTACTCTGAATACTAAAAATATCAATCGTTTAAAATGCGGCGTAGTTTCAGGCGCAGCAAACAATCAGTTAGCCGATGAGAAAATCCACGGTGAAATGCTGGCTGCGAAAGGAATTTTATACGCTCCTGACTTCCTCATCAATGCAGGTGGTTTGATTAACGTATATAGCGAGTTGCACGGTTACGATCGTAAGCATTCATTGCAACATACAGAACACATCTACGATACGACACTCGAAATTTTCAGCAAAGCCGTGAAAGAAAACATCACCACGCTGGAAGCAGCAAAGAAAATTGCTGAAGAACGTATCGAAGCTGCACGCAAAAATAATTCAGGATCGTGTTTCATGAAAACACGTCCATTTTAGTAATAGTAAAACTTACAGATGACGGCTCGACTTGTTCGTTCCGTCATCTTTAATTCAAATACCATTCGTTCCTGATGTTAAGTCGTCGTCAAATCCGGATCAAAGTGTTGCAAGCTTTGTATGCCTTCTTTCAGGCAGAAAAAAGTGATCTCGCTATTGCCGAAAGAGAAATGATCCGCAGTATTGACAAAGTATATGAGTTGTACATCTACATGCTCTTGTTTTTTCAGGAGCTTGCCGATTCCGACCGCACCGATAAGGATGATCTCCATCTCAAATTTTTCCCCAGTCAGGAGGAATTAAAAGCCAAACGTCGTTTATTCGAATTAAAGTTCATTAATGAACTCGAGCAGGACAAGGAATTCCGTCGTCATGCCGAACGTACAAAACTCAGCTGGCAGAAAGAGCAAGACCTTATTCGTAAGATCTTCCTTGATGTTAAAAAATCAGAAGAGTACCGCGAGTTCCTGAAGAACGATGATGCTTCCGAGAAGGATTTTCTCATTGGCATTCTAAAGGCTTTTATTGAAAAGTCGGATGCAATGCAGCATCACATCGAAGAGGAGAATATTTTCTGGACGGAGGATTACGATTTTATCATGCACATCATTGCTCGTACGATCCGCAGTTTTACGATACCGGTAAGTTCGAATTGATGCCTTTATATAAGGACGAAGAAGATGATAAGGAATTTGCAAGAAAGCTTTTCAATCAGACCATTCTTCACAACAAAGAATTTGAAGCCTCAATTTCAGAGCGAACAAAGAATTGGGAAGTAGAACGAATTGCATTAATGGACATTCTCATTTTGAAAATGGCTTTGGCCGAATTAATTTCGTTCCCGAATATTCCGGTGAAAGTGTCGATCAACGAATTCATCGACATCTCCAAAGATTTCAGTACTCCAAAGAGTAAGCAATTTGTAAACGGCGTGATAGATAAATTGGCAGCCGATTACAAAGAGCAGGGGAAAATTGTGAAAACCGGTCGTGGTCTCGTTAATTAAGCACACACTCAATTAATACCATAAACTATGATTCATACCATCAAAAAATCACTTGCGTTATTTTTTGCCATTACACTTCTTGCTTCCTGCAACGGAAATAAGAGCAGCAATGTACCCGAAAATGCAATCAATCCTGATGTCATGAACAATCCTGCTACGGCAGCTCCGACAGGCAATCCAAAGGATAATGTTCCTGTATATCAATTCGATTTTCAGGAGCACGATTTCGGAACGATGACTCAGGGTGAAAAAGTTTCGTTTGCTTATCGATTCCGGAATGTAGGTAAAGCAGATCTCATCATTCGTTCTGCCAACGGAAGTTGCGGTTGCACAGTTCCTGAATGGCCAAAGGATCCAATTAAGCCGGGAGAATACGGCATTGTAAATGTCACGTTTAACAGCGAAGGAAAAGAAGGATTACAGCACAAAACCGTAACATTGATTGGCAATACAATTCCTAATACGTATGTTTTGTCTGTTAAAGCAAATGTGATTAAGCCTGAGTAATAACCGGCCACCTGTTATCAATCATTAAAACTCAATAAACACTAAATAAATGACTCTCTCAATCTTATTACAAGCACAAGGTGGCGGTATTATGAACATTGTGTTCTTATTATCGATCATCGTTGTTTTTTACTTCTTCATGATTCGCCCACAGGTGAAAAAACAAAAACAGGAAAAAGAATTCAGAGAATCGCTTACTAAAGGAGCGAAGATCGTTACCATCGGAGGAATTCATGGCCGTATTATTGAAGTAAACGATCGTACATTCCTGGTTGAAATTGATTCTAATGTTCGTGTTAAATTGGAAAAGACAGCAGTGTCGGCCGATGCAACACGTACACTTGATGTACAGCCCAAAGCGACAGCTTAATTGCCAACATCGGTTCCGGTTGTTTTCTTCGCCGATCAGTTTTCAATAGTTTCGAAACAATTTATCAGAGAGGTAATACTGTGAAAGACATCAACTCAAATCTCCTGAACAATCAACCGCCCGGTCGTTTACGACTGAACAGGCGATTGACTATTGTTCTGATTTGTTTTGGAATCTCAGCAGTATTTTGGCTTCTTATTGCTTTGTCGCGGGAATATCCTTCAGAGATGGTTATTCCTGTCAGCTATTCGAATATTCCCGGCAAAAAAGTAGTCGTAAACGATCTGCCCAAGATTATTACCGTTGAAATTAAGACAACCGGATTTCGGATTATAAGTAATAGTTTCCGAAAATCGTTTGATCCGATTCAGATCGATGTAGCCGGTAAAATGCAGACTTTGGTTTTGTCGTCGGGCATCTTAGCATTGCCTTCACAGAGCTTCCTGTCAGATTTTTCCAGACCATTAGGAAAGGAAATTTCGATAACAGGCTTTAAACCTGATTCGATCATTTTAATTTCAAGGATAAAGAGACGCGTTTGATTCCGGTTCGTCTGAATTTCAAAGGAACGTTTCAAAAACAATACGACACCACATCGGCAGCTATAATCACGCCCTCTGTGATCGAAGTCTCCGGACCTCCGTCTGAATTGGCGAAAGTAGATTTTATCACCACTGAATTACTCGTAGGAAATGATTTGAAGGCGGATTTGAAAGCAAAAGTCGGATTGGTAAAGAACAAATTGCTGAGTTACTCCAGCGATCAGGTTCAGGTTAGAATACCTGTCGAAAAATTTACGGAAGGTAGTATTGACCTGGAGTTGCATGCAATAAATGTCAGCTCAGGATATTCCTTAAAGACTTTCCCGGAAACGGTTAAAGTCAGATATGTAGTTCCTCTGAGCTATTATAACAAAGTCAATCCTTCACTTTTCGATGGCATTGTCGACGGTGAGCATTTGGAAGATTCTCATCCTGATAAGCTCAATGTAAAACTCATGACAAAACCGGATTTTGTTCGAACAGTTTCCATTGAACCTCAGAAGGTCGACTATATCTTACGCAAGCAATGAAAATCATCGGTATCACAGGTGGAATCGGAAGCGGGAAATCGGTAGTATGCCAAATCTTTTCGCATCTCGGCATTCCTGTTTACGAAGCCGATTCAGCTGCAAAAATTTTGTACGATAAATATCCGGAACTGAAAGAGCAGGTGAGAGAGAAAATTTCGCCGGAAGCACTTGATAAATCAGGTAATATCAATCGCAAACGATTAGCCGAAATCGTTTTTCAAGACCCGGAGAAATTAAAAATCCTGAATCAGATTGTTCATCCGATCGTCGCGTGGGATTTTAAGCACTGGATTGACTCACATCGCGGATATCCTTATCTGATTAAAGAAGCCGCCATTCTATTTGAAAGCGGAGCCGACAAAGCCTGCAATCAAATTATTACCGTTACTTCTCCGTTGGAATTGCGTTTGCAGCGGCTCAGAGAGCGCGATAAAAAGACTAAAGCTGAAATCGAGGCTATTATTTCGAAGCAGATGAACGATGAAGATCGAATCAGTCGTTCTGATTACACGATTATGAATGATGAACAGCAGATGCTAATTCCACAAGTGCTGAAAATTCACGAGGCCATTTTAAAATCCAGTTCGCCATCTGCGCCGAAAGCATCGTAATGAGCAGCGTCCCAACCGTCAACAATTTTCTCACTCCAACTAAAACCGGTTTATATTGCTTTGCCGGTGATTTTTATTTGGATCCAAAGCGTGGTGTACATCGCGCCCTCATTTCACATGCTCACGGCGATCATGCTGTTGCACATAATGGAAATATCTACTGCACCGCACCAACGGAATCCTTCATGCACGAACGTCTGGGGAGTAATCTTTTCTCGCAATTTCATCAAGTTGAATACGGAAGACCATTTAAGATAAATGATGTGATTGTCACATTTTATCCGCAGGACATATGCTTGGCAGTGCGCAGATTTTAATGGAATATCAGAATGAGCGCTATTTGTACACCGGCGATTTCAAAGTTCAGCCTGATGCCAGCTGCGAACCGTATCAGAATGTTCTTTGCGATCATTTAGTGACAGAGACAACGTTTGCCTCACCCGAATATATTCACCCGAATCCTGCGGAAGAAATTTTCCGCCTGGCCGACAGAAAAGTAAATGTAGTAGTTGGAGCTTATGCCGTTGGAAAGGCTCAGCGTCTAACGTCGATGATAGCCAAGTTATGCCCTGAAATTCCTTTGTATGTGCATCCGGAGCTCATTACTTATCACCGAATCTATGAAAAGCATGGATTTAACTTAGGCGAATGGAAACCCTATAGAAGAGCTGAATTCAAAAATGAAGAGCAAAGCTTTTACATTGTTTCTCCATCTCAGTTCAATCGTTTTTCGAGAAATAAAAATGTTTTAAAGGTATTTGCCACCGGATGGAAGCAATCCTACTATCAGTGTGATGAGGTCTTAAACATCAGCGATCACGCCGACTGGAACGATTTGCTTCAAGTAGTGAAGAATTCAGGCGCAAAACACGTTTATACCGTTCATGGTGACGGGAATCATTTGAAAAATCATCTCGAAGGAAGTAATATAGGAGTGACAATTCTTTCGTAACTTTCAAGTATGAAAATACTTTCGGCAGCACAGATTCGGTTGGCAGATCAGTACACGATTGCCAACGAACCGATTTCTTCGATTGACTTGATGGAACGGGCAGCTCTGGCTTGCTTCGATTGGTTGGTTAATCATTATTCACAAGCCACGTTCATCACAGTTTATTGCGGACACGGAAACAACGGGGGAGATGGTTTGGCCATTGCGCGATTACTTACCATTGCCGGTAAAACTGTCAGAGTAATGATACTCACAGGCGGAGAACCCTCACCGGATTTTGCCGAAAACTTGAATCGATTAAAAAAGCTCAAGACGGAGATTGTTGAATTATCGGAGAGTAAGTCGATTCCGGTTAACAATAACTGCGATTTAATCATAGACGCAATTTTCGGTACAGGTATCAAGAGGAAAGTCGGGGAGTGGCATGGGGAAATTATTCAACATATTAATTCTTCTAAATGTCCGATTGTTTCGATCGACATGCCGTCAGGTTTACGTGCCGATGAGCCTTCCGAAGGAGAAATTGTCAAAGCAACTTATACACTTACATTCCAGCAGCCGAAGCTTTCATTTTTCTTTCCTGAGAATGGCGCATACACAGGTAAATGGATTTGCCTGGATATTGGATTATCCAAAGAATATTTGAATTCTCAGATCAGTGAATATTATTTGACAGATAAAGATTATGTCGATGCACATTTTAAAAGCCGATCTGTTTTTTCTCATAAGGGAAGCTTCGGACATTCACTGTTGATTGCAGGAAGTCGCGGCAAGTATGGAGCGGCAATTTTAGCAGCGAGAGCTTGCGTTCGTTCCGGCTCGGGCTTGCTGACGATGCACGTCCCTTCAGAGGCATCGATGCTTATTCATCAGTCATGCCCTGAAGCGATGGTAGATGCCGATTTACATCCGGAATTTTTAAGTTCTGTATCGTCGTTGGAAAAGTACACTGCAATTGGTATTGGCCCGGGACTAGGAACGCGAAGCGAAACAGCTAATGCCTTTTTGGATTTACTGCCTAATTATGAAAGGCCGATGGTCATTGATGCCGATGCCTTGAATATACTTTCAGAAAACCCTTCGTTTATCGAACACCTACCAAAGAATTCAATTCTCACTCCGCATCTGAAAGAGTTTGCGCGTCTGATTGGAGAAAGTACAAATGGATTTGAACGATTGAAAAAACAAGTTGATTTCGCCATGAAGCATCAACTTATTATTGTACTGAAAGGAGCTTTTACCGCCATCGCTTTACCTGACGGCCGCGTTTACTTTAACTCAACGGGCAATCCGGGATTGGCTAAAGGTGGGAGTGGAGATGTGCTCACAGGATTCTGTACCGGCTTTTTAGCACAGGGTTATTCACCTGAGGAAGCCGCAGTGCTTGCGGTATACTACCATGGACTAAGTGCCGACAAAGTGGTATTGGATCGCCCTGATTTTTCTATTACTCCAAGTGATATTATTGATTATTTTGGCAAAATAATTGCATAAAAGCCAAATCGTTTTTGAGACAAGAAAAAAATACATCCTGCCATATATCTTAACGTTTTTATAAGATGAGTTTGGATGTCAATTTTATACTCTTGCACCACCATACAAAAACTATAAACTCAAAATAATCCAATCGTATGAAAACAAACATTAAAATTGCTGTAGCAACATTTTGCTTATCGGCAGGTCTATTTTTCGCTTTCGGTTTTAAACCGGCAGAATCCAAAACCGTTTACACTCAAATCACCACTGTAGAATCGGTAGTTCCCGGAGGACTCGGTCGTTCAAGAATGATCACCACAGATCCAAACGGAGAGTACAAAGAATTAGACATGGAAAACTTTTTCTCTTTAGTCGGAATCAACTTCGGTAACATCCGCAAAACGACAAAATTATTACCGATAAAATGAATCAAATGATAAACGACGGCTGGACACTCGATCAGGTAAATTCAGGAGTATACAGTGCGGATAAGAGTACGGGGATTTTTGTGACACGGTACTTGTTTAAAAAGTCACTTTAAAATTAGCTGATTTGATGATTAGCTAATTAGCTGATGGTGCTTCAGGGGAGAAGCAACAGCTCCAAAAAAAACTTAAATGGAATAAACGAGGCAGTTCAATTAGCTAATTAGCTAATCAGCAAATTAGCTAATTGTATTTCCCCTTCCCCTCTCGAATCAACACCGGCTCATTGCCTGTGCAGTCGATCACGGTTGAAGGTTCGTAGGTAGAAGATCCGCCGTCGACAACATAGTCAACTTTATTTCCAAAACGTTCTTCGATTACATCGGGGTCGGTTACATAATCATAAACTTCATCGGCATCACGTAAAGAGGTTGCCATTAACGGATGACCTAATTTGCTGATGATTGCTTGTGCAATATCATTATCGGGAACACGAATACCGATTGTTTTTTTATTCGATTTGAAAATTGCGGGAATGTTACTGTTTGCATTCAGAATGTAAGTGTACGGGCCCGGCAATGTATTTTTCATTAAACGGAAAATCTCCGTATTGAATGGCTTTGTGAACTCTGAAATATTACTTAAGTCGTGACATAAAAAAGAAAAGTTTGCCTTTTCAAGTTTAATATTCTTGAAACGGCAAACTTTTTCAATGGCTTTGTTGCTGCGGATAGAGCAGGCGAGGGCGTAAATCGTATCGGTAGGAATGATGACCATTCCATCGTTTTTTAAAACATCTACAACCTGATCAATGTATTTCTCATTGACGGTTTTGCCCATGAATTTTAGCAGCATACGTTTATTCTCGAATCAGGAATTAACCGTTGTGAACTTTTTAGCGTCTGAGAGGAATTTAGCCAATCCTGAATCTGTCAGTGGGTGTTTGAGCAAATCGAGGATAGCAGAGAGTGGGCAAGTAGCCACGTCAGCGCCGGCTTCCGCACAACGAACGATGTGCAAAGGGCTGCGAATAGATGCAGCGAGAACCTGCGTCTTAAAATCGTAGTTGCGATAAATTTTTACGATTTGCTCAATCAGCAAAATACCATCCTGGTTGATATCATCCAGTCGGCCGAGGAATGGCGAAACATAAGTTGCACCTGCTTTTGCCGCAAGCAAAGCTTGACCGGGTGAAAACACGAGTGTGCAATTTGTCTTCAATCCTTTATTGGAAAAATACTTCAACGCCTTTACGCCATCTTTAATCATCGGCACTTTGATAACGATTTGCGGATGGAGAGAAGCCAGCATTTCACCTTCTTCGACGATACCTTTGAAATCAGTTGAGATAACTTCGGCACTCACATCACCACTTACAATTTTGCAGATGTCTACATAATGCTTGAGGATGTTGTCTTGTCCGGTAATTCCTTCCTTAGCCATTAGAGAAGGGTTGGTAGTGACTCCATCGAGTACACCGAGATCTTCAGCTTCCTTAATCTGTGCAAGATTAGCGGTATCAATAAAGAATTTCATGAGATGTTGTGGTTTTGTTGCCCGTAAAAATAGCTTATTTTTTGGCTGCTCGCAGGAGCGTTGGTAACTTTCGAAAAGTGTGGAAAAAAAAAGAAAAAAAGAAGGGTAAGCTTACTATATCGCACCGCTCAACCGCGGATCCTTGCTCCGTTCCCGGCCTGGGGAGGTTAGCAGGAGCTGGTCGTATAGGACTTACCCGGCGACAAAAGTAGGAATATTTTCCGAATAACTTCTTCTTTCTGCATCTTTATTGGCAATCTTTAATCATTATATTTGTCAAACACTCGAACAGATAAAAAATGGAACAATCTCTAAAACAGTATGTTATACGGCATGGCTTGATTGTCGGCTTTGTACAAACTATTCTTTATTACTTAATCTACTTTCTCGACCAGGCAAGTTTGGTGGATTGGATCGTCGGGATGTTATTTCTCTTGTTAATTATTGCTTATCCGATCGTCGTTTCGGTTCGTTATCGTAAGGCCAACGAAGGCTTTCTTCCGTTCAAAGATGCTTTTTACATGGTCTTTGGAATCACTTTTATCAGAAGCTTGGTTGTATTAGCCTTTACCTTATTGCTTTTCTTTGTTATCGATACCGAACTTGGCGCTCATATGAAAGAAATGGTTCTTCAAAAGACCAGTGCAATGATGGAAAAGTTCAATACACCGCAGGAAGCAAGAGAAGATGCACTCCGAAAAATTCAGGAAGAAGATCAGTTTGGTCTTAATAAACAATTGATCAGTATGGTATGGACGACAATCATGAGTGTTGTTTTTGCGTTATTGGTAGCATTGACCATCCGTAAAGACAAACCGATTTTTGATACCATCGACGAAAACCAAGTGAAGTAATGGACATTTCAATAATAATACCTCTCTATAACGAAGAGGAATCGTTGCCGGAATTGAGTGAGTGGATAGTAAAAGTGATGAATGAAAACCGGTATTCATACGAAGTAATTTTCGTTGATGATGGCAGTAAAGACAAGTCATGGCAGGTTGTTGAAACTCTGACAAAGGCTAATAGTAATTTAAAAGGAATAAAATTCCGTCGAAATTATGGCAAGTCTGCCGCTCTCAATGAAGGCTTTATTGCCTGTCAGGGAAACGTTGTTATTACGATGGATGCTGACTTACAGGACAGTCCCGACGAAATTCCCGGACTTTTCGATATGATCACAAAAGAGGGGAATGATCTGGTTTCCGGATGGAAGAAAAAAAGATACGATCCGCTTTCGAAAACCATTCCGACTAAATTTTTCAATTGGGCAACACGCCGTATGTCGGGTATAAAACAATCTGCACGATTTCAATTGCGGTTTAAAGCTTATCGTCGCGATGTGGTAAAAAGTATCGAAGTGTACGGTGAAATGCACCGTTATATTCCTGTGATTGCAAAATGGGCCGGATTTGAAAAAATAGAAGAGAAGGTAGTCGTTCATCGCGCCCGAAAATACGGTGTAACGAAATTCGGATTGGAACGCTTCATCAACGGTTTCCTCGATTTACTCTCGATTTCATTCGTCTCCCGATTCGGTAAAAAGCCGATGCACCTTTTTGGTTTGCTGGGAACATTCATGTTTGCGCTTGGAATGACTACTTCAGTTTATCTTGGAGCAAGCAAGCTATATCACGTTTACAATAATCTGCCTGCACGATTACTCACAGAGCGCCCTTCATTTTACATCGCATTAACATGTATGATTTTGGGAACACAATTATTTCTCGCCGGATTTTTGGGAGAAATGATCTCCCGTTCTGCTGCGGATAGAAACAAGTATTTGATTGACAAAAGTGCAATCTGTAATCTGCAAATAAGTTGTCCCGTGAAAGTTATTCTCGTAGGTCCGGCATATCCTTTACGTGGCGGCATAGCTGATTTCAACAGAGCCTTGCAGCAGGTTTTCAGAAGGAAGGTATCGAAACAAAAATCTACTCATTCTCTCTTCAGTATCCGTCAGTCCTATTTCCGGGCAAATCTCAGAAAACAACGGGGCCTCGTCCGACAAATCTCTCTATTGAATCGACGATCAATTCCGTGAATCCATTGTCTTGGTTTCACACTGCAAATCGTATCATCACCGAAAAGCCTGATCTGGTTATTATTCGATACTGGCTTCCTTTTATGGCTCCGGCCTTAGGGACTATTGCAGCGCAGCTTCGTAAAAAAAACATAAAAGTTATTGCCATAACCGACAACGTTATTCCACATGAGAAGCGAATCGGAGATTCACAGCTTACATCGTATTTTGTAAATCGTTGTGATGGATTTGTAGCAATGTCGGCGGCAGTATTGAATGACTTATCCGACTTTACATCGAATACCAACAAAGTATTTTTACCACATCCTGTGTACGATATCTTCGGTGACATCCAAACAAAAGCCGATGCACGAAAATCACTCAATGTTGGGCAAGAAGAAAAGTTGATCTTGTTTTTTGGATTTATTCGTGCATACAAAGGCTTAGACTTGCTTATAGAGGCGATGGCAGATGAGCGAATAAGGAATCTAAACATCAAACTCCTTATTGCCGGAGAATTTTACGAAGATGCAAAACCTTATCTGGAAAAGATTAACTCAATTGATTCGGGTAAAAATTTTATCTTACACACTGAATTCATCGGTAAGGAAAAAGTGAAAAGTTATTTCTGTGCTGCCGACATGGTCGTTCAGCCTTACAGGAGTGCAACTCAAAGCGGCATCACACAGATTGCCTATCATTTCGGTCGTCCGATGTTAGTTACCAATGTCGGAGGTTTGGCCGAAATCGTTGCTAACGGAAAAGCAGGCTATGTTGTAGAACGAGATTCAAAAGCTATAGCCAATGCGATCATTGACTTTTACAGTAACAAAAAAGAAGAGTCATTTTCCCTTCAGGTCAAAGCCGATCGGGAAAAGTTTTCATGGCATCATTTTATTAAAGGAGTTTTAAAATTGTATGAAAAAATTAGTTAGTTGTTTTTGGTTAGTTCTATCGCTTCTCACGATACAAGTGAGTGGAGTTACTTTGTCGGGCCTTGTTACCGACGAGAAGAATGAGCCATTGCCTTTTGTCAGTGTTTACATTCCCGGCACGACGAATGGAACAACTTCAAATATTGAAGGAAAGTATTTTTTGGAGTTAAATCCCGGCAGCTATACTGTAGCCTGTAAGATGATGGGGTATGGGCAGGTTACCAAACAAATTACCATCAGCGCAAATACAAAAGAGCAGTGCAATTTCCAACTCCGTTCAGAGTCGTTTAATCTGAAAGAAGTTGTAGTTAATTCGGATGCAGAAGATCCTGCTTATGCCATTATTCGTAAGGCACAGAAAAAGAGAGCATACTACCGCGATCAGATTGAAAGGTATTCTTGCGACGCTTATGTTAAATCCACTCAACGTCTCACAAAATCTCCAAAATCCTTTTTCGGCCAGAAAGTCGATTTAGGTGATATGGTAGATTCGGCAACCAAGATGTTTTATCTGAGTGAGTCAGTGTCTCATTTATTTTTCAATCAGCCGGATAATTACAGAGAAGAAATGATCTCGAGTAAGGTAAGCGGATCACCTCAAACTTACAGTTTCAATCAGGCTCAGGATGTTCTTTTAAATCTGTATGACAATTTAGTTTACTTAGGCAATTTGACTCCACGTGGCGTCATTTCTCCAATATCGGCAAATGCTTTATTCTCCTACAAGTACCGTTTCGAAGGTTCATTTATGGAAAACGGCGCGCTTGTCAATAAAATCAGTGTTATTCCTAAACGCTTAACCGATCCTGTCTTCACCGGAACAATATACATTTGTGATGATAGCTGGCGAATTCACAGTGCCGATTTATTCATCACACGTGCTCAGCAGATGGAGTTTGTGGATACATTCCGTGTAAAAAGAAACTTTCATTGCCGTTACCGCTGAAGAGTGGGTTCCAT
Organism: Bacteroidota bacterium; assembly: GCA_016721305.1. GTDB lineage: Bacteria > Bacteroidota > Bacteroidia > AKYH767-A > 2013-40CM-41-45 > JADKIH01. Next base: position 25,236 of record JADKIH010000007.1, read on the forward strand.
TCAATCACCAGTTCAGTTATTCTTTTAATGTGATGGGCTTTATCGGTGATGGAATTGTATTGGGTGTCTTCAATAATTATTCCCTTAAACCGGAAATTACCACCGCTTTTGCTAAAGGTGAAATTGTTAAAGTCAATGCTGATGCTAACAAGAAAGATTCCACTTACTGGACAACAGTCCGACCGGTGCCTCTGACCAATGCGGAAGAGATCGATTACCATCGGCGCGACAGTACACGCATCGTACATCAATCCAAATCGTATCTCGATTCAGTTGATCATGTAAATAATAAATTTTCGGTAGGGGATATTTTCACAGGCTATTCGTGGGATAACAGTTACTACCATCGCTCATACCGAATCGGATCACCACTTGAGCAATTGAATTTTAATACGGTGGAAGGATGGAATGCCACAATGAAATTCAGTTATACGAAAGAGTATGGCGAAACCGACAAGCGAACATTTAATCTTTCGCCGGAGCTGCGATACGGCTGGTCCAATAAGCATTGGAACGGACACGTTGCCATGAATTATCGATACAATACGAAACGATTAGCCGTTATTTCTGCCGATGCTGGAACCGATGCTGTTCAATTTAATGGAGCCAAGCCTATCAGCGAATTAGTAAATTCAATTTACACCTTAATTGACAGGAAGAATTTCATGAAGTTGTATGAAAAGAAATACATTTCTGCCGGACATGTTTCAGAAATTGTAAATGGGCTTGGCTTTGGGCTTTTTGCTGAATATTCTGAGAGGAGTACACTTTCAAATACTACAGACTACTCGTTGTACAAGGCGCATGGTCGAGAATATACTTCCAATATTCCGGTAACGCCTGCAACTACAGTCGTTGATTTTCCGACACATCATGCGCTCATCCTCGAAGCGAAGGCCAGGATTCGATTTGGTCAGACATTTATTACCCGACCTGAGGGTAAGTACATCATGGGAACAGAATACCCGACGATTCGTCTGGCATTTCGTAAGGGAATTCCAACAGTAGGGGATGTAGATTTCGATTATTTCAAAGCGTCGATTGAAGATGATATGAGAGCAGGGCTTCTGGGCAAGTTGTCGTATGTGGTTAGTTATGGACAGTTCCTTTCTTCGAGGCGATTGTTCTTCCCTGATTACATTCATTTCAATGGGAATAAGACCTTCTTGTCGGATTTTCGTTTGGCAGAGTATAAGAATCTTGATTACTACACATACAGTACATCTCGATGGGCAATGGAAGCGCATGCAGAACATAATTTCGGAGGATTTTTTCCTGAATAAAATTCCAATCATCCGAAAACTTAAGCTTCAGGAAATTGCCGGTTTCCATTTTCTTAAAACAAAGACTCTCGAGCAATATCTCGAATTCAGTCTTGGTTTTGAAAAACTGGGAGTATTCAGAGCCGACATCTTTACATCCTTCACAGGAAAACAGCGCGGTACTATCGGCTTCATGCTGGGAATTAAAAAATCCTTCGGGGCGAACTAACTAGATGGTCTGCCGGCTTCTTTTCCTAGCCGAGAACTGCCTGATTTATACTGAGTGATTCTCCTTTAGGAAAATGAAATAGGAATGATATATTTGCGCCCTTAAAATATTGTAAAACCAACTGATGAAAAAGAAAATAGCTAGCGAAGAGCCCATGTTTACCAAGTCGAAAATTAAAGATCCGATTTCGTACATGAAGGCAGCAAAACGGAAAAACAAAAAGAAGTATACCACTTTTTTGAAAGGACTTCAACGTCGTAAGTTGCGTGGTCTTGATGCATTAGCTATTGCTCTTCATAAAAAAGCATTTAAAGCAGTTGACTGCCTTGCTTGTGCAAATTGCTGCAAAACAATGTCGCCAACTTATAAAAAGGCCGATGTAAAACGTATCTCAAAGCACTTGGGAATGAGTTTTAGTCAGTACTATGAGAAGTATCTCTACAAAGACAAGAGCGGCGACTACATGAATACACAAGGTCCGTGTCAGTTTTTAAGAAAAGATAATAAATGCTCTATTTATCCTGTTCGTCCGAAAGACTGTAGTGGTTTCCCACATACACAGAACCGCGATTTTAAATTATACATTGCCGGTACACATATTCAGAATATGGAATATTGCCCTGCTACCATGTACATTGTAGAAAACATGTTCGATTTAGTAATGAATAAAAAGAACGTGAATTTGAATGCAGCAATGGCTAAGTAATCGGAGCGCCTGAATTCTGAATTACGAAAAGGAATGGTATAGAAAAACCATAAGTCCTGCCAGAACCAGAATCAGAGGGAATATCCAGTTTTTTTTCATGGGTCCAAATTAAGTCATTATTCGACTCTTGGCAATGTTTGCTATTTTAAGCCGAATACGCTACGTTTGAAGAGCAATTTGACCGTCGCCCAGGATTATTCGGATGAAGGTCGGTATCGAAGGCTAAGGCCTCATTCCTTCGGCATTTTATTTCAACGAGGCAAAGGACACATGAAAAAGATCATTTTAACAGTATTTTTAGCAAGTTTGGTTGGAGCTGCCAGTGCTCAGGAAAAGCAAGAGACCGGTAAAGAGAAAGTAAAAGCCGGCTTTGGACTTACTGTTGTTCAGGTTCAGCCTGAATTTCCCGGAGGAGCCGACAGCCTGCAGAGTTTCCTCAACCGTAATTTAAATTATCCCGAAAAAGCCAAAGTTGATCATGTTGGCGGTAGAGTATACGTGAGTTTCCGTATCGACGAAAAGGGGAAGATCATAGATCCTACGGTGATCAGCGGCATTACCGACGAACTCGATGCAGAAGCATTAAGAGTGGTTAAGCTGATGCCGGAGTGGAAGCCGGGCACTGCAAGCGGTCAACCTGTAAAAGTGCAGTATATCCTTCCTATTGACTTTGTGATTCCGAAGAAATGATTCGTTATCGATAACGTTATCGATAACGATAACGATAGCGAAAAAAAAAGCCACCCTTTACAGGATGGCTTTTTTGCTTTTAGAAAGCTAAGCTTATTTGTCGAGGACAATTTTCTTAACGATACGCTCAGATGAAGTGTTGAGCTCGATGAAGTAAATTCCTTTTGTAAGATCAGAAAGATCGAAAGTGAATTTATTGTCACCTTCAGTCATTGCAACATTATTTACAAGAACTGTTTTGCCAACCATGTCAAAGAAGCGAACGGCAACTGATTCAGACACCGGTGAATTGAAAGACACGTTAACCTCGCCATTTGTAGGGTTTGGATAGAGTACCATTTCATTCAGAGAAGGAGTGATTTCTTCAGTTGTAATATTGCCATCGATCGTACGGAAGTTTGTGCTTCCAACACTCACTAACAAATTGTAGCATGCAGTAGTGCTGAATGCTCCATTGTAACCGTATACTCTTACATAGTAAGTGCCGGCAGTAGTTACGTTACGGATGATGGTTTCTGAAGTTGTTCCGCCATTTTGAGCAGTAGTCAACAACGATAAGCCTGAGTTATACAGACGTACATCGTAGTCAGCAGGAAGATTTGTCAAAGTGATTTTGATCTTCGTGTTAGGAGCAACAGTCGTAAACTTGAACCAGTCGAGGTCAGTAGTAGTTGAAATCAGACCTGAAATGTTCGTGTTCGTTGAGATTATTTTAGCTGTTGTAGAAGTATTGTTTGATTCCCAAATATCAGTGCAACCGCTTACTGTTCCTGTTGTGAAATTAGTACCCACAATATAAGAACTTGAGCCTGAAGCACAGTTTGAACGAACTTGCCAGTTATAAAGCGAAGCACTTACCAAACCTGAAAGGGAAATTGAATTAGTTGCAGAACTTACAGTTGTCCAGGTAGCCGAACTGTTCAATTTGTATTGAACCGAGTAACTAGTTGCACCTGATACCGCAGTCCAAGAGAGAGCTGCTGTTGTAGTACCGATAGTTCCATTTGTTAAACCGCTAGGAGCGCCACATGTTACAACAGTTGCAGTTGTAAAGTTAGTACCTGCAGTAAATGCACTTGCACCTGAAGCACAAGTAGCAGAAACCTGCCAGTTGTAAAGTGATCCGCTAACCAATCCTGATAAAGAAATTGAATTAGTAGCAGAAGTTGCAGATGTCCATAGCAGAAGTGTTCAATTTATATTGAACAGAATAACTTGTCGCACCGGAAACAGCTGCCCAAGAAAGCGCAGCAGTTGTTGTTCCAATTGTACCATTTGCAAGAGCTGTTGGAGCACCGCAAGAAGTTGTAGAACCTGTAGTAAAATTAGTACCTGCTGTATATGAACTCGCACCTGAAGCACAAGTAGCAGAAACCTGCCAGTTGTAAAGAGATGCACTAACTAAACCTGATAAAGAAATAGAGTTAGTTGCTGTAGTTGTAGTTGACCATGTAGCAGAAGTGCTGAGTTTATACTGAACAGAATAGCTCGTTGCACCTGATACAGCTGCCCATGAAAGAGCTGCAGTAGTAGTACCGATCGTTCCGTTTGTCAAACCTGCAGGAGCACCGCAAGTTGTAGTAGGAGCCTGGCAACCCAAAGAAGACAGCATTGCAGCACGTGCGCCGCCTGTAGTAAAGAGCAGCCATACGCGAAGTCTGACCTGCTGTGAACATATTCATAGCATTATCGTCAGTGTAATCCATGTAATTCATGAACATTACACCGGGCGAACTTGGAGAACAAGCATCTGTGTGCGGGAAAGCAGGAGCGCCATAATTTTCGCCTGCCTGATTTGGAGTATCACCCACATTATCCGTACCTGAACATTGATTTGAAGCATTTGTATCATCGCCCCAAATGTGGTAAAGATTCAACCAGTGACCTACTTCGTGAGTAGCTGTTCTACCCAGATTGTAAGGAGTAGCAGTTCCCGGTTTAGCAATACTTCCGATTGAAGAATAAAGGAGTACAACTCCATCAGTCGAAGCAGAACCACCAGGGAATTGAGCATAACCCAAAACACCACCACTCAGATTACAAGACCAGATGTTTAAGTAGTTAGCAGAGTTCCATGCGTTCATACCACCTGCAGTTGCGCTGGTAGCAGTTTTTACTCCATTGTTTGTAGAGAATGAAGTTGTTGTTGTTTGCTTTCTTTCGATACCTGTAGTTGGATTGCCATTAGGATCGCGTTGCGCCAGACAGAATTGGATGTTAGTATTCACTGCCAAACCTGCAAAAGCAGAAGGAGTGTTACCGGCATCTGAATTCAAGCGGGCATAATCTAAGTTCAACTGATTCAACTGAGCGAGACACTGAGCATCAGAAATATTCTGTGCAGTGGTGTTGTACACGATGTGAAACACTACCGGAATAGTGATAATCGCATTTGTTGAATTTTGGTTTTTGTGAGCATTAAGATAAGCCGCAGTTTGGTTTTCAATCTGCTGCATTCTTGATGCAAGACCCGGGTCAGCAGCCATTTGTTGCTGAAGGTTGTCCATTGTACCGCAATTTCTGTGAGACACAGATTGGGCATTAACCAGAACCGAGAAGAGCATTCCAATTCCGATCAGAAGTAGTTTTTTGTTCATTTATGATAATTGTTTAGGATTTCTAAGGAAGGTCACAATTTTACAATCACAAATTGGAGTCAATTGTGAAGAAACGGCTATTGGCGCGGGATTGCGGGGATTATGGGTTATTTGCAGACGAATTTATATCCGACCCCTCTTACTGAGAAGAAGTACTTTGGATCCTTAGGATCTTCCTCAAAATACTTCCGGAAGGCCAATATAAAGTTATCGACGGTGCGAGTGGAAGGATAAATATCATATCCCCAGACAGTTTCAAGGATTTGTTCACGCGAAACTACTTCATTTCGGCGCTCTATGAGCAGCTTTAACAGGGCAATTTCCTTCTTTGTAAGACGAATCTGCTTTTTGTCCTTTCCCATGATCTCAAAAGTCCGGAAATTGACTTCATTCCCTTCAAAACGGAAGACATCGCTCATTTCCTTCTTTTCTTCAAGCGTCAGGCCTCTTTTGACCAAAGCGTGAATTCTGAGCAAAAACTCCTCTATATTAAAGGGTTTCGTCATATAATCGTCGGCCCCTCGTTTTAGGCCCATAATCTTGTCCTCGCTGGCGTTCTTAGCCGACAGGAATAGGATAGGGACGGTAGAGTTATGCAGTCTAATAGCCTCGCAGGCAGCAAATCCGTCCATCTCCGGGAGCATAACATCCAGCACGACCAGATTAAAGCGCTCCTGTTTGAAAACCTTGACAGCCTCGATACCATTTCCGACAGCTACCACTTTGTAACCCTCGAGTTCCAGATTCAGCTTGATAGCCTCTTGTAAGTGCTCTTCATCTTCAACTAATAAAATACGGATCATAAGGATAGATTTGCTTACTACAATAATACTCGAAAAAACGATAGAAATCGAATCGGAATGTCAGACTTGCGTAAATTTTGGCCAAGTTGAGTAACAGCTCGACAAGCTTTATTGGCTATGAATAATCTCCGGTGAATCGTATCTTTGAGGCCCAAATTATAAGTATGATCAGTACAGCATTGTTGAACGACGAATCTCTCGCACCTGAACTTAAGGTGATTGGACAAAAAGTAGTTGACGGAAAAAGAATTACTGCCGACGAAGGTGTCTTACTTTTTGAAAAAGCAGATACCGGCTTTTTGGGAGCACTGGCTAATCATGTTCGTGAAAAGAAGAACGGTCACAATACTTACTTCAATCGTAATTTTCATATTGAACCGACGAATGTGTGTGTGTTCTCTTGCAAATTCTGTTCGTACTCTCGCACGTTAAAAAATCGGGAAGAAGGATGGGAGCTGACGGAAAATCAAATCATGGATATTGTGAAGTCGTTCGACGGAAAACCGGTAACGGAGGTTCATATTGTCGGAGGTGTTCATCCGAAAATGGACTTACATTATTTCATGGATGTGCTCCGTAAAATAAAAGCACACCGTCCTGATTTACATATCAAAGGTTTTACTGCAGTAGAGTTGGACTACATGTTCCGCAAAGCTAAAGTATCGGTACAGCAGGGAATGGAAATGATTCACGAAGCCGGATTGCAATCACTTCCCGGTGGTGGTGCGGAAATTTTTGATGAAACTATTCGTGAACAAATTTGTGCCGACAAATGCTCATCAGATGAATGGCTGAATATCCACGAAACTGCTCATCGCTTAGGAATGCATTCGAATGCGACAATACTCTACGGACATATCGAAACGTACCGTCATCGTATTGAGCACATGGAACGTTTACGCGATCTTCAGGATAAGACCGGTGGCTTCAATACATTTATTCCACTCAAGTTTCGTAATCAGGGAAATGAAATGTCGAACATTTCGGAAGTGAATGTAGTGGAAGACTTACGAAACTATGCGGTTTCAAGAATTTTCCTTGATAATTTCAATCACATCAAAGCCTACTGGCCAATGATCGGTCGTACAACAGCACAGCTTTCACAAGCATTTGGTGTTGATGATCTCGATGGAACAATAGACGACACAACAAAGATCTATTCCATGGCCGGAGCAGAAGACCAGAACCCGTCTCTCTCGACAGAAGACCTCGTACAATTAATTCGCGAATCAGGCCGCAAACCTGTTGAACGCGACACGTTGTACAATGTGGTGAATGATTTTGAATTGGTGTAGTTTTACCGGTCTTTTACTAGGAAGTACTTCTTTGTTTGTTCTGCTTTTTTCACTGTTTACTTAAGTCTGGTTCGACTCTCCCGAGTCGAAGCCTCCTTGCTCGCACCTGAATACAATTATGGGACCCTCCGGGTCTGCCACTTCCGGATACAACCTGGCCGTAACAAAAAGCAAAGTGTCATATACGGATTCCGAAAACAAGGCTTCAACTAAAGTGCGTAGCAACCCTTTCAGAAGTTGCAGTCCCTGAGGGTCACACACTAATTCTGAAAACAAAGCTTCAACTAAGGTGCGTAGCAACCCTTTCAGAAGTTGCAGACCCGGAGGGTCACACAATTGTATTCAGTGAACGACGTAGAACTTCCGACTCGGCAGAGTCGCACTCACTTACACTATCCGCTTTTAAGAACATTCGACTCTCCCGAGTCGAAGCCTTCTTGCTTGCACCTGGATACAAATATGGGACCCTCCGGGTCTGCCACTTCCGGATACAACCTGGCCGTAACTAAAAGCAAAGTGTCATATACGGGTTCCGAAAACAAGGCTTCAACTAAAGTGCGTAGCAACCCTTTCAGAAGTTGCAGACCCGGAGGTCACACAATTGTATTCAGTGAACGACAAGGAACTTCCGACTCAGCAGAGTCGCACTCACTCACACTATCCGCTTTTAAAAACATCTTCAAAGTATGAAGTTTCTGAGTCTCGTTGAACAAGCTTTTACTTTTTGGAAATTTGCAGCCTATGAGCTACACACAACTTTACATTCAATTGGTTCTGCCGGTAAATTTTCGAAGGAATCTGATTTTACCTCAGTGGGAAAACGAACTATATAAATATATGTCAGGTACGTTAGATAATCGAGGTCACAAATCGATTGCTATTAATGGAATGCCCGATCATACCCATATATTCTTTGGATTAAATCCAAAGGAAGGGATTTCAGATTTAGTCCGAGAAATAAAAAAAACAACCAATGCCTTTATTAACAATAATCGCTTTTGCAAAGAAAAATTCGAATGGCAAGAAGGTTTCGGTGCATTTTCATATCACCAATCCATGGTTCCTAAGATTTACGACTACGTAATTAATCAGAAGCTTCATCACCAACAGAAAACATTTAAACAAGAGTTTCATGAAATGTTGGCAGAATTTGAAAACAGAAAGGATACGAAATACTTGTTTGAATTTCGCGAATAACAAATGGATCGCTATGACTCAATTGAGTCTTCAAAATTGTCAATAAGTGCAAATTGGAATTGAATATCCAAGAATCAAATGCAATTGTTACTCTTCACTATCAGCTTTGTGCTTAGAGTAATTTCTCCACTTTTCTAAAACAGCTAAGAAATCAGGCGGGAGTTCAGATTCGAAAAACACTTTTTCACGTGTAGTCGGGTGGATGAAACCTAAAGTCTTTGCATGCAAAGCTTGCCTAGGAATCAGAGAAAAGCAATTTTCGATATACTGTTTGTACTTGGTGAATGTTGTGCCCTTTAATATTTTATCGCCTCCATATGTATCATCATTGAATAGAGGATGACCAATGAATTTCATGTGCACGCGAATCTGATGTGTACGGCCGGTTTCCAGCTTACATTCAATAAGCGTAACATACCCAAAACGCTCTAGTACGCGATAATGTGTAACAGCATGCTTCCCGTAATCGCTCATGGGAAAAACGTCCATCACTTTTCTATCTTTCAAATTACGTCCAACGTTTCCAATTACCGTTCCTTCGTCTTCTTTGAAATCACCCCAAACAAGAGCAATATATTTTCGGTCAATCGTTCGGTCGAAAAAATTCTTTCGCCAGATGATTCATGGCGGATTCTGTTTTCGCAATCACCAATAAACCGGAAGTATTTTTATCAATACGGTGAACAAGCCCAGGACGATCCATATTCTTTGCCGAAGCAGGCAGATTTGAAAAATGGTAGACGAGTGCATTCATCAGTGTTCCGGTATAGTTACCGTAAGCCGGATGGACAACCATTCCGGGCGCTTTATTGATGATGACAAGATCTTCGTCTTCGTAAACAATATCGATCGGTAAATCCTGTGGAACTAATTCATGCTCACGCACAGGTTCAGGAAGAACGATTTGAATCTGATCGAGCGGCTTTACTTTGTAACTCGACTTAACAGGTTTTCCATTGACTAATATGTTTCCGTCTTCACAAGCCTGCTGAATTTTATTGCGGGAAATATTCGGCATCCGATTGAACAAAAATTTGTCAATTCGGATCATCATGTGTCCTTTTTCTACAATAAACCGATGGTGCTCATAAAGCTCTTCCTGCTCACCGCCTTCGATTTCAATTTCGTCTTCTTCGTGATTTACCATTTCGTTATTGAAAATAAATTTTACTGAATAATGAGCTTTTGAACTGAAGTCAGATTGTGCTCATTTGTCAGTCGTACAAAATAAACTCCGGAGCTAAATTCCGCAGTCGAAATGGTCGTATTGTTATTGATTGATTGGCTATTGATAATTCTTCCGGCGAGATCCAAAACCTGAACACCGTATGTTCCGGGTTTAGGTAGAGTTATGGAGAAGGATGTAGTAGCAGGATTCGGAAATACATTGAAGTTGAATGAAGAACTCAATTCATCAACGCCTATTACAGTGAGATGTGAACCGAAAACAGGGCGAATCATCCATGACCCGACAACGCTCGACTGATGCCAGAATCCATCGACATGGTAGTACATATTCCCGTGAGAGTCTGTGTTCCGATCCAACCCAACTCCATACTGAGTTGCCGGTTCATTTTGAGTAAGGCCAATCCAAATCGGTCCCGGGTCCACGATAATCAAACTATCGAATGTAAATGTTTTGAAGCCATTGATGCTATCGTTTACACCGGGTTTTTGATCGATTCGACGGTAGATTAACGAAGATGAATTAGAGCCTGCATCGACAGAGCTCCATGCGCATAGCTGAAATAACTTATTGGTTACATCGACACCAACCGGATTGAAATAAATTTGAACTCCAACCAATGTGTCGCGCATCTTCACATCAAATTTATACGCCATTGAAACATCGGTATTTCCTGTCAGACCGTATGCTACTTCGGCGGATCCGTCGTCGTAAGCGTAGTAGTTGTGAAAATACTGATGATAAAAGCTTGTGTCATTGAAAGCAAGAGATGTCGTTCCCTGTTGAGAAAAGTATGACCTCACTAAAAAATCAATACTATCGCCTGATTGAATAGGGTAGGAAAAGTTTGAAATATCGTAAGCAAATGGGATGTACGTTTGCGAGCCCGTCGTACTGAAAAATCCCGGTGTTTGTTGGAAGATGGAAGTACCATTCTGGCTGATATCAAGAGCCGGCGTAAACACAGTTCCACCATAATTGATATCATGAATCGTATCAGCCAGGCTCGTACGCATGGCTGCCGGTGCCTGCGCTCCTAAATACTTGTAGTGAGGATAGGGCATTGCCGAATATTCGTTTAACAAAGAAGCTTGAGGGCGAATCAGACCATTATCGACTATAGAATCATTAGCAGCACCAAACTGACGTAGAATTACATAGTCTACGTTCCAATGATCTCTGTTTCCATTTACAGTAGCAATATTTGAAAATCGAAATTGGAATCCTTTAAAGAAATATTTCCCGTCGAGAAGATGAATATTGGCTCTCCGGAAAGCGGTATCCGTTCTTCCTGCAAGTGACCAAACTAAATTCCAGCTCTCAGTTGAGTCTTTTATTTCCAGTCGAAGAGAATCGGCTGTTTCAGGCACATCGCCTAACCCTTGAGGTTGATAGAAGAAACTCAGCCAGACAGAGGTATCACCTGCTAAAACACCAAGATCGATTGGACGAGAAGTCAGATAATCTGCAATTGCATCAGTAGATCCTGACGGATTGTACGGAACTCCGAATTTAGTTAGACCATCGAATGTAGCAACGCCAATTGTTATTGGGCGATCAGGATAATTTGTATTGATAAACACATTGCTGTCTAACCATAAGCTGTCGAACGGATAAATTCCCTGACGTGAGAAATCATCGACAAATGGAAGAATCAATGTGTCATCGATTGCAGCAGTTCGAATAAGTTGGTAAAAGGCTTCAGATTTTGACGCCTTCTGTAGAATAGGATTTGTGCCTAACGGTATTATAGTTTCCTGAGCATAACCGGAAAACGGCAAAAGAAAAACAGCAAATAAGATGACCTGAAAAAAGGAAGATAGCTTTCTAAACATTGCGCGGGAAGGAGTTCTGGGTTTGTACAGATTATAATACTAACGGAATGATCCGGAATTATTTTGCACGAAAATACGAATAATGCCTCGATTAATGGAGGTAAATCTCAATCGCCTCACCTTGGTTAATTGTCGCATTATCAGAGGCTTCAGGGATTTGCTTGTAGATGACGGCTCTGGTTGAATCTCTCACTCCCGGATCAAAATGAACCATACCAACATTTAGGGATGAGCCTTTGAGAACGAATAGAGCTTCACCATATGTCTGACCGCTCAGATCAGGCACCGGCACTTCAACACTTCCTACACCGTCGCCGAGTACAAGATCAATTTCCGAACCTTTGGGAATTGATTTCCCCGGGCGAACCGAAGTGCCTTTATATCTCTGATCGAGCACAGCGTTTTTGGCCAGATCGGGTTTGTATGAAAGTTGACCAACGCGCAGACCAAACGATTGAAGAATAGCTTCCGCCTGACGTAAAGAGACGTCGGCCAGGTCAGGCATTTTTACATCAGGAGGATGGAGCGAATTTACGGTCAGATAAATTGTACGGCCTTCTTTCACTTTGCTCTTCGGTGCAGGATCTTGTTCTAAAACGGTTCCCGGTGGTTTCTCGAGATCAAAGAGTGAATCGTTTACTTTAAAATCAAGATTTTTATCGGCCAAAAATGTCTTTAAGCGTTCTATCTTTTGGCCACGCAAATCAGGCACGGAAATACTTTCTCCGTGATGAGTATACGAGCCCAACCAATACGATACCGCGCCAAATACGAGCAGAAGCAAGCCAAGCAGAATTCCTATATTTCTGAAAAACACTTTACTTTTTAAGAAGGGAATTAATTTCGTCATGATTCTAATGAATATCTGCTGTAAGATGCTTTTTTCTTCTTCCGTAATCGAGGATTTTGTCGATAAACTCGTACGGTTTATAACCTGCAATAGCTGATTGATGGAAAATACACGTAGCCGGCGTCATTCCGGGAAGTGAATTTACTTCAATGAAAATAACTTCCACTTTTCCATCGGCGAAAATGCGGACGAATGCATCTATGCGTGCATAACCTTCGATCTTTAAGATCTCCGCTGCCTTCCGAAGTTCTTCTTTCACGACATCTGAAATGCGTTGACGCTCTTTCGAATCTTTGGCGTAGCGTGCAGGAGTGATATTTTGCCCTTGTCCGGCCAGGAACTTTTCTTCGAGCGACAAAACATCACCTTCCGACAATGCCTCAGATGCTTCGAAGACTTCGAATACGCACTTGTTGTTTGAATCCAATTTGGTAAGCATTCCACCTGTGATTTCAAGGAAGTGTGCAGCTCCGTTTCTTTCAATCAACTCTTCAACGAGGAATTGCTGCTTGCGAGGAAATTCTTCTTTCAATTTTAAATTCAATCGCGCTGCATCGGCTTCGATAAGCTCTTCTTGCTGGCGGAAAATGAGCTCGGCAAATGCTTCCAACTCTTCGCGAGTTTTTATTTTCTTCACCGCACTGCTGCATCCGTCATCGACTGGTTTAGCGATGAACGGAAAATTAAATTCGGAACATATTTTATCGACAAATAATTTTCTGTCATTTTTAAAATCCCCGATCGTTACCACAGCGTGCTTTGCTACATGGAATCCCTTAAGGCGGAGAATTTCGTTTGTCTCATATTTATTGATAGTGATTTTTGAAGATTCAATTCCGGAGCCATTATAAGGTAGGCCTACTTTTTCGAGCTGACGTTGAACTTCGCCATCTTCTCCCGGACGACCGTGCAAAGCGATGAATACATCATCAGCTATTTCTGCCAGTTGAGGATAGGAGATTCTTATTGGTTGGAGAACGTTCTGCTTGTCGGTATATTTTGTCGTAATCTTTTCGCAGAGCATCATAATTTCACGAATCACTTCATGCACGGCGAAATGCTCGGCCTTTTCTTTAATATCGTCGGCATTATCCTTCAGCATCAGATTAACCGGAATCTGGTACATCTGGTGATCATTATCGTTTCCTGTAAGGAAAACAGGAACAGGAGCGTAGGCCGAAGAAGATGAAAGCTTCTCATAGATATTTCTTCCGCTCTCAACAGAGATGTGTCGTTCCGACGAGTAACCTCCCATGATAACCGCTACCCGGATTTTCTCGGAAGCTGCTGTTTGCAATGATTCGATTCCTGTATCAAGCTGCTTTAAAAGATCAGTGATATAGCTTCTGTCGCGCATATCGAGTGTACGCTCGAACAACGATGTACGAATGATGTAAGTAAGGAATTGCGACGGATTCAGACCGATTTCAGCAGCCTGATGGAAGAAGAAAGATGACGGCATCATTCCGGAAGTCGTATTAGGATCATTCAGGAATACTCGTCCGTCTTTCGTAATGAAACCATCGATACGCGCATAAACATTGAAATGAAGCGAAAGGAATAAACGTTCGCATTCTTTTCTGATTTGTTGAATATGCTCGTAACTCAGATCTATCGGAGTAATCTTTCGGGAAAGTCCGGGAAGATATTTTGAACGATAATCGAAAAGTTCTTTCCTTTTCGGATTTCAGTAGGGGGCAGGGCAACCGGTTTGAAGTCTTCGTTACGAATAACGATGCACGAGAATTCCTTCCCTTCAATAAAACCTTCGATGAGGACCTCACTTTCAGCATCGCAACTCTCGAGCACAACTTCTTTTTACCTGATGCAAATTCTTTTTCCAAAAATGATTGAAGCGCGTCCGGATGGTAGATCGTTTCCATTTCGGAAGTAAGCACCGGAATCCCGATGCCTTCACGAATATCGGTAACACTTCTGACCAATTCGATTCTTGCAGACGGACTGAGCTTCGACCATTCATCGAGTGTAATACGGCGAATAAAGAAAGCACTTTCTATTGCCTTGCGCAGCGCAGTTTCGGATGTATCAGAAAGAATTGTAACGCCAATAGAAGAACCCTGATTTGCAGGTTTAATAACACAAGGGAATCCGATTTCATCTTTAATTTTCCCGGCCAGAGCCTGAATGCTTGCCATTGCTTTCCATTCGTGACGGAAGAGCGAGAAGAAAGCAGGGCTATCGAAGCCGGCAACTTTCATTAAGTTTTTTTGGACAGCCTTATTGATGCCGATAGATGAGGAGAGAATGCCTGAGCCGGAATATGGAATACCCAGGTATTCGAAAATTCCCTGAACACGACCATCTTCACCGTACGTACCATGAAGACAGAGAAAAGCAAAATCAATAAGAGAAGAAAGTTCTTCGAATTGAACTTTTCTTCCAATTTGAGTGATCAGTTTTTCCTGTTCGATGATGGAAAGATTTCCCAAGCTCTCCGCATAAACCTGAAAGCCTCCGGGTGAGGCAGGAAGTGCATCGACAGGAGGATAGAAGTCGCGAATACTTCCTTTGTAAATGTATTGCCAGTCGAGTAGTACAAAATTACCGAAGCTATCCACAAATAACGGAATAGCCTCGAAGAGCGATTTATTCAGATTGTCATAAACAGTTCTTCCTCCGGCGAAAGAAATTTCTCTCTCACGTGAGAAGCCACCGAAAATGATCCCAACTTTTAATTTCATCTATTTGATTCCCTTTCCTGCAAAAATACGCATTTACACTCTGAACCAATGCTACCAAAACTAGACTTTTCAAAGTGAAATGTTCAAAAGTATGCCATACAAAATCATAAAAATAGGAGAGAATGGCATATCCGCGCAGCGGATCAATTTGAATTGAAAGATCACCTATAAAGTCATAGACACATTTGCGTCAATACACTCTCAAAACCTAAAAAAAGAAGAGAATAGCATATCCGTTACTGTGGATATGCTATTCAGAAGTCCTTTGCAGTTCTATCGTACTGTCATTCCAAGATTGTACATCAGGAATGAGAAAATATCGGATTGCTCATCAATTTGCTTAGCCACTGGCTTGCTTGAGCCAAGAGCATTGAAAGCTGCATGACCGGAATTCACGTCTATACGAATCATGACAGGATTAGGTCCCTTGTATGCATATTGGAGCGTAGAAATGAACTTGAATGAGTGAGCAGGAACAACACGATCATCGTGGTCGCCGGTTATCACAAGAGTAGCAGGGTAATTTACACCGGTACGGATGTTATGCAGGGGAGAATAGGAGTACAGATTCCGGAATCCGAGAGAATCCTCACTGGAGCCGTAATCGCTTTTCCAAGCCCATCCAATGGTGAATTTGTGATAGCGGAGCATGTCCATTACACCAACAGTCGGCAGAGCTACTTTGAAGAGATCCGGGCGTTGAGTCATAACAGCACCCACGAGAAGGCCCCCGTTAGAACGTCCGCTGATTGCCAGTTTCGTCGGGTTGGTATATTTCTCATTGATCAGATACTGGGCAGCAGCAATGTAATCATCGAATACATTTTGTTTTTTGAGCTTCGTACCTGCTTCATGCCAGGCTTCGCCGTACTCACCACCACCGCGGATATTCGGCTGAGCGAACACGCCACCATTTTCAAGGAAGATCAGACGTTCGATTTTGAATTCGGGAGTCTTTGAGACATTGAATCCACCGTAACCAAACATCAGAGTCGGATTATTTCCATCGAGGAGAATTCCCTTTTTGTAGACGATAAACATCGGCACTTTCGTACTATCCTTGCTCGTATAAAAAATCTGCTTTGTTTCGTAATCGTTCGGATTGAAATCAACTTTAGGTTGGAAGAAAATTTCCTGTTCTTTACTCTTTAAGTTGAATTGATAAATTGTCGGAGGTGCAGTAAAGGTATTCAACGCATAGAAAAGCAATGAATCCTTTTTGTCAGTTGAAATCTGATCAATTGTACCCAGTGTGGCCAGCGGAACATCATACAGGAATTTGCCCTCTTTTGAAAAGACTTTAAGAACATTTGTAGCATCGTGAAGATACTGAGCGACGATTTTATCGTAGCCGAAGCTGACAGCCTGAAGTACATCTTCGGTTTGCGGAATAATGACGACAGGTGAAGCATCCGGCATGGAGGCATCAAATTGAACAAGCTGATAATTAGATGCGTTTTTATTTGTCAGGATGAAAACCTTCGTTCCCTCGCTGCCAATCACGGCATTATCATTTTCGAATTCCGGAACAAGAGTAATGAAACCGGAGAGTGGTTCATTTAGATTTTTAACGATAAGATTATTTCCCGAAGTGCCTTCCGATCCGAAAATATAAAGCCATTGTCCATCGTCGCTTGTAGAAGCACTGAAATTACGATTCGGATGATTCTTATCTTCATAAATCAACTGATCATTTTTTTGTGGTGTGCCGGCAGTATGGTAGTATATTTTCTGAAATTCATTTTTCGCCTTTAAAACGTCACCTTCAGGAGGAGCATCGTATCGACTATAGTAGAAACCACCGTTTTTCCATGCAATACCTGAAAATTTGACCCATTCCAATTTATCGTTTAACTGACCACCATCAGTAGTATTCTTAATGTAAATTTCTTCCCAGTCACTGCCAGCTTTAGAGATAGCGTAAGCCATATATCGGCCATCGTGAGAAACCGACAAAGCTGAAACGTTTACCGTTCCGTCTTTCGAAAGCGTGTTTGGATCCAGGAATACTTCCGGTTTTGATTGGGGACCGGTACGAAGAATATTAAGTACAAATTGATTTTGCAATCCGTCGTTTCTGTAGACGAAGTAATTTTTTCCTCCTTTAAACGGAGTAGAAGATTTGGCAAAGTTCCACAAGCCCGTTAGTCGTTGCTTGAGAGTTCCACGAAAGGGAATAGACTCCAGATAGTTTTCTGTGGACTTATTTTGTGCTGTTACCCAAGCCCCCGTTTCTGCAGAACGATCATCTTCCAGCCAACGGTAAGGGTCAGGTACGACAGTTGAGAAATAAGTATCGGTCTGATCCGTACGTCTCGTTTCAGGATAATTCCACTGAGCCGAAAGCATGGAACTAAAGCAGACAGAAGCCAGGAAGGCAAGCGTTTTTTTCATAGTCAGGAGGAGATTTCAGAAGGCTAAACTAAAGGAATTGTTTGTGATTTGAAATTCTACGAAGCGATATAAGATACTGATAATCAATATTGAAATAGTCTTAACTTCATTTAACAAAGCAGATTAAAACGTTCACCCAAGAAAATAAACCATTCGCCCAACGAAAACACTGTTTGGTCAAATTAGGCTTTTTGTGATGGGCGGAGCTGATACATTTGTAAACATCAAAAGTTCTTTGTTTTCAACAGATAACCTCGTGTTACCTTCTTTATAAAAGTTACCGCTGCTTTTCTGCATTCAATTCATTCCCCTTGAATTCAAGAATGCAAAAGTTCACGATCTGAAAGGAACTTTCCGGTTCTTCAGACAAACAGCCCGAACTCAGACGCGTAACCGACATTATTTGAAATAGGTTTTGTTTAGGTGAATAGTCAGTTAACGCTGTCGGGTGATTCCGGCAGCGTTTTTTTGACCGATTCTTCGTTATCGTTATCGTTATCAATAACGATAAAGTGAGAGCGATAACGAGGCCTACATTTTTCGCCCTAATGAATGAATCATTCACCCGACAATACATACCTGAAACCAATAAATATTGAGATACAGCGTGTATGAGTGTATTTTTGATATATCAATTAATACTTATGCAAAACAGCGAATTTTATAAATTTGGATTCCACCCGAGAGATGACCGTCAGGTTATGATCTTCACGCGAACCGTTTATCCTCCGGGATGGCGTTACCGGTAACGGGAAATCCCCTACGCATAGGGGTAAAAAGTAGAACTCCCGGTACGCACACCGGGAGTTCAGAAACACACCATGAAAAACCAAACGCACTATTTTTAGTAGACGATACTTACCTTACCAACCCATTCAGATTGCTGGCCATCGACGCCAAGGCCAACGATTTTATAGACATAAGTATCAGACTGACATTTTTACCTTGATAATAACCGTCCCAGTTACCTTCGAGTGAATCCCATTCTTTGAGAAGGAGACCCCATCTGTCGTACACCCAAACCTGAATCTTAACCATATTGGTGAAATAAGGACGGAACACATCATTCTTACCGTCATTATTCGGTGTAAAGCAATTAGGAACGAAGAGAGTTGACTTAGGTCGAACTTCAATAGATTTCATTACGCTATCGACACAACCATAATTGTTAGTCGTAATCAGGAGAGCTGTATAGACACCTGTATCGGCAAATGCGTGAACAGGGTTCAATTCTGTATTCGTTGTAAAACCATCGCTGAATACCCATTGGTAAGCGATATAATTTGAAGACTGATTGTCGAAGTGAACCACCGGTGAAAGCATATCCGTTGTAATAGGATCGGCTGTGAAATCAGCAGTCGGTTCAGGATAAACAACTACACTGTTATTTCCGGCATAAGAAGCGTAACAACCTTTATCACTCACAACGGTAAGATTTACATTATACGAACCGTGTTGATTGAAGACGTGACTTGGATGCATATCGGTTGAAACTTCACCATCACCAAAATCCCACAAGTAACCAACGATTGATCCACTGGAGATCGAAGAAGTTTCGCTGAAGCTTGAGAACAGTGGTCCGCAACCGGAAGTACTTCCCTGGAAGGCTACTACCGGATTCGGATTGATACGAACCGTAGAGTTCATTGTATTCACACAACCATAATCAGAAACGGCGGTTAATGTTACAGGGTAAGTTCCTGCATTCTGATAAATGTGCTGCGGATTCATTTGAGTAGATGTGGAATTATCACCAAATGTCCATCCGTAAATACTTACACTTCCTGATTGAATTGAACTTGTATTTACGAATTGAGCCGGAGAATTCTGACACACTTCAGATACAGAGAAGTTCAGAGCAGGTTTTGGATAAATATCCAATCGAGCCGTTTGAGTAGCAGAACAACCACTTGAATTAGTCGCAACTACAGAAACTGTATAAGTACCCGGATCAGAATAAGTATAGGCGAAAGTAGAATCGGTTGAAGTAATTCCATTTCCAAGATCCCAAACATAATTCACTAAGCCAGGACCGCTGGATACAGATACAAATTGAACAGGATTATCTTCACAAACATTCGAAGCAAGAATTTGAGTTGAAGGCTGTGAGTAAATCTGTACCGGTTGTGAATAAGAATCCCAACATCCGTACACAGATGTAATTGTTAATGAAACACCATAAGTACCCGGATTGGCGTACAGGTGAGAAGGGCTACCTTCTACAGAATTGTAGTTGTCGCCGAATTCCCAGTTCCAGCCGATGATACTTCCGTCGATTGATGACGATTGATCAATAAATTGAGTCGTCAAACCAACACAAGCATCACTGGCCGCGAAACGGGCTACCGGAGGATTATATACCGCCACATTGTGAGAAATCTGGTCGGTACAACCATTGGATGTGACCACTGTAAGTGTTACAGGGTAATTTCCGGCAGTCTGGAAGTTGTGAGAAGGGTTCGTTTGTGTGGAGTTCGTTCCATCATTGAAATCCCACGTACTAGTGAAGCTGATACCGCCATCTACTGTTGAAAGGTTGATCAATTGATTCGATCCGCCGAAACAAACATTAGAAGCGCTAAATAATGCAACCGGATTAGGGAATATACTCAGAGCCTCTGTGGCAGAAGCTGTACAGCCATTATCTGTTGTTGCAGTAAGTACGACGTTATAACTACCGGCCGTCGCATACAAGTGCGAAGGTTGAGCAGTTGAAGAATTGTTTCCGTCGTTAAAATTCCATGACCATGAAGCAATGTTTCCGCTACTTACTGTAGATGTATTTGCAAAATTGATAGCATTTCCCTGGCAAGTATCCATGGTTGTGAACATAACCTGTGGAAGTGGCCATACACTAACATTCTGAACAGCGGTATCCAGACAACCATGGTCTGTAATGGCTATCAAATTGATTGAATAGCTGCCATCGGCATTGTAAGTATGGCTAGGCTGAGCAGAACTGCTTGTTGTATTGTCACCAAATGTCCAGTAGTAATTTTGAATTGCACCTGAATTCACTGTCGTATTGTTTGTGATACCAATTGCTGATCCTGAACAAGCAGGAGTAGAAGCAAAGGCAGCAACAGGTAACGGATAAACAGTAACAGGGTTAGAAATTGTAGCCTGACAACCTAATGAAGAAGTTACGGTAAGAGATACATTATAATTTCCATCATTGAGGTATTGCAAACTAGGATTTACCTGATTGGATACATTTCCGTTTCCGAAGTTCCACTGATAAGAAGCAATATTTCCATAGGCAGATGAAGAAGCATTCGTAAACTGAATTGTACTGTTGGCGCAACCGTTTAATGCAAAGAATGCAGGAGTAGGAAGACCATTAACCACGTTCGATTGAGAAATTGTATCGCTACAATTGTGATTCGTAGTTACAATCAGTGTAGTTGTATATGTTCCCGGAGTACCATAGATATGCGATGGATTGCCCGTGAAATCATTTGAATTGTCACCGAAATTCCATGACCATTCGTTAATCGTACCTGATGATACAGACGATAAATCTGCAAACGATGTAGAGTTTCCTAAACAAACCGTTGTGCTATTGAAGGAAGCAACCGGATTTGGATTAACTTGTACAGGACCCGTAACTGTGGCAGAACAACCGGCAGCAGTAGTAACAGAAAGAGTAGTTACATAACTTCCTGTAGCTGCATAAGTATGCGTTGCATTCGTTCCTGAGAGTGTAAATGAGTCACCGAAGTTCCAGATTGACGATGCAATTGAGCCGGAAGCTACTGTTGAAGTATTGGTAAAGATGTTGGCACTTCCCTGACAAGCCTGAGTTGTAGAGAATGAAGGTACAGGAAGTGGATTTACCGTAACCTGGTGAACCATAGTAGCCGCACAACCATTCACATCGGTAATTGTAACGAAGAACGTACCCGTTGTGTTTACGTTAATAGATTGTGTATTGGCACCTGTTGACCAGCTATAAGTACAGCCCGGATTTCCTGCATTCAAAGTTGCAGTTTGACCGGAACAAACAGAAGTTGTTGTAGGTGTTGTGGAAATATTGCCACCAAGAGAAACATGAGTAGATCCAAGAACGGAACAACCGTTTAAGCTCGTCACAATAACTGAATAATCACCTGAATCGGCTACAGCAATTGACTGAGCAGTTTCGCCTGTTGACCAACTGAAATCACAACCCGGATTTCCGGCATCCAAAGTAGTTGTTGAACCTAAACAAACGAATGTTGGGTATAGATTGACAACAGGAACCGGATTAACGATTACGTTAATTGTATCAGCAGCAACACAACCATTTCCGTCAGTTCCGACTACGGTATACGTAGCGTTCGCTGTTGGAGTAACAAGTACAGAAGCGCTTGTTGATCCTATCGGATTCCATTGGTACGATGTAGCACCACTTGCAGTCATATTAACGGTTGAACCAAAACAAATCGTTTGATCAGGGCCGGCACTTACGTTAGGTAATGAATTTACCGTTACATCCGCAGCGTCCGTACTTGTACAGCCGTGAGCATCGGTAACAGTTACCGTATAAGAACCGGAGGTAGTCGGAGTAACAAGGATAGAAGGAGTAGAAATACTTCCCGGCATCCAGTTATAACTTACACCACCGGTAGCAGTTAATGAAACTGAGCCACCTGAACAAATTGACTGATCGACACCTGCAGAAGCAGTTGGCAATTGGTTTACAGTAACATTGACAACATCGGATGAAGTACAACCATTGGCATCGGTTACTGTTACTGTGTAGGCATTCGTTGATGAAGGATTCACGGTAACGTTTGCGCTATTAGTATTTCCAGGCATCCAATTATAAGATGTACCACCGATAGCAGATAATGTAACAGAAGCTCCATTACAGATTGTCTGATCTGTACCTGCATTAGCAACCGGAAGAGGGTTAACTACTACAGAGTGACTGATCGTATCTGAACAACCGAATCCTGAGTTAACGATTAACGTAACATTATAAGTTCCGTTAGTAGAATAATTGTGAGAAGGGTTATTCTGAGTAGAAGTATAGGTATCATTGAAATCCCACTGAGCGGATGCAATTGAACCTGGTAAATTGTTGATGTATTATTGAAAGAAACTGCGTTTCCAAGACAAACCGGAGTAAGTTGAGAAATCTGCAACCGGAAGCGGATGAACCACTACCTGATGAGAAATCGTTTGAGAACAACGACCGGCTGTTGTTACCTGTAATGTAACATTGAAGTTTCCCGAAGTATTAAATGTATGAGTCGGGTTATGAGAAGTAGAAGTTGTTCCATCGTTAAAATTCCAATTGTAGGAATTAATGAGACCAACGCTTACCGTAGACTGATCCGTAAACGCAATCGCATTACCCTGACAACCATTCGCAAATGTGAATTGAGGAATAGGCAAAGGATTTACTGTTACAGTCTGACTGGTTGAATTTACACAACCTGTTGCTGAAGTAGCTGTCAAAGTAACAGTATAAGTACCTGCAGCGCTGTATGTATGTGTAGGATTCTGTGCAGTTGAAATTGATCCGTCACCAAAATCCCAAGCCCATGAAGCCACACTACCACCGGTAACTGAAGTTCCGTCTGTGAAAGACGTTGTACTTCCAATACAAACCGATGTAGAGGAGAAGCTTACCACAGGCAAGTTATTCATAACAGCCGTTACATTCATGGCTCCGCTACAACCGGAAGTATCGGTCACTGTTACACCATAATTTCCAGGCGTTGCTATTGTAATTGTTTGAGATGTTTGACCACCAGGAGTCCAGATGTGATTCATTCCCGGCCAGCCGGCATCAAGTGTAACTGAATCGCCCTGACAGAACGAAACATTACCCAAATTGATCGTCATTGACGTTCCGTAAGTGATAGTACATGCTGATGAGTTTACGCAACCAAAAGCATCGGTCACAGTAACATCGAAGTTACCACCTGCATTAACAACAATAGTTTGAGTTGTCTCACCAGTATTCCAAATATAAGTTGAACCCGGATTACCTGCATCAAGAGTTGTTGTGGATCCGGCACAAAGGAAAGTAGATTGAAGATTTACAATTGGATTTGCATGAACGGTTACATTCACAACATCAGAAGCTGAGCACCCGGCTGCATCTGTAGCAATCACTGTGTAGGCCGTTGTACTTCCCGGAGTAACCACAACTGTTGAACCTGTAGCTCCGATTGGATTCCAAGTATAGGTATTTCCACCTGTAGCCGTAAGAGTAGTATTGCTGCCTGCACAAATGTCGACATCCGGACCTGCGTTTGCTGTAGGTAAAGTTCCGACAGAAACCTGAACCACGTCGGTTGATGTACAACCATTCGCGCCGGTTCCGGTAACTGTATAAGAAGTTGTTGAGCCCGGATTTACAACATAGGTTGCACCTGAATGTGCACCCGGATTCCATGTATAAGATACACCACCGCTGGCAGTAAGTGTGACACCACTACCGTTACAGATAAACATATCGGCACCTGCAGAAATTGTCGGAAGCGGGTTCACAACAACTGAAACTGTGTCAGTAGCCGAACAACCATTTGCATCGGTTACAGTTACAGATATTGTTGTTGTTCCAGAAGGGGAAATTGTAATTGTTGATCCAGTAGAACCGGAAGGATTCCATACATAAGTAGATCCGCCGGAAGCTGTAAGGGTAACTGAACCACCTGCACAAACCGTTTGATCGGCACCGGCCGAAGCAGTAGGTAACGGGTAGATAGTGATTGGGTGAACAATGGTGTCGATACAACCTAATGTGTCACCGCTGATAAGAGTTACGTTATATGTACCTGCGCTTGCGTATACATGCGTAGGGTTTTGAGCTGTAGATGTTCCGCCATCGCCGAAATTCCAACCCCAGATATTCACATTTCCTGATGTTTGGTCTGTGAATGCAACCGAAGTATTAACGCATGAATTAGAAGCGCTGAATTGTGAAACAGGAGGAGGGTCGATTACCAATTGTTCAGTAATGGTATCCAAACAACCTAAGTTATTCAATACAATCAGAGTTATATCATAAGTTCCCGGACCTGCATACTGGTGAGTCGGATTTTGTTGAGTTGAAGTAGAGCCATCACCGAAATTCCAATCCCATCCGGCCAAAATTCCACCATTAGTGGTTGAATGGTCGGTAAAATGAATCGGGTTATTCAAGCAAAGGGCATTTGTATGAGTAAATGCTGCTGTTGGCATGAATGGCGTATGCACTAGAACCGTGTCAGTTGCAGTACACTGTCCATCACTGGCAGTTGCCAATAAGTTCCTTCACCAATCGTAATCGGCTGCATTGTTGATCCATTCTCCATAAATATGTATGAACACCTGAACCACCACTGGCATGAGCTGTAACCGTGGCCAAATCTGAACAGGCGATATCCTGATCAGGACCGGCATTAACTGAAATACCAATAACGTTTACGGTATAGGAGAAAATCTGACTACCATAATAAGGGCAAGCGTCATCAATTACTCGTACAGTAAATGTATAAGCGTGTCCGATATCGGAAGAAGATGGAGTCCAGCAGAAAGTTCCTGTCGGATGCAATCCTGAACCGGTTGTGAAAGTACCACCTGCAATTGCATTATCCCAAGTCACTGTCAATTGTTGACCAGTATCAGGATCCAATGAGAAGATATCAAAACAAGTTTGCTGATTGGCACAAACTGTGATGCTAAAGTTATTTGTTCCATTAATACCGGTCAAAGAAGGCAAATTGTTTGCACAATTCATTACCGTAAGCTGTAAGTCACGTTCTACCGATCCGATTAAAACACCATTACGATATTCCTGAACCAGAACTGCCATTACTGTAACCTCGAGCGCTTGTGGATTTAAGCAAATATCGCCGGTTGCTGAATTAAATGTAGTAGCAGGAGATGAATTTAACGGGTTTGCAGCATCGTAAGGAGCATGGTAAATTACAGGATTGGCAAACGTCTGCATCGGGTCGATCAATGAATATACTAATGAATCGCCGTCGGTATCGTAAGCACCATGATTGAAACAATAAGACTGACCTAAACAAAGGAAAGGAACAGGCTTATTTGAAAAAGTAGGAGAAGAGTTGCAAGGCGTAATGAGATTATTCAGCATCGCATCAATATAGAATGTATTGCTGCTTGGTGAATTGATCGTTGTAATGGCGGCATTACGGCAACAAAGAGAATAACCAAAAACCCAGTCAGAACATTGCATTGGAAGAGTAATAATTCCATCATACACATATTCCTGAATTCCTGTAAATGAACCACCGTTACATGTAGTCACCGATGAAGAACAGGCAGGAGTCACTTCCTGACCGGTACCGGCACGACGATAACAAGTAACGCCCAGACTCTGTCCGCATGAAGCAGAAGAGATGGTAACGAACGGACTTCCGGGTGCTGCGATACCAATACAATCGCGGTAAAACGACACAGTAATCATGTACGTGTTACCTCCGAGACATTGGTAAGTAAGATCGGCACCCATCGCATGGCTGGCATGTGCCCGACCACTGATCATCATAATCAGGGCGAAGACAGCGACCATCAAACTTTTTACGGGTAATGAACTTTTCATACTATTTCCCTTTAAATGCAGCCAAAGGGTGTCCGTGTGAATGTTTCTCTGACTGCATAATTTCTGACCTAAAACTATCTCCTAAGGGAGGGTCAAAGGGGGCAATAGTCCCTTACAAAGTCCTTTGTAAGAATTGAATTCACTAATGTTGTTTTGAAGATGTTTATCGCCTTTTTTTTGCAGTAAAAATTTTTTTTCGCTAAAAAAGATTTGTTTTTCAGGCAAGGCGCCTGTAAGAAAAAGAAGAAGATTATCTGCGAAATGGCTAATAATTTGATTCTGCCACGAAACTTCTGAATTTTTACACTTCAGTGCAGAAGAAAATTTAGAAAAAAGTGATCCTTCAAAATATTTTGAAAATATTTCTGAAAGAAAAGAGTTGAGTTTTGATTTTTTCGATGACAAAAGAACTGACTCCAAATTTTACCCCTAAATGTGTCGACACCAAACTCAGAAAGAGGAAGAGTTGGGATAAAAGAAATTGGCTTTGTAAAAGCATTTCAATCGCACAAAAGTGGATTTTATTTGAAAAAGCTTGTAGAAATTGATAAAAGGACTGAAAATTCTGTGTATTTTCGCGACCGAAATCAATCGACTATGCTACTTGATATTTTCACTGCAGAAGGAATAATTAGTCTTATCACTCTTGTTTTCCTGGAGATCATTCTGGGGATTGATAATATCATCTTTATTGCCATCATTACCGGCTATCTTCCAAAAGCAGAACAGGCCCGGGCTCGCGCAATAGGTTTAACGCTTGCTATGATTTTCCGAATTCTCTTATTAATGGGAATCTCATGGCTTGTCCATTTAGTTCACCTTTATTCTTTGTTGGTGAACTTGGTATAAGCGGCAGAGATCTGATCTTGTTCTCCGGAGGTGTTTTTCTCGTTTACAAAACGATTAAAGAAATTTACGAGAAACTAAAAGGTCATGAGAAAGAACACAATCAAAAAGGATCGGAGAAGATGACAATTTCTCAGGCGATCGTCCAGATTACTATTATTGATATCATTTTCTCTTTCGACTCTATATTAACAGCTGTTGGTCTCAGTCGTGATTTACCGGTAATGATTAGTGCCGTCGTAGTTTCAATGTTCGTGATGCTGTTATTTGCACCGTACGTGAGCGACTTCATTAATAAGTATCCGACAATGAAGATTCTTGCTTTGACTTTTTTAGTGGCTATCGGAGTGTTGTTGATAATGGAAGGGGTACATATACATGTTGAGAAATCATACGTGTATTTTGGTATGGCATTCTCGCTGATTGTCGAGTTATTGAACATTCGACTCAGGAAATTGGCACAAATCAAACGTCCCGTTTAGGCAGATTACTTCATTAAGACTTCTCAATCTCGGAGATCTGATTCCCATCTTGATTGGAGATCAATCTTGCTGGGATTAATAGGATGATTTTTAGATTCCTCTCCAAAAGGCGTTATTTATTCTGAATTATTTTTCTAAATTGCAGCAAACACGACTGCTTATGATCAAAGGAAAACCTTCATATCCCTTCCATACCATTGCGTTGGCTGTTTCTTTTTCGCCTGGACTTGAATTTCTTATTCGGGAAACAAAGAGATTATGCGACCTTCATGCGGCTATGGCTATTTTTGTTCATGCAGGGAAAAAAACCGGTGATAAATTTCGTGAATTATCTTCTGTGCTATCATCTGCACGGTTTCACGACGGCAACTCCCGTATTTATTGGGAGCAAGGAGTCCGGTTAATTCCGTACTTCGGGTTTGTAAGCGTGAAGTGGTTGATCTATTACTGGTTGGAGCGTCTGATAAGAGCTGATTTCGGTCGCCGGTAGGAAATTTTGCCAGAGAAATTGCCTCAAAAGCAAAGTGCTCTATCCTGATGTACGCCAGTCGTGGAAGTTCATTTCGGAGAATCGTGGTAAATGGTCAAGATCATCAGAAAACTGAGCAAACCATTCTCACTACGTTTTATTTGGGCGAAAGCGAAAAATCCGAAGAGATTATTATCGCTGAAGATCTGAGAATAATCGATTCAAGTAATGTAACTGTTGACTCAGCCATCAACAGATTACCAGCTGAAGTTCGTTCTGCTATGGAAAAAATCTCTTCCGACATATCGGTAAGCCAAATTTCTTCTGAAGGATCAACTTCTTTATCGGATTTCGCCTTTCGTAAAGGGGCAGATTTACTAGTGATCAATTCTACCGATCATCATCTCAGGATTTTCGACCGGATATACTCCAATGAAATTGACAGCGTCATGCAGAAACTTCCTTGTAATCTGATGATCGTTCATTCCCGACTTCCTGAAGAATAATATGGAAAGAGTTTTTTTGATTGGTTATATGGGCAGTGGCAAGAGTAAAACTGCTGAGTCCCTCGCAAAGCAATTAGGATTTTCAGTCGTTGATCTGGATAGGATTATCAAAAGTAAATGGTAAACCATTTCTGCAATTTTCGAAACCGAAGGACAGGAAGCTTTTCGTGAAATGGAAAAGACCGCTCTTCGTAGTACGATTTCTTTGGAAAATGTGATTGTTTCTACCGGTGGTGGAACACCATGTTTTCTCGACAATATGAAATGGATGAATGAGAATGGTACCACTGTATATTTGGAAGCAAATCCCGGTTTACTTTTTCATCGTCTTGCAGGAAATAAAAAAGGTCGTCCACTCATTGAAAAGCTATCGGATGTAGAACTAATGGAGCAAATCACCGGACATCTTGCGATACGAATTCCATTTTATCGACAAGCTAAAATTACAGTCCCTGCAGCTAGTTTGAATGTAAAGGAACTTGCAGAAAAACTGTCAGGATAGGAAAGAGGTACAAATCAAATCAACCAGGCTTCGGCTTTTTCTCCCTCCAAAACCACATCAACGTGATCATGGCAGTGCAGTAGAAAGTGTATGCCCGACAAAATCGGCTGATATCGGATACGTTTGTGATTTCTATCACCAAAACAATGGTCCGTATTTTTTTATGTCGGCATCAAGAAATGGTTTCAGTGCATAAAGCATCGTCTTGCCTGAATTCAGACATCGTCAACTAAGACAATAGTCTTTCCGCTAAGTTGTTTCACGAGGAATTGAAACCAGAACTTCATCATTAAATTGAGAGTGCTTATTGATCTTCACCTCAGCCAACGTCACCTTTAATGGTGAGATTTGACGCAGGATTGTTGAAATACGTTCAGCAATTTTGAACCCGCTTTTTTGAATACCGGCGACGATAATTTCTTTTTCACCTGAATTATCTTCGTAAACCTGATAGGCCAAACGATTGAGTCGTTGTTCAATCTGCTTTTCAGAAAGCAACAATGTTTTTGAGTCTTCCATGAGTTAGTTTTTTATTCGTCCGCCTTTGAAGAAATATTTCAGGTAATAAGGCTCATCAAGATCACTGATAATAACACCGCGCTGAGTACTGGCGTGTGCAAACTTATTATCGGCAAGGTAAATACCTACGTGAGAAATTCTCCCACGCTTGATTTTGAAAAACACCAAATCACCTTCACGCAATTCTTGTTTCTTGATCGGAGCAACTTCCTTATAAATATCCTTTGCACTTCCGGCCAGCACTCTGTCGTAGACAGACTGATAGAGCTTGCATACAAAGCCGGAACAATCGATACCATTTTTACTTTCTCCGCTGTATTTATAAGGTGTGCCTAACCAGTCGCCGACAACTTTATATAAATTCGGGTTATTGATATAGTCGATATTGATGCCAAGTAAATTAGAGTAGACAAAACACCATTCCAATTGCTTTTGTTCCTGATCGGGTGCCAAGGAATCGTCCTGGCCATTTGCCTTCGACAAAAACAAAAATATCAGAAGAGTGAATAGTAGTCTGCGCATGTGTAATACAAAATTACGCTCTTTTAGATAATAACATAACATTTTCCACATGAGTGGTATGAGGGAACATATCGACCGGGCGAAATGCGGAAACCGCGTACATGCTATCGAGAATTTGAATATCCCTTGCTTGTGAGGCCGGATTGCAACTTACGTAGACAATTTTTTCCGGAGCCGCCGTCATCATTGTTTTTACAACATCTTCATGCATACCTGAACGAGGCGGGTCAGTAATGATTACATCCGGTTGCCCATGTTTGGCAATGAAGTCAGTCGTAAGGGTTTCTTTGATATCTCCTGCCAAGAAAAGTTACGTTAGAAATTTTATTATCGATAGCATTCTGACGGGCATCGAGAATAGCATCTTCTATATAATCTATTCCGGTAACATGCTTGGCTTTAGAAGCAACGAAGGATGCTATAGTCCCTGTTCCGGTGTATAAATCATACACATTCTCCTTACCTGTAAGTCCGGCATACTCGCGCGCGATCTTGTACAGTTCATAGGCTTGAAGAGAATTTGTTTGGTAGAATGATTTCGCACTGATTCGAAAGCTCAAACCTTCCATTGATTCAAGAATATAATTCCTTCCATAAAACGGAAGAACTTCCTGATCAGAAATCGTATCATTTCTTTTGGAGTTGATCACATATTGCAAAGAAGTGATGGCCGGGAACTTATTCAACAAATGCTTTAGCAAAGCATTAATTTCATCAGATTTATTTTCTTTGAACACTACGACAACCATCCATTCACCGGTAGAAGTAGAGCGAAGGATAATATTTCTCAACAGACCTGTTTGAGCATACGGATCAAAGAATTCCAGATTGTTGGCCAAAGCAAAGCTTCGGACTTCATTCCGGATTTGATTCGACAAATCTTCTTGAAGGAAGCATTCTTCGATATTCAGAATTTTATCGAAACGACCCGGCACGTGGAAACCAAGAGCAGGCATATCGGCAGAAAGACCTTTTTCCATATCCTCACGACTAATCCATGATTTATTGGAAAAAGAAAACTCTAATTTATTTCGGTAATATCGTTGTTGAGAAGAACCGAGAATAGGAGTACACACGGGCAATGCTACTTTGGCTACTCTTTGCAATACATCTTCAACATGTTTTTGTTTGTAGTGTATTTGGGTAGGATAATCCATATGCTGCCATTTGCAACCGCCGCACATTCCAAAGTAAGTGCAAAAAGGTTCAACACGATTTGGCGAAGGCTGATTGATTTTCACAACGCGTCCTTCGGCATAATTCTTCCTTTTACGGAAAATAAGGACGTCCACATTATCGCCCGGAACGGCTCCTTCAGCAAAAACGACGTAATTATCGAGTCGGGCCATTGCATTTCCTTCAGCTCCGGCATCCGTAATGCTTAAATTTTCAACTATTTCACCTTTTTTCACCTTTTCCATACCCGGCGAAAGTAGGACATCGACGGCAATAAATCCCTATTCCGGGCGATCAATTTTCTTCTTTGAAAACTGCAGGAGAGAAGGCCTTTTCAGCCTGAATTGCCCCTTTAATATCGTACTTTTGCACGAAACCTAATTCCCTGAAGTTTATGAAAACGATGGTAGATGAAAAGACCAGAACAATGCTGGCTATTGAACGAGAAGATCAGTATGGAGCACACAACTACCATCCTTTACCGGTTGTATTAGAGCGCGGTGAAGGCGTTTTTGTCTGGGATGTAGAAGGGAAGCAGTACTACGACTTTTTATCAGCCTATTCAGCCTTAAATCAGGGCCACAACCATCCGAAAATTGTTCAGGCGCTTATTGATCAGGTGAAGAAGCTTTCATTGACGTCAAGGGCTTTCTACAATAACTGTTTGGGAGAGTACGAAGAGTTTATTACCAAATACTTTGCATACGATAAAGTATTGCCGATGAATACCGGTGCAGAAGGCGTTGAAACCGCCATGAAACTTGCCCGTCGTTGGTCATACGTAAAAAAAGGTGTTGCAGAAAATACGGCCAAGATAATTGTTTGCGAAGGCAACTTCCATGGCCGTACCATCTCCATCATTTCTGCTTCCACAGATCCTGATTCTTACGGTAAGTTCGGTCCGTTCACTCCGGGTTTTGTGAAAATCCCTTACAACGATTTATCTGCACTTGAAAATGCCCTTAAAGATCCTTCTGTAGCCGGTTTCCTGGTGGAACCGATACAAGGTGAGGCAGGAGTAGTGATCCCGTCCGACGGCTTCCTGAAAGGTGCCTACGAGCTTTGTAAAAAGCACAATGTTCTTTTTATCGGTGACGAGATTCAAACCGGTCTTTGCCGCACAGGAAAGATGTTAGCCTGTGATCACGAAGGTGTTCATCCCGACATTTTGATCTTAGGAAAAGCACTTTCCGGAGGTTTACTTCCTGTGTCTGCGATATTGGCAAGCGATGAAATTATGCTTTGCATCAAGCCGGGTGAACATGGCAGTACTTATGGTGGAAATCCATTGGCTGCCAAAGTTGCCATTGCCGCATTGCAAGTTTTAAGAGATGAGAAGCTTGCCGAGAATGCTGAGCGTTTAGGAAAAATCCTTATTGAAGAATTACAATCGATTCGACACGATCATGTTCAATTAGTTCGTGGTCGAGGATTATTCTGTGCCATGGTTATTCGTCCGAAAAACGGCAAAGACGCATGGGATGTATGTTTAGCACTGAAGGAAAATGGGTTGCTTGCCAAACCGACTCACGGTGATATTATTCGTTTTGCACCACCGTTAATCATTACGGAGGTTCAATTGAGAGATTGCATCCGAATCATCAAAGAAACAATTGCTGCGTATTAATCAGCGACAAATTTCTTTCCAGGTTTCTTCAGCCATTGCATCACCGAACTTTTGAGCTTGCTTCAAATCGTAGCACGCACCTTCGCGGTCACCTAAATTGTAGCGTGTAATTCCCCTGTTGTAATAGGTTTCTTTATCGGTAGAATCGAGGTCAATTACAATATTGTAATCATCGAGCGCCCTCGTAATCTTTCATCTCGAATTTTGCATTACCGCGAGCGTAATACAACTCTACACTTTCTGAATCGATTGCAATGGCATTATCGAAATTCTGAATGGCACTCATATAATCCTGCATTTGGAATTTCATATAACCTGCATAATAGATAGCCTCTGCATTTTGAGGTTCCAATTCAAGTGCCTTATTGTAAAATGTGAGAGCTGCTTTAAAATCGTCGGCCTGCTCTTTTTCATTTCCAAGTTTAATATAGTCGTCGACCGTTGTTTGAGCAACGGCGATAGTGGAGCAAAGGAGGAGTAGTAGAAGAAGTGTGTTTTTCATATTGAGGAAAAGTTTTTTATTATCTTCTTGGACCATGATGTGGACGAACCTGCGGAGCCGGACGGATACCTTTATGATGACGACGCCAAACACGCTTTCTGTGCAAAAGATATCGTCGTAACGGACGTCTGACAAAAGCCCGACGTTCGTGGTGGATAACATATACTTTCGTCTGCTCCACCGGAGCAGGGTTTGCGGCAATGATTTCCGTTTCGGGAACGAATGCCAACAAACAAAAGAGAAGTAAGAGATATTTCATTTTGGCAGAAATAATTAGAATTTGAAGAAATTTATCAGATCAATTCCGATTTGATTAATACGGCTCAGTAACACCGATCAATGCACATTTTTAGTGCTCCATATTGACCTGCGCCGGCTTCGAAGGTTTAACTACTTCTTGAGCTGACTCTTAATTTCCTGAACCGATTTAGATATGGAACCTGCCAGAACATCAGCCTGAGCAGCTTGTTTCTCACCGGATTTCTTTAAAATTGGTCGAAATGCCAGAACGGAATTTTCGATTTCAGTTAAAGAAGCAAGCAACCCGTCTTTATAACCTTGCGCAAAGTGTCCGAGAACAGACATACGCTGGATGCTTTTCATTTTGGTACGATCGGACTGGATTTTTGAACGCAGATTTGAGAATCGAACGCCGGCTCTCACCAGCATTGCTGCAAAGAGTATGGATAATGCAACGATTCCGAATGTAGAATACCGACGGAAATTCTTCCGCTTAGTTGCCAGCTGATCAATATCAATTTGCAATTGCTCAAACTGATTTTTCTTATCGAGTCGATCAGCCTGGTCTTTGGAGCTACGCGAAGAAATCGATCCGAACTTTTCGTTTATAGTACTTCTTCTCGAAAGAGAGAGCGACTCGGCTTTGTAGTTGAGATACTTGTTGTAAACATCGTAAGCTTGTCGGAAGTGATTGTTGTCGGCATAGCCTTTAGACAGAACTCTGTAAGTGTCCATCAGTAAAGAATCGACACCATTTCCATGCATAGTTTCAAACGGACGCAGTTCGATCATCAAACGATCGATAGCTTCAGGTTTGATGTATAAAACTTTTGCTCTTGAATTGATTGAAGCCAGATCGGCAGGCGATTGGCCGAAAGAGCTAAAGCCTGCGAGGAGAAATAGGAATAGGATTGCTCTTTTCATATTATTTAACGAAGAATTTAATGTAGACATCAGCACTATTGCCATCTTCACTCTCAAGGCGTAATTCACCTTTGTGTTTTTCAATCATTGTATTATGGCTAATGGAAAGACCTAAGCCGGCTTTCTCCTCATTAGTAGAATAAAATTCATTGATAGCTTGTTGAAGTACAGCTTCAGGCATCCCTGTGCCATTGTCACGTACACGAACCTGCAGAAAGCGAGGAAGGATACGCGTGCTGATTCCAACTTTGGGTTGATATCCCTTTGTGCCCTTAGCATTTTTGGCTCTTACGGAATTGAAAGCATTATCGAGTACATTAAATAGCATATTGCTTACGGCTGCCTGATTCACCTGAACAGAGGGAAGAGTTTTTTCAAAATCTTTGGTGACTTGACAGTTGAAATCATCGGTAAGTCCTGCTCCACGGCGAGTGATTTCGAAAACTTCATCGCATAACTTATTGATGTCGGTCGCTGTTTTATCATCACCGGGCTCCGGTTCTTGCGACATGATAATTTGTGCCATTCCAAATTCCATTCGCGATTTGATGGTGATTTTATCGACCGACGGAACGATTTCACTACTCCATTCAGCGGATGATGCCGGCAGTTCGGCAATCTCACGACAAGTTTGCTGTAAGACTTCAGAATCCTCTTTAAATTTATGAAAGGCATTCTTGGACGATTTGAGCTGATCAATCAGAGAAGCGGCACCGGAAGCGGTTGATTCCAATCCTTTAAGTTGAACTTCGGTTTTTGCCAATTGAGCAGCTTCTTTCCCCACTTTTCGTTTTTGGAATTGGAGAAAAAGGATAACGATCACTAACCACCCCAGAAACGAAAACCCGGCCAGCTTAATTAAGCGATTGTAACGAATTTCGATTTCAGCCTTCTCGTCTGTCAATTCCTTAATTCCGGCATCCTGTGTGCGTATATCGTTCAGCAATTTTGAAGAACCACTGACATAGTTTTTTTCAAGAAGATCTAATGTGTCTCTGATTTCCTGTGCATTGAGCGAATCCAGGGCTTTGTCGTAATCAATCAGCTTTTCAAGTCCGAAGCGATTCAGGTTTTTGGCGACAAATGCCTGAGCTCGGGAATCATGATTCTCAAGTACAGCGCGGTTTTCGGGAGAGGTAACAGGAATCTGTCTTGCTTGCGAAAAACACAGCATGCCTTGCAGGAGCAAGGCTATAAGGAATAAAGGCCGGATTTTATACATGGCTTGCGTGGTAAACTTCATAGGTGTGGAATGATCACACAAAATACATTTACCACTCTGAAGAGTCCCCGTTCATTTAAGTGAATTATCAACGATGAAATGTGTATGAAATTACTCTTGGCTGTTCCAAAAAGAATGGCCAAATTAGGACTCTGAAACAGTGACATGAAATTTGTGAAACGCAGGACAATTAAGCTTAGTGGCATCTTTTTCTTATCCATTCTGGTCTTGTATTTTTTATTAAGAAACAGCTTGCTTCATTATGCACTGGAGAAGGTGCAGACAAAATTAGTCGAGCGGAATGGAATCATTCTGCGCGTCGAATCTTCCGGATTCAGTGGCTTTACTACAGTTGCCTTAGAAGGGGTGTCTGTGGTACCTCCGAAAGGCGATACATTACTGACGGCAGATACACTTACTGTACGTCCGTCAATCTGGACATTATTTACCGGAACACTTCGGATCAAGGAAATACACGGTTCAGGCATTCACGTCACCGTGGAATATGGTGAGAAACTGAATAATATTCGTTTTCCAAGGCCTAATCATTTACACGATACAGTAAAAGTCAGTGAGCGCAATTATGCCGGTATGCTGGCTTCGGCCTTAGATCGTTCGTTCAACTTTGCACCACAGAGATCTGTTCTCAGAGATGTTCTTTTTACCTATAAGAACGATACACTCGAACGCTCGATCCGACTCAACACCTTCCATTCAGACGAAGGAGAGATGGCCGGTGAGGGAATTGATTTGGAAAGAAATCAGAAATGGAAATGCAATGGGAGCTTTTCCCAAACCAGGCACCATTTCGACATGTACGTTTTTCCTGTCGAAACCGAGCACAATCAGTTGCCGTTGTTACAGGAGCTAACAGGAGCTACAATTGAATTCGATTCCGTGCACGTTGTACTCGACGGATATAAATATTCTCGGAATGAATTAAGAGCAAACGGCTTGTTTTCAATTGCGGGATTATCGCTTCACCATAAAAAAATAGCCGAAGATACGGTTCGAGTGCCCAAGGCATCTATTAGCTATTCATTCACTGCGAATGAAAATTCGATTATGCTGGATAGCTCTTCTGTGGCGACTTTAGATCAGATTACATTCAATCCGTATTTGCGTCTTGAAAATGGACAGAGCCGGAAATATGCTATGAATATTCGCACATCAGCAACACCGGCCACAGCTTTTTTCAGATCATTACCGGAAGGAATGTTCGATGAGGTTAGATTGCACGAAGCCGATGGTACTTTACAATTCAAACTAACCTTTGCTCTGGATGCGAAGAATCCCGATGATGTGATCTTTGACTGTTCAATGAAAAAAGACCATTTTCATCTGAAGAAATTTCCTCCGGGCGGTTTGTTGAAAATGAACAGTGAATTTACGCAGGCAGTATATGAACGCGATCGTTATATCCGCTCGTTTCAGGTAGGTCCGTCCAATCCCGATTTCACACCGATCAGTGATGTAAGTCCATACTTCCTAAGTTCGGTATTAACTTCGGAGGATGGAAGTTTCCTCTATCATAACGGTTTTAACGAAGATGCCTTTAGAAAATCCATCGCAACTAATTTTAAGGCAGGGAAGTTTCTGCGTGGCGGAAGTACGATCAGTATGCAACTGGTGAAAAATGTCTTTCTCAACAGGAAGAAAACAGTTGCGCGGAAAGCAGAAGAGGCACTGATTGTTTGGCTGATAGAAAGTAATCGTTTGTGCAGTAAAGAGAGGATGTTTGAAGTATATGTAAACATCATTGAACTCGGTCCGAATGTTTACGGAATAGGCGAGGCTTCGCGTTTTTATTTCAACAAAAAGCCGGTCCAATTAAATTTGCAGGAGAGTATTTTTCTGGCCAGTCTGTTACCGCATCCCAAATGGTTCCGATATAGTTTTGATGGCACAGGTCAATTAAAACCCTTTCTGGCCGATTACTATCGAGTCATGTCGAATTTCATGCTGAAGAAAAATCTGATTTCACAGGAAGAGCACGATCAGCTTTTACCGAAAGTAGAGATTACCGGTATGGCGAAGGAGTTTATTGTTGTGACGGATACTGTGCCTGAGCCGGTTGAGGAAGAGGAGGAGAGTAATTAGCAAATTAGCTGATTAGCTGATGGAGAGTGCTTCGACTTTTTCAAAAAGTTCTTTAAAAGCGGGATCACGGAGGTAACTTTCGTGAATGGTGGTGATGACTTCCTGGGCTTGTTTTAAATAGAAAGACCTGACACGTTTAAATTCTTCTTTCGTTGTTTCACCGTTCTCGATGGCCATTTTTTCGAGATCATCACCAATTTCGCAAAGAAAAATCCGGCAACTGATTTCAAGCAGGGCATAAAAAATTTACTTCTTCTGCATCAAAAGAAATGATTTCACCCTCTTCGTATTGGCCATTATGGACTTCGAAGTCTTCCAGCATTTCATCATGAAACATATCTTGTTTCATGGCAGTCTGATTAATTCGTATTGAGGATGAAGTAGAATGAACTTACCGGCAGCGATGGAGATATTTACCAGCTGCTTAAATTCACGTGTTACTTTCACGCTCATTTTGTCTCCGTAAAATACAAGAGGTGCCATTTCAATTCTTATTACAATACTAAGATTCAAAAAGTTTCCGGCTTTTCAATCTTTCCTCAAATCTTTCAATTATTCTTCTTACAAATTCTCTTATCTTCGGAACGCCATTTTTAAAAAGAAAATAGCTATGCTTGGACTAAAACTACCGACAGACCCACGATGGGTGAATATCGTTGAGAAAAATATCGAAGAAATTCTTACTGATCACGCCTACTGCGAGCAGAAAGCGACAACGAATTCCATCAATTTGATTATTCATTTTCCGGAGTATCCGGATCTGGTTGATGCGATGCTTGAACTGGCAAAAGAAGAATTAGACCACTTCCAGCAGGTGCATGAAAAGATAAAGGAGCGTGGCTATACATTAGGTCGTGAGCGTCGCGACGATTATGTTTTCGAATTAAATTCATTTATCAGAAAAGGATTCACCAAAAATTATGTGCTGATAGATAAATTGCTTTTCTCAGCCCTTGTGGAAGCGCGCAGTTGCGAACGATTCAAAGTGCTTTCAGAAAATATCAATGATGCTGACCTTCGCGAATTCTATCACCGACTAATGGTAAGTGAGGCCAATCACTACACGATGTTCCTTGGTTTTGCGAGAAAATATGCAGGCGATATCGATGTAGAAAAACGCTGGCAGGAGTTTTTAGAATTCGAAGCAGAGGTGATTAAGAAGTATGGGAATAAGGAGACGGTGCATGGCTAAGAGACTATTCACCTCACCACTTAATTAGCTAATTAGCTAATTAGCTAATTCAAGAGGATAGTGATCAGTTGATTGAGTCAAATTTCCCAATCGCAGCCTTCCATTCATCAAGAACCGGAATCGACTTTTTGGCTTCGTAGTCGAACATGACCATCACAGTAGTGCAGGAGGAGAGTAACACTTCCGCATCTTTGTCAAGGAGATACATTTCGTAGAATATATCGAAGCTTTTATTACCCATTCTGGAGCAGCGTGTTCGAATGTAGACGTCATCTTTGAAGTGTACTGGACGAATGAAATCAACTTCGGCACGAGCGAGGATAATGCCTTTTTTTGACCAGTCATATGTCCAGTCGACAACTTCATCGAAATACAGAACACGAGCTTCTTCGTAGTACGTTAAGTATCGAGCGTTATTGACATGACCGAATGCATCGATATCCGAAAAACGGATATGAACTTTTGAAATGTGGCGGAATGCAGTTCCCATGTCAGGCGTCGAGTTTTTGGTAGTATGAATTGGCAGAAATATATTCAGGTATGATGCTCTTCAGTTTTTTGACGATGATGTCGTTATCCTGAGTTTTGAATAAATCGATCAGTCCGTTGATGTCACCTCTTTCAATGGTCTCAAAATCGTATTCACGAACCTTAGCAATCATAATCTTCGGATGATGTCGGGAGCGTTGTTTCTTTATCAGCCAGCAATTCCTCGTAAATCTTTTCACCTTTTCGAAGGCCGGTAAAAACGATTTGAATATCCTTACCAAGGGTGAGACCGGAAAGGCGAATCATATTCTTAGCCAGATCGACAATTCGAATACTCTTTCCCATATCGAAGATGAAAATTTCACCGCCTTTTCCCATAGCACCGGCTTCGAGAACGAGCTGGCAGGCTTCCGGGATCGTCATGAAGAAACGTTCGATCTCCGGATGTGTAACAGTGATAGGGCCACCATCTTCAATCTGCTTTCTGAATCGTGGAATTACCGAGCCATTGCTGTCGAGCACATTTCCGAAACGAGTCGTGACGAACCGAGTAGAACTTCGTGTATTGAGTGACTGACAATAAATTTCAGCTGCACGCTTAGTGGCACCCATTATGGAAGTAGGGTTAACAGCTTTATCGGTACTGACCATCACGAATTTTTCGACACCGTGCTTTACGGCAAGATCGGCGAGATTTTTGTTCCGTGCACATTGGTAAGAATAGCTTCAGACGGATTACTTTCCATGATAGGCACATGTTTGTAAGCTGCCGCATGGAAAACCACTTCCGGTTTGAAGTAAGCAAAGACACGTTCCATACGCTCGTACTGACGTATATCGGCCACGACAGTCTCGAAATTCTTCCAGCGGAATCGTTCGTTTAATTCGAGTTCTAATTCGTAGAGTGCTGATTCTGCCTGATCGAGGATAATCAGCTTACCCGGGTTGAAAGCGATAATTTGACGAGCAATTTCAGAACCGATAGAACCGGCACCGCCCGATACAAGAATCGTTTTTCCTGCCAGTTGATTCCGGATCAGATCGAGATCCAATTTGATCGGATCACGCTCGAGTAAGTCTTCGATACGAATATTCTTGATTTGCTTAAAGCTTAATTCACCATTGATCCAATTGGTAACAGGTGGAACATTTAGAACGTGAATGTCTTTGGAAAGGCAAAGCTCGATCACATCCTGATGAGAGGCAGCAGAGAAATTTTGAATACTGATGATGAGATTGGATACATCGTTGGCACGGAGTAAATCTTCGAGTTCTGAAGTGTGAAAGATGCGAATCCCTTCGACGGTTTTTCCTGTTTTTGCTTTATCGTCATCAATAAAGGCAACCACTTTAAATCGGGTAACAGCATCACGATCGAGAGCACGCTTAGTAATGAGACCTGATTCGCCGGCGCCGTAAATGATAATTTCTTGCTTGGTACGAGTTGGGTTTTTCAACTCCTGGTAGATCGTTTTAACAAGAATACGGAAAGCCGTGATAGAGAATACTGAAGCAAAATAATCGATGATAAGAACGGAGAAGGGGATCAGATATAGACCGGCAATTTTGAACGATACAAAGTTGGCTGCCATCATAAAGATGCTGCCTGCCGTGATCGTATAAAATACACGCAAAGCATCTTTTGTACTTGTGTACCGTATGATACCCTGATAAATCCGGGAAATGAGGTAACTTACCGCACGGGTAATAAGAAGTGTCGGAATCGCCAGTTTCCAGAGATGGATTTCAGATTCGGGCACCCGAAAATTGAAACGCAACTGATAGGCCAGCATCAGCGAACCGAAGCAGATACAGAGGTCTATAAGGAAAATGATCCAGCGGGGAGTATTGCTGTCAGAAATTTTGATGGCCATGTCATTGCTGTATAGCGGTTTCAAATATAGCGGAATTTTACCCATTCAGGAATTCATGCCGAATAAGGCTAATTTTTATATTTGTCCTCCCAGCTATGAGAGTACTCTTTATTGCCCCTTATCCAACTGCCCAGGCGCCCAGTCAGCGATTCCGCTATGAGCAGTATTTTAAACTGATGGAAAAGGAGGGAATTCAGTACGAAGTTTCCTCGTTTATCGACCGAAAAGCCTGGGAAATTCTATATCGCCCGGGTCATCTTTTTCAGAAGTTTTCGGCTCTGATCAGAGGTTATTGGCGTCGGATAGGTGACATGTTTCGACTTCACAGATACGATGTTGTGTTCATTCATCGCGAAGCTTCTCCTTTTGGACTGCCGGTCTTTGAATGGCTTATCACAAAGGTCTTCCGTAAGTATACAGTTTACGACTTTGATGATGCCATCTGGGTTCCCAATGCATCCGAATCGAATAGTAATCTGACCATGGTTTTCAAACGATTCCACAATGTGGCCGATACCTGCCGCTGGGTTTCCGTGGTTTCTGTCGGGAACAAATACCTGGCTGAATTTGCTTCAAAGCTGAATGGGCGAGTGGTCATCAATCCGACAACGATAGATACCGATGAACATCACAATACACTAACAGATCACGACAATGAGAAGTTTGTGATCGGCTGGACAGGATCTCATTCTACCCTTAAATACCTGAATGACATTTATCCGATCTTGGCCAGATTAGAGGCTTCCTTTGATTTTGAATTTCATGTCATCTGTGATACGCCTCCAAAAACCGACCTGAAATCTGTCAAATTTGTAAAATGGAATAAGGAAACGGAGATCGAGGACTTACTTAAATTCAATGTCGGAATTATGCCATTGCCCGACGACATCTGGTCCAAGGGCAAGTGCGGTTTCAAGGCACTTCAGTACATGGCCTTAGGAAT
Source organism: Bacteroidota bacterium (assembly GCA_016721305.1). Taxonomy (GTDB): domain Bacteria; phylum Bacteroidota; class Bacteroidia; order AKYH767-A; family 2013-40CM-41-45; genus JADKIH01. The sequence goes on from JADKIH010000007.1 coordinate 67,665, forward strand.
TCCTGCAATCGTATCAAACGTCGGAGTCAATGCGGAGATCGTCGATCATGGTAAAAATGGCTTTGTCTGTCAGACACCTGAAGATTGGTTTCAGCACCTGAATATGATGATTTCCGACCCGGAATTGGTGCGAAATTTAAGTTTACATACCCGCGATAAAATAGTTGACAATTATTCAGTTAAGTCGAATAGCCGAAACTTTTTATCACTCCTGAAAAATCAGGACAGAAGCTAAAATTCAGCAGTACATTGAATTGATCTTCCTGAGCAATCGGTCAATAGGAAAGACTTACGAACGATGCTTAAGCCGGCTTCAGGATGTCTGTCTCGGGAAATGAGACTATTCAAGGTTTGAGTAAGCTTCAACCCAGTTCTGACGCAGATCAGTCACCATTCGCTCAAAAAAAGCTATCTTCACTCCCTCAAAATTCTCTTAAAACCACTCATTACTATGGAAATGACTGAAACTCAATTAAAGAGCATTGCATTGAACGATGTTCATATTCGTTTAGGTGCTAAAATGGTTCCTTTTGCAGGTTATATGATGCCTGTATCTTATGCCGGAATCAATGTTGAACACGAAACAGTGCGCAGCGCAGTTGGAGTTTTTGATGTTTCTCACATGGGTGAGTTTATCTTAAAAGGAGAGAATGCGCTTGATCTGATTCAGCGTACAACGAGCAACGATGCATCCAAATTAGTTGACGGCAAGGTTCAGTACACTTGTTTTCCAAATGACAAGGGAGGTATAGTTGAAGACCTTTTAGTTTATCGTATCGATGAAAAGACTTACATGCTTGTTGTGAATGCATCGAACATTGCAAAAGACTGGGAATGGCTGGTAAAGCATAACCACAAGAATGTAGAAATGCATAACATTTCCGATAAAACATCTTTATTGGCTGTTCAGGGACCAAAGGCTGCCGAAGCTTTACAGTCGCTTACCGATATGGATTTAAAATCGATGGAATACTATACTTTCCAAAAAGGCAAGTTTGCCGGTTTCGACAACGTGCTTGTTTCAGCAACAGGTTATACAGGAGCAGGTGGTTTTGAGATATATTTTGAAAATGGCCAAGCCACTAAAATCTGGGAAGCAATCTTTGAAGCCGGAAAGCCATTTGGCATTCAGCCGATCGGATTAGGAGCACGCGATACACTTCGTTTGGAAATGGGCTTTTGCCTTTACGGAAACGACATCGACGATACAACTTCGCCAATTGAAGCGGGATTAGGCTGGATTACAAAATTCACAAAAGATTTCACTAACAGCCAGGCATTGAAAGCTCAGAAAGAAAAGGCGTAAGCCGCAAACTCGTAGGATTTGAAATGATTGATCGCGGCATTCCTCGTCACGATTACATCGTAACCGATGCCGATGGAAAACTATCGGTAAGGTAACAAGTGGAACTCAGTCACCAAGTCTTCAAAAAGCCATTGGGATGGCCTATGTGAAACCTGAATTTGCAGGAGAAGGCAAAGGAAATTTTCATCAGCGTTCGTGACAAAGCTTTAAAAGCAAAAGTGGTTAAAATTCCATTCTACAAAAAAAGAAAACCATTTCAAGTCGTATGTCCCAAAGACAAAAAAATCAATTTCCGTCGACGCCTTGTTTTTCTCCGTACCTCTATCCTGTATATAGAGACAATGACAGCATCGTTGTTATCATAGATATTCTAAGGGCAACATCCGCCATTTGCACTGCATTCGAGCATGGAGCGGAGAAGATGATTCCTGTTGCGACGATTGATGAAGCTCGTCACTATAAGGAACAAGGTTATCTGGTCGGAGCCGAGCGTGATGCAATTACGGTTGAAGGATTTGATTTTGGAAATTCGCCATTCAGCTATATGAGTGAGAAGGTGAAGGGGAAAACGATCGTGATTTCTACCACTAACGGAACACAAGCTATAGAAGCTGCTAAAGACGCCTACAAAGTCGTCATTGGTTCTTTCTTAACATTACTTCTCTCTGCGAATGGCTGCATTCTGAGCGGCGTAATGTGCTCTTGTTATGTTCCGGATGGAAGAATAAATTCAATCTCGAAGACGCGCTTTTTGCCGGTGCTGTAACGGAAGCATTGACCGAATTAGGCGAAGACTTTAAATTAGGAGATGCCTGCCTGGCTTTAAAATACCTCTATCAGCAAGCCAGACAAGATCCATATAAGTTTTTGAATCATGCATCTCATAAAGAGCGACTCGCAAGTTTGAATTTGAAAAAAGACATCAAATATTGTCTGACTCCGGATCAGACACGCGTAATTCCTGTTTTGAAAAATGGTGAATTAGTTCGCGTATCTGGACCGCTGGAACCCGTGTACTAAAAAGCGGATTTCGGAGCAGGGCTCCCGGGAAGGCCCCGGGATTTTCTCCGCATATATTGGTTGTAAAAACACTAGTGAAGTTCGGAACTTTGCTGAATGAAAATTTCAGGGTTACTCGCCTTAATTTTATTGTCCTGCCTACAGAGAACTTCCGGTTGGGGCTTCTGGGGACATCAGGCGGTAAATCGCATGGCATGCTTTCCACTACCACCTGAGATGTTTGGTTTCTACAAAACCAATATCGACTTTCCTCACCATTCACGCCGTTGATCCGGATAAGCGACGGTATTCCAGACCCGGAAGAACCACCTCGACATTTCATCGACGCCGATCACTATGGCGAGTGCCCGTTCGACACGCTGCCTGTTTATTGGAAAGAAGCAGTCGAACGTTTTGGTGAGGACTCGTTGAAGAAATATGGGATTGTTCCTGGCACATTCAAACGATGTATTATCAGACTGGTGATGGCCATGAAAGAAATAATCCCGAAGGCATTCTTTACTATTCGGCCAACATCGGTCATTATGTTGCCGATGCCCATGTTCCGCTACATTGCACGGAGAATTATAATGGACAAATGACGGGGCAATCGGGGATTCATGGATTCTGGGAATCGCGCCTTCCCGGAATTATTCGGCGACGATTATGATTATTTCATGGGTCGGGCGAAATATATTCGACAACGTACAGACCTTTGCATGGTCTATTGTGAAAGAAAGTTTCGCCGGACTAGATTCGGTATTAAGTTTCGAAAAGCGCCTGAACGATCATTTCGAATCTTCGCAAAAATATTCATTCGAGCTGCGAGGGTCGCAAACCGTGCAAGTATACAGCTACGACTATTCGAAAAGTTTTCATGACATGCTGGGAGGACAGGTAGAACGCAGATTACAATCGGCGGTTATAGATGTAGGCAGCATCTGGTATTCAGCCTGGGTAGATGCAGGAATGCCCATTCTTGATCACGATTTCCGGAAAAACGAAAATTTATCGGTCGATGCAGGCGAGGAGGGCGAGCATCATTGATCGGAAGTCTGTAAAAAAAATACGCTCAAACCGATTATTAAAAAACCGAAGGAAAAAAGTAGTTCCCTTTCCCGGAGTGCTTTCAACTCGTACATCGATACCATGAAAATCTGCTATCGTTTTTACAATTGGTAAACCCAATCCATAGCTCATTTCATCTTCCGGGCGGAATCTTTTGAAACGATCAAAAATGAAAGGCAGCTGATCCTCAGAAATTCCGACACCCGTATCGGAGATGCGAATTTCGAAGCCGTAGTCTGACGGTAAACCTTCGATTATGATTTTTCCGTTTTCGGTATTGTATTTAATGGCATTCGAAACGAGATTAAACAGTAAAGTATGTACAAGAGATTTATTGCAAGGCGTATAGATAAAATCGGTTTTCCATTCGTTGACAATAGTTATTCCTTTTGACTGCACCCAATCTTCAAGCTCCTCTGAGATATCGCATCATCAGATTTAATTCAGCACTTTCGTTTTGGCAAATTGAGCGTTTTCAATTTTACTGATATACAACAGAGAACGAACAACCTTCGTCAATCGGGAAAACGTTTTTTGCGAATCAATCATTCTTTCAATCACATGATCAGGCACAGCAGGATCATTGATTAGATTTTCAAGACGGTTTTTTAGAATAGAAATTGGAGTCAGGATTTCATGCGACACATTCATGATAAATTCCCTTTCCATTTCGAAAGTCACCTGAAGCTTGTGCATCATTTCATTGATGCTTTTATCGAGGTGAGCAAATTCAGAAGTTGATGATTTTACCGGAGTATAATCGTAAGCCCCCGGATGCTGAACATCTTTCAATTTTCTTTTTACAATTCTGTTGAAAGGTCTTTACAAGGAGGCCGGCAAAAGCAAAATCAGGAAAATGGAAATGAGAACAACGGCAAGCATCATCAGAATTGAAAACCTGCGAATTGTAGTATTCAACTGGTCAACGGCACTAAGGCCTTCTCCAATCTCAATCGAGTAAAGTTGATTATCGTAAATAAAATGCCTGAGTAAGTAATCGGTATTTTACAACTTCACCACCAATAAGGCGTTCCGAATCTTCAATATGCGGATGATTAAAGTCGGTGGGATAGAAGACAAAGGCGAGATGCTCACAAATTCCTCTTTGAAGATGTTGTAATTATCAAAGCTGCAATCCTGATCGAGCGTAATTTCATCAAGTCCACCAAGCTGCACCATCTTCAGGGTCTTATCGAGCCGGGCAACCAAACGTTTATCCATGTGATCGTAAACAACTTTTTCGATCAGCACAGGCATAATAGCACCAATGGCTAAAATGATAGCAGCCTTCGAGATGGCATTATAAAGAGCAAGTTTTACTTGTAGTTTCAATGGAGCGTTCCTTTGGGAGGACAATTATCACGTCATATTGAGGCGGTAACCGATTCCTCGAACGGTTTCGATGAAGTCTGAATTACCAAAGGCCGCCAATTTTTTGCGGAGGTTTTTCATGTGAACATCGATGTAGTTTGATTCGTAATCTTCTTCCAGTACATCGCCCCAGATATGCTCCGTTAGTTGAATGCGTGTGATTACACGATTCTTATGCAAAGCCATATAGTGCAAAATATCGAATTCCTTCTTGGTAAGATTGATCACATTTTTCTCATGTGAAACCGTTCGGTTCTGAATGTCCATGGTATAATCATGGATTTGAATCGAATTGTTTTTAAACCATGCTTACGACGAAGAATGGCTTGCATTCTGGCCTGAAGTTCCAGTAAAGAAAAAGGTTTTGCCAGATAATCGTCGGCGCCTAGATCGAGTCCTGTAATTCGATCGTCGATAGAACCTCTGGCAGTGAGAATAATAAAGGCCGCATCTTTGCCGGTTTCTTTTGCTTCTTTCAAAAGCTGGAATCCATTGTATTCAGGAAGACCGATATCGAGAAGCACAAAATCGTAGGAGTTAACAAAGATTTTTTCTGATGCACTTTTACCATTGAAAGCGACATCACAATGATAACCTTGTTTAGTCAGAAAGATTTCAATTTCATGTGAGAGCTGACGTTCATCCTCGACAATTAGTACATTCATTGCATGTGTGATTAATGAGGTTCAAAATAGCATAATTAAGCGACTTCATTGATGGAATCCAGAATGATCCCGCTCGACTTTAGAATTTCTTCATCTGAAATAGTCAGAGGAGGAGCGATTCGAAGGCAATGCGGGCGAAAAGGAACCAATCTGTAATTAAACCTTTGTCATAGCACCTCAAGATTACTTCCTGATTTATTTTTTCATTGTCAAATTCAATGCAAAGTAGTAAGCCCTGACCTCTGACAGCTTTAATTTTCGGATGCGAAAGACTTTTCGAATCAATGCTTCTTTCTTTACAGCCTGAGTGGCTAAATCCATCTCTAACAATAACGTTTAAAGCCGCAATAGATGCTGCACAGCAAACAGGATGTCCACCGAAAGTAGTCAGATGACCAAGAACAGGTTCATGAGTTAAAGCCTGCATTTTTCGCGAGAGGCAATGAAAGCAGCCAGAGGCATACCGCCGCCAAAAGCTTTTCCGAGCAGAAGGATATCAGGAACAACATTCGTTTGCTTCGAAAGGCAAACAAAGAACCGGTGCGTCCCATACCGGTCTGGATTTCATCGAACACCAGCAATGCACCGGTTTCTTTGCATCGCGCAGCCAATTGTTCAAGAAAATCGCCTTCAGGCAAGATAATACCTGCCTCAGCTTGGATCGGTTCAACGAAAACGGCAGCTGTTTTTCGTCAATTAACGAGAGGCTTTCTGTATTGTTATAGTCGAGCATAATATGTCCCGACAACAAAGGTCGGAAAGCATTTTTCAACTCTTCATTTCCGCAAATACTCAGTGCACCCTGAGAACTTCCATGATATGCATTCCGGAAAGATGCAATCGAAGTGCGGCCTGTTAGTCGTTTAGCCAATTTCATAGCCCCTTCCGTTGCTTCCGTACCGCTATTGGTGAAATAAACTGAACTGAGTGAAGAAGGCAAGAGGAAGCGACCAATTCGGCCAACTGAATTTGAGGCGAGACAATGAACTCCCCATACACCATAAGATGCATGTGCTCATCTACTTGTTTGTGGATCGCTGCCAGAACTTCCGGATGCCTGTGTCCTAAACTGGATACCGAAATTCCCGAAATAAGGTCGATGTACTTTTTTCCTGACCGATCGATCAGATATACCCCTTCGGCACGATCGATATCGAGCATAGGAGGAAATTGACTGGTCTGGGCAAGATGTTGAAGGAAAATTTGTCGGCGTGACTGCATTGAAGGCGAAAAATACGCAAAAAATCAAATAACCGACGAAATAGCATCTAAAACGGCAGCTTCGTTCGATTCCGGATCTGTTTTTCGCTGAAAGAAATGCTTTTTGACTACCAAACCACGTACGGTAACACGGGTATGATGATCTTCCATAGGTTCCAACAGCAGGTCAACCTGAATCGTTGGCTTGAGAAAGGAGAAAGAGGTCGTTGCGCGAATGTTCCCTTTAACAGAATCAAAGTTCACAATTCTCATCTTCAATTTCGGCAAGACACCCTTTGTCCGGCGGAGCACTTTTTCGTACGGGTACTGAAATACTGAGCATTTCATGAACTGATAGTTTTATGAAACCCAGGTGTGGCTTGGATCCGAAGTAAGATTCGATTAACACACTAAGGAACCATTAGTGTGGCAAAGAATGATCTGCCTGTATCACAAATATAACGGAGAATACCATTCCAATGCAAAAGCCGTTAAATAAATATTTATATCGCTTCAAACACCGAGTCCTCTGATTAGCCTTAAAAATGCCTGAACTTTATTCACATTGATTTTTTAAAAGTATTTGCATTTCACTACACCGACTGCCTGTGAATCTTGACCTTTGAACAATGTTTCAGGCATTCTCACAATCAAGTGTAATCTCTCCGTGGAAGACAACTGAAACAGCAAGACCACTTTTAATTAACATACACATGTCACACAAGTTACTTCCTTTTTTCATTTTGCTCTCGACAATCTGTTTTGGTCAGGAGCATGTATCGATCAATATGTCGATGCGAAAAGAACATCAACGATCCGCAAAAGAGATCCGTCACCACCGACATTCTCATCAAGGGAGACGTTTCGGAAATCGTTTCTTACATCAAGTCAATCAACGGAAAGATCAAAGGTTCGGCAGGAGATATTGTGATCGCCCGTCTTCCCTTTGGCAGCATTCCTTCGTTGCTGCAACAACCGTTCATTGAACAAATAGAAGGGAATACACATCACTACCAAACGATGAACGACACCATGCGGATGCTTTGCAGGGTTAATGAAGTCTACGACGGTCAAACGCCGTTGGCTCAATCGTACACGGGCAATGGTGTCATCATGGGAATTATCGATTCAGGTTTAGATTTGAATCATCCCGACTTCAAAGACAGCACCGGTCATACACGTGTAAAATGGTTATGGGATATGACAAAACCGGTGGCTTCAAATACACCATCGTATGGTTATGGACAGGAGTGGAGCGGCGCCGACATTGATGCCGGCTTGGCTACTTCACATACGGGCGAGGATCAGTTTGGTCATGGAACTTATGTCACAGGAATCGCTGCGGGCAATGGACTTGCAACAGGTAACTGGCGAGGCGTAGCACCAAAAGTGATCTCATTATTGTTGGTTTTGATTTTGTGGCTGCCGACAATACACCCAGAATGGCGAATGCCGTTGAATATATTTTCAATAAGGCTCAGCAATTAGGGAAACCATGTGTTATCAATGCCTCACTCGGAGATTACATCGGTTCACATGACGGACTCGATCTGGAATCGCAATACATCAGCAATCTCCTAAACCAACAGGCAGGAAGAGCGCTTGTTGCAGCAGCCGGAAATGTAGGGTGTTGTTTATCCTTTCCACATCAGCCACAATTCGGCGGTTGGCGATACATCTTTCAGCTGGTTCGTTTACAATGCCGGCTATGGCGGGGCGTACGTTCAGATTTATGCCGACACTGCAAATTTTAATTCGATTCGCTATTCAATTGGAGCCGACAAGGTATCTCCTTATTACGAATTTCGCGGTACCACCGCATACGACGATATCTCCAACACTAAATACCTTGGTCACTCGCAATTTAATCGTGGGAGGAAATCGCCTTGGGATTATTCAGACCTTTGGCTCACTCAATGCGGAGTATATGAACTCGAAATTTTATTACACCCGACTCATCCGATTATTTCTGGCGATTCTCAACAACTGGCAACGGACAATACGACTCTTACTCATTCGACTGGCAATGGCAGACCTTACGCAACGTCAGGTACTTATTGCCGATGGCACAATATATCACACCCGATACCAATCAATCTATCGTAAGTGGAATTGCCTGTCTCGACAATGTAATTACCGTTGGAAATTATTACAACACCGATCGTCACGTCGATTACAACGGAGTACTTCAAATAACAGCTACCGACAAACCAAGTCAACTGGCAGAGAACAGTAGCCGTGGTCCTACACGCGACGGACGTATTAAGCCCGAAATCGTCGCTCCCGGTCACCATATCTTATCAGATGGTGTATTGACTATTATCCCCGGACTCATCAGTGCACAGCCTTATAAAGTCTCACAGGATGGTTTTCACGTAACCGGTGGAGGAACATCGGCTTCGGCCCCTGTTGCAGGTTGCTGCGCTTTATTTGGAACAAAATCCGACAGCCAATTGGGCAGATATTAAAAATGCTCTGATCGGTTGTGCACAGCAAGACACATTTACGTGGGGACCATACCCGAACAACGCATGGGGTTACGGGAAAGCTGATGCATTCGGATCACTCACGACTTGTGGTTTTGTCGGAATACCGGATATGGAAACCACACAGCTTATCCATCTGTTTCCAAATCCGGCACACAACGAACTCTCGATTTCTACTTCTGAAAATTTACGGGATCATTCAATCATCATTACCGATATTCTCGGAAAATCGTTTTAGAAACCAAAGCTACAGGAACTCACACAACGGTATCGCTCAAGAACATGAACGATGGAATTTATTTTGTCCGAATGAATAATGCAGGAGATTATATCATAAAACGCTTCGAAAAAGTTGAAAATTAAGATTTCAGCCATACCCACCAAACTAGAAATATGCTTTTTCCGACAGATGAAATAAATCGACTGAAGGATGTACTTAGTAAAGCAGGAAAAATAGTCATCACTACTCACCATCGTCCTGATGGCGACGCTATGGGATCTTCACTCGGACTTTACAATTACTTTTCTAAAAAGGAATTAAAGCAACGGTAGTAACTCCCGAGCGATTACCCCGATTTTTTGAATTGGCTACCCGGGAATTCATCCGTTGTCAGTTATGATAAGAATCCTGAGCAGGCAAAGAATCTTTTGCAATCTGCCGACCTCGTTTTTTGCCTCGACTTCAACTGGCTTGCTCGAATAGAAGGTTTGGAGCAGAGTGTCAGGACTTCAGCTTCTCCGAAAGTTCTCATTGATCATCATCTGGATCCGGAGCAAGTGTTCGACTTCATGTTTTCCTACAGCGACGCTTGTTCCACCTGCGAATTGGTTTATCGATTTATCGTGGCGATGGGCGACAAAACGAATATCAATAAAGAAATCGCAGAATGTCTTTACTGTGGGATAATGACTGACACAAATTCGTTTCGTTATTCATCGATGAAGGCCGATGTCCATCGTATTGTAGCCGACTTGATGGAAGCAGGAGCTGTGAATTATCTGATTCACGAAAGAATATACGACACCAGCACGGAGAATCGGTTGAGGTTAATGGGTTATTCGCTCAAGGAAAAATTAGTTGTACTTCCTGAATTCAATACAGCCTATATTTCTTTATCCGAAGCAGAACTGAGCATGTTTAATTTCAGGAGTGGCGATACAGAAGGATTAGTCAATTATGCTCTCAGCATAGATGGTATCAAGATGGCAGCATTTTTCTCAGATCGCGACGGAATGATAAAAATCTCTTTCCGAAGCAAAGGCGATTTTTCGGTAAAAGAACTTTCTGCCCGATTCTTTGGCGGCGGAGGTCATCGAAATGCAGCGGGAGGAATGTCGAAAGAGTCGCTTCACGATGCAGTAAAGAAATTTATAGAAATACTTCCACTTTATCGTTCTCAATTAAACGGCTGACAGGATGAATAAGCTAATTATTATATTTTCACTCCTGCTTCTGACATCGTCATGCAAACAAAAACCAACACCTCCGACAAATATTATGAACGAGGACAGCATGAAAGTGCATCTGGAAAATGCCAATCAAATTCTCGTTCATAAAGAATCAGGTATGATCGACGAATTTGTAAAGCGCCATGCATTTGCAGTTGAGCGAACCGGTACCGGACTTAGGATTGGTATTTACAAACATGGAAAAGGAAAAAACAGTCCGATTATTCACGATGAAGTTGTAATCGCCTGCAGGGTATTTCTGCTCGATGGCACTTTGTGTTATGAAGCCGATAGCCTGAAACCATTTCATTTTAAAATAGGCGAGGGGCGTTCATCAAACGGACTCGAAGAAGGCTTAATGAAAATGGTTGAAGGTGACAAAGCACATCTGGTTGTCCCCATGCATTTAGGTTACGGCCTGTCGGGCGATGGAGAAAAAATTCCTCCTGCTGCGGCACTGTATTATGACGTTGAATTATTAAAAGTAAATATTCCATTCCAAAATTAAAATACGAGAAGAGAATGGTATATCCCGTAGGGATCTAATCACAATTATTTCGTATTTTCAACTAAGAGACGTATAAATGAAAAAATGGTTACCGGCAATCATTCTTGCCATCGTAGTTTTTGCTTGTAAGGAAAAAGGAAGCGAATTAAAAACCGGTTCCGGTTACAAATATATTCTCTACACAAAATCCACCGGTCCTAAAGTTAAGTTAGGCGATTACATCACCATTGAAATGGTGTACAAGAATTCGAAGGATTCAATACTTTTCGATTCGCGCAATGCTAACGTTCCGCTGCGATTTCAACTCGACAAAATTCCATTCATAGGTAGTTTGGAAGACGGCTTAACAAATCTGGCGGCAAATGACAGCGCAACTTTCTTCGTTCCGGCAGATTCGCTATACAATTACTTATACCGGGGCAAAGGAATTTCTTCCATTGCTCAAAATCAAACAGCATTCCTGGAAGGAACTTTAATTCGCTTCGATGTAAAAGTCGTTAAAATTCAATCCTACGAAGAAGCCGAGCTTGAAATCGAATTAAAGATGAGTGAAAAGGAAAAGAAGGAAAGAGCAGCCCTGAATAAGTATCTCTTCGATAACGGCATTAAGGAAAAACCGGATTCGAGTGGTTATTACATGATCATCCACGAAATGGGCAAAGGGGAGAGCGTCGATAGCGGAAAAATTGTTACCGTTGAATACGAAGGAAGATTTCTCGATGGGAAAGTTTTCGATGGTACAAAGAAAGCAGGACATCCATATCGCTTTGTTTCAGGAGCACATCACGTAATCTTAGGCTGGGAACTGGCAATGAAGAAGCTAAAAACAGGTTCTAAGGTTACTTTAATTGTTCCATCCAGACTTGCCTATGGTGAAGAAGGGATCAGACGTCCGAAAGACGGAACGTACATCGTACCACCATATACTTCTCTGATATTTGATATTGAAATTGTTTCCGCCGAAGATCTACCTGCAGTGAGTGGAATCTCACCACAATAAAGCTACATTCATTTTCGGGTTTGAACTACGATTGTGCCGCCGATATAATCGTGAAGAGCGCGATGTTTCTTCGTCATCAATGCAACGATACCATCAACTATACTCACCAAGAATATTGTTCGGTTAAATGCAGTGAACATTCCGGAGTTTTTCATCATTTCAAAATAACCAAGTAAGGAATGCATGCTTGAAAAGTCGGGGCGATTAAAGACCAGAAATGTGATCAGAGAAGATAAGATGTTTGGGATGAGATAAAATACATTTCGCAGTAAAATACGGCTCAACTTTGCTTTCTTGTGTTTATAATTGAGTACCGTCAGATGCATGGCCATTTTTCCAATCGTGGCCCCGAAAGAATATTCGAAAAACGGTTTGTATACAACGGAAAGAATAGAAGTCCCAAGCAGCAACGGAACATTTTTCCAAATTGTGATATTGAAATACTGAATAGGTATGGTTATTATACTTAGAAAAATAATATCGATGGCCAAGGCACTAAGGCGTGTCCATACGCCCGGAATCACAGCTTGCTGTTGTCCCTCTTTGACAAATGTATCATCGATAATAAGGTTATTCATTCCTTACTTTTTTATCAAAGATACATCGCGTACATATTTTAGGAGCTGAAATGCGTCAATTTTATTCACTTTCAATGCTCATTACTTTTGTTAAAAACTATGTCGCTGGACTCTGCAGAATCCCATTTCAATCCCTAATTTTAGGATAAATCCAAGTCTAAAGCTTCGGAATATGGCTATTTTAGGGCTATTGCAGGAAACATATTTTTCATTCAGTATGTACAAATGCCTGTTCAGTCATTCAATTTCCTTGTCCGGATTGAATAATTATTATTTTAGCCTGTTTTAGCGTATTTTTACTGTAATATTACCTCTGAGTCAATTCCAATGAGTAAAATGCCTAGTCGCTTAATTTTGGTTGTAGCCCTTTTTACCGGGATTAACTTTCTTGTCATCCTGCAAGAAAGATAAAGGGTCATCGACACCCATTAATGGCATTATCATAACCGGGACATGGAAAATTGATTACTGTGTCGAAGATCAGGTTGATGAAGCCTATCTATTCGAACATTACACATTTGTATTCAATACCGACGGCGTTTTAACAGCTGCCAGTGATACTAATACTACGGTTGGCTCCTGGCATGCCGATGATGATGGTGTGAATGAAATCCACATCGATCTTGGTCACAATCCACCGCTAAATTATCTTACCAAAGACTGGATCATTAAAGCAGCCCAATCAAATACCATAGAATTGGTTGATGACGATTCTCACGGTGATATGGAAGTTCATTTTAAGCGTCAATAATAGCTTAAACTTCCAAAGCCATATAAATAAGGTCTTCGTAAACGCCGTCACTCATTTTGACGGCTTTTTTTTGTCTTCCCTCGAAAATAAATCCTAATTTCTCGTAGACATGAATCGCCCTCTCATTAGATGCAAAACACAGAGGATAACCTTTTCGACACTTGGATTCTTCCGTGCCCATTCATAAAAAAACTGTCGAGCATTTTTTGCCCGATTTTTTTATCCTGAGACCCGGGACGGACACTGATTCCAAATTCACCGGTATGTGCCAGACGTTTTCTCTTTTTAGTTTTAAAATCGAGTACGCCGACAATCTTCTGTTCCAATTCGGCAACAATCAGAATGGCATCCGGATCTTGCTCATAATCCTTGATCCAAGCGCTTTGTTGTTCCGGATTCAGTAGAAGTTCTTCGGGCAAGGAGATTACAAATCGGGTTTCGGCTACAATGGTTTCCTCCAGGAAATCGCGAATTCCGGCAGCATCAGTTACAAGAGCGGGGCGAATAATTAAGGACACGAGGTAAAAATCTATTTGCCAAGCAGAAAAACTGCCGGATGTTTATGTAGTGAAGGTATTGATTTCTTCCAATCCATAACAGATCGGGTTTTCAAAAGTTGCTTTGGAGAAGTCAGATTTACTCCGATACATATTCTCGTTTCGGGTGAAAAATTTCAAGCATATCGGCAAGCATCTGATCATTTCGGTATGGAGTCTCAATAAATATTTGAGTTTGATTTTTTTGACAGCATCACGCTCGAGTTCTTTCAACCGATTTTTACGTTGCGCAGCTTCCCGGGGAAGATAGCCGTGAAAAACGAACGATTGTCCGTTTAGTCCGCTTCCCATCAGTCCGAGGAAAATAGACGAGGGGCCAATGAAAGGAATTACTTCGATATTCTGTTCGTGGGCCATTCTAACGAGCTCGCTACCGGGATCCGCAATTCCGGGACATCCGGCCTCACTCATCAGACCGATCGGTTTTCCTTTTTTCAAAACAGCAGACAATGCAGATTGCTCTTCAGGAGTAGAATGCTCGTTTAACAGATGGAAAATAAACGAAGACTGAGGAATAGGCGATTGTATTCTTTTCAAAAAAGCTCTGGCAGATTTTTCATTTTCAACAACGAACTCATCCAACGACCTTACCACTTGCAAAGCATGTTCAGGAAGAACATCCGTTTGATCGTCGGAGAGGTTTACGGGAATGAGGTATAGCGTTGTTTTACTCATGACTAAGTCAATTACTTCACGTCCTTTATTTCTTCCAAAAATGCATCTGTTGCTTTATTCAACATTTGAAATACTTCGACAAATCCTTCCGGGCCACCAAACCAGGGATCGGGAACTTCTTCGAGAGGAAATGATGGAATAAGCGAAAGATATAATCTCACTTTCTGACGATCAGAATTACTTTGTGCCAATCGAATCACATTGTCATAATTCGATTTATCCATCACGAAGATATGATCAAACTGTTGGAAATCTTCCTTCTTAAACTGACGAGCTATGAGATCCGAAATGTCGACACCAAATTTTTTTGCCGTGGCAATAGCTCTCGGATCGGGATTTTCACCAACGTGATAATTCCCGGTACCGGCTGAATCTACTTCGATCGAAACGCCATTTTCCTTTGCACTGTTTGTCAGAATTCCTTCTGCCATGGGAGAGCGACAAATATTCCCCAGACAGACCATAAGTACGCGCATAGATTAATCGATCAACTCTAATTTTTCATTATTGATAACGGCAATAGCTTTTCCGATCAAGTCTTTTCCGATGAAAGGATTATTCATCGATTTAGAATGAAGCCCTTTTAGATCAACCGTCCATTTTTTATCCGGATCAAAGACTGTCAGATTCGCTTCGTGACCTTCTTCAACAATATCATTTTTCAAACCCGCGCAACTTCGTGCGTGAGTAGTAAACTTGGCGATAAGTTCTCCAATGCTAAGCATATCTTTTGTCGCCGTACGAGCTGCAGCAAAAGCAGTTTCGAGTCCTGTTGCTCCATAGGCTGCCAATTCAAATTCCTTCTTTTTATTTTCGACGTCTTCCGGACAATGATCGGAAGTGATACAATCGATGGTCCCATCTTTCAAGCCGTCTTTAAGCGCACGAATATCGGAAGCAGAGCGTAGTGGAGGTTTTACTTTGAACACAGAGTCAAATCCGCTCAGCGACGAATCGTCGAGCAGTAAATGCAGCGCAGACACATCGGCAGTAATCTTCATGCCGTTTGCTTTGGCCTTGCGTATCAAGTCCACACTACCGGCTGTTGAGATGGTGGAGAAGTGGATCGGACTTTCAGTATAAGCAGCAAGGTATAAATCGCGATTGATCATGACTTCTTCGGCAATCGACGGAATTCCTTTCAAGCCCAACAAAACTGAATTCGAGCTTTCGTGAATTTGTCCTTTACCGGCAATGCTTTTGTCTTCGGCAAATGAAAATATTTTCGCACCGAATGTTTTCGTGTATTGAAGTGCCCGCGTCATTAATCCTGCATCCTGGACTGCTCTTTTATCGTCGGTAAAGACTTTTGTGCCCGACTGAGCCATATCGTACATCTCTGATAAATCCTTTCCTTCGCGATTAACGGAAAGGCTTCCTGCAGGAATCACATCGACTAACAGGCCTGCTGCACGTTTAAGAATAAAGTCGACCGAAGTCTTAGAGGAAATTGCCGGTTCGGTAGAAGGCATCAGCAGAACGCCCGTAAAGCCTCCATGGGCAGCGGCTTTGCAGCCCGAGTCAATCGTTTCTTTGTGCTCTAATCCCGGCTCGCGGAAATTAACATGTACATCGAACCAACCGCTGCTGACATGATAATTTTTGCCGTGAATCACTTTAGCTGAGCTGTCCTTTATTTTTCCCGGATCATCGGTCTTGGTGATCATACCATTTTCGATCAAAATATCTCTGACCTTCATGTGATGCTTGCTGCCGGGAGAGATAACCATTACTTCCTGAAGAATAATTTTCATGACAGACGGGTTTATCGGTTTTTCAATGAGTTTATTTTAGAAATATTTGAATCAGGTTCTTTTAAAATCTGCAAGAGCTCTTTACTTAGCTTTAGCAGATTGTTGGAAAAACCGGATTAAGACTATTTCGACGCCCAGGAAAATAAGGGTAAGAATGATGCAATATTTCCAGAGACGTTTTCCTTCGTTAAGTTGAGCAATGCTGTGCGATAAATCTTTTCCTTCGCTTTCGATCACATTCACCGTGGCTGCATTGAGTTTTGATGTCATCTCAGTTAATTCCGAACCTGAGTAAACTGAAAGATCAGATTCATGGCGATCAAAATTGAATGACTGTACTTGCAGCAAATTACCTGTAGAAAGCAAATCATAATTTCCGGCCTGTTGAACCTGATCGTGTACAGAGATTTGAGTACTGCTTCCAATCAAACGACTTTCGGGAATGACATCGAATTTCAATTCTTTGTTTTCCAGATGTAGAACCTGATCATTCGCAATTAAAGTATCGGTGATCATGAATTCGTGATCACGTCCAATGAGAAGTGGTCTGCTGATTTCGGTAACGCCAATCAAAGCTGCCCGAAGGAATACCGGCACAAATAGCGCATGACGCGGAAAACTTCCGGCTTCGTCGTCAAGTGAAGTTGCAAGCGAATAAACAGTTCCTTTTCCGTAAAACTGAGATATCAAAAACGGATTTCCACTTTGCATTTTCATGATCACATCACCTGAACTGCGACTCTTCAAAGTGATAGGGAAATAGCGGTGGACGACGGGTAAATCAATATTCTCCGGAAGAGCTTTTCCTTTTTCAAACACATCGGCGAATAATAAATGCTTTGCTTCAATTTTAGAAACTTTGTCCTCCTGTGTCACCTTTGAATTCCATGTATCACCACCGATTTCACTCATGAAATCATTATAAGTTGCCAGTGAGGCATCTTCAGCCGGAATAATGAAAACCGATCCGCCGCCATTTACATACTTTTTTAATTCCTGAACAAGCCCAGAAGAAAACGACGGCAATTGGTTCAGGATTATCAGTTGATTTCCGGAGAAGGAGGAATAATCGATTTGACCCATGGATGAATTCCTGAAATTGAAATAAGGGTCGTTGCCAAAAATGGATAAAAGTTCTTTCGCAGGCTGAGTACCATTGATAGCAGTAACGTTTATGCCTGAGCGAACATTGAAATTAAAATAGAAGTTATCGTCGAAGCTCACCGGATAATCGGCAATATTTATTTGCGCTTTTTGCCATCCGGGTTGAGAAATGGTGAAGGACAAATGCACCGAAGCTTTTCCTTTTCCGGAACAGTTACGCTGGCAAGAGCCTTTTGAACGCCATTGATCATTAATTTCACAGGTATATTCTCGGCAGTTTTATCTCCGGCATTCCTAACTTCAACAATGAGATCATTCGGAACATTGAGCTGAACGAAAGGGGTGAAGAGAGAGCATGTATCGATATAGAGATTATTCTGCGCCGAAGCTTCTACCGGTACAAGCGAAATCTGCAGAGCAGAATCTTCCTTTAATTCGTTCAGATTGGTATTGGCTTGCTGGAAATCAGAAATTACATAAGCAGTTTTAGAAACCTTCTCGGCACTTCCTGAGCTCAACGCTTCGTTTTGTCGGGCTATTACTTCGGTCAGATTTCTAACCGAGGCATTAGGCTTTATTTCATCGACAAGCGTCAGGAATTCATCTCTGTTAACCAAACGCTGGTGACGGCCTTCAAACGATGTCGTTAGCAGTTGAAACTGGTCGGAGGGTTTATAAGCTCCGGCAATTTCGCGGGCTTTCTTCTTGGCTGTCTCGAGCAGATTACCATTTTTCCCGACAGCGTCCATGCTGAATGAATTATCGACATAGACTGAAATGCGTTTTTGGCCGGCCGGTGCATGCTGCTTATTTGCAGGGATGATTGGTTGTGCAAAAGCCAGTACAAGGAATGTAAGTGCCAATAATCGTGAAGCCAGTACCAATAAATGCTTTAGGCGGGAGCGGGATTGAGTATCCTGCTTTATTTCACGAAGGAAACGGACGTTGGTGAAGTAAATTTTCCGAAAACGGCGAAAATTAAAGAGGTGAACAATGATGGGGATCGCCAGAGCCACCAGAGCGAAAAGGAATTCGGGATAGATGAATTGCATTTGTGTCCAAATATACGCATTCAAAACTTCTCAAACACACCTAAACCAAAGAGTGCGAAATCATATTTTACCGGGTCAGCAGGGTCGATTGTTCGTAAAGCTGCCGTCAATTCAGAAGCGGCTTTCCAATCGTCTTGTGTCCGATGTAAAAGCCCCAGTTTTCTGGCCACGCGACCGGAATGGACATCAAGCGGGCAGGTAAGTAAGGCCGGTGAAAGGCGAGACCATATTCCAAAATCGACACCGAATTCGTCGCGGCGAACCATCCACCGCATGAACATGTTGATTCGTTTGGCGGCCGAATTTGCCTCAGGATTTGAGAAGTGTTTCATCGAACGATGAACGGCCGTCCGGCCAAAAAATTCTTGTCTCCAAGCTGAAATAACGCTTTTGTAATCTTCGTCGGCTTCCCTGCATTTTGATAGCAGTAAATCTTCCATCGAAGGGTATTTCGAATAAATCCTCTTCAAAGAAGTGAGAAAGAAATTCAGATCAAGTGAATTAAATGTCCGATGCTTAAAAGCGACAAACGGTCTCAAGTCGGATTTGGTAAAACCCTTTACAAATTCATACGGGCGGTCATCCATCATTTTCATGAGCGACCGGGCATTTTTCAAAATTGTCGGGCGCTGACCCCAGGAAATAACGGCCGTAAGAAAGCCGGAAATTTCAATATCCTGCTCTACGGAAAAAAGATGAGGAATAGAAATCGGATCCGATTCAATAAAGTCGGAGCGGTTGTACAGGCGGTATTTCGTCTCCAGAAAATCGGACAGATCCGTCATGGTGAATCCGGAAATCAGCTGATCAGCTCAGCCACATTACGGCGAATGGTCTGACGGCGATCAGGACCAACAGAAACGATGGTAATCGGAACCTGTAATTCCTTTTCGAGATATTGAATGTAAGAAGCCAACTCAGCAGGCATATCTTTCTCGGCTGTGATTCCGGTCAGATCCTTATTCCAGCCCGGCAGATCTTTGTAGATTGGTTTTACTTCTTCATTTACAATATCGAAAGGCATGTAGTCCATTTTCTTTCCGTTGATTTCGTAATGGGTGCAAACACGAATGGTTTTAAAACCACTCAGTACATCTGACTTCATCATGATCAGATCAGACACACCGTTAATCATAATGGCGTATTTCAAAGCAGGTAAGTCGAGCCAGCCGCAACGACGAGGACGACCTGTGGTAGCACCAAATTCTTTACCTGCAGCACGAATAGCTTCCCCTGTTTCATCATTCAGTTCAGTCGGAAACGGGCCACTGCCTACGCGAGTACAATATGCCTTGAAGATTCCGTACACCTTGCCAATATGACGTGGAGCCACGCCTAAACCTGTACAGGCACCGGCAGTAATCGTATTCGATGAAGTTACAAATGGATAAGAACCGAAATCAATATCCAACAGCGAGCCTTGTGCACCTTCGGCCAAAATTTGTTTTCCGGCTAAAATGTTGCGATTCATCTCATGCTCGCTATCGACAAAATTCAATGTCCGCATCAGGGCAATGCCCTCCATGAAAGCAGGCTCTAGTTCTTCGAGTTTAAATTCGAAGTTCATCTGATTCAGCAGATGAATATGTTTGTTGCGCAATTTCTCATAGCGCTTAAGAAAATCAGGTGATTCGATATCGCCTACACGCAGTCCGTTACGACCGGTTTTATCCATGTAAGTTGGTCCTATACCACGCAGAGTAGAGCCGATCTTCTCGCTGCCTTTGCTAGCCTCAGATGCAGCATCGAGCAGACGATGAGTCGGAATAATCAAATGTGCTTTTCGCGAGATAAAAAGGCTCGCTGACGTATCAACGTTTATTTTTGTTAACGCATCAATTTCTCTTTTCAGAGTAACCGGATCAATCACGACACCATTGCCGACAATATTGACCGTGCCTTTACGAAAAATTCCGGATGGGATGGTATGCAGAACGTGCTTGATACCTTCGAATTCGAGTGTATGACCTGCATTCGGGCCACCCTGAAAACGGGCAACGACACTATATTCGGGAGTAAGTACGTCAACGATTTTCCCTTTTCCTTCGTCTCCCCATTGGAGACCTAACAATACATCAACAGACATGGAATGAGGCTTGAGAGTAATGAGATTTATCTGAAAAATAAAAGATCATCCCGAGATATAGCAGGATGATCTTTGTTTTTTTATTCGACGGCAATTCTAGTTTTGGAATTGTTTGATCGCCGTTGGAAGATCATCTGTGATGGTGAAGACGGTATTCAGCTTCGTGATGATCAACAGTTCTTTAATTTTATCGCTTATGCTGCAGATTGCAGTATCGCCGCCATTCTTGCGGCTCTTGGTAAGGATGTTTACCAGAACATTAAGACCATTGCTATTCAGATAACGGAAATGCTCCATAGAGATAACGAAGCTATTGATTCCTTTATCGATATAGGTTTGAATTTCATCGAGCAGTGGAGTAGCCTGATTTTTATCGATCAGATTCCCGCTCATTTCAACAACGGCATACGAGCCATTATTGGTGATTTTGTAATTAAATTCCATGGTGTGAAATTAAGAGTTTCTGAACTGAAAGCAAAGGGTAATTTTAATTTCAGGCCTGAATAATAAATATTGAAATGTTAGCACTTAAGCAGCCCAAAAAGCTCTGAAAGGCCCGTAATCATTGGGTTTTACGATGTTTGCAGCTGCCTGTATTGGCAAAATCACGGCATTTTCCAAACAGATTGAGAGAATGGTTGGTTACGTCGAAATTGAGGATATCGCCCATCATCTACTGGATTTGCTGGATACGGGGATCGCAGAATTCAAAGACATGCTCGCAATCCTGGCAAATGAGATGATCGTGCTGACGGAAGGAATATGACCGCTCGAATCGCGCTGTATTTTTCCCAAACTGATGCTTGGTGAGCAATTCGCAGTCCAGCAAGAGTTCGATCGTATTGTAAATCGTCGCCCGGCTGATCTGATAACCTTTATCCTTCATGTGAACAAACAGCGATTCCACGTCGAAGTGATCATCGAGCTGATAAACTTCTTCGAGAATATTATATCGTTCTTCCGTTTTCCGGTGACTTTTCTTTTCCAGATATTCGGTAAAGATCTTTTTTACGGAAGCGAGGATTTCGGGGGTGGTCATTCTTTTCTGTTTAATTCGAGTACTCGTCTAACAAATTAGCTAATTAGCTAATTAGCTAATTTATCTGCCATCAATCCGACTAACCGTCAAAATCCCATGAATCTCTCTAAGCTTTTGAATGAGCTTGTCGAGGTGATGGGTATCGTGAACGAAGAGCATAATGGTTCCTTCGAAGATGCCATCGTTGGAATCGATACTGATCGAACGCATGTTTACTTTCAATTCGCTGGAGATGACTTTAGAGATTTTATTGACAACACCCACTTCGTCGATTCCCGTCATTCGGACTCCGGCGAGGAAGGCAATTTGTTGTTGATTCGTCCATTTCGCTTTTACGATACGATACGCATAGTTCGACATCAGCTGAATGGCATTCGGGCAATTTGTACGGTGAATTTTAATACCATCGTGAATGGTAATAAAACCGAAAACGTCATCGCCCGGAATCGGGCTGCAACAAGGTGAAAGTTTGTAGTCGATCTTATCGAGATTTTCACCGATCACCAACATATCGCTCGAACCGCGAATGTTCTTCACCATTTGTTCGAGCGAATGCGTTTCGATTCGAACCGGAGTTTTTGCTTTCAGAACACCTTTTTCATTCACAAAATCTTTCAGATCCTGAACATCGATTACACCTTTGGCAATGCGATAAAACAATTCAAGTGAAGAAGGAATTTTGTAATGGGCGAGGAGTTCGTTAATGTTCTCATTGTTAAAATCAACTTTCAGGTGACGGAATTTCCGCATGAGTGCTTCTTTACCGTCTTCGCCGAAACGTTTCTTTTCATCTTTGAGAGCAGTCTTTATTTTCGATTTGGCTTTTGCAGTAACAACGTACGCCAGCCAGTCTTCTTTCGGAGTTTGTTTGTTTGAAGTTAAAATCTCAACCTGATCACCGCTTCGCAATTTGTGAGAGAGTGGAACGAGCTTGTGATTAACCTTTGCGCCGATACACTTACTGCCAAGATCAGAGTGAATCTCGAAGGCAAAATCAAGTGCCGTCGCACCGGAAGGCAATGTTTTCATGTCTCCGCTCGGAGTAAAGATGAAGATTTCATCTGAAAAAAGATTTAGTTTGAAATCATCGATAAAATCGAGCGCATTGGATTCAGGACTTTCGAGCAATTCTCTGATCTTACTGATCCATTCGTCGAGCGCTGATTCCGCAGCCGATTCTTTATATTTCCAGTGAGCAGCATATCCTTTTTCTGCAATCTCATCCATTCGGCGCGAACGAATCTGCACTTCTACCCATTTACCATTCGGCCCCATCACCGTTGTATGCAACGATTCGTAACCGTTGGCTTTTGGAGTTGATATCCAATCGCGCAATCGATCCGGATTAGGATGGTAAAAATCGGTAATGACGGAATACGCTTTCCAACAAGCAGCTTTTTCATTCTCTTCATCAGAATCAATGATGATGCGGATGGCAAATAAATCGTAAATCTCTTCGAAAGAAACACCCTGACGTTTCATCTTACTCCAGATGGAGTTGATCGATTTCGAACGTCCTTTAATATCGAAGATCAAACCTTGTTTAGTAAGTTCTTCTTTTATCGGCTCAGTAAATTCATTGATGAATCGATTACGTTCACGCTTCGTCTGTTGAATTTTCGAGAAGATGTCATTGTAGATATCAGGCTCCGTGTATTTGAGGGACAAATCTTCCAGCTCAGTCTTGAATGAATATAAACCCAGACGGTGGGCAAGCGGTGCATAGAGATAAGCTGTTTCCGAAGCAATCTTCAACTGCTTATCACGCGGCATGCTATCGAGCGTACGCATATTATGCAAACGATCGGCAAGCTTAATGAGAATCACTCTGACATCGTCTGACAGTGTCAGAAGCATTTTGCGGAAATTCTCAGCCTGTAGAGAAGTTCCTTTATCGAAGACTCCGGAAATTTTTGTGAGTCCATCGACGATAGAAGCAGCCTTTTCACCAAAAGCGTTTTTCAAATCATCGAGCGTCAGGTGAGTATCCTCAACCGTGTCATGTAATAGTGCGCATACGATAGCGAGGGGCCCAAGACCGATTTCTTCCGCACAAATCTGAGCAACAGCAAGAGGGTGGAGAATGTAAGGCTCACCCGTCTTGCGACGCATATCTTTATGAGCTTCCATAGCCATATCGAATGCTTCGCGAATCATTTTCTTATCGCCTTTACCCAGCGATGGACGCAAAGCACGCAGAAGAGCACGATATGCTTTTAGGATTTGATCCTTTTCGGCTTCCGGATTTATGACAGTTATGGAAGAGTCAGACATTATATTATTTACAATTCAATTAGAGCATTAAGAATTTGCCAACTCTTTTTTCAGAGCAAGCAGAGAGAAATCGGTATTCTCTTTCCGAATTGTGTTGGTAAGAGTTCCGAGACCTTTAATTTTCATTTCAACAACGTCGTTAGGTTGGAGCCATTGAACTTTATAATCCGGATTGTTCAACAAGCCTGTTCCGTTCAATTCCAGAAAGCAACCGGTACCAACCGTTCCTGAACCGATGACATCGCCCGGAAGAATATCCACACCATAAGCACAACGCTCGATGATTTCGGCAAACGTCCAGTCCATATCTTTCATATTTCCTTCGCTAACCGTCTTTCCGTTCACCGTACATAACATTGGAAGATCGTAGTTATTTCCAACATGTCCGGGCTTAGCTGGAACTTTATAGGGCTCCAATTCATCCGCTGTAACCAGCCATGGGCCGATAACAGTAGAGAAATCTTTTCCTTTAGCAGGTCCGAGATTGAGCAGCATTTCTTCCATCTGAAGCGTACGGGCGCTCATATCGTTCATGATCATGTACCCGGCAATATATTGATCGGCTTCAGCAGCCTTTACATTACGACCTTTTTTACCGATTACGATAGCCACTTCCAATTCGAAGTCGAGCTTTTGAAAATGATCAGGCATACAAACGACTTCACCGGGCCCTTGAACGGCATTATGATTCGTAAAATAGAAAATCGGGTATTGATCAAATTCGGCGATCATCGGAACTTTTCGGTTACGGCGTGCAGCTTCTACATGCTGGCGGAAGGCATAGCCATCGCGGCAGCTCGTAGGGTGCGGAACAGGAGCGAGGAAGTCGCTTTCTTTCACATCAACAGCCTGAGCTTTCAGTGAACCGCCTGTAATGGCTTTATCGAGTGAATGAGCAATAGCCATTGCGCTTTCACCCAGCTCGAGAAACGATTTCATGGAATCGGGCAGGGATTTGCCTGCCTGAGAGGCTAAAAGAGCTAAATCGTAGACATTTCCTGCATTATAAAGGCCTAATTTCTCGTGGCCGTTGTGGGTGTAGCTGACTAATTTCATCCGGATAAGATTTTCTTCTGCAAAAATAGCATTCTGAAGCGAATATCAGCACCGAAAGCGTTGGGAAAGCCATGACTTTTAAAGAAAATGCTGTTCATCAAGGCACAAAAAAAAGGCCCCTTGCGGAGCCTTTTTACCTAACCAATAATCCAAACTAAACCATGTTTCATGTATACTTATTCGACAAGGAGTTTTTGACGCATAACGGAGCTGCCATCAGATGCACTGATGAAGTAAACTGCGCCACGGCGTAAGTAGTTCTCGTCGATCTGTAAATCAACTGTACCATTTTCATTCATCATGATCGTTGCAGGAATAATTTTTCCTGTAATATCTGTAACAGAGATGGATGAATATTCTAAAGGAGATTCTCCTGCCAGGTGAACAACTGAAGAGTTGCAAGCCGGGTTAGGGAATACCGTAAAGGTTCCTTTCGTGCTGTTTTGAATCACAACCGGTGTGAAGACTTCTGCGTTACCATCGTAGTCGGTCTGACGTAAACGGTAGTATGAAATTCCTCTCAAAGGTTCAAGATCTGTGAAGCTATAAGAATGTGCTACTGTTGTATTTCCTGAACCGGATACAGTTCCGATCGGAGTGTATTCGATATTGTTGGAAGAACGTTCAACAGTGAAATAATCGTTATTGATTTCCGACTGAGTTGTCCATTTCACATCTACGTGCTTATTCACAAGCTTAGCAGTGAAAGAAGACAATGTGATAGGAAGTGGGTTACCACCGCCCGGAGGGTTTGCCAGTGTGAAGTAATTGTGGAAGTTTGTAAACGTACCGGAGATGATATTTCCTGTCCAGTTAGCCGTTGCCGCACCGCCGAAATTTTGCCAAGTAGCCGCACCGTCATCATGTGCAACGAGCAAAGTGTTCTTGTTTGCTACACCGTCGTCGATATCGTAATACATTTGAAGTTTACCATTGGAAAAATTCGAAACGATAGAACGAGTGAAACGAAGATAACGAACAGCAGAAACGTTAGATATAGTCGGAGGAAGTCCGTATGGCAATGCTGCAGCTGCAGCGTTAAATATTTCTGCGCGATAAGTAACAGATGTAGCATTCGAATGTGTAACCGTAAGTACGGCAGGGCGGTAAGCATTGCCTTTTCCGATCGGATACGTTTTATTAACCGTTGCCACTGTAGCCACTGTTTGAATCATCGGACCATCAACGAATGATAGATTATTACCGATATTTGACGAAGCGGTAGAAGTAAGGGTAAGCACATTTGTATTCGTCGTAACCAATTTACCAAGTACCATTGACAATAAATTCGAGACATTACAAGGATAGTTCAATGTAATATTGCTGCTATTATTGATACTCAAATTATAGAAAGTAGTACTAGTTGTTCCGCCAATAGCCTGAGCTCCCGTTGGGTTAAAAGTTACCGTGCTTGAACGCGCAAGGAAAGAACCTGCGTTATAAATAGCGTCCACACCATTACAAGTGCTGGTAAGAGTCATTTGTTTTGTATCACCAAATGCTCCACCGATAGAACGGATATCAAAAGTTTTGTTTACATCGATGTACAAACTTCTAAGTTTGAAATTTGCTGATGAACCATATGATGTTGCGAGAGTAGTCGTATTTAAAGACGAACCGCTGATTTTAATATTAGGGTAAACTGCATTTGCATATGGACGGAAGCTGAAGATAGATCCTGCTGCCGTAGAAGCATTACCAAATTGCATTATACCACCTGAAGCATTAACAGTACCGAGAGTACCATTTATACTACAATCGATCGTAAGAGAACCGGCAGTATTAGGTTTTTGGAAAGTGATAGTTCCGCTCGACATTACAAAACTACTGGATGCAACGTCATTGATATAGAATAACTGACGATTAGAACCAGTTGTACCTGAGTTAAGGAGTACTGTACCGCCTGTCATATTGAAGCTGAAAGGTTCCGTTGTTGAAGCAGTACCATAAGTAATACCTCCATAAACCTGAAGAGTACCACCGGAGCTGACTTCCAGATAAGGGACACCCGTACCGTTTTGGTCATAGCGAATACCTTGAATTCCTGCGGTTGTTCCAACATATACTTTACCGCCATTCACATATAAACCACCCTGAATAATCAGGTTGTCGGCAGCTGAAGCAAACCACATAATTCCAAGAGGAACTTTGTATGTTGTATTCGGGCCGATTGTAAATGTAGCCGGAGTTGGATTGATACTAAAAGTACCTGTGTTATTGTGGATATAAGTTCCGTACGTACCGACGAAATTTCGGATAGCTGTTTCGAAAGCTGACGACTGCACATTCAGCTGATAAGTAGTTGCACCTGACTTATTCATGGTTACCGTATTCAAATCCCATGTACCTGTTCCGGTAACGGATGAATTCGATGCCGTGTTAAAAGTAAGATTGGCAATTTGGCCGGCAGCTACATAAAAATCAACAGTACCGAAGTTGACGAAATTACCGCCAAGGTTTAACTGATGAGTTCGGGCTACACCTGAGTTATACCAGAATTTGGCTCCGGTATTTACCGTAATATTTCCGGTAACGTTAACGGTGTAATTCGAAGTGGAGCGAAACTCAAGAGTTCCGGACACACCCTGACCGATATTAATTGTAGCACAGCTGATAGCCGCATTAATATAGATAGTGTAACCATTACCAATATTAACAACGTCACCTGCCTGAGGGAAAGTTCCCGCATTGGTGGCGTTACCATATGTTACGGTTGACCAGGTGGTAGCAACGTTCCAGTTACCGCCATTCGTACGCGAATAATAGGTAGTCGCGTATCCGGTGAAAGAAAGCGAAAAGAGTAACAGAGTTACTAAAGCTGCGGTTTTACGTGCGTAATTACCTTTGGCCAGAGTACTGCTGCTTAACGCTTTTCTGAAATTCGACAGGGGAGAGAGACGATCTACAATCACCTGTAATTTTGACGTTTTCATGCGTGCAGTGTTTTAAATCAGTACGGACACAATACTTGTTGATCCGTATAGCAAGTTAATCGTAAAGCAGGGGTGTATGTTCCTACGAAAAGTGCCACACCTTACAGCTGTAATGTTTACACACATTTGAACAAATTATTTCTGTCGATTCACAGACAATGAGGCGGCAGAAGACGCATCAGCAGGCCATTTCAGCTAAATTTGCTTAAAAAGTTCAGAAAAATATTTTCTCCGCCGGGAACATCTGAATCCGGCAATTGAAAATATTCGGGCGAAATAGTTAATTTTGGACTATAAAATCTACAAAATGTCCCAATACCATCGACTAGGTTCAATTCCGCCAAAGCGCCACACTCAATTTCGGAAACCCGACGGAAGCCTTTATGCCGAGGAACTCGTGTCTACACACGGCTTTTCAAGCGTCTATTCACTGATCTACCATTGCTATCCACCGACAATGATTAAAGAAGTCGGAGAAGCTTATTCCGTTGCTCCTGAGATTGCTTTTCAGAAAGCGATGAAGCATGAAAGTTTTGAAGGATTTCATATAAAACCCGCTAACGATTTTCTGGAAAGTCGTGTGCCTGTACTCGTCAATAACGACGTTCATGTAACACTGGCTGCTCCTAAAAATTCGATGACAGATTACTTCTACAAAAACGCTGATGCGGATGAAGTAATTTTTATCCACGAAGGAACAGGAACGCTGAAGACAATTTATGGAAATCTGAAATTCGGATATGGCGATTATCTCGTTGTTCCAAGAGGTACGATCTATCAGATTCACTTCGACACGACGGAAAACCGCCTGTTCATCGTTGAGTCTTTTAGCGCCATAGAATTCCCTAAGCGTTACCGAAATGCTTATGGACAACTCGAAGAACATTCTCCATTTTGTGAAAGAGACATTCGTCGGCCGGAAGCTTTGGAAACATTCGACCAAAAAGGCGATTTCAAAGTGATGATTAAAAAGGAAGGTATGATGTATCCATACATCTATGCCACATCCTTTTGATGCAATCGGGGGATGGAAATTTTATCCTTATGCACTCCTCAATCCACGATTTCGAACCACTCACAGGACGGGCACATTTACCGCCTCCGATTCACCAAACATTCGAAGCAAATAATTTTGTGATTTGCTCCTTTGTTCCACGCCTGTACGATTATCACCCGCTCGGAATTCCGGTTCCATACAATCACAGTAATGTTGACTCTGATGAAGTTCTGTATTATGTCGATGGTGATTTTATGTCCAGGAAAAAAGTTACCAGAGGCATGATAACACTTCATCCGGGCGGCATTCCGCATGGTCCGCATCCGGGTACGGTTGAGAAAAGCCTCGGCCAGAAAGAAACAAAAGAACTGGCCGTTATGGTCGATACCTTCCGACCGCTTTGTATAACAAAGAAAGCGTTGGAGATTATGTCGGACGACTACTACAAGTCATGGCTGTTTTAATTCATAATTCATAATTCTGAATTATGAATTCTCCTAAAAGTGAAAGATTCGGCGAGGTTTCGCACCATTCCGGAAACAGGGTCGCTTAGATTTGTCAGGTATGCCATTTGGGCAACACGCACATCATGATCCGGAAATTCATCCGACTTCTTTTATTGGGATTTGTTCAGTTGCTTCTGTCGCTGGCCAACTATAGACACAAAGAATTTTGCACCTTCAGGAGATTCGCTTCGGGGCAATTTGCCTATTTGTTTCGGAAACACATGATGTTCGGACTAATCGCTGAGTATTATGAAGCCATTAAATCAATTATGCTGATTTTAAATCGACTGACACGCTGAATATCATTCTCGAGGCACCTTATTCTATGACGTGCTTCATGAATAAGTATCTCCGGGGAGAAAGTCGTGCATTGATTGATTCCATCTTGCGGAATGATCCTGACAAAATCGAGTACTTCTTTTCGTTAAAAAAACTCCAAAAGAACATTCGCTTCATCGGCGTCGATTTCGAATATGATCATGGCAATCCGGGAGCAAGATTAGAATCGTACAAAGCCTTTTTCGATGATCTGAAAAAGGAGCTCGAGAAAAACAAAGTTGACCTGAGTGTTATTCGTTCCTTTATCTATGGCATTCGTGTTCAGGGATTGGAAGAAGCCGATATCTACACTTTTAGGAAGTATGTCCAAAAATTACGTATCAATCAGCCCGATTCAACCCTTCGTGTGAAATTGAAAGAAGCCAATTTTATTCTGACGGCTCGTGCCGACTGGGATAAAGACGATATGCGCGATAAAGTTTGCTATGGCAGATTAACGGAATTACTTTCCGGCGGAATTGATTTCAAATCCAATCACAACATCATCATTTACGGCAGTGCCCATGGCAGTCCGGTAAATGAAAAGTCAATTTACTACCGATTAAATTATCAGGAAGATTCACCTTTCTTTTCGAAAGTGTATCCTTTGCTTAACATCTATTATGGTTGTCTCTCTACAGGCAGTTACTATGACCGTCACTTCAGCATAGAAACCAACGGGCCGTATTTTTACACAAATGAAGATACTGAATTACTCGCCTTCCTGAAAAAGAGCTTCGACATCACTCAGGAAAACAGTCTGGTGATTTATAAAAACAATCTGAGTTCTACTTTAAAAGACTTTGGACGGATCTGGTTCACCGCTTCAACCTTAGTGGCATTTTCGGTATTGGTGAGTACTTCATCGATGAGTTGAACAATTTTCACGCAGTCTTTTTCCTTTACACCGCGAGTTGTCATAGCCGGAGTACCGACACGAATACCTGAGGTGATGAACGGCGATTTATCATCAAACGGAACCATGTTTTTGTTAACCGTAATATCTGCTTTTACGAGAGTATTCTCTGCAACTTTACCTGTAACATTCTTGCTACGTAAATCGATTAGCATTGAGTGATTGTCAGTTCCGCCGCTGATTACTTTATAACCCAGCTCAATGAATGCATGAGCCATAGCTTGTGCATTCTTCACTGTCTGTACGCAATATTTCAGGTAATCGTCGGTCAAATCTTCACCGAAGGCAACAGCTTTTCCTGCGATCACGTGCTCCAAGGGACCGCCTTGTGTTCCCGGGAAAACGGCTCCATCTAAAATTGCACTCATCATTTTAGTCTCACCCTTAGGAGTTTTTTGTCCAAAAGGATTCGGGAAATCTTTCCCCATCATAATCATACCGGCACGTGGTCCGCGCAGTGTTTTATGAGTGGTAGTCGTTACGACATGGCAATGAGGAAGAGGATCATTCAATAAGCCACGTGCTATTAGTCCGGCAGGATGAGCGATATCGGCCATCAATAGGCGCCAACTTCATCAGCAATACGACGCATGCGCTCGAAATCCCAATCACGAGAGTAAGAAGAGGCTCCTGCAATCATGAGCTTTGGTTTCTCACGTTTTGCTGTTGCTTCCATAGCATCATAATCAACACGACCTGTTTCCTGACTTACACCATAAAAAACAGGGCGATAAAATTTTCCGGAAAAGTTTACCGGAGAGCCATGAGTAAGGTGACCGCCATGTGACAAGTCGAATCCGAGAATCGTATCTCCAGGTTGAATCAAGCCCAGCATAACAGCTGCATTCGCCTGAGCGCCGGAGTGAGGCTGAACATTTACCCATTCAGCATTGAAAAGCATCTTTCTTTAGTAATGAGGGAGAATATTTCTGTATCTTTTTCCATAATCATTTTTATGAATGATGAATTCTGAATTCATAATTTTGAATTCTGAATCGTAAACTCCTTATCCAAAATCAATCTCCGTGCTGTCTCCCAAATTCAACGACTGACTCAATCCATGCAAAGAGGCATCACTGCCGATAACGGAGTGGTGGAGTACGGCGTTTTGAATTTCGGAATAAGAGCCGATGATGGCATCTTTTAAAATCGAATAGTTGACGATAGTATTTTCGCCGATAGAAACATTCGGTCCAATGATGCTGTTACTGATAGCACAGTTAGCAGCAATACTGACAGGAGGGATGATAATCGTATTTTCAAATTGTCCGGCTTTTACAGGCGTACAATTTTTCTTGAGCATGATGGCATTTGTTTCGAGAAGACTATCCTTCACACCGCAATCGTACCAATTCTCTACAGCAAAGGTTTTGAATTTGCATCCTTCGGAAATCATGAGCATAATGGCATCGGTTAGATGGAACTCACCATTATTTCGTTGATCGTTGGAGATAATACTCTCCAGACTCTTCATGAGTAAACCTGCATCGTGGATTTTATAAATTCCAACGAGCGCAAGATTCGATTTTGGGATGGGAGGTTTCTCGACAAGATTAGTGATATAGCCTTCCTCATTCAATTCGGCTACACCGAAAGTTCGGGGATCAGTAACCTTCTTCACACCCAGAAGTGATTCTTTAGAATTGATGACCTCTGTTAAATCGAGATCGAAGATTGTATCGCCCAAAGTAATGATGACTTCTTCTTTCGGGTCAACCAAATGACTTGCAAGATAAACGGCATGACCGGTACCATATCGTGGCTCCTGAAGTACGAATTGCGTTTTTACTGAAGGGTAAGTAGCTTTGATGTACTCCTCAATTTTGTCGCCTAAGTAACCGATGATAAAAACAAAATCAGTGATCCCGGCTTTAACCAGATTATCGACGATATGGGAAAGTATCGGCTTTCCGGCAACAGGAACAAGTGCCTTAGGCTGAGTATGTGTATGAGGCCGGAGCTTGCTTCCGATACCGGCAACGGGAATGATCGCTTTCATTGAAGAAATATTTCCGGAGGCAGGATTTCGATCCGACTACCGGCCTGTAAAAGTATTACTTTTGGCGTATTGAACGACGTTATTTCTTAACGAATTATCACGAATATGAACAATAGAATTACCTCCCTTTTCGGCATCGAATATCCTATAATTCAAGCTGGTATGATCTGGTGCAGTGGGTGGGAACTCGCTGCAGCGGTTAGTAATGCCGGAGGATTGGGGCTGATTGGTGCCGGATCGATGTACCCTGACGTTTTGAGAACCCATATCCGGAAATGCAAGGAGGCGACTTCCAAACCTTTTGGTGTCAATATGCCATTACTTTATCCGAATGTGGAAGAAGTCATGCAAATCATCATCGAAGAGAAAGTGCTTATTGTTTTCACGTCGGCCGGAAATCCGAAAACCTGGACACCGATTCTCAAATCACATGGCATTAAAGTCGTTCACGTAATTGCGAATAAGAAGTTCGCAATCAAATGTGAAGAAGCCGGTGTTGATGCAATAGTTGCCGAAGGTTTTGAAGCCGGTGGACATAATGGGCGCGAAGAAACAACAACCCTCGTTCTAATTCCGATGATTCGGGAAGCTTGTTCCTTACCATTAATTGCTGCCGGCGGAATTGCCAACGGTGCTTCAATGCTGGCCGCCTTTGCTCTGGGTGCTGAAGCCGTTCAAATGGGAACCCGTTTTGTAGCTTCTATTGAGTCGTCAGGACACGAGGCGTTCAAAAACCGAGTCATCCACAGCGAAGAAGGTGAAACTAAGCTCATGCTTAAGCAACTCACGCCTGTAAGGCTTATGAGAAATACATTCTTTAATCAGGTTGAAGAGGCCGAAGGCCGTGGAGCAGGCATTGAGGAATTGAAAACACTCCTCGGAAGAGCACGCGCTAAAAAAGGAATGTTCGAAGGAGACATGGAAGAAGGAGAACTCGAAATTGGACAGGTATCGGCAGCTGTCCGTCAGATTTTGCCTGCAGGGGAAATCGTTAAGAATGTCTGGAATGAATTTCTCGCAGCCAAAGCGAAAATAGCCAATTTGTAAAATGATCAACTTCCTCATCGTAGGCCAGGGTATAGGTGGATCGGTGCTTACGGCACGATTAAAAGACTTCGGAAAAAGTGTTTTTGTGATCGACAAGCTCAACCCAAATGCTTCCTCTCAGGTTGCAGCCGGCTTGGTGAATCCGATTACAGGTCGCCGGATTGTCAAATCATGGATGGCAGATACGGCTTTACCGATTGCATTTGATTTCTACAAAAAGGCGGAGGAGAAATTCGGCCAGCGCTTCTTTCATTCGGTCGATGCGCTCGAATTAGTTGGCAGCGTGCATGAGCTCAACGAATGGACACGCCGTGCCGACGAGCAGGATTTACAACACTATTTTTCTCAGGAGTCATTTGAAGAAGCTTCCTATCGACCATGTTTAAAGGACTTCAAAAAACTCATGCGAATCACGCAATCAGGTTGGATGAATATGCCGGCGTATACCAAAGCCATCCGCGAGTCCCTGATAAGTGAGTCGGCTTTTCAAATGAAGTGTTTGATTATTCGCAATTGAAAATTCATTCCGATTGCATCGAATATAACGGAATTGAGGCGGAGAAAATCATTTTCTGTGAAGGCTATCAATGTCAAAACAGTCCTTATTGGAAAGAGGTTCCCATGCTTCCTGCAAAGGGTGAAATCATGACGATAGAATGTCCATCGATGCCGGAAGATTTTATCGTACTCAGCGGAATGTTTATTATTCCGATCGGTAATAAGCGCTTCCGTTGCGGCGCCACTTATGAGTGGAAATTTTCCGACGAGTTACCAAGTGCAGGAGGGAAAGTAAAGCTGATCGATTTGCTTAATGAAAATATCAAAGTACCCTATACCATTATCGAACACACGGCAGGAGTAAGGCCTACCGTAAAAGACAGACGACCGGTAATTGGAGCGCATCCCACCTCGGACCGTGTTCTTATTTTTAACGGGCTTGGAACAAAAGGAGTGATGCTCTCCCCATTATTTTCACTGCAAATGGCAGAGTGGCTGGAAGGGAAAACGCAATTGAATCCGGAAGTAAATGTAAATCGCTTTCTTAAAATGCGTTAATCTTCAGAAGTAAATACTACGGCAATGTGATTACCCTGCTTGTCTGCTGCTATCCGTTTGAATGGTGGCACATTCATTTCATCGAAACGACTATCGCCAACCCAACCTTGTTCGGCAGGATTCAAGCGAAAAAGATTATTCATAAAACCGCTCACAAGCGTACCATCTTTCAAAAAGGCAAAATCTTCTGACCCCTTAATCATTTTGACCTTTACCAGCGTTTTATTCGTTTTTACGTTATAGGTATTGAGATACCAATTTACCGAATCACGTTTTTCGATGAAGTAAATTAAATCCTTCTTTTTCGGCGACATCTTTATACAACGACCCGGTTCGTTGCAAATAAATTTTTGTTCACCGTTTGTTCGATCCAGAATGACTAATCGGTTAGGAGATCCGACAAGAAACATAGCAATTTTTGAAGTGCCTATCAAACAGAAGTATCCTACGCTATCTGTCTTCGCAATCAAATCAGCTGAATTCATTTGTGGCCAGGGCATCGAGTATAGTCTTTGTCCTGAATCAGCATCGACACGAACTACGTACACCAATTTACCGTCGTCACTAAATGTTGGAGAGTATTCTGATTCCTTCGTATTTGTAATTTGCTTTTTAGATTTCTTCTGAATATCGTACATCCAGACATCAGATTGAGTAGAATCAGTTTCACTAATGGAAACAAAAAGCATAAACTGTCCATCCGGACTGAAACAAGGCTGATTATCATACCCCTTTCGAGCTGTAATATTTTTCCCTTTATTGAAGTCAACATGACCGGCACCTAGCTTTGTTTCAAAAAGCATGATATCCGTGTCAGGCATCTGAGCGAACAATTTCGATGAAAACAAGAGTAGGGTTAAGAGGAGGGCGGGTTTCATTGGGATCAGTAATCTAGATTGAAGATTGAATATTGAAGATTGAAAATTGGTTGCTCTAAGGAAACTGCTTTTGGCTTTTGACTTTTGATTTTTGACTTTTTTTCCTGACTAAAGTCTGTACTCTACGCCATCAGCCGATTTTTTAACCATGTGGACTTCAACATCCATGCTGTCTACACGCGAGCTTACATGAGTAACAGTACTGGTGTAACCACGAATAATAGCTTTCTCATTGGTTTGTATATCGAGAACTTTTATTGAATCCAGTTTACCACCGAAGACGATGTCGCGCTGAATCGTAGCGTGGAAGAAACCCTTTTTGCGAATCATCTTGTAATGGGGAAAATCGTCAGTCGACATCACTGTATTTTGACGCTCCAGATAGATTCGTCCTTCTACTAAAAATGACTCTGAATTTGCATCTGAGAAATGAGAAGTAAGAATGAAATTCAACACCATAGAAGGAGAGAGCAAAAACATAGGAATAGTAAGAGTGAAAATGGTGAAATAATACTTCACATATTTTGAAATATCCGAACGCCATGCCAGACCACTGAGGATAATAGCAGAGCAAACGAAGCCGGTAAAGAAATAATTAATGACATAGCCTGATGATCCCTTAAGAATCAAAGAAGCGATGTACCCGAATAAAAATATACCATGAAAAGCGACGTAGAGTACAAACTTTTCCTTTCTGACATCCTTGTTGACGATCAGAAGAATCAATCCTGAAATTACTGAGCCGATGAAGGCAATTATGGCAATGTAAAATGACATAAAATGAATGGATTATTTTTACATTTGGAAACACAAAGCTACATAAGATGATGCAATTATTGCAAAAGATTCAAAGATTTAGCCTGATTTTGGCCACAATTATAACATTTAGTCAATCCGTAGCAAAAGCTTCGGTCGGAGATACAACCATTGTTCATGGATTCAGCAATCTTCTCCATCAGAACTGCAATACCGGTCGAAGCGATTTTCAGTTTCCATCTGATTCATTGTCTTTCTACAGGATTCTGCTCAAATATCAGCTTTCCTGTCCTTCATTTGGCTGCGATATTTACGATAGAATTGCCACTCTAAAAGTATTGCATCCGACAGGAAGTATGGATTCAACAGTAACTTACACTTATTCATTCTCAGTAAACGGCTACATCCGGATTCACTATCATTTATGTTCGATACGACTTATTCATATCAATATGATACAACATTAAATCAAATCGACTCCTTCCCGAATTCACCTTTTGAAGTTTTGTTTTACAATGACACACTGAATCCAACTTCAGCAACAGATACTCTGGTTGTTTGGCCAACATATTATAATAATTATACGTTCGATACGAATGGAGTAGCGACCGATTCATTACTTGTTCCGTTCGACAGCATAGCTTATCAGCAAGTTGATAGCTTTTATACGGTGTTCGAAGTAAAAGAGCCATTCGAAATTGCAAGAGCAATTACTCCATACGGAATGGCAGTTAATCTCTGGTACGATCTAACCGACTATCAATCCATCTTACGCGATAGTGTAACGCTGCAATCAAATGTGTGCGGATATAGCAATGGTTGGTTTGTAACGACGGATTTCTATTTTATCGAAGGCACTCCGCCATTGCATGCTTCAAAGGTTACTAATTTGTGGAATGGAACTTTCGCTTATGGAAATGCCAATAACCCGATTGAAAATCATTTGCAACCGCTTACTCTAACTCCGGATTCAACCACTGTTCGTGAAAAGATTCGTCTCATCACTACAGGTCACGGCTTCGGAGGTTTTCCGAATCAGGAAGTGGCAGAGTTTTATGATGTCACTCATACGATTGATATCAATGGAAGCACATTTAACCAACATCTTTGGAGAAGTGATTGCGGATCGAATCCGCTTTATCCGCAAGGTGCACCCGGCTATACAAGCACGTGGTTCTACAAACGAGCCAACTGGTGTCCGGGATCCTATGTAACACCGCATGATTATGATGCAAGCTCATTCTTAAGTCTGGGCTCAAATTTGACCGTAGATTACAACATGGTTCCTTATACGGTAACAGGCGGTCCGTCGGGCTTTTATGCACCGGAATACTACATTCAATCACAGGCAATCGAGTACGACAATGTAGCTTACATCAATAATGCTTCAATAGAGCGAATCATTTCGCCAACGAGCGACTATGACGGACGACGTCGTAACCCAATCTGTGAGGGAATGAGTCCGATGATCACGATCAAAAATAACGGAGCCGATACATTGAGGACAGTTACGGTTAGTTATTACATCGACAATGGCGGAGCTCAAACATACGTTTGGAATGGAGCTCTGGCAATGATGGACAGTACAAGTATTGAACTCCCTCCAATTGGATTCAGTGCCGGAGCGCATAGTTTTACCGCCTATCTTGATCAACCGAATAATGCTGCAGATGAATATACGTTCGACGATACGCTCACAACATCTTTTGTTACAACGAATGTCTACAACACAAATTTCATACGCATCTTCTTAAAGACAGACAATTCACCTAACGAAGCATCATGGACGGTGAAAGATGAATCAGGAAATGTTCTCTATCAGCGAACAAATTTCCCGGGTGCAGGAGTAACTTATATGGACACAGTGTATCTCGCCAACGGTTGCTATTCATTTACAGCCTACGACTCTTATGGCGATGGATTGTGCTGCTACAACGGCAATGGCTTCTTCCGCTTGCTCAAAGGTTCAACCGGAACCATCATCGCTACTGCAGGAGATTACGGTGATTTCATGAATGTAAATCTAACCATCGACTACCAGGTAGGTATTGATGAGATCAGTGAATCACAGGAACTCTTTATTTATCCGAATCCTTCGCATGGAGAGATCAGATTAAACACATCTATCTTATCGGAAGAAGTCAATATTGACTTGATAGATATGACAGGAAGAGTTGTTTATATCGCTAACAGAATAGCTATCGAAGATTATACATGTACTTTATCTTTTCCTGAAGTAAACTCCGGCATTTACTTCTTGAGATTGCACAGTAAGACAGGCGATTTAATCAGAAAAATTGTCATAGAATAATATGCAGAAATTAAATCCTCTCATTCTATTATTGCTTTTGCTCACTTGGCAAAATTCTGTTGCACAAATTCCCGGCTGTACAGATCCACTGGCCACAAGTTATAATAACGGCGCCACATTGAACGATGGCTCTTGCGTATATACAACAGTATACGTTACACCGGCAACGACTGTAATTCTCGATCCGGTAGTTAGTGAAACATCCGGCCTAATTGCATGGAACAATCATTTGCTCACTATTAATGATGATGCCGATACATATTTGCACGAGCTCGATACATTAACCGGAGCAATCACGAATGGATACTTTCTTCCTAATGTAAACAATTACGATTGGGAAGAAATCTCTCAAGACAGCCTATACATTTATGTTGGCGACTTCGGCAATAATACCAGCGGAAACAGAACCGACATGCATGTTCTGAGAGTTCTGAAATCAACACTCACTTCCGGAGCACCGCAGATTGACACAATATATTTCTCGTATGCCGATCAAACAGATTTTACAGCAGTCAGCGGCAATCAAACCGATTTTGATTGCGAATCGATGATTGTTACGGAAGACAGTATTTTCTTATTTCAGAAACAATGGGTGAGTCACCAGACTAAATTATATGGTTTCCCGAATATTCCGGGGACTTATTCTGCACCACCTTTGGGTACTTGCACGGTAAATGGAATGATAACCGGAGCAACTTATTTAAAAGAGAAACGACTTGTAGTCCTATGCGGATACACAACTTCCATATCACCGTTTTTCTTTCTGCTTTACGATTATCCGGGACATAATTTCTTTGGATGTAATAAACGAAAGATCGGAGTATCGCTTTCGTTCGAGCAAACTGAAGGCGTTGCCACTGTTGACGGGTTAAAATATTATATGAGCAATGAGCGATTTGATCATTCTCCGATATACAATTCCGAGGCATTATACACTTTTGATCTTTCTTCATATTTGTCAAATTACATTTCGGGGCTTACGCTAAGTTCGACAGGAATTGATCAAGCTACCAGAATCAACATTTTCCCAAATCCATTTACTGAGCAGTTCAATGTAAGTTTCGATAGAATGGAGCAGGGGAACGACTTCAGAATTTTCGATATAAATGGAAAAGAAGTTTTCTTCAGTGATTCAAAAGACTTGAATCAGGTCATCAATGGAAAAAACTGGTCTGCCGGAACTTATTTTGTAAAGACTCCGGATGGTTCAAAACTTAAAATAATCAAGAACTAGTTTCAGATTAAAATCTGATACGAATCTCCGGCATCTTCAACCTTTAAGCGATTTAACGGAAATCGTGCAGGACCATTAATGACCTCACCATGTTTGGTGAAATTGCTTCCATGCTGATTGCAAATAAATCTGTTGCCATCAAACACCAACGGATATTCGGCATGCGTACATTGCAAAACGAAAGCCGTCATTCCTGCTGTCTCCTGTACCAACGCAAGATCTGCTCCATATCCCTTTACACGGATGATTGCAATCGTATGACCCGTCATTTGGCTTTTTAGCACAGGGATTTTCCTTTCCGCTACAGCCGATTGAATCACCAACATATTTGAGCAACCATCAAGCAGCGTAGCTACGGCAGCGACGCCACCAATGGCAAGACAAAGTGTGCAGGATTTTTTCAGGAATTGGCGGCGATGCATTGTTTGGAGGCTATTGGTAGTTGGTAGTTGGTAATTAGAAATTAGAAATTAGAAATTGGTAATTAGAAACTTGGGGGGGCTTTGCATTTGATGTGGCTACAGACAATAGTCATAACCAACAGGGCGAATATAGCCTAAAAAATGAAAATACATGAACCCAACTGTGAAATGAATTCAACAAAAAAGGTCCATAAACTGATGCTCATGGACCTTTAATAACATGTATGAAATTTAAGCTTTTGCGGCTTCTTCGATCAGGCGGAAACCTTTTCCGTGGATGTTGATGATATCTAGTGATTGATCATCCTTCAAATATTTGCGAAGCTTTGTAATGAATACATCCATACTTCGTGCATTGAAGTAGTTGTCGTCACCCCAGATTTCTTTGAGCGCCTTCTGCCGAGGGAGCAATTCATTTTTATAAATGCAGAGCATACGGAGCAATTCGGCTTCTTTCGGAGAGAGCTTCTGAGAATCCGTTCCCATAATGATAGTACGGTGATCGAAGTTGAAATGGTATTTACCGATATTGAATTCTTTCTGCGATGGATCGTGATTTTTGTCAAGACTTCTCTTCAGGATAGCTTTCAGCTTATACAGCAGAACTTCTGAATCGAAAGGCTTGGTTACATAATCATCGGCGCCGACGCGGAATCCGGAAAGCATATCTTCCTTCATGGTTTTTGCCGTCAGGAAAATAATAGG
Source organism: Bacteroidota bacterium (assembly GCA_016721305.1). Lineage (GTDB taxonomy): Bacteria > Bacteroidota > Bacteroidia > AKYH767-A > 2013-40CM-41-45 > JADKIH01. Next base: position 108,721 of record JADKIH010000007.1, read on the forward strand.
AATGTGTTCATCCTTTTCACGGATCTCTTTAGCGAGCGTGAAGCCGTCTTTGCGAGGCATCATGACATCGAGTATGCAGATATCATATTTCCCTGAAACAAATTGATCATAGCCGGCGAAACCGTCAGTACAAAGTTTCACTTCATACTCGTTTAGCTCGAGATAATTCTTCAGGACTGAACCAAAGTTCGGATCATCTTCAACCAGCAGAATTTTAGTTTTGGTAGTCATAATGCTATGTTTTTTCAGTGTGATGTGAATGGTAAATAAATTTCGAAAGTACTTCCACGACCGGATTCGCTATCGACGGAAATCCATCCTTTATGTTGTTCGACGATGGCTTTGACATAACTGAAACCTAATCCAAAGCCTTTTATATTGTGAATATTTCCGGTCGGAACGCGATAGAATTTTTCAAAAATTCGTTTCTGTGTTTCTTTCGTCATTCCGATTCCCTTATCGCTTACACGAACGAGAATACCCGTCGAATTATTGTCGGATGAAATCTTTATTTCGGGCGATTCCGGTGAGTATTTGTTCGCATTATCCAGCAGGTTAAAGATCACATTGGATAAATGGATTGGGTCTCCTTTAATCATTGGTAATTGAGCCTGCAAACTAGCTTCTATTTTACCGCCTTTACTCTCCACCTGAATGGCAATAAGCTCTACTGCCTTTTGAATCAGTGTATGCACATTGACATCTTCAGGTCGCAGATTTAATTCCCCTTTCTCTAGCTGCGCCATCTGAAGGACGTTTTCGACCTGTAGATTCATTCGTTTATTTTCTTCCCGGATGATACGAGTGAAATAATCCATCTTCGTCTGATCAGCCTGAACTCGCGGATCTTTTATCGAATCTACAGCCAACGAGATTGTCGCAATAGGTGTTTTAAACTCATGCGTCATATTATTGATAAAGTCCGTCTTTATATCTGAGAGCTTCTTTTGACGAAAAATAACCTGTATCGTATATGCAAAAACGAATAGAATGATGCACGTAAAAATAAATGAGCTTACAAGCATCAGCCACATCGACGCAAGAACGTATTGAATCGTGTTTGGAAAATGCATAATCAGATAATCCGGCTTTGTAACAAGGTCATTCGGGAAGAGCAAACATCGGTAATGCGAAGATTTCAATTCGGAATGTGGTATCTGACTGTTAGAAATGACAAAACTATTCGATGTTCCGTTGAGTACTCCATAATCAACAGGAATCTCAATGCCACGGTTTTTTAATTCGGAATGAATCAAAGAATCAAAATGTGCCGAGTCGAGGCGGGTATGAATATCATCGTCGGGGCCGGCAAAATCAATTGCCATTTTCTCCATCACCTGATTTAATTTCTCAAGGCGGGCTTTTACCTTTTCTTCATTTTGTCGGATGATAACTTCCGCCGAATCTCCATACACCCGGGTAATCTGTGAGCTGTGAATGGTATGTGTGGAAACCGAGTCTTTATGAAAGTAATTTTTCCGTGAAAAACGCAGGAAGGTCTGATTACTGCCCGGGCGATGATATTCGATGTTTATATCGGCATTATCGAGATCTTCAATAACCGGAGGCAATTCATTGAAGCGGGCCGTCGGAAATTCGATCGAAGTGTCGGTAATGGTAATAGGAACCGTACTGGCTGTATCGCGAATGATGAGCTGAGATATACGGTTAGGGTCCAGATTGAAAACACGCTCATGCACCAGATTCATGGCCTCATTGGTCTCAATACGGTCTACAATGGCATTCATTGCCTGATTGACCGTTTGATCGAATTGCTGCTCCTTAAGACGTATATCATGCAAGATCCAGTACACCTGAAGGCCAATAACACCGATCAGGGCCAGACTCATGAGAGCAATAATTCCGCGTATCTTCTTTTTCGTCATCTGAGGCAAAAATACAATCCATTAACAATTGAAGGCTGACTTTAACCAATCATTAACAGAGATTAACGGCACTTTAACCGGTTACAGGCTCGGACAGGCCTTTCTTTGACATCATCAAAATCAAAACGCCATGATATCTAAAACAAATACGAAAGAATTGATGGCCTGGGTAGCACTGGCAATAGCAATCGTCCTCTTTTCAGTGTCCGTCAGTCTGGCTCAGTCAACAACCATCGTCCGTGAAGGTAAGCAGGTAACGTTTAAATACTCGTCACGAGAAGGTAAAAACAAGGTAAATATTGATACCACTTTTGTGGCCGAAACTGACGAAGATTTTGAATCAGCAATGAAACAGATTACCGAAAGATACGGAATTGATGACTTCCAACAGCCAAGGAATATTATGGTACAAGCCGATACCGATGACCGGGATGAACACTTTTCATACAAAATGAGAGTTCAGCCGAAAATCAGTCGCAAGGAGCTCAAAGAAATGAATGAAGAAATCCGCAAAGCGATGAATGAAGTTCATAAGAGCTTACGCCAGGTGGATGAATCGCTAAAAGACATCAATATTAAAATTTACACCGATACCGATGGCTCCGACGACAACTTCAATTTCGAATTTTCAATGCCGCCAATGCCACCGATGCCACCGTTAACTCCACAGGCAAACGGAATGAGTATTACAATCGATACAGATGCAGACGGTAATTTTAAGTGTCATCGACTTTTTCAGTCAGACGAGGCAGACAGCCTGGACAATGAAAAGCATGTAATCGTATTCGGTGGTAAGGATGAAGAGCCGCCACAACTGGAAAAAACAATTGTAAAGAAAAATGGCAAGAAGATCTTTATCTACAAACGATCAGGAGGAAAGGATGAGGACGACACAAAATCTGAAAGCAAAAACCATTTGGAAAATTTAGAGTGTTATCCGAACCCGAGCAATGGCCAGGTCACGCTCTCGTTTAATGCTAAGGAAAGAGGTGATATTAAAATTCAAATTGTCGATGCGAGCGGAAAAGAAATTTACAAGATCAATATGAAAGATTATTCAGGCGATTACTCCAATACATTTAATCTCGGAAATAAAGGAAATTATATTATTAAAATCAATCACGACGGTGAAAACTATGTACGAAAAGTCGTGGTGGAATAAAGACAGTTATCAGTAAATTAGGTTAGGTTTTGCCCCGGGAGTAGTTACCCGGGGCTTTTTATTTTGGAAAGCCTTCATGTGTCTTCACGCGAAGAGCTTGTTGCAAATGGCGACGTTCATGAACGAGCAGAATGCGGACTACATCTTTCACATTCAGAGAAATTAATTTAGCCACAGGACTGGTCATAATTCCTTTTTCGAACTGTTCGGAACCTAGCTTTGAAATGATTTTTATCAATTCCTCCTGATGAGTTGCAAAATCAGCAACAATGCTTGCCTGAATATTTGATTTGGCCGGACTGAAAATAAGCGGTGATTTATATTTCTTCTTAACCTCAACACCGAGCGACTCAATCATCTGGCGACCCGTCGTAGCAGTGAGCGGATTGATCTTTTCCCAAAATGTAAGTTTATAATCCTTCGAATGCAATCGTTCAAAACCGGGGAAGTATGTTTTGTTAGATTTGATAATATGATCGAGACATTGTGCAATGCTCCATGATTGAGCATCCGGTTTCCAGTTAAGTTGCTGTGCCGTCAGTGATGAAAACTCATTAACAAAGTCGTTACCCGTTAAAAGGAAATTTGATAATTCTTCTTTTATAGTACTCATTCTATGATTACTTTTTGCGAATATTGAAAAGGATATTTTTTCGAAAACAGAAATTTCTTAATCGTCAGATCACCAACAATACCGGTTGTGATTGGCTTCTTATCACTGATCAACCCCAGGCCGGTTGGAAGTAATGCCAGTAAATCGAGTGTGGATAATTCAACTCGCACCGGAATTGTTACTTCTGAATTTCGCTTCACACGAATTGGTTCCGGAAGAACCAATCTGCCGACAGGGCGATTTTCTACAGTAACATTTGAATTTATCTCGGTCAGACGAACACTCCAGTTATTGGGGTTTTGCAGAATGAGATTGAAAGAAATTACAGGTGAAGAGGAACCACTCAATTCAACTTGTTCGATACGACGATATTCGACAGACTTCGTCGAAAAACAAGCCGTCATTGAGAAAGCAACTACGATAAATAAAAAGAAGGATAACCCATAATGATGACGGGTTAAGTGAACTGTTTTACTTTTCATTCAATCAGTACGAAAAATTATTTATAAGTCTCCGTCTGTTTTTTATTCAAAAACTGAAAGAAAGTATCGCTGCGGAGTCCGATTCGCAATGATTCCAGAGCGATGACTTCAGTAGGAGCGATGTTACCGAGATTAACATTGGCACCCAGCAATTTGATAAAGTAAACCTGTCCACTCTTATTTGGAGTTTCCCAGATGATGTGCTCGGCTGAAACTTTAGAAATAATTTTGTTGATGAGAACAACGTGCGCTTTTCCATTCGGTCGATAGATACCGACAGTACCACTCTCACGGGCTTCGGCGATAACCTTCCATGCACCGGCCTGAATTTCACTCTCAATCAATTCAATCCATTTATTTGGGTGAATGATAATTCCTTCTTCCTTCGAGCCTACCTCAGTAATGACAGTTACATACTTGCTAAGCTTACGAATAAATTCAAGTTTTTTATTGTGATCAAGTGAAATACTACCATCACTAACTTCGGCATGTGTTAGCTTGTACTTTTCGATCAGCTTGAGATAATCATCGAATTTATTTCGAGCAATGAAAGCCTCAAGTAGTGTACCTCCAAAATAAACAGGAATTTTAGCCGAGCGATAAACTGCCAGTTTTTTGTCGAGATTCGGTGTAACATAAGAGCTGCCAAAGCCCAATTTTACCATGTCGATATAGTCGCCCGACACTTCAATCATGTCTTCAGCCTGACGAGTGCTCAAGCCCTTATCCATAACCATAGTAAGTCCCGACTGACGCGGTTTCGCAGACCGTGCCGGTATATTATCAAGGGAGAAATTCATATTCTATTTTTATAAAGGTCAATTAAATCGAGAATATTCTTGTCGTTTTCCATGACAGGAGCATACTCGAAGACCAGGTGGCAAAGGTGGACATTTTTCTCCAGTGCTTCGGCAAGAATCTGATACGATTCATGAACTTTTCCGCACATGTAGAGATAGCAAGCCATCCTATAATTTAATTCAGCGTTATCGGGGTGATAAATCATTCCTGCCTGAAGTAATTCAACTGCTTCATCGGCACGATTATCAACCATGAGAAGGTGAGAATATTCAATCCAGATATCGGCATTTTCAGGTTCGAGTTCCAGCACTTTTTTGTAACTCATTTCAGCCGAAATGTAATTGTCGAGATGATATTCTGCGTCACCTAGAGCAAACCAGAATTCCGCGTTATTGGAATCGATCTCCAGGGCTTTTTTGATATAATGTGTTGCTTCAAACCAGCGTTCTTCATTCTGAAGAGTCACGCCGATTCCCAACCAGGCTTCAGCAATATTCGGATCGAGTTTCGTAGCCTTTTTGTAATAGTCACGTGCACGATGCATATCCTCGAGCTGTTCGTAGCATTCGCCGATATTGTAATAAGTGAGAGCGTCGGGAGCTTCGAATTCGAATGTCTTTTTGTAGCATTCGATAGCTTCGGCATAACGATTCAAGTTCGCCAGTGTGTTTCCTTTATTGAAATACGCTGAAGAGAAATCGTCTTTGATAACCAGGCAATAATCGTAGGCATTTAAGGCATCTTCATAGCGATTCAACCTGTTATAGACATTGCCCAAATTGTACCATGCAGGGAAGCTATACGGCTGCAGATCGATGAAACGAGTATAGAAGTCGATGCTATCGGTAAAACGCTCCGTGAATTCAAAACAGAATGCGATCTCATAAAGAGCGACATCATTTTCCGGATTGTTTTCCAAACTCAATTTGAGATAGGAGATAGCCTTATCATAATCGCCCCAGCTTTCATAAACATAGGCAAGATTCAGATAAAGCATATCCAGTTCCTCGGCAAGAGGAATGGCTTTATTGAAGCTCTCGATAGCCTCTTCAAATTTTTGAAGTTGGGAATAGATGGAGCCTCTGATCATATACAGATCGGGATCTAACGGTGTTATCCGCTCAGCCTTATCCAATATACTGAGAGCTTCATCTAAACGCTCGACCATAGCCAAAAGCTGAGCTTTGCGCAGAAGAAATTCTACCGAAGCCGGATGCTGGTCCTGAGCGAATTCAACAACCTGCAATGCTTTTACAGGATCGTTTTTTTCGATGTAGTAATCTATAATATTGAGAAATGCGTCGACGTCAAAGAAGTAAGCATCTTTGTTGCGAATCATCTCTTCGTACCGTTCAATGGAATGGCGGATCTGATTTTGCTGGTCGCCTGGACCAAGGAATTCTTCTTCTTCCATTTAGTAAAATTAGGTCTCGAAAAAGATTGTTACCCCCAAATATAGTCAAAAAAAGCGAATTCCGCGCTATTGAGTTGCGAGTTTTCCACAGGGGGGTGCGGGCTTCGACAAGCTCAGCCAACGGGTTGCGGGTTGCGGGGTGCGGGTTACGGGTTGCGGGTTACGGGTTACGGGTTACGGGTTGCGGAAGAGGCTCTCTGCCAATTAAAGCCGTTATAGTAGATTTTCGCCCAATTTCGCCATCTCACCCTCAATTATAACGACCAGGAGGTTACACTTACTTACTAATTACTAATTACCAATTGCTACTTACTACTAGCTACTTACTACTTACTACTTACTACTTACTACTTACTACTTACCACTTACTACCTACTAATCCCACACATTCCGTACCTTAGCCCCATGCATCTCCATTCCCTTTCTCTTGTCAATTTCAAGAATTACCCCGCTGCTGAGCTAATGTTCTCGTCAGGGGTAAATGCCTTTACGGGGAACAATGGAGAAGGTAAGACCAATTTGTTGGATGCGGTGCATTATCTGGCACTCTGCAAGAGCTATTTCAATCCATCCGATGTCCAGAATATCCGTCAGGGCGAGGACTTTTTCGTCGTTCAGGGAAATTTTGAACTGAACAATGTTCCCGAGATGGTGAGTTGCGGATTCAAGCGCGGACAGAAGAAAGTCTTGAAGCGTAATCAGAAGGAATATGAACGCTTGGCAGATCATATCGGAATGATACCCGTGGTGATGATTTCGCCAACCGATTCGACATTGATTACCGATGGAAGTGAAGAACGTCGAAAATTTCTCGACAGCATCATCTCTCAATTTAATCCGCATTACTTGGACGATCTGATCAATTACGGACGAGTACTTTCGCAGCGAAATGCGTATTTGAAACAAGCATTTCAGTCGCGCCGTTTCGATATCGATTCATTATCTATTTGGGATGAACAACTCATTCCGCTTGGCAACCGAATTTTTGATGTCCGAAAAGAATTCGTTGAAGCGATGCTGCCGATTTTCCGACATTACTACAATTTCATTTCAGGCGGGAAAGAGGAAGTTGAAATTCGTTACGATTCATATCTGGTCGACGATACATTCTCCGTTCAACTGGCGAATGCATTGGAGAAAGACCGGATTATGCAGTATACAACCGTTGGTACTCACAAAGACGATTTGCTCTTTATGATCGGCGGATTCCCTGCGAAGCGATTTGCATCGCAAGGACAGCAGAAATCATTCTTAGTCGCTCTGAAATTGGCACAATTCGATTACATGGCGAAGCAAAAAGGAATGAAGCCCATTCTTTTACTCGACGATATTTACGACAAGCTCGACGACAAACGCATTTCGCGATTGATGGAATTAGTGAGCAAGCATAATTTCGGGCAAATATTTATTACCGATACACACACCGAACGCGTTCTCGAAATTTTCGATCGTATTCAGGTTGACATAAAGTGTTTCTTTTTGCAAGGCGGAAACATAGAGGTATGTAAAGACGTACATCACCCTTCATACGCAGCTGAAAATTCAAATCCGTCATGAAGCACTTTCGTCAGTCGAACGACCTCACTTTAAAAGAAGCACTCGAGGCAATGGTTAAGTCTTTTCGTTTAGAAGGGAAGATGAACGAGGTAAAATTGATCAATGCCTGGGAAAAAGTGATGGGAGCAGCCGTAGCACATCGAACCACAGAAATCAAGATCATTAACAAAAAGCTTTACGTTACTTTATCATCTGCTGCACTTCGCCAGGAGTTATTTATGGCGAGAGAAAAGATTGCTGTTTCTTTGAATGAAGAGGCGGGGGCAGCGGTGATTGATGAAATTATCTTCAAATAATTTTTTTCTCTAATCGGTGTCGGAGTTGCAACTCCAACACCGATTAGAGAAAAAAATTAGAATCGCTCAAACGCCGAGAAGAAGAAGTTTCCTTCAATCGCAGCATTCTCATCGCTATCAGAACCGTGAACTGCATTCGCTTCAATTGATTTAGCGAAGAGATTACGGATAGTTCCTTTTTCTGCTTTAGCAGGATCAGTTGCACCGATCAGCTTACGGAAGTCTTCCACAGCATTATCTTTTTCAAGAATAGCCGCTACAATCGGACCTGACGACATATAGTTTACCAGATCTTTGTAGAACGGACGCTCTTTGTGAACTGAATAAAATTCACCGGCACGTTCAGGTGTCAGGCGTGTATATTTCATCGCCACAATACGGAATCCCGCTTCGTTCATTTTGGCTAAAATTGGACCGATGTAATTGTTTCCAACTGCATCCGGTTTAAGCATTGTAAATGTTCTGTTTGACATGTGATTATATTGGTTGTTTTATTTTTTTTTTAGAGTTAGCTGATTAGCTGATTAGCTGATTAGCTGATTAGCTGATTAGCTGATTAGCTGATTAGCTGATTAGAAATGCGTAGTACTTTCCAATCTTATGGTTACAAAAACCGCAATGTAAATAATAAATGAAATTATGAGAATGTCCGAATTTAACATGTAGGTGAGAAGCTCGTATTAGCTAATCAACTAATCAGCTAATCTTAAAGAGTCTTAATCTCATTCACCAACTTCGTCAACGCATCCTTAGCATCTCCGAAAAGCATGCTGGTCTTAGGATCGTAGAAGAGTTGATTTTCGATACCGGCATAACCTGCATTCATTGAACGCTTGTTGATGATGATATGCTGAGCAGCTTCGACATCTAAAATAGGCATTCCGTAAATAGGAGAGGACGGATCATTTTTCGCAGCAGGGTTTACAACGTCATTGGCACCAACAACAAGTACTACATCTGTAGAAGCAAATTCCGGATTGATTTCTTCCATTTCCGAAAGCTTTCCGTAATCGACATTACTTTCTGCAAGAAGAACATTCATGTGACCCGGCATACGACCGGCAACAGGGTGGATGGCATACTTTACCTGAACACCGCGTTCTTCGAGAATCAGTTCAAGTTCGTGAATGATATGTTGTGCCTGTGCTACGGCTAAGCCGTAACCGGGAACGATAATAACTTTCTTAGAGTAATTAAGGAGAACGGCTGCATCACTAATCGTGATGTCTTTGATTGAACCTTTGGTAGATGCTCCGGCACCTGCAGCAGCAGTTTCACCAAATGCACCGAAAATGACATTGAAGAGCGGACGATTCATCGCTTTACACATCGCAAGTGTCAAAATCGTACCTGCCGATCCTACAAGGATACCACCGGTAAGCATAACCTGATTGTTGTAAAGGAAACCACCGAATGCAGCTGCCAGTCCGGTGAATGAGTTCAATAATGAAATTACGACCGGCATATCGGCTCCACCAATCGGAACTACGAAGAAGATACCATACATTAAAGCTAAAGCAAACGTACCGTACAACCACATACTTGAATCTGTTCCCGAAGCCACAACGAATACGGCAACACCAACTGTAACAATCATCAGAATTAAGTTGATGATATTGTAATTAGGCAGACGAATTGATTTGCTGAGTGTACCATTCAGTTTCATGAAGGCAATCATACTACCGGAAAAAGAAACGCTACCGATAATGAGTCCTGCCATGATAATAGAGATACGATCTGTATGACCGACATTGTGGTGAAACTCGAGTAAAGAGATCAAAGCCGCACAGGCACCACCCATACCGTTAAACAACGATACAAGTTCGGGCATAGCTGTCATCTTAACTTTCTTAGCGGTCATCCAGCCAATCGTTGTACCGATGGCCAGTCCACCGAAGATTAGTCCGAGATTGACCGAAGTACGGAATGTTTCGCCATTCGGATTTTCATAAATGAAAATTGTTCCGAGAATAGCAAGCGTCATTCCGAAAGCCGCATAAAGATTTCCTTTACGAGCGGTTTGAGGATTACTCAGCATTTTTAGTCCCAGCACAAAAGTGACTGAGGCTATTAAATAGATAATGTCTAATATATATTGATTCGTCATAACCTGGGCACTAATTATTTTTTATCCTTTTTCTTAAACATCTCAAGCATTCTGTCCGTCACCACAAATCCTCCGACAACGTTCAGCGTACCTAAAATTACGGCAACAAAACCAAGGCTGAGTAAAAGGATATTATCAGGTTCGGTGTTGAGCATAACGATGATTGAACCTACGATCACAACACCGTGAATCGCATTCGCACCCGACATCAGCGGGGTATGGAGTACAGAAGGTACTTTTCCGATAACTTCGACTCCGACGAAAATGGAGAGAATCAAAACATAGACTTTGTCGATGTGCTCTCCGAGAAATGAAATGAAATTGCTCATTGATTAATTTAAATTTTCCTGGAACTTGATAACGCGAAGAGTAGCTTCCAGCACTTCAATCATACTCTTGCCTTGATTAATAATAAGGTGACTGTTATTCAGATTCACTTTTTCGTATTCGAGTGAACGCTCATACCAGTACATACAATTCTTTGCTTCCTGAATAAACACACACAGATAGGAGTAGAACTCACGCGGTGATCTGCATGTGTGTATCATTGTCGATGCTTCTTCTAAAGAAGCTACCGATGTTTTCAACTTCTTGCTCAAAAATAAATCGATGTGATTTTCTTCAGCCTGTAAAGAGGATGATAAAATCGATTGTGCAAAATTTTCAGTCCAGTTTTTAAAATTCATGTCTTTCATAAATGTTTAATAAGTGTGGGATCACGCCGTCACTGTTTGAGCGACAGATGGGTGGACAGCTTGACCATTGTGAACTATCAGGGATCCTTTGGTAATTTCTTCTTCCATTTCCCACTTAAAACCGTCTTTCGTAGCTAAGTGGAGAAGAAATGCCTGAATGTTTTTTGCATACAATTCAGACGCATTTAAAGGTAACAGACTAGGTAAATTTGATTCGCCAATAATGGTAACACCATTCTTGACTACAGTTTTATTTACCTCACTCAGAACGCAATTTCCGCCCTGAGCAACAGCCATATCAACAATCACAGATCCCATTTTCATACTCTTCACCATATCTTCTGTAACCAGCACCGGTGCTTTACGACCCGGAACCAGGGCAGTGGTGATAACCAGATCTGCTTCTGAAATATGTTTAGCAATCAGGGCCTGCTGCATTTTGAGGAATTCGTCGGAAACACCTTTTACATACCCGCCTTCAATCTTCACAGAGGCATCTCCTTTTACTTCGATGAATTTACCACCAAGAGATTCGACTTGTTCTTTTGTTTCAGGACGGATATCCGACACTTCTACAATTGAACCCAATCGTTTCGCCGTAGCGATTGCCTGAAGTCCGGCAACACCGGCTCCCATAATGACAACCTTCGAAGGCTTGATCGTTCCGGCCGCTGTCATCAGCAACGGGAAGATTTTACCTAAGGCAGCAGCACCGATAATGACGGCTTTGTAACCGGCCAAATTGGCCTGAGAACTGAGCACGTCCATTTTCTGAGCACGGGAAATACGCGGGATGGCATCCATCGAAAAGGCACTGATACCCTGACGAACGCAAGCTTCAACAACCTGAGGGTTGGTGCCGGCATACATCAGCGAAATCAGAATGGCGCTTTTCTTCATCCAGCCGATTTCGGCAGGAGTAGGAGCGTTAATTTTTAAGATTACATCGGCTTCGCGATAGAGCGATTCAGCATCGGCCACCATTCGGGCTCCTGCCTTTTCATATCCTGAATTGTCGAAATACGAGTTCAAACCCGCATCTTTTTCAACCAGAACCTCAAAACCCGCTTTGATCAGGGCCGCTACAACGTCGGGGGTCAATGACACACGACGTTCATAATCATTCTTTTCTTTTGGAACGCAAACTTTCACTTGAAACTGTTTTTTCTGAAAAATAATCGTGCAAATAAAGCAATAAAAATTGGTTTATCACATGGCAATTGTCATGCGTTTCGAGGCGTTCATTCAACTTACAAAGTATATCCTGACAGCAAATAAATGACATTTATCTGCCTGATGAACAACACCATAGAAAAATCTTTCAGTTGCAATCAGCTGGCTTATCAACAATTCAACCGACCTCATATGGGGATAAATCAGCCTTATCGGGCGTGGTTTTGTGGATTTACGTATGGCTTAAAAAAGTATATTTGCCCCACTTATGATCAAATTAACTCAACATTCACTCGACAAGATCGAAGAACTGCTCACTGTAGCGGGCTACAAAGTCCGTAATGAAAAAGGCAACTTTAAATCAGGCAGTTGTGTAATCGAAAGTTCGAAAATGATCGTCCTGAACAAATTCGCACCGGTAGAAGCGAAAGTAGGTTATCTGGTTGAGGCTGTTCAGAATCTCGAGTTGGACGAGAGTCTCTTTGATGAGAAAAATTTAAAACTGCTCCAGGAAATCCGCCAAACCGAAATTAAGTTTTCGGCCGAAGCCTGATTTACCCGGTGATAACCGGATATGAAATTCACATTTTTGGGCACCGGCACTTCGCAAGGTGTTCCTATGATAGGTTGTAGGTGCAAGGTGTGCACATCTTCCGATCCTCATGATGCACGGCTTCGTACGTCTCTGATGATCGAAGAAGGTGATTCCCGCATCGTAATCGATTCCGGTCCCGACTTCCGACAACAAATGCTAAGAACGGCTGTACAGTCGCTCGACGCTATTGTTTTTACCCACGAACACAAAGATCATATTGCCGGCCTGGACGATGTGCGTGCGTTTAATTACCTCCAGCAACGCCCAATGGACGTTTATGCTACAGAGCAAGTTCAGGTGGCTTTAAACAGGGAATTCCATTACATCTTTAACGGTGACAACTACCCGGGAATTCCAAAGATCAATCTGCACGAAATTCACGATGCAGCCTTTGAAGTTGCCGGAATTCGTTTCATTCCAATACCCGTCATGCACATGCGACTTCCGGTTCTCGGTTTCAAAGTAGGAGGGTTCTCATATATCACCGACGCGAATTACATTCCGGATGCTTCGAAAGAACTAATTCGAAATTCCGACGTTCTTGTTTTAAATGCTCTGCGTAACGAAAAACACATTTCGCATTTTAATCTGAACGAAGCACTTGAAATGATTGAAGAGCTTCAGCCGAAACAGGCTTATCTTACCCACATTTCACATCAATTAGGATTACAAAAAGAGATCGATGAAATATTACCGGCACATGTAAAATGTGCATTCGATGGTTTAACCGTGACTCTTTAATTTTTCTCCTAATTATACCAGTTGGTTTTTTTTGCTGACGAAATATATCCCTGAAAATAACAGGAGTATTGTCAAGCCAATCAATCCCCATTCACCAAGCGTAGGAACTGCCGCCGGCGTTCCATATCTCATTTCCATTCTTGCAGGAGGAGAGTCTGCTTGCCAGTCGGCTCCATAATTTGTACTTATTTCTAAAGCGCATCCACGAAGTATGACATTCGGAAAGAACCACCCTGATCGGTAATCCATATTTGTCCGTACGAATGAAGCGTCGGGCTTTCTCTGATCACAACTCCCGCAGGCAAAGTTCCGCCAATTAAATCCAGTTGAATTATCTCCGTGTCGAAAACTCTGAGAGGTAAAGCTGTTTGAACCAATTCAACCTTTTGTTTTAAAAGAGCTGTACAGGAAACAGGAATTGCACCGCTTCCTGAATTATAGGTACCGGTAAAATCACAGGTGAAAGAAATGATCGAAGAACCGGAAGCGGGAAGTGGAGCACCGGGTGAAAAATTCTTGAACACAGCATTAGAGATCGAAATGCCGCCACCATTATAAATGCTGACACTCGTGATAATAATTGGAGGATTAGTTGTAATGATTGGTGGAGTCGGAGGCAGGCTATCGTTTGGTACAATAACTTCCTCATGAGGAACAGCTGTTGCAAATTTCACAATTCCTCCATCCCAATTTCCGCCACCAAAAGTATTTTGATGACCACCTGAAGCAATACCGGTTGTACTCTTTACGGTGCCGGCTAAATAAACATCACCAAATACATTTACGGTGACACGTGCTTCTTCTTCATGAAGATTTCCGTAGTATGTAGCACTGGCACGAAAGCCATTTGAAGTGAAAGCAGCCAGGCATAAATTTTCTGTACCAATCAATGTATTCTGAAAACCATAAGGGGTCGCAATGCAATTACCAACGTTAGGCGTATAGGTATCTGAAGTCAGAAAAACATTTCCAAAAGCATCGGCTGCAACATCCGTTCCTTCATCATTCCCGGTTCCTCCGTAATAAGTACCCCAAACGCGGTTTCCTGCAGCATCGAATTTTACAAGGTAAGCGTCAGCCCATCCGCCAAACGTATTTTGAAAGCCGCCTGAAGCAATATTATTCGGGCTGTCCGTTCTTCCGGAAAGATAAATAAAGCCTGATGGACCTGTGGCAATACCAAATCCCCACTCAGTTCCTGTTCCACCATAATAAGTCGACCATATTGTATTACCTGATGGATTAAACTTCGCAACAAAAGCATCCTGATCACCACCTGATACATTTTGAAATCCACCCGACGCAATACTATTCGTACTGCTTGTAGATCCGCCAATCACAATATTTCCTGAAGCATCAACAGCAATGTCAAAACCATAATCCTGATCGGTGCCGCCGAAATAACTTCCCCATAACCGTGTACCTGACGAATTATATTTTACCAGAAACGCATCCTGAAAACCACCACTGCTTGGTTGGTGAGTTCCTCCGGTTCCAATATTAGTGGTACTTCCCGTCGTTCCTGTCATATAAACATTGCCTGCAGCATCCGTTGCTACATCAGCTCCCTGATCAAAATCCGAACCGCCACAATACGTCGCCCAAAGTCGATTTCCATTTGAGTCAAATTTTACAAGGAAAGGCATCATCCACGCCATTAAATGTAGATTGAAACGCACCCGGAGATGCAATTCCGGTTGTACTTTCAGTATATCCGGTTATGTATACATTTCCTGAATTATCTGTTCTAACACCATATCCAAAATCACCACCCGAACCTCCGTAATATGTTGCCCAAAGACGAACACCTGCACCATTAAATTTTACAAGATATGCATCAGCACCTCCTGCATTAGCTGTTTGATAAGCCCCCGGACTGGAGATCCCACTTGCGCTATAAGTCCAACCGACTACATAAACATTACCTGCGGCATCTGTCGTAACAGCATTCGCAAAATCGTCAGCTGATCCTCCGTAGTAAGATGCCCAGAGTCGGTAGTTTTGTGCGATGCTAAAATTTGTGATAGCAGCGAAAACCAAAAACAAGAGTAATTGCTTTTTCATTGGAATTATTTTTGCGTGGGATAAGAAATAAAGACTGATAAAAATTCCGGAATCTCCCAAAGCCTTATCAGGCGCTGAAATTCACGGTGGTGGTGGTATTTTCCAAAGATAGATTTTATTCTTTCACTTCAAAATCAAAAAACAAATTCATGGGAATAAACGGTATGACATAATGCAGAATCAAGCAAAATCGTATATTTAACGAAGCCAGTACGGAATAAACTATGGGATATAACAAAGCAAAAAAGAGCAGGAAAATCAATTCAGGCAAAAACCTATGGTTGTTGAAATTTAAAGAAAACTGGAATTCAAAGAAACCTGTCCTTCTCTTTGTTTTAATTTTCCTTCTCATTCTGGTCGCTTTTATTCGTTCCTGCTCACCGCCTTTTATCTGGAAAAATTCAACCGCGAATTGTTAACGTCAATGCTGCAATTTCAAATTTTATACTGAATACCCTCGGACAGAAAACAACCGCCGTGGCTGAAAATATTTATTCTGCAGCTTTTAACATTAGCGTAAAACGGGGATGCGATGGAGTAGAAGCAATGGCACTTTTTGCCGCAGCATTACTGGCATATCCTGCAGCCTGGAAACTGAAGGCGAAAAATCTGCTCATCGGAATTAGCCTGCTTTTTTGTTTAAATATCATTCGCATTGTAAGTCTGTTTATGATTGGAGTCTATAAGCCACAATACTTCGAAACTTTTCACATTGAAGTCTGGCAAGTCATTTTTATTCTTGTTGCTGTAACGATGTGGATCATTATGTTGAGCAGGTATTCAAAAGCAAAATCACATGCTTAAAAGAAACCCTGTCATCTTCTTTTTTCTAAAAGCATTGCTTGTCTATGCGCTCTTGGCTTTCCCTTCATTTCTTTCAAAAGGTTATGAAAAATTTTACCGTTCGGTGTCCCGAACATTTCTATCAACTGTGAGAGGAACCGGGTTTTGTGTCTTTGAGTCCAAAAATGACATTTCGGATACGGAGATAATAATCGGGAACAAAACTCAGCTCGACGAGAATCAGAGAACTCGAACAATGAATATTCCGGTTAATTCCCACCAGGACGGCTACCTGCCAACCATATTACTCCTGTCGTTAATTCTGGCTTCGCCAATTCCTGTTAGAAGGAAAGGGAGGGCACTTATCATCGGATTTGTGCTCATGACAGCCTTCGTCTTGTTCAAAGTTTGGATCCGAATAATGTACACCTGCGACACCAATCCGTGGCTCCAATTGACTAATCCATCCAATTCCCAAATGAAAATAGTGAGCTTTATCAAAGTCAATTTCGTTACCTACGGAGCCCCATCTCTGACGCTCACCGTCATCTTATGGCTGCTGATATCATTTACCAAAAACGACGTCGAAGCATTTCATCAAACAAATTTTCCAATCCGAAATTCCGGAAAATAGTAGCGAGAATCATCTTTAAATAAAAGGTTTCAAAAATTTGATTTTAAATTACTTAGGCCGCAATAAGAGGAATCGCCTTAAAGATGTTTTTTTCTAGTTTTTCAATGACATTAAACGTGATTTATCAGAGCTGAACAACCTGACACTTTAGGATATTTTGAAAGATGAAGTCTCAATCTCCATCAAATTGAGCCTCCATTTTCAATCTGCACTATTCAATCTTCCTTAAAAAACCCGCCTCAATCTTCAATTTTCAATATTCAATCTTCAATAAATACGTCTCCAA
Organism: Bacteroidota bacterium; assembly: GCA_016721305.1. Taxonomy (GTDB): domain Bacteria; phylum Bacteroidota; class Bacteroidia; order AKYH767-A; family 2013-40CM-41-45; genus JADKIH01. The sequence goes on from JADKIH010000007.1 coordinate 126,010, forward strand.
TCTTCAATAAATTCCGCTACTTTTGCCCTGCTTACAAAATCGATGATTTATTATGTTCGAGAATTTATCCGACAAGCTCGAAAGGGCGTTTAAAGTATTAAAAGGCGAAGGCAAGATTACGGAAATCAACGTAGCGGAAACGCTAAAGGAAGTCCGTAAAGCACTTTTGGATGCCGACGTTAACTTCAAAGTAGCCAAGCAATTTACAGATACGGTTAAGGAAAAAGCTTTCGGTCAGAATGTAATGACGTCGGTTTCTCCCGGACAATTGATGGTCAAGATCGCCCACGATGAGTTGGTTCAGTTGATGGGTGGCGATAAGGTAGACGTTAATATCAACGAAAACCCGTCGATCATTTTGATGTCCGGTCTGCAAGGATCGGGAAAGACAACCTTATCAGGAAAGCTGGCATCATTCTGGAAATCGAAGCGCCAGAAGCTTCCTTTGCTCGTTGCCTGTGACGTTTATCGTCCGGCCGCTATTGATCAGTTGAAAGTTCTTGGTGAACAAATTGGCGTTCCTGTTTACTCCGAAGAAGGAAATAAAAACCCGGTTGAAATTGCGAAAAACGGTATTGCCTTCGCAAAGCAATTCCATCATAATCTGGTGATCATCGATACGGCCGGTCGTTTAGCGATCGACGAGGAGATGATGAACGAAATTGAAGCCATTAAGAAGGCCATCAATCCGCATGAAATTCTCTTCGTCGTGGATGCGATGACAGGTCAGGATGCTGTGAATACGGCAAAGGCCTTCAACGATCGACTCAACTTCGATGGCGTTGTTCTGACAAAGCTCGACGGTGATACGCGTGGTGGTGCGGCGCTTTCCATTAAATCGGTTGTAAATAAGCCAATCAAATTTGTCGGTACCGGTGAAAAGCTCGACGCATTGGATATTTTCTATCCAAGTCGTATGGCCGATCGTATTCTGGGCATGGGTGATATCGTATCACTCGTAGAAAAAGCTCAAGAGCAGTTCGACGAAGTAGAAGCAGCGAAACTCCAGAAAAAAATTGCCAAGAATCAGTTTGGTTTCGACGACTTCCTGAGTCAGATTCAGCAAATCAAGAAGATGGGAAACATGAAAGACCTTTTAGGTATGATTCCCGGAGTCGGAAAAGCTGTTCGCGATATTGATATTAGTAACGATTCATTCAAACATATTGAAGCCATTATTCACTCGATGACCAAAGAAGAGCGCTCTAATCCGGCGATCATCAATGGAAGTCGTCGCCAGCGCATTGCGAACGGAAGCGGAACTTCCATTCAGGATGTGAACAAACTCATCAAGCAATTTGATGAGATGAGAAAAATGATGAAGATTTTCTCAAACAAAGATCAGGCTGCCAAGATGATGAGAAATATGCCGGGAATGAGGAGATAATTAAACTGCATTCTTATGATTTTACTGGACGGTAAGCTTGTCAGCGCTGAGATGAAACTCAAACTGAAAGCTGAAGTAACCGAAATGGTAGCAGCGGGAAAACGCGCACCACACCTTTGTGCCATTCTTGTGGGAAACAATGGCGCTTCCGAAACCTATGTCTCCAGTAAAGTCCGAAATTGCGAAGAAGTCGGATTTGGTTCATCGCTCATTCGCTTCGACAGTGATATTTCCGAAGAAGTTTTGCTCGACAAAATTCATGAGATCAACGACGATGAAACAATCGACGGCTTGATCGTTCAGCTTCCTTTACCACCTCAAATAAACGTACAAAAAGTTACTGAAGCAATCAGTCCTTCGAAAGACGTCGATGGTTTCCATCCGACCAATTCCGGACGACTTATGCAAAACCTTCCGGCTTTCATTCCGGCCACTCCTTATGGTATTTTGATGATGCTCGACTATTACGGCATTCAGACCGAAGGAAAGACTTGTGCCGTTATCGGACGTAGTAATATCGTCGGTATGCCAATGAGTGTTCTGATGGCCCGCAATGACTCTCCGGGGAATTGTACGGTAACTCTGTGCCATAGCAAGACGAAAAATCTGGAGCAGGTGACAGCAGCCTCCGACATCATTGTTGCAGCCCTCGGCCGTCCCGGTTTTGTCAAGGAAAACATGGTAAAAGAAGGTGCAATCGTGATTGATGTCGGTATTACCCGTGTACCATCTGCAACCACAAAAAGTGGCTTTAAAATTGCAGGGGACGTCGACTTTCAGAACGTATCCTCTAAATGCGCATATATTTCACCGGTTCCCGGAGGCGTAGGGTTAATGACAATCATCGGTTTATTAAAAAACACGATGGCCGCCGCGAAGAAGGAAATCTCTTTCTAATTTTACTGCGAAACATCCGTTTGGATGTGCTTTACCTTAATAATCACGAATGACAGAATTAATCAAGTACCCTGTGATGGAAGATTTCTATACCATCCAGGGAGAAGGCTATAATACGGGCCGTCCTGCTTACTTTGTAAGACTAGGCGGTTGCGATGTGGGATGTGTGTGGTGCGATGTAAAAGAATCGTGGGATGCCGGCAAACACATATTGTTGAGTATCGATGACATCCTGAAAAAAGTTGAATCAGGCACCGGCGATAATGTAGTAATTACAGGTGGCGAGCCGGCGATGTACGATTTAAAACCGCTGACCGATTCGCTTCATCATAAGTTCTACAACTGCTGGATCGAAACCAGTGGCGCATATCCAATCAGTGGCGACTGGGAATGGATTTGTGTTTCGCCAAAGAAATTCAAATCACCATTACCCGAATCCTTATACAAAGCCAACGAATTAAAAGTAATCGTCTTCAATAAAAGTGATTTCGATTTCGCTCTGGAGAATGCAAAAGGAGTAAACCCCGATTGCCAGTTATTCTTCCAACCCGAACATTCCAAATTCAATGAAATGATGCCACTCATCGTTGATTTCGTAAAAGCAAATCCACTGTGGCGAATCTCACTGCAGACGCATAAGTTCATGCAAATCCTTTAAGGAATTTATGAATTCAGAATTATGAATTATGAATCTGGTTTCTGAATTTTAAATTCTAAATTTTGAATTACATTTCCGTGTAAATTTCCGTGATTGGAGCCTGCCCCTTGGGGGTGGGAAACAAATTAAAGAAAATATGAAAATTAAAAGCTTCTTACTGACCCTGCTCATCACTCTCTCACTCGCGACATACGCACAAAATAAGGAGGAGTTAACTTCATCTGTACCAAAAGCCGTTAGAGCATTCGAAACAGCTTTGAAATACTACGATGGCAGGTTGAACCAAAAAGCAGTTGAAGCACTTGATGAGGCAATCGAAGCCGACCCTAAATTTGTAGAAGCACATACATTGAAGGGCAACATTCTCTCCGACATGAAAGAATATGAAAAGGCCATTGCCAGTTATAAGAATGCAATTACAGCGAGTCCTGATTTTTTCCCAAACACGTATTACTCACTCGGAAAATTACAATACCGAGCCGGGCATTATGAAGAAGCAAAATCTTCGTTCACAAAATTTTTAAGTTATGATAAAATCAGCCCGGGGCTAAAGCAAGGAGCAAATGTTCTGAGTGCGAATTGTGATTTTGCAATCAATGCAGTTAAAAATCCTGTAGCATTTGACCCGACGAATATGGGTGATAGCATCAACTCAAAAGAAGACGAGTATTTCCCATCGTTTACAGTAGATGGACAATCTTTGCTCTTCACTCGTAAATTACCTTCAGGGAGAACATTTCAGGAAGACTTTTATAAATCAGAGTTAAAAGGATCTTCGTGGTCATTTGCAAAAGCTGTTACCGAGTTAAATACACCGGCTAACGAAGGAGCGTCTTTTATGACGGCCGATGGACAATACTTATTTTTTGCCTCTTGTGAAGAGCTTGGAAATCCTGATTCGCGTCCGACCAAGGGAAGCTGCGATATTTTCATTGCTAAAAAAGTCGGCGATAAATTTATGAATCCGCGTGATTTGCTTGAACCGCTGAATTCAGGTGGATGGGAAAGTCAGCCATCATTTTCAACAGATGGAAGAACAATTTACTTCGTAAAAAAAGTGAAAGAAGCTTCGAATCAAACTCACACCGATATTTATATTTCTCAATTAGACGATAAAGCAAATTGGAGCGTTCCTGTTTCAGTAAGTGATAAGATCAATACAAAGATGAATGAAAGCGCCGTCTTTATTCATCCCGATGATCAGACATTTTATTTCACATCAAACGGACATCCGGGAATGGGAGGAGAGGATATTTTTTATTCACGTCGTCAGATCGATGGAACTTGGGGCGATCCTGTAAACTTAGGCTATCCGATAAATACCGTCAACGATGAATTTGGTTTTGCCGTAAGTCCCGATGCTAAAACAGGGTACTTTGTTTCTGATCGTCCGGGCGGTTTGGGTGGTCTCGATTTATATTCATTTCCATTGTACGAAAGTGCGAGACCAAAAATCGTAACATACATGAAAGGTCGAGTTTTCGATAGTGAAACGAATGCACCTTTGGATGCATCTTTTGAATTGATTGATCTCGGTACTGGAAAAGTTATGGTTCGATCTGTGTCTGATTCCAAAACCGGTGAATTTCTTTTATGCCTTCCAACCGGCAAAACAATATGCGCTCAATGTTTCACGTTCCGGCTATTTATTCTATTCCGATCACTTCGAATTGAAAGATCCTGCTACAGCAAGTAAGCCTGTCAAAAAAGATATTCCGCTCAAACCAATCAAAGCCGGACAAACCATTGTCCTCAACAATATCTTTTACGAAACCGACAAGTTCGATTTAAAGCCGGAATCAAAAATTGAATTGGATCGATTAGTAAGTTTCCTGAACAACAATCCGAAAGTCCATTTCGAAATCAGCGGTCACACCGATAATGTAGGCGGAAAAGAGTACAACAAAACGCTCTCTGAAAAGCGTGCAAAAACCGTCTATGATTATTTAGTCACCGCCGGAATTCCTGCAACAAGAATGAGTTCAAAAGGTTTTGGAGACACCGTCCCTGTTGCCGAAAACACATCCGATGCCGGTAGAGCGAAGAATCGGAGGACGGAGTTTAAGGTGACTTCTTTGGACAATTAGCTAATGGGCTGATTAGCTAATTAGCTAATGATGTTTCATCGGAAGCAGTTGGTGTAGCGCCATCAGCTAATCAGCTAATCAGCTAATCAGCTAATCAGCTAATTGGCAACAGCACGTATCGCCACCAACTTCACCAACAACCCCTCCAGCAAATCCAAATGCAGCATATTAGCGCCGTCGGATTTTGCGTTTTTCGGGTCGGGGTGAGTTTCTACGAAGATGCCGTCGAAGCCCGTAACAATTCCTGCTTTAGCGATGAGTTCTATGAGATCGGGACGACCGCCGGTAACACCGGAAGCTTGATTGGGTTGTTGCAGTGAGTGTGTGATATCGAGAATGACAGGAACATTATTCTTCTTCATTTCAACAACGCCACGGTAATCAACGATCAAATCCTGATAGCCGAACATCGTTCCGCGCTCGGTGAGCATGACGTGATTATTTCCGGCACCGCGAACTTTATCCACAGCAAATTTCATTGACTCGGCTGCGAGAAATTGTCCCTTCTTGATGTTTACGGTTTTGCCCGTTTCTGCAGCAGCAACTAAAAGTTCTGTCTGGCGACAAAGAAAAGCCGGGATCTGCAGTACATCGACGTACTTCGCAGCAATTGCAGCGTCATCGCTTTCGTGAATATCGGTTACAATGGGCACCTGAAAAGTATCACGAACTTTTTCAAAATCTCCAATGCGTTTTCATCGCCTATACCGGTGAATGAATCCGTACGAGTACGATTTGCTTTGCGATAGCTAGCTTTAAAAATAAAAGGAATTTTTAAACGGTCTGTAATTTCTTTAACTCGTTTTGCGATTCCCATCGTCATTTCTTCGCTTTCAACTACACATGGTCCTGCAAGGAGGAAGAAATTTCCGGAATCGGTATTTTTTATAAATGGAATATGATTCAACATCGCATTAGAAATATTTGCCCAAAGATACAAAAGCCCCTTGAGCGCGTCCGTTTTTGAGGAAGAGCGCATCTACATAATCGCTGCCTATACGCAGTCTCCAGCCCTGGCGGGAATACTGATACGACAATCCGATATGAAATCCGCTATATCCACCGTAACGCAGCTTTAGTGCTGCTGTATGATTGGAAGTGATTGTATAAGTATGAAGCTGATAAATCAGCAATTTAGATTCTGCATTGAATGTTTGCGACAGACCTGTCTCCATCGTCCATTTCTTCTTGACAGGAATTGAATAACTCACCTGGATGGTTGCCGGCAACCAGGTTGTTTCTGCCAGATAAGTTCTGTTTTTCAAATAAGGCTGAACTAAAGAGGAATCAAGATTGATGGATGATTCGACAGTGTCGGCAAAATTAAATAACTCGGAGATATCAACGCCTTCGAATCGAAAAGCTGTATCAGCCGTAACGAACGACGACTTCGAATTCCAGCTGATGAAACCGATATTAGATGCTTGCACCCGAAGCAATCGTTTCTTACTGTCTGTCCACTTGAAACCGAATTGCATCGTTCCGCCAAGTCCATTCACATCAGTGATATTATTTTTGACGGAGTCTGAACGATGAATGTGCAGATTCGCGTCGAGATCGATATAGTCACCAAACTCCGAAGTAAAAACAGTTGCCCTCGGTGCTTCGATCAAAAGATATTTTTGGCCTTTATTAATTCCAAAACCGCCCCACCATTCAATAATATTCGTTTCATGTCGGAACCAGTGGCCAAAAGTAAAGGTAGCTTGCTGATAGTTTAGTTGTCGAAATAAAAAATCAGATAAGTCGGCAGTTTTTTTAGCGTAATTTTTATTTCCCCGGAAATAAACTTCAAACACATCTTTGCTGAAATCGGAACTGAAGTGATAGTTGTTAGAGAAATTAACCTCGTACCAAACATGACGCAAACCAAACATTGAATCAGGTTTATGCTTGTATTGAACACCGGCTGAAAAACCGGCTCCGAAATAATTTTTGTCTTTGAGCTTCGGGCTCACCTGATCTTTCATATCATCCGTAATGAATGAATTTCGGAAGTATGTCGAGCCCAATTCGTTTGTCAGAGCATTAGATCCGAAGAAATACTCGGTATTAATTCCAATAAAATTCACTGCCGTCGAATCCGAATAAGATTTCGACGAAGCAGCAAACGAAAGTATAAGGAATAAAGAGAGAAGCGAGAATATTCTTTTCACAGATCAACGGATGGAATAGATACCATCGGCGATGAATTTCAAATCGAGATGGTAAGAATTAAACAATTGAACTGTCTGAGGATAGTTCGGAGTGGTGAAACTTGCTTTTATACAAATCTTCTTGACTACCTGAAGATGTTGCTTACGACTTTCATTCACCGGAATCGGAATGCGTGTTTCAGTTGACGAAGTCACGATGTAATTCGCATCAACCGAGGCCGCGCGGATCAAATCAGGTGAAAATAGCGAATCGATAACTTGATTCTGTTCGTTCACGAGCAGCAATTGCAGATTCATATCGAACGGAAATCCGTTTTTCGCAACCATCGTAATCGTTGAGACACCAATTGCCTCCAGGTTAGTAGTTGAAGCTAAATTAAAATCCGTCGTATCGACAAGCATAAGCTGATTCGCAGCAAAACGTAATGGAATTTTCAAATTCATTTGACTTTCCACCAGATAATCGCTGTAAACAAAATCGTTGAATCCGGAGATATTTCCCAGAGGATTAATTCCGAGATCAACATTGTATTGCAGACGATCAGGCAAATTTTCAAGGAGCGCTTTCAGATTGCTATTGCCATTATCCAGATGAAACGAATAAATTCCGGGAGTAATATTACCGGAGGCAGTCGATGTTTCAGTGGCGCGGTTCAAATTAATCGTGTGTTGTATGAGTGACGGATTAGTCAATGCTACATTGGCACCTGTGTTTGAATTATGCGAAGTCAGCAGGTTCACATAAGCTTGAATATCGGCTCCGACATAATTTGTAAATCGCAAATCAAGTGTTGAACTGTCGAGCAACAAAGTACCTGACTGTATAAGTCCTCCAATTCCGACATTCATATCTTTTACTTCATTGATATCCGTTTGTCCGAGATATCCTTTCACATAAGAAGGAGTGATGCCGATAAGAGAGCTATTGATGTTGATTACAGTGTCCGAAGCATTCACAGTAAAAGGAACTCCGTTAGGATCGGAGCGTGCTTCGACAGAATACGAAATTGTATTACTCAATGAGCCGGTAGAACCGGTCATGTCAACTGTATAACCTGAGAAATCATAATCGCCGGTAAAGCTTTGCGGTTGTGTTGCGGAGGCAGAGTCTACCCAAATCACAATCGTAAACGGATTTCCGTTTTTAATTGCTTTCGGAATCGTATAAGTAAACTTAATCTTCGAATGCATGGAATTCCGAATGTCGATTCGGATGATGCCGGATGAAATCACAGCTTTCTTTATCGAAACACCACCTACACCAAGAGCCACATTATTGTTGTTCGAATAAAACGGGAAGTCGGGCTGAATCGTCGCAGGGAAAGGAGGAAAGAGCACAACGGTCGGTATAGTCGTATCCGGAACCTGATAAATTGAATCGAGCTGAAAGTTCGAGAACGTTGTATCGTAACTGATTTCAAGTCGTCCGTTCGGATCAGCCTGAAGATAGTTATTCCCCATCAACTGACCGACACCAATAGTGGCATGTGCCAAAGGTCCAAGAATGTTAACATCCCATTGAGGGCTGTCATTTTCCTTCTTGCAAGAGAAAACAAAGAGGACAAGCGAAAGGAGAATAAGGCAGTTCCTGATACTTCTTTTCATCAGGGTAAAGATGGGAAAAAATGTCCAATTCTCTCCCAAATTAGCTAATTAGCTAATTAGCTAATTGATTTAACAGCTAATCTTAAAAAGAACAAACGCCGCAAGCCTTACGGGGCTTTTCGGCGTTTGAAGTCAACCTTACGGGGTTGGGTTTAAACCATATGCTGTTTAGGTTATGACACAATATTATAGCATTTTGAAGGCGATAGTTTGCTGAGATGGCGCATTCCTTACATCGGTAATTTTCTCTTGGCGATGAGTTTAAAATTGTCTGCAGATCTAGAAATTTCGTCAAAAAGATCAATCTGGAAAGGAAGTTAACATGTAAGAAATCGCTCTTTTTCAATCAAAAGTGACTTAAAAATGAGGAAAACAATAGTCTGATGAACTTTGTTAAATTTGCAGTCTTATTTTAGGAGTATGTACAAGCTGAATACCGTTGAAGAAGCCATTAATGATTTGAAAAATGGCAAGGTCATTATCGTAGTGGATGACGCGAATCGTGAGAATGAAGGTGATTTTATCACTACAGCCGAAAACTCTACACCGGAAGTAATCAATTTCATGGCCACACATGGCCGCGGATTGATTTGTGTAGCCTTAACCGAAGAACGTTGCGATGAATTGCAGCTTCCTTTGATGGTTAAGAAGAACACAGCATCGCATGAAACGCAGTTCACGGTTTCAGTGGATCTAATCAGTCCTGATACATCTACCGGAATTTCCGCGTCCGATCGCTCGCATACGATTCGTGCATTGATCGACCCTAATACAAACCCTGATGATCTTGGTCGTCCGGGTCATATCTTCCCGTTACGTGCTAAAAAAGGTGGTGTACTTCGTCGTACAGGACACACAGAAGCTACCATCGATCTTGCTCGCCTTGCAGGTGCAAGTCCGGCAGGTACATTGGTAGAGATTATGAACGAAGACGGAACGATGGCTCGTTTGCCGGATCTCATGCTGATTGCCAAGAAATTCAATCTCTCCATTATTTCGATTGAAGATCTCATTGCTTACCGACTCAAAGAAGAATCACTTATCGAAAAACAAGTGGACGTAAAGCTGCCAACTGTTTACGGTGATTTCGAATTATACGCATACAAACAAATAACAACAGAGCAGGAGCATCTGGCACTTGTAAAAGGTACATGGACGAAAGACGAACCCGTACTTGTTCGTGTTCACTCATCATGTCTGACCGGCGATATTTTCGGTTCCTGCCGTTGCGATTGCGGACCTCAGTTACACGCTGCCATGGAAATGATCGAGAAAGAAGGTAAAGGTGTAATCGTTTACATGAACCAGGAAGGTCGCGGTATCGGTCTGCTCAATAAATTGCGCGCTTATAAACTCCAGGAAAATGGTCGCGATACCGTAGAAGCCAATCTGGAATTAGGTTTCAAGAGCGACGAACGCGATTACGGCGTTGGTGCACAAATCTTGCGTGATCTTGGTGTTTCGAAAATGAAATTGATGACTAACAATCCGAAGAAACGTGCCGGACTAATTGGTTACGGATTGGAGATTGTGAGTGTCGTTCCGATTGAAATGGAATCGAATCAGCATAACAGAAGTTATCTGATGACGAAGCGCGACAAATTAGGTCACACCCTGAAACTAAATCACGACTAAAATAATTCGTTATAGAATTTCGTAATTTGATTTCCGATAGCTGCTACAGAATATTTTTCTTCTGCCAGTTTTCGTCCTTCTATGCCTATTGATTTGGCTTTTTCAGGATGATGGAGACAGAGCGCTATCGCAATTTCGAATTGTTCCGGCGTATCGGCTAATAGAATGTTTTTCCCGTCTTCCACGGCTATTCCTTCGGCACCTATTGTTGTGGAAATAATTGTTTTTCCTAAAGCAAGCCCTTCGATAATTTTCACGCGCATTCCGCTGCCGGAACGGAGAGGAACCACCATCAGTTGTTTATCGTTCATGTAATCAGAAGCTCGCTCCACCTGTCCATCGCAAATAACATTCGGGTAATGCGCCTCTTTCAAATGCTGAGGAAAATTCCTTCCGGCTAAGAACAATCTGAGTTCCGGAAAAACTTCACCTACTAACGGCCAGCATGTATGCAAAAACCACTCAACTCCTTCAACATTTGGCATCCAGTCCATAGCGCCCAGATGGAAGAGCGAAAGCTTCCTTTCATCGAATGGCTGAAACCGGTAGTCGCTCAGATCAAGGCCCAGAGGAGATGAAGCAGTCTTGCCTTTATAGCCGTGCTGAAGAAAAAACTCTTCATCGACAGGAGTAATTGCAAGAATAGCATCGATTTTGGAGAGTAAGTTGAGCTCATATTTTTTCAATCGGTTTGCGAGTAGATTCAAATATCATTTTTTGTTTGTTTTATTTTCAGCTTTTGCCAATCGTTCCCAGATGATGTGTTCGACATTATGGGCGCGAAGAACAATTTTTGCTTTTGAGTTCTTTCGAATGGCATCCAGATACGGCGTACAAAATATCGTTTCGAATTGAATGATATCAAAAGTGTTTTTCTGAAGATAATCGACCAGCTTTTGTTCGATGGCTTTATTATAAAAACGACTGATATTATAAGATTGTCCGGAGAACAAAGTTCGAAGAGCACCACTAATTCGTAAATCTGTATTGATAGAAGCAGACTGAAAATGCAACGACTTTTTCAAATCTTCCGGCATCAAAGAAACATCGGAGTAATTGCGGCTCGGATTCAAAGCGAACTGATGCACTTCATGACCTGAGGCAAGGAGAGCCTTTGCCATATTCATCATGGCAATTTTTCCGCCGTCGCGGGGAGGAAAAGGAACATGGTGACAGAGCTGCAGAATTCTCATGAATGAAACCAGCTAAATACATCAAGGGCTTTCCCGACCTTTTGAAAAAACGACTGTACGCTTCGCTTTCAAACAAAGCTGAATCCGTGGTTGCTTTATAGGTGAGAAAAACACCAATAGGCAGTAAAACAAGAGAAGAAATCCACATTCCCTTCCAGGCAGGAATCACATCTTCGCGAGCAAATTTCTCACCCGATATTGAAATAATGTGATACAAGACGAAGAAAAGAATGGAAACAACTAACGGCATTCCTAATCCGCCTTTACGGATGATTGCACCGAGTGGCGCTCCAATGAAGAAGAGAATCAGGCAGGCAATTGAGAGAGTGAATTTGCGTTGCCATTCGATATTATGTTTGGCAAGGCTTCTAGATTTTTGATCGATGTCGAAGTAAGAATCATCAGCCATCGTCTTAACATTTCTTGCCGAATACAAGGCAGCGGAAGCCAAAGATGCTTGTTTATCCTTTCTGAAATTGGAGAGGAAATTTCCTTTGAATGACAACGACGCAAGATTTTTTGATTCCGACGAATCGATATTGAGAGCAGGGGTAATCAACTTGTATAAATTTGCGCGACTGCCATCAATTCTCTTTTGTATGGAATCGGCAGCATAATTCAGCTGTTTAAGATTCAGCATTTGGTAGTTGTCGCGGAACAATTGCTCATTGGTACGAGTCATTTTGAAAGAAGAAAGATCGAGACGAATTAATTCCGATTCAAATTCCGTTCTCATCATCGGATGCGATTGATGTCCGGGACGATTCTCCTGTTCTTCGTAACTTGAGCCTTTATACAAATTGAGAAGCAAAAAGCGTTCATCATCGGACATAGCCATTTTCCCCGATTCCGCCAGAATAACTTTTGTGTTCCCGCGATTTTCGGAATGATCATAGATCATGATATTCTTCAGACTTTGTCCATCCGGATCTTTATGCCCGATCTTGATCGAATAGCCGTCGATACCATTATAGAAAACACCTTCCTTAATGAGAAGAGCCGGCTTTTGCTGTCGCACATCATAGAGAAGAGCATTCATTTTCAGATTCGCTACCGGAAGAATATTGTTAGAGAAGAAGAATGCGCTTCCTGAAATGAGCAATGCTGTAATGGTAAGCGGGCGCATGACACGTTGAAGCGACACACCGGCCGATTTGCAGGCAGTGAGTTCAAAATGCTCGGCCAGATTTCCGAACGTCATGATTGAAGATAGCAGCAGCGAAAGAGGCAAGGCTAGTGGAACAAGTGTTACCGAAACGTACATCATTAGTTTAAGGATGAGAAAAGCATCAAGACCTTTTCCGACGAGATCATCAATATACTTCCACAAAAACTGCATTAAAAGCACAAAAAGCGAGATCAGGAAGGTCACCACCATCGGGCCTGCAAATGATCGGAGAACAAGCAGAGTTAATTTCTTCACGTTATCTTTGTCGCTTAATGAGGTATTCTTTTCGGACTCAAAAAGACCAACCTTAATTGGCTGAAACGAATCGAGTCCTAATTCTTTTGTATTTTTCTAACACTAATTCTAAAAACAGGTGCAAGATACTATTTTGAACTTTAGCGAAAAGGAACTGCTTATTTTGCAGGATACCGATTTCTACCTTCTCAAGCATTCGGCAACGAAGAAGATTATGGATTTATTGGGGCATCTGGAAGTTGGTCTGAAACCCCTTGCATTGAATGCCGGCTTAAGCATTCATGGGTTAAATGCAGAGAGCGGTAAGATCTTCCGCGGAGAGAATTACAAGGGCTTCCCATATATCATTCTGGATTGTCCACGACTATTTCATGCAGATTCGGTTTTTGCTTTTCGATCGATGTTCTGGTGGGGGCATGAATTCAGCTTTACATTGCACTTACAAGGAGCTGCGTTGGAAGGCTTACGGGAGAAGCTTTACGAGGGAATGGGGCTCCTAAAAGGGCAGGGGTTCTATTTTTGTGTGAACGACAATCCATGGCAATATCACTTCGAGGAAAGCAATTACATCATGCTCGATCACCGCTTCGAAAAAAGTCGAGAAGAAGTTATGACGAAATCATTCATCAAACTAAGCCGTCGATTGAAAATCACTGAATATCAGGAGACAGAATTGTACGGTAAGCAAAGCTTTGAATTGCTTTTGGCCTGTTTGAAAAAATAATTGAAAAAGCTAATTCAGCCATCAAAGGCCGGAAAAAATAAAAGTTAGCTCAATGGCTAACCTCGTTTAAAGTAATTTCTAAAAAGCAATATCACACTTACAAATCCACCTTCAAAATAAGAGTAGCGAGGGGGGGAGTCGAACCCCCGACCTCAGGGTTATGAATCCTCTCTACCATCGAGCACCCCAATTTTTTCTTGGGTCGAAACCCCGTCCGCCGTGGCGGATATGAATCCTGCGCTCTAACCATCTGAGCTACCTCGCCGGAAATATTTTTCTCACTCTTTGGAGTCGAAACCCCGTCCGCCGTGGCGGATATGAATCCTGAACTCAAATACTCTGAGCTACCTTGCCAAATTGGGGGTGCAAATATCCGAATTCATTTGATTTTTGCAAACTTTTTTCAGCTTCTGCCCTCTTCGTTGAGCAATTTGGTATAATGCTTTAGAGATCGGAGAATTAACGTCATTATTGCAGTGACTCCCAGCAAAATGAGGAGTTTTTGACTTACGTAAAAGACATCCCAGTTTTTGAAATTGATAACAGCATCAACGAAAACATAGCCGATTACCGTTGCCAAAACGCCGGAATATTCTCTTCGAAGCACACTTTTCATGGAGAAAGGAATAGTGCTCTTTTTGAAGGAGCTGAAACGAGGAATAAAAGCCGGAATAGATTTAGCCCAATCAAGGTACGACTGGCCAAACTTTCTTTCCAAAAAACGCTCTTCGGCAAACATGATACGCTCATAATAGAGCCAGTACATCAGGCTTACGATAATCGTAAACGAAATATTCTTTGTAAAGAGAACGATACCAATCCACATGAGATAATTTCCCAGGTAGAGTGGATGGCGAACCATTGAATAAATGCCACTGCTGTTTAATTGCTCAGCTACCTGTTCTTCCGGGTTGAACGGTCATCGGTTTAATGGTAATTTGCCAATCGAAAATTAGGAATACAATTTTGCCAAATGCAATTTCACACAGAATTGTTTAATGTAGAACCGATCACGGTCCACCGAGCACCGATCGCAAACCACCCGTACAGAGCGATTTTCGTCTATTTTAAGCGTATTAAAACTAACTCGTTTCAGAAAATATGACTATCTTGAGCGCCGCTCCAAAAGAGCCATCCTATTAGTTTTACAAGTAACAACACATCGTGAAGCAAGAAATCAAAGCGAAGAAAAAAGTGAAATATTCACTTGAATTTGAAGTTAAATCGTCACCAAAGATTCTCTATAATTACCTCAGTAATGCAAGTAGTCTCGAAGAATGGTTTGCCGATAAAGTAACTATCCGGGAAGGTGATTTTATTTTTCATTGGGATGGCACTGAACAACGTGCTCATATCGTAACGAAAAAGGAAAATCAGATGATCCGCTATAAGTGGGTAACTGATGATAAAAAAGACGAGACTTTTTTCCAGTTCGAAATCGTGCAGGATGAAATTACTTCAGATGTAGCCCTTATCGTTACCGACTTTGCCGAAGAAGAGGAGAAAGAAGAAAACTCAATGCTTTGGGATAGTCAGATTCATAACCTGATGCATATTATTGGATCCTAAACTCGGATTTTATTTATAAGAAAATTAAAAAACAGAAAGGTTAGTCAATCGACTAACCTTTCTGTTTTTTCTATCAATTCAATAATGATCTTCTGACTTCATCCAAATAAACTTGAGAAAGAATACCACAAGCCCTCATCTCAAATAAAATTACCCATCTCTAATTTCTAATTACCAATTTCTACTTTCTACTTACTACTTACTACTTACTACTTACTACTTACTACTTACTACTTACAACTTACTACTTCCAGCCAATAAAAAAAACGGCTCCTATTTCAAAAGCCGTTTACAAAGAGGTTAGGACAAAAAATTATGAACCTTGTCCTTCAGTCTTTTTCAGATCCTGAATAGCATCACGCATATCCTGACAAGCACGTTTGATGTCCTGTAAGCCTTTGCGTACACGTGTTCCGGCAGCTGCATTGCCTTTTTCAGAAAACTTAATCACATCTTCCTCGATAGCAGCAACGAGTTGTTTGATTGCTTCGTATTCTTTCATTTGTGTCTGGTTTTAATTATTTTTTTAATATGGAGGGGTAAGACTATTAAAATTTAGGTAACTCAGAACGCAGCAATTTTATCCGACATATATTCTCCGGCTTTCAGTTTCACATACGCTTTGCGGAAGGCTTCGATAGTATATGTAACATCTTCGAGAGTATGTACGGCAGTAGGAATTAATCGGAGAATGATAATACCCTTTGGAACGACAGGATAAACGACCATAGAACAGAAGATATCGTAGTTCTCACGCATATCGTAAATCAGGTTGGTTGCTTCACCGATGGTACCGTTCATGTAAACAGGAGTAACCGGAGATTGTGTTTTACCAATATCAAATCCGGCTTCTTTCAGTCCGTTTTGAAGCGCATTCACTACTTTCCAGAGATTGTCTTTCAATTCCGGTTTTGTGCGAAGCAATTCCAAACGTTTAAGAGCGCCTGTAACCAGAGCAGAAGGCATCGACTTGGCGAAAATCTGCGAACGCATATTGTAACGCAGGTATTCAACAATGTCTTCACGACTTGAAATGAATCCTCCGATCATCGCCATACTCTTGGCAAAGGTTCCGAAGTAAATATCGATTTCATCCTGAACGCCTTGTTCTTCACCGGTACCTGCACCGGTTTTACCCATTGTGCCGAAACCGTGAGCATCGTCAACAAAGAGACGGAACTGGAATTTCTTTTTTAAGGCAACGATATCTTTCAAACGACCCATATCACCGCTCATACCAAAGACGCCTTCAGTAATCACTAAGATAGAACCGCCTGTTTCTTCAACAATACGTGTAGCTCTTTCTAATTGCTTTTCGCAGTTTGCGATATCATTATGAGGAAAAACAAAACGTTTTCCCATGTGTAAGCGAACACCGTCGATAATACAAGCGTGGCTTTCGCTGTCGTAAACAATAACATCATGACGATCAACCAGGCAATCAATGGCCGAAACCATTCCCTGATAACCGTAATTGAGCAGAATAGTATCTTCTTTGCTCATGAAGGCTGAAAGTTCATTTTCAAGCTGTTCATGCTGATTCGTATTGCCCGACATCATTCTTGCACCCATCGGAGAAGCGAAACCATAATTGATAGCGCCTTCTGTATCAGCTTTCCGAACGTCAGGATGATTGGCTAAACCAAGATAATTATTCAGACTCCAAACCAATCGTTCTTTTCCACGAAATACCATTCTCGTTCCGATATCACCTTCCAGTTTTGGAAAAGTAAAATAACCATGAGAATCTTTCGCATGCTGACCAATTGGTCCACGATTCTTTTTTAATTTTTCAAATAAATCCACTTTTATTATTCTTTAATGATTCACAAAAACACTGATAACTTCGATGAAAAGAAGTTTTAGTAAACCTTGTTAAACACGCCAAATTTAAGCACGATGAAGGCAAAAGTAACTCTTTTGGTTTAAAAACCAAGGAAATTTTCAAACAAGGGGGTGTTGTTAACTTGCCAGTATGGCCCGACACGATGGATTGAATTAAGAATTTAGAGTTCAAAATTTGGAAAAATTGGGATGCAACAGCAGGGGAAAGCATGTAAACTTCACCCTTATGTTTTGAATATCAATACATTAAGCTGTCTCAAAAAATAGTGTCTAAGCCATGATTTAGTGCTTTGGGTTCTAAATTAGAAAAGGCCTAAAAGCGGTTGGATTCAGCACATTATCAGCCCGGTTGACCGATAATTCAGCCAAACATCAACGTGTTCTAGCTTTTTTAATGCACTTTTGGCGCTCGAAAAAATCCATATGAAAATTAAAAATCTACTATTAGTGGGATTGGTCCTGCTGGGTTTCCAAAGTTTCGGACAAAACATTCAACTGGCTGCCAATTTAAGTTATGGTAACAGTGCTTTGGCAAATATTGGCGGTTACGTCGATTCTTTAGGAAACGAATATGCGTTAGTCGGAACCGATTTCGGTTTGTCCATCGTCGATGTCACAGACCCTGCTAATCCGGTGATCAGATTCACCGTCAATGGTCCATCGTCTGATTGGCGTGAAGTGAAAACGTACAGAAAATATGCTTACGTTACTACAGAAGGCGGTGGTGGCTTACAAATAATCGATCTCTCTAATTTGCCGGCAACGATTAACTCTCATAATTGGACAGGCGATGCAGCGATTTCCGGACAATTGTCATCTATACATGCTTTGCATTGCGATACGGCGAAAGGATTTCTTTACTTGTATGGTAGCAATATCGGTTCAGGTCAGTCATTGTTTATCGATTTAGCTGATCCGTGGAATCCACATTATGCAGGTTCGTATACTTTTCCGGGTTCAGGAAATGATCGGTATGTGCATGATGGATTTGTTGTGAACGACACGATGTATGAATCTCATATTTACTCAGGCTTCTGTGCAATCGTTGAAGTAAGCGACAAGGCGAATCCGGTACTATTAGCTACGATTTCTACACCAACGAACTTTACTCATAACACCTGGCTTTCCGACGATCATAAAACGCTCTTTACGACTGACGAAAACAGTGCATCATATCTGGGCATTTTTGATATTCATGATTTGGCAAATATTACGGAAATCGGTCGTTGGCAAACGGCTCCCGGTTCAGGCTCCATTATTCACAATACGCATATCCTGAATGACTACGCAATTACTTCGTGGTACACGCAGGGCGTTGTGATTACCGATGTTGCGCGTCCGCACAATCCGATAGAAGTAGGGCATTACGATACATATCCTGCTTCCGATGGAAACGGATTTTTCGGTTGCTGGGGTGTGTACCCATTCCTGCCTTCGGGAAATTTAGTTGCATCCGACATCAACAATGGTCTTTTCGTTTTAACTCCGACTTATGTGCGAGCTTGCTACCTCGAAGGAATAGTAACCGACAGTGTAACCGGCGCATTTTTAAATGGTGCAGTCGTAGAAATTCTAACAACAGGAATTACAAAGTCTTCTGATTTAAGCGGACAATACGCTACAGGTACGGCAACGGCAGGCACTTACGATATCCGAATTAGCAAATCAGGTTATTATACTCGTACCATGACAGGAGTGAGTCTTGTTAACGGTGTACTGACGACACTGGATGTAAAACTAGTGCCTTTCCAAACATTCGCTTTTAGTGGACATGTGAACGATTCAATTTCGGCTGCAGGAATTGCGAATGCTTCCATCGTGTTATCATCAACAAATGGACTTACCTACACAGCAACAACAAATGCTTCCGGAGATATTATTTTCCCTGCCGTAGTTCCCGATACATACACGCTTTATGCAGGTAAGTGGGGCTATCGTACTACTTGCGGAACGGTTACATTAGTTCCGGGCGACTCGGTGAATACACTGCTTGCGCAAGGATATTACGATGACTTTACATTCGATTTCGGCTGGACGGTAAGCGGTACTTCAGGAAACGCATGGGAAAGAGGAGAACCGACCGGAACATTCGACGGAAACAGTACAGAGATCAATCCTGAATACGATGCTTCGGGCGATTGCGGCGACCAATGCTTCGTTACCGATAACGGTGGATCTCCATATAACAATCATGATGTGGATAATGGAAATACCATCCTGACTTCTCCTGTTTTCGATGCAACGATCTATCAAACGGCAACATTGTCATACTACCGCCGTTACCTCGATATCAATGGTACCGGCCAACCAAACGATACAATGAAGGTTTATCTGACCGACGGCGTATCAACCGTACTTGTTGAATCGGTAGGTCCAAATGCAAGTGGAAACGGCACATGGGTTCACAAAACCTTTACGTTGGGGTCATTAATGACGGCCGGAACCAATATGCAAATCCGTGTGGAAGTAGCTGACAATACCCCCGGTAATATCGTTGAAGGCTCATTCGACCAGTTCGAAATTACAGGTCAGCTCGTTAACGGAATCGGTACAATGGCAAAAAACGACCATATCACGGCCTTCCCTAATCCGTTCAGCAAATCAATTGCAATTTCTTATGAATTAGGCAATTATAACTCAACTGCTCATCTGATTATTCGTGACATTACAGGACGTATAGTCGAGGAAACCGATCATTTATCACAGCAAGGAAGCATTACCTTAGGTGAGGAGTTAAATCCGGGAATTTATCTGACCGAATTATGGAATGGAAACAATCGAACGCTTTGCAAAATAGTTAAGCAATAAATTCGTTTTCAATTAAAAAAAGAGCCTTTTCCGGATATGGAAAAGGCTCTTTTTATTGAAAGAACCAAAGAAAATATTATCTTTGCACGCC
This sequence comes from Bacteroidota bacterium, assembly GCA_016721305.1. Taxonomy (GTDB): domain Bacteria; phylum Bacteroidota; class Bacteroidia; order AKYH767-A; family 2013-40CM-41-45; genus JADKIH01. Next base: position 146,088 of record JADKIH010000007.1, read on the forward strand.
TATGAAATTTAGACTAGTTGTAGTCGGCCTGTTGGCCGTCCTTTTTCTTGCTTCCTGCAGCCATTATAACAAAATGCTCAAGAGCAGGGATTATGATGCAAAGCTTGAATATGCTGTAAAGCTTTACAACAAAGGCGATTATTTCAAAGCACTTCCTTTACTGGAAGAGTTGATTACGGTTTACCGCGGTACGAAGAAAGCCGAGCAGACGTATTACTACTATGCTTACACGAATTACCGCATTGGCGATTACGAAACGGCGGCATATGATTTCGACAATTTCACGAAAACATATTCGTCGAGTGAGTTTGCGGAAGAATGTGCTTTCATGCATGCATATTGCTACTATGAAAGTTCACCGTTGTATTCATTGGATCAATCTAATACTCAAAAAGCGATCAATGAATTGCAATTATATATCGACCGCTATCCGCAGAGCAAGAAAATTGACGAGTGCAACACACTAATCGATAAGCTTCGCGAAAAGTTAGAACGTAAAGACTTTGAAATTGCCGACCTGTATTTTCACACGGACGCATTCAAAGCAGCAGTAACCTGCTACAAAAATATTTTGCACGATTATCCTGCAACTAAATACCGCGAAGAAGTGATGTTTAAAATCGTCAAAGCTTCGTATCTTTTAGCTGAAGGAAGTGTAGATGAGAAAAAAGTGGAGCGCTACAATGCAACATTGACAGCGTATGCAGAGTTTGCCAATGCTTTCCCGACAAGCAAGTGGAAAGATAAAGCCGACGATGTGTATCAGTCAACGCAAAAGCGTCTCGAGAAGTTAACAAATAAATTGGTTCAGAAATAATAAATCCATCAACATGAGCTACAAATCAGAAGTAAGCACAACGGTTACACGCAACGTACCTGATTTCGATATGAAAACAGGAAATGTTTATGAATCGTTAGTTGTCATTGCAAAACGCGCTAACCAGATTGCCTCTGAAATGAAAGAAGAGCTGAATTCTAAACTTTCAGAATTCAATTCATCGACAGATAATCTCGAAGAGGTTTTCGAAAACCGCGAGCAAATCGAAATCTCGAAATATTACGAGCGTCTTCCTAAACCGACATTGATCGCGATTCAGGAATTCACCGATCATAAAATTTATTTCCGTAATCCTTCTAAGGAAAACCAAAGCGGACAATAATCGTTCTTTAAAACATGTTATGAAATAAATCCAAGACCCTGGAGTTTTGGATTTTTTCATTTCTGTACCTGAAGACAATGAGAGGAAAAAGAATAGTGCTTGGCGTCACCGGCAGTATTGCGGCTTACAAATCTGCATTACTTGTTCGCTTATTGGTGAAAGCCGGCGCCGAGGTAAAAGTCATCATGACTCCTTCGGCATCCGATTTCGTAACGCCCTTAACTCTTTCCGTACTCTCGAAAAACCCTGTTCTTACTGCGTTCACTGATGCCGAAAGCGGGCAATGGAATAATCATATCGACCTTGGTCTCTGGGCCGATGCGTTGGTAATTGCTCCTGCAACGGCAAATACGCTTGCTGCAATGGCCGATGGTGTTTGCGATAATTTATTACTGGCTGTTTATTTGTCGGCGCGTTGTCCGGTTTTCATTTCACCGGCAATGGATCTCGATATGCTTAAGCATCCGGGAACTCAGGCAAACATTGCAAAGCTTCGTACTTACGGTAATCATATTATTGCACCGACCGATGGTGAATTAGCCAGCGGTTTGTCAGGTGAAGGACGAATGGAAGAGCCTGAGAACATCTTTAGCATTCTCGATAATTTCTTCCATGCGAATCTTCCACTGCGAGGCAAAAGAGCATTGGTCACCGCAGGCTCAACGTACGAAGCAATAGACCCCGTGCGGTTCTTTGGTAATCGTTCATCCGGTACAATGGGTTTTGCCTTGGCCGAAAGTCTGGCTAATCTGGGTGCCGATGTCACTTTAATCAGTGGTCCGACTCACCTGAATGTTGAAAATCGTTCTATCCGTCTTATTCGCATTGAAAGCGCTTCTGAAATGCATGCAGAATGCATGAAGTATTTCCCGGAAATGGAATTTACGATCATGGCTGCAGCCGTGGCTGATTACCGCCCGGAAAATCCGGCCGGAGAAAAGATCAAAAAGAAAAATGATTCTCTTTCCGTTTCGTTAGTGGCAACAGCCGACATTCTGAAAGAAATGGGAGCGAAGAAAAAAGCCGGACAAACACTTATTGGCTTTGCTCTTGAAACGGAGAATGAAACAGAAAATGCGAAATCGAAACTCGATAAAAAGAATCTCGATTACATAATATTAAACTCCCTACGTGATGAAGGAGCCGGATTTAACTCTGACACTAATCGCGTGACAATTTTCGGAAGGAATGGAACTGAAACTGTTCTAAGCCTGAAATCGAAAACGGATATTGCAAAAGAAATTATCAATTTACTCATCTCGTCTAATCCATCTCAATAATCAATCATGATGAAAGTTCGGATTTTCATTTTCGCCATCATCAGCCTCTTGGCTATCGGAGCGAATGCTCAGGAGTTAAATTGTCAAATCTCCATTATGACCCCGCAAATTCAGGCGAGCGATAAGTCTATTTATGATAAGCTTCAGACTGACCTGCGCGATTTCATGAACAATAGAAAATGGACGAGCGATGAATTTCTCAATCAGGAGAGAATTGAATGTAGTTTTGTGATTACGATTTCCGATCGTCCATCGACAGATGAGTTCAAGGCTAATATTCAGATTCAATCACGTCGCCCTGTTTACAAAAGCTCCTACAACACGCCAATGTTCAATCACCAGGACAATAATTTTACTTTTAAATACGTCCAGGATCAGTTGATTGAATTCGACGAATCGAATATCAGTTCAAATCTCACCGCCGTCCTTGCATATTATGCATATATCGTAATCGGCCTCGACTACGATTCGTTTTCTCCGGAAGGAGGATCGCCTTATTTTGCAAAAGCTCAGACGATCGTAAATAATGCGCAGAGCTTACCGGATATTGGATGGAGAGCATTTGAATCGACACGTAACCGATACTGGTTGGTCGAAAACTTAATGAATGTTTCTTTCAAGCCCTTGCGTAATTTCATTTACACCTACCACCGTCAGGGCTTTGATAAATTTTCCGACAATATTACTGACTCAAGAATGGCTGTTACTGAATCAATGAAAGATTTGCGCAAAGTATACCAGGATAAGCCAAATTCATTTCTGATGCAGGCTTTCTTTACTGCAAAAGTTGATGAGATTATCAATTTGTATTCACAAGCTACATCAAATGAGAAAAATGATGTAATTCAAATATTAAGTCTGGTAGATCCGGCGAACACGCTGAAATACCAGGGAATCATGACAACAACTCCTGCCGCCGGCGGCGGGAAGTAATTACTGACCGAATAGTATAATAGAAATTATGGCACTGAAGTGTGGAATTGTAGGATTGCCGAACGTAGGCAAATCAACTTTGTTTAACTGTCTTTCGAATGCAAAAGCACAAGCGGCAAACTTTCCGTTTTGTACGATTGAACCAAATGTCGGAGTTATCACTCTTCCCGACGAACGACTGAATGAACTGGAGAAATTAGTTAAGCCGGAGCGTGTAGTTCCGACAACGACAGAAATCGTAGATATCGCCGGCCTGGTGAAAGGTGCCAGTAGAGGTGAAGGACTGGGAAATCAATTCCTCAGTAATATTCGCGAATGCGATGCAATCATTCACGTGATCCGTTGCTTCGAAGATCCGAATGTGGTACACGTCGATGGATCGGTAAATCCGGTACGCGATAAAGGAACGATCGATACTGAATTGCAATTAAAAGATCTCGAAAGTGTAGATAAGAAAATCGGACGTACAGAGAAGCTGGCGAAAATCGGCCAGGATAAAGAAGCAAAGAAATGCCTCGAAATTCTTCAGGTCTACAAAAACCACCTAGAGCAGGGAAAATCTGCCCGTAGTGCGCCCGTGGCTCCGGAAGATGTTCGTTTCATCGACGATATATTTTTGCTTACAGCAAAACCAATTCTGTACGTCTGCAACGTAGATGAAGGATCAGTAATTACAGGCAACAAATACGTTGATCAACTCAAAGAAGAAATCAAAGGCGAGAATGCCGAAGTGTTGGTTATTGCCGCAGCAATCGAAGCAGAAATAACTCAGTTAGATAGCTTCGAAGATCGTGCAGCATTCCTCAGTGATCTCGGACTCGAAGAATCAGGTGTTGCTAAATTAATTAAAGCAGCTTATCGCTTATTGAATCTCTATACATATTTCACTGCCGGAGTTAAAGAAGTTCGTGCCTGGACGATAACAAAAGGCATGTTTGCACCACAGGCAGCAGCTGTTATCCATACCGATTTTGAAAAAGGCTTTATCAAGGCAGAAGTTATTAAGTACCTCGACTTCCTCCAGTTCGGCTCTGAGTCAGCTTGTCGTGATGCAGGAAAATTGAGCATCGAAGGCAAGGAATATCTTGTTGGAGATGGCGATGTAATGCACTTCCGATTTAATGTCTAAATAATTTTACTCAATGGTTTTTATTCTGATCGCTGTTACGGTAATTGTCAGTTTTATGGCCTTCTCCAATCAGGAGTTGATGCGTAAACTGATTTTCAATCCGTACATGATTCAGACTCACAAGCAGTGGTATCGGTTTATCACGAGCGGATTTATTCATGCCGACCCGCTTCACCTTTTCGTGAATATGTTTGTGATGTATTCGTTCGGAACAGCTGTGGAGCAAAACTTTCAGTTATACTTTGAGGAGAAAGCCTACTACTATTTATTCCTTCTGTATTTCGGAGGAATGATTACGTCCGTGCTGCCAACGTTTAAAAGAAATCAGATGAATCCCGGCTATAATGCCTTGGGAGCTTCCGGTGCCGTAGCATCTTTGTTGTTCAGCTTCATATTATTCGAGCCGATGCAAAAGATTTACATTTTCGCCTTAGTTCCAATCCCGGCTATCGTATTCGGAATATTGTATATTGTTTATTGTCAGTATATGGACAGAAAGGGTGGCGATAACGTAAATCACAGTGCGCACTTATGGGGCTCGGTTTTCGGGTTTATCTTTACCATTCTTTTAGAGCCATCCATTTTTTCGATCTTCCTCCAAAAACTGATTTATTTCCGCAATGCCATCTAAAACAAACAAAGCTATTTTTCTTGACCGCGATGGTGTAATCATTCGTGAGCATGGCGATTACACATGGCTTTTGGAAGATGTAAAAATGAATGACGGTATTGGCGAACAATTGGCGAAACTTCAACAAAAGGGATATAAGCTAATCGTTATTTCCAATCAGGGTGGAATAGGCAAAGGACTTTACACAACAAAGGAAGCCGATTACATCCATTTTCACATTTCACGAATTTTATCACTGAGCGGAGTGGTGATCGACGAGTATTACTATTGTCCGCATCACCCGAATTCCGGAAAATGCATTTGCCGCAAACCCGACTCACAATTGCTCGAAAAAGCACTCGGACGCTTCGAGCTGAACGCAGCTGAATGTTACTTCATAGGCGACACCGATCGTGATATGGAAGCAGGAATCAAAGCAGGAGTGAAGCCGCTCAGAGTTGAACCGAATGAGAATTTGGCGAGAGTAGTTGATGGTATTCTTTCCGGTGGTCTTTGAATGGTGAACGGTTAGAAAGCGATCTCTCCGAAGACTTACTAAGATTTCCAAGTTAATAATTCATGAAACTTCCTGAATCAAACGCGCGGAAACTCTCTACATTTGTCGCGTGCCAAATAGCTTCATCAACTTTAACGGAAATATTATAGACGCCAATCAACCTATTTTTACAGGTGCAAATCGTGCGTTCCGCTATGGAGATGCAGTTTTTGAGACCATTCGATTAATGAATGGAGAAATTCTTTTTTTTGAAAGACATTTGGCACGATTGACACGTTCGATGGAATTGCTTGGCATGAACATGAACGACGATCTCACCTTCCACAATTTGTATTTGAGCATTCGTCATCTAGATCAGATCAATCATCTCAAAGGCAACGGACGAATTCGTTTGGAAGTTTATCGGAACGATGGCGGATTATACACACCACATTCCAACAACGTTTCCTATCTGATCGAAGCAGCCGCCTTGCATCACAAACAATATCAACTGAATGAAACGGGTTTGAAGATTGAGCTCTACACAGAGATCAAGAAACCGGTTAGTCGGTTATCGAATTTAAAATCATCGAATGCACTTTATTATGTAATGGCCGGCTTGCACAAAAACAAGGCAAATTCCGGCGATTGTTTAGTGCTGAATACGGATGGCCGTATTGCAGAAGCCATCAGTTCAAATATTTTCCTGGTAAAAGATCAAAAGGTATATACGCCATCACTCGATGAGGCTTGCGTTTCCGGCGTTATGAGGGAAACTTTGATTCAGCATTTGAAGATGCAGGGCAAGGAAGTCATTGAGAAAGGAATTGAAGTAGACGACTTAATTGCTGCCGACGAAATTTTCCTGACCGATGTAATCCATGGACTCCGTTGGGTAAGTGCTTTCAGAAACAAGCGGTACTTCAACAATTTCTCCAACCGTTTGATAAAAGAAATAAACGAGTTATATCAAATAAAAAAGGTCTGATTTCTCAGACCTTTTTTATTTATAGCAATCGATTGCTTATTTCTTAGTTTTAGCTTCAGGCTGAGTAGTTACAGGTTCTGCACTTGCCATATTTTGCTCAGTAGCAGTTTTGATTTCAGCGTAGCTAGTTGTCCAGCTTTGGATTTTGTTGCTCGCATCACTCATTTTTGATTGGAAATCAGCCAAACCTTTAGCAGCATCTTCAGGAGTTACTTCACCCTTAGTTACTTTGTCTTTCCACTCGCTGAATTGAGTAGTAGTAGCATCCCAAGTTGCTTTGAATGTATTCCATTCGTTTTGCATATTCTCAAGCTTCGTAACATTCTCATTTGATGACTGAACCATTGTAGCCATTTGAGTTTTCATTGCTTCGTCCTTAGAAGAAGTCATGCTGTTCATACGTTCAGCTTGTTTCGCAGCGAATTCTTTAGCTTGCGTAGTTGTTTGAGCCATTTCTGTGCTCCATGCTGTTGCTTTTTCGCCCATTGCAGTCCAGTCAGTACCAAATTGGTTGATGTCTGCTACAGTCTTAGGATCAATTTTCTTTGTGCAAGCCGAGAAGCTCAATGTTCCGGCAACCACCAATGCAAGAATTGCTTTTGTTTTCATGGTTTTTTCTGGTTAGTGTTTAGTGTTTATTTGGAACTAAAATTAGGAGTTCATTGGTGGCAATTTCTAAGTAAATCAATTACTTATTGACATCAAATAGTTTATTTCTCCTTAGGCTCCGGGATGGCATTCCGGATGTAATCAAAAGTCGAATTCAGGGTTTTTCGCTTCGGAAAAACGCCCTGATTCGCAATACGGATATCTTCAATCGAGTAAAAAGCATTCGGATTAAGCTCTCTCACAATGTCTCGCACTTTGGCAATGTCTTTCCGCTTCACAATGGTAAAAATGATCTTCACCGGTCCTTTTGCACCGTGGCCGTCCATAATGGTTACTCCGAGATTTTCCTTCTGAAGCGCATCAACCAAGGGCTGGTAATCGGTATGAACGATGATTCGAAGCACCTGCAAACCCAAAGCCAGACGATTGTCGATAATAAGCCCCACGTAAGTCCCCATGGCAAAGCCCCCGGCAAAACCGATATAGCAAACCGGATTATCCAGATGCTGCATAACCTGACGGATCGAAACCAGCCATATCAACACTTCGACAAATCCGATAAAAGGAACGATATTCCTGAAACCTTTAGAGATAAATACATTTCTGAGCGTACCTAGAGTAACATCCAAAGTACGGGCAATAAATATCAGCATGGGCAAAATCACCCATTTGAAAACTTCACTTTCTAAAAACTGAGGGTTCATTACGATTTCTTCAATAACAGATCAACAATTTCCGGAACACCGGTCCCGGCCTTCTTTTGCACAAAGGTAAAGTCGGGCAGGGTAAAGCTACCCGGGTCAATGAGATACTTTTCAGCTTCCGATGGTGCGTAATTAATAAGTCCAGCCGCCGGATAAACATTGAGAGAAGTGCCAATCACCATTAAAATATCAGCTTGCGAAACGAGCATAGCTGCATTTTCAAGTTGAGGAACCATTTCACCAAACCATACAATGTGCGGCCTTAGCTGAGAGCCTCGTTCACAGTAATCACCCAAATTCAATTCATCGCCTTCAATCGGGTAGACCAATCGAGGGTCTATAGTGGAACGGGACTTGAGAATTTCACCATGAAGATGCAATACCTTCGAAGAGCCGGCACGCTCATGTAAATCGTCGATATTCTGCGTAACAATTCGCACATCGTATTTCTGCTCGAGCCGAACAAGCGCAAGATGAGCTGCGTTCGGCACTGACAGTCGGACTTGCTTTCGACGTTCGTTATAAAAATTCAGTACGAGCTTTGGATCAGCCAACCATGCATGAGGAGTCGCCACATCTTCGACACGGTAGTTCTCCCACAATCCATCACTGTCACGAAAGGTCTTTAGCCCGCTCTCAGCGCTGATACCGGCACCTGAGAGAACGATTACTTTTTTCATCGACGTAAAAATGAACTTTTCTTCCGCAGAAGAAATTCAGTTCATCGAGCTTTTATCAACAAAGAAATTCGCTTAAATGAGCTTCCAGTTTCCTTCGAGCTTGAGTCCATTCAAGAAGTCCTTTATCTTCATTCGGTTTCTGCCCGACAGTTGCAAATCGGTCAGATCGATATAACCACCCGGTAGATAAACACGCAGGTAAGAACGGCCATCGCTTTCCACAGTACCTGCCGGATGTGGATGCGAAGCTTCTTTCGCATCAGCGGCAAATAGTTTCACGGCAAAGCCTATACCATTGTCGTTAGTGAGCATAGCATGGGCAGCCGGATACGGACTCAATCCTCTGATGAAATTGCGAGCTTCTTCCGGATGCAGATGGAGTGATAAACGAGTGTTTTCACGATTCAGCTTAGGAGCACTTTTCAATTCTTCGCCGGCAGCTAATTGCTGCTGATGAGTTGTCTTCAATGCACCGGCTTCGATCGAACGAACGGTTTTCAAAATAAGCTCGGAGCCTTTTTGCATCAGCTTATCGTGTAAACTTCCTGCATTATCGTCGTACTCAACAGGAACTTCTTCTCTGAAAATTACATCTCCCGTATCGATTTCATGACGAAGGAAAAACGTTGTGATACCGCTAACTTTTTCACCACGAATAATTGCCCAATTAATTGGAGCAGCACCACGGTACTGCGGAAGGAGCGAAGCATGTAAGTTGAATGTCCCAAGCTTTGGCATGGCCCAAACAGCTTCCGGCAACATGCGAAAGGCAACCACAATCTGTAAGTCAGCCTTAAGTGATTTCAGCTCTTCAATAAAAACCGGATCTTTCAAATTGGTCGGTTGTAAAACTTTCAGACCATGCTTCACCGCACAATCTTTAACCGGCGATGAAAGAATTTTCTGTCCACGTCCGGCAGGCTTATCAGGTGCAGTGACTACTGCCAAAACCGGGTATTCATTTTCGATGAGTCTTTCCAATGCAGGCACCGCAAAATCCGGAGTCCCAAGAAAAACAATGGAGGGCTTTTTTTGCATGGGCAAATGTAGGATTCTTTCTTGGAACGTTTGTAAGTTGTCAGGTAAGTAGTAAGTAGTAAGTTGACCAATTCTAAAGAACACTTGGGCTATCACCATACAACGAATCAGGAAATAAATACCCTAATCTATTAAGCAGATTATCAACAAGATAAGCAGAGTCGGTTAATTAGGCGGAGTTCAAAAAAATCTCAAAATAATTTAAATCTTTGATGCCCTCACGGAGTTTTTATCTAAACTGCCCACCAGTTGCCTATGTAAAAGTCAACTTACTACTTACAACTTACTACTTACGAATTTCTACCCACTACCTACAACTAGCTGGCTACAGAGTCTTCAACTTCTTCCAAACCCCCGACCTCAAATAAGCATAACAAGCTGCTCCGGCGAAGAGCCAGTAAATAATTTCGGAGCCCCAAACGGATTCGACACTGCCTTTGAAAACGAAGGTGAAAAGATAAATGTAAACGAGATAGAGAAAGATTGAAACGATCTCAATGTACAAAGCCATGCGTGTGGCACCGGTACCGCTAACGGCGTTGATGGAGACGATGGCAAACGAAAAGAAAATTAAGGCGATGTCTACTATCTGCATAGTATGCAACGAATCATGTATCAATTGTTGATCATTGGTAAAAATGCCGAGTATTTCTTCCGGAAAAAGTAGATTGATCAGAATCATCACTACAGCGACAATCATGGTCAGGCTGATGATGCGATTCAAAAGCACCATCACTTCATCTTTACGTCCCTGGCCGATAATATTGCTCACCATACTATTCGCCGAAACCGAAAATCCCCAGAATGGTGTCATGCTGATCATATAACTTCCGCGAACTACATTCGACATGGCCAATTCGTGTGCACCGATTTTCTCGATGAAGACAAAGAAAACAAACCATGCGCCTATTGAAAGCAGATTTTGTACGATCAACGGTAACGATAAAGTAATGATTTTCGAGACTTCCTCACGATTAAAGCTCCGGAATCTGAATAATTGAAATTCCTTGATCTCCTTTTCGAAAACAGTGAATAAAATCAAATACAACAAAGAGATAAATTCTGCCACGGAAGAAGCCAGGCCGGCACCTTTAATTCCCATAGCGGGACTTCCCCAATGACCAAAGATGAATGCATAGCCGCAAAGAATATTTACACCGGGCCATCAGAAACGAATAATAGCCATACACTCTTGGACGGGCAATCCCAACATAAAGCGATCTGAATGCCGTTGCAAGCATCACAAAGATGATTCCATAAGATCGATAACATAAGAAATCGCTTACTGCATCTATAAGCTCGTGACCATTTAACAGAAATGGAAGCAGAGGAGGAGCTATCCATTTTAAAAAGACAAAAAGAAAAATAGCAAGAGCAGAAAGAATAATCAGACTCTGATCAAAGACTTCACCAATTGCCTGATGATTTTTTTCACCGGCACGACGTGAAATGATTATCTGTGTACCAATGCCTATCGAAATCCCTATCATCGCAAACACAAAATACAACACACCGCCAAGAGCCGAAGCACCCAATTCCGTCTCGCCGATGCGACCAAGGAAAACGGTGTCGGTTACATTCACGACTGTCATGGCAAAGCTCCCGATCATTACCGGAAGCGCCATTCTGAAAATTTCGCGATAGCTAGTGTTTACCTGCATCTGGAATCTCTCAATAAACCTGAAGAACTATTCCCTTCAGGTATTCGCCCTCAGGATGATAAATGTTTATCGGATGATCCGGTCCCTGCGAGAGCTGATATAAAATTCTAACCTGGCGTCCCGATTGAGCAGCTGCCTGAAACACAACTTTACGGAAGAGAACTTATCCATTACCTGTGAACAGGAGAAAGTAAATAACAAACCACCTCGTTCAACACGCTTAAATCCTTCGAGATTCAAATTGCGATATCCTATCATCGCTTTCTCAACAGCCGATAAATGTTTGGCAAATGCCGGAGGATCCAATATGACGATATCGTATTTTTCCTGTGAGCTTTTCAGAAAATCAAAAGCATCTTCGTTAAAGAACTTATGTCTTTCAGAAACCTGATTCAACTCTGCATTACGAACTGCAAGATCTGCCGCTCGCTTCGAACTATCAATCGAGTGAACTTCTGCAGCACCGGCTTTCAAAGCATACATTGAAAAACCGCCTGAGTATGAAAACGTATTTAAGATTTTTTTGCCTTCAGAATAACGAGCGAGTAAAGCACGATTCTCTCTTTGATCGATGAAGAACCCTGTCTTTTGTCCTTCAACCCAATTCACATAAAACTGAACATCGTTTTCCAAAACAATACTCTCTCCTGCAGATTGCCTAGCAAAAAGTGTTCTCAGTTACAACAGCATTTTGCTTGCTCATTGTTTCCGAACTTTTATCATAAATGGCTTCGAGCTGAGTTCCGTAAATTTTCTTCAACGCTTCGGCAATATCATGACGTGCCGAATGCATACCGACAGTATGAGTTTGAATCACAGCAACCGAACCGTAAATATCAATGATCAATCCCGGCAAGCCGTCTCCTTCCGCATGTACCAAGCGATAGACATTCGTCGAAGAAAGATTTGTTATCCCGATCTTCTCACGCGCATCAAATGCTGCTTGCAGTCGGTCATACCAGAAAGATGCACCGGCGTCGGTTTTCGAAAATGAAAACAAACGAACTTTTATCGATCCTTCGTGAAAATGTCCGGTAGCAAGATAATTTCCGTCTGCCGAAAAAACTTCTACGATATCACCTTCTTTTACCGTGCCTTCAACTTTGTGAATGGCGCCGGAGAAAACCCAAGGATGATAGAGGCGGACAGAACGGTCCTTTTTGGGATTTAGAATAATGCGGGGGAAACTGCTCATTCCTGCAAAGAAACCGTAAAAAGATGGAATCAGAAAGCACTTTTAGCGTTAAGGATACACAATCAAAGACCAATAACTTCGGCTGGAATGTCCTGATGCTGAACGTAGAAGCGAAAAGGCAGTAAGGCATCCTTCCCGGCATAATCAATGCCGATTCTGGGGCCTATTCGAATAATCCTCTCCGGAAATTTCAACTTTCTATCCTCAACCCAAATCTTGTCGTCCATTAAACTCATTCCGGTATGCGAAAAATGAATACCCAAGCCCTTAGAAACCGAACCCGGACCGGTCATAAGCTTTGCAGGACTGGAATTTTTGAGTGCTCGTCTTTCAACAATTTGAGTCATACCATGCGTCGGGTAAATCGCACGAATCAAGACTGCATGTGGCGTATCTTTTACATTCGTCACGATATTAAAAAGCGAATGAATACCATAGCAGAGATAGACATATGAAGTCCCTCCGTCAGCGTACATAATTTCTGTTCTGGTCGAGCGCTTTCCGCCAAAAGCATGCGAAGCCTTATCTGTAACACCTGCATATGCTTCGGTCTCTGTTATAATTCCTCCGGTAACGATGCCGTCAAAATTTGTAAAAAGCCATTTACCTAAAAGGTCCTTTGCCAGATGTACTACATCGGAATTCCGAAAATAGTTACGGCTTAGTTTTTTGCCTCTTTCCATCCCAGAGTATTTCCTTCTACATATTGAATTTCTTCGTTATCCAAAAGCCATTCGATAACCTTAATCGATTTTTCTTCGGCCAATGGTCGGAGCTGAACAACTAACTCATGCAATTCGATAGGCTTCTTCACCAGTAAATTTTTCACCCGCAATTTTGTCTGATCAAATTCCATATCAGAAATTCCCGTCTTGTTACGCTCCAGGCAATAATCACAGACTCCGCAACGCTCTGTATCCGTTTCTCCGAAATAAGCAACGAGCATCTGCGAACGACAACGATTTTTTGTCTCCGAATAATGCAAAAACGATTTCACCTGTTCAATTGCCATCTCTTTTCGCATCGCTAAATTTTCTCTGTCGATATACAGATTGCTTTGCTCCAATCGCCCTGAAGTATAAGTCAATTGTGGTACATCGCTTTGTGGTTGATAGGTGAGAACTTTTAAATGATTCAGCTGCGTCAAAAGTCGAACAGCTTCATCTTTGCTCATGGTAGCTCGTAAAGCAATTTCATTTTCGTTGATTTGAACATATTCATCAAACACTCCTTCATAAAGACGAAGAAGTACTTTAATAAAATGATCGAACTTCGGATTTTTAACCTGATACTCGTATAAATCATTAGCCCGAATAGTAAAATGAATTCTCGACTGCATGAATGCCGAGTCAGATGTTGAAATCAAACCTTGTAACTCCAGAATCTTAAGACAGGAGAAAGTTTCTGCTGCCGGCAAATTATAGGTTGAACAAAACCGGTGCAAATCAAAATCGAAGCTCACACCTTTACCTGAACCAACCGGAAGCTGAAAATAATTTCCCAATGCTTGGTAAACGTGCTTCACACGACTCATTTCCGGAAAGCTCAAGTCTATTCTCCTCTCAAGCTCTTCGCGATCATTTTGATTATAGAGAAGAACGGCATATGCTTTTTCCTCATCCCGACCGGCACGACCGGCTTCCTGATAATAAGCTTCCAAACTGTCGGGAGAATCAACGTGAACGACAAAACGAACATTTCCCTTATCGATGCCCATTCCGAATGCATTCGTGGCAACCACGATTCGCGTTTTCTCCTTCATCCAATTGTCCTGAATCCTGCTTCTGTCAGCGGCCGTGAGTCCTGCATGGTAGGCTTCGGCAGAAATAGAATTACGTTGAAGAAATTCTGCTATGTCTTTGGTGCGCTTTCGGGTACGAACATAAACAACTCCGGTGCCTTTTAAATTTGTTGCAACTTTTCGCAAACGATTCAATTTATCTTCTTCGTACAATACGACGTAAGAAAGATTTTTCCGCTCAAAGCTCTTACGAAATACATTTTCCTTCTTGAAATTTAGTCGCTTTTGAATATCGTTCTCAACATTCTTGGTTGCTGTAGCCGTGAGTGCCAGTACAGGAACATTTGGAAGATGAGCTCGGATATCAGCAATCTGCAAATAGGATGGACGAAAATCGTATCCCCATTGCGAAATACAATGAGCTTCATCAACAGCCAGCAAATTAACCTTCATCAATTTGACCCGCTCAAGAAAAATATCTGAAGTAAGTCGCTCCGGTGAGATGTAAAGAAATTTCTCTTTTCCATACACACAATTATCGAGAGCAATATCAATTTCATTCCGGCTCATTCCGGAAATAATGGAGGTGGCCGGAATCCCCTTCTTCCTCAGATTTTGCACTTGATCTTTCATCAATGCGATCAAAGGAGAGATCACGATACAGATGCCGTCTTTCGCCATTGCCGGCACCTGAAAGCAAACAGACTTTCCACCACCGGTTGGCAAAAGAGCCAGCGTATCGTTTCCGGCAAGAACAGATTCTATGATCTCTTCCTGCATCGGACGAAACGCATGATGCCCCCAGTAACGGGTGAGTATTTGCTGAATCTGCGACGACATTATTGCACTATTAAAAGTTCAGAGAACTGCTTTCTTGCTATTGAAAAACGAATGATGTAAGCACCCGGTGAAAGACTTTGTAGAGGAATCGAAGCTGAGTCATTTCCGGAGAAGACTACTTGGCCGGAAATATTTACCACATCAAAATGCTCCACCGATCTTTTGAGTTTTAATTCAGTTCCGGTAGAGGCAGGATTGGGATAAATGATTGATGAATGCTCCGGTACTTCACTAATTCCGATACTTCCGGAAGGTCGCGCATAAACGAGAATATTTTGCCCAAGCGTATTGTCGGTACCCGCCAGTAAATATCCGTCATAAATAGATGGTGAAATTGTATAGGCAATATTGATAGGGGAGTCGGCAAAATAATCACGGCTTAATTCAGTGCCGGAGGAATCGGTAAGGATTAAGACAACTCTCTTTTTTGAAGTGGCCGTGTCGTATCCATAACCAGTAATCAAATACTCATGAAAAGCATTTTCCAATAAATGAAATCCCGCATCGCTTTCATTTGATGCACGCAAATATTTATGCCAGATCAATGTTCCGGCAGTAGGATCTATCTTGCTCAGAATAATATCGAAGTTCGCACTCGAATCGGTCGCAGCTTCTCCGACCAACACTAAATTTCCATCGCTGTCCTGCATCACACTTTTGCTGCCTGAATTGTAATGCGAGCTGATTGAAAGCTCCCATTGTTTCTGGCCATTGGTACTGTCGAGGCAAACCAGGAATGGATTATAAGTTCCGGAAGTTAGTTGCTCGTCACCGCTCAAAATGATTCTTCCGTCGGCAAGAAAATGGCAATCAAAGCTTAAATTCTTTTTAATGTCATTATTCAAGAACGTCCATTGAAGGATTCCTGAAGAAGAAAATTTCTGAGCAAAAAACTGAACAAATTGAGCAGTCGTTGAATCAGGGTAAAAACCGGAAACAACGATACAGCCATCGATATCTTCTGCGATTCCTACAATACTGTTATTCACATTGGGAGAGCCACAGTCGAATGATTGAACCACCGTTCCGGAAGTGTCGACACGCAAGACAAGCGGAGTAACATTTCCGGCCGTATACACATTGCAACAAAGCAAAAAATTCCCGGTGCGATCCGGCATCATTCGTTCAACCATCAGATGTGAACCACCATATGAAATCAGCTTTGAAAAAATCAGATTGCCATTTTCATCGAGCTTCGAAAACTCAGCATACATCGAATCAGCATTAATATTCAATGCATGTCCACCGTAATAAATGCTTCCTGAAGAAGATTGGAATGCAGCCTTCCCGGTATGGATCAATGTAGTATCTCCGAATTCTTTTGTAAAGAAAGCCGGCTGGGCTTGCGTCAGGACTGAAACGAAGAACAAACTAAAGAGAAGGTGGATAAATTTGGACATACCATAATGCGGGATTTCTCCCTTTTATGAGGTAAAAATACGATTCTTTCGCGAGTCCTTATCTGCTTAAAATAAGAAATCCCGGCCTTTTTGACCGGGATTTGTGCTTAAACCTCTACCGTTTTCCTGATATTCTTAAAAACGAATTCGTTTTTACTATTTATGTCCAATTCGATGTGATCTTCCTTGTTAATCGAACCGGCCAGAATTTGCTTCGATAATTCATTCAAAACACGTTTTTGCATGACGCGTTTCAATGGGCGGGCACCGAATTGCGGATCAAATCCGAGCTGTGACAACCATTCAATGGCTTTTTCACTTGCTGTGATTTGAATTTCATTTTGGCCTAAGAGCTCCTGAAGTTTTGTGAATTGAATTCTCACGATATCTTCAACTTCATCGCGTGTCAGCGGTTGGAACATGATCACTTCATCAATGCGATTCAAAAACTCCGGACGAATCGTCTTCTTCAGCAAATCAAACACCTTCGTTTTGCTCCGTGCAATCACTTCTTCCTTATTCAGCTCATTCATTTCTTCAAAACTTTCCTGAATGAGGTGAGAACCGATATTGGAAGTCATGACGATGATTGTGTTCTTGAAATTAGCCGTACGTCCTTTGTTGTCCGTTAAGCGACCATCATCCAATACCTGCAATAAGATGTTGAATACATCCGGATGTGCTTTTTCAATCTCATCGAGCAAAATTACAGAGTAGGGACGACGTCGAACCGCTTCGGTAAGCTGTCCGCCTTCATCGTAGCCTACGTAACCGGGAGGTGCACCTACGAGTCGAGATACTGCATGGCGCTCCTGATATTCGCTCATATCGATGCGAGTCATCGCACTTTCGTCGTTGAATAAAAACTCAGCCAGTGCTTTTGCCAATTCGGTTTTTCCGACACCTGTTGTTCCAAGAAAGATGAAAGAACCGATTGGTTTTTTCATATCCTGTAAGCCTGCACGACTGCGACGAACAGCATCACTCAACGCTTCAATGGCTTCGTTCTGTCCGATGACACGCTTGTGCAATTCTTCTTCCAGATGGAGTAATTTCTCCGTTCACTTTGAAGCATCCGTTGCACCGGAATGCCGGTCCAGCGAGCAACTACTTCTGCAATATCTTCCGAATCGACTTCTTCTTTAATCAAAGCCTTATCGGTTTGCATACTTGCCAGTTGTTTTTCGAGCTTGTGTAATTGCTCTTCGGCTTCAACGACGCGTCCATAGCGGATTTCGGCAACCTTTCCATAATCACCGCTGCGTTCAGCCTGCTCAGCTTCAATCTTGAGCATTTCTACTTTTTCTTTATTGGATTGAATGCCTTGAACAACGGCCTTTTCAGATTCCCAACGAGCTTTGATTTGATTTCGTTCTTCATTCAGATTTGCAAGTGTCTCATTCAACTCCTGCAATTTTTTCTGATCCTTTTCGCGCTTGATCGCTTCACGTTCGATTTCAATCTGCATAATGCGACGATTTAATTCATCCAGCTCTTCCGGAACTGAATCAATTTCCAATCGCAACTTAGAAGCTGCTTCGTCCATTAGGTCAATAGCTTTATCCGGGAGGAATCGATCGGAGATGTAACGCTCGCTTAATTCAACGGCGGCAATAATTGCTTCGTCTTTGATACGAACTTTGTGATGTGTTTCATAACGTTCTTTCAGCCCGCGTAGAATTGAGATGGCATCTTCCGCAGATGGCTCTTCTACCATGACTTTCTGAAAACGACGTTCGAGTGCTTTATCTTTTTCTACATACTTCTGGTATTCGGCAAGTGTAGTAGCACCGATAGCTCTTAATTCGCCACGTGCAAGAGCAGGCTTGAGAATGTTCGCAGCATCCATAGCACCTTCACCGCCACCGGCTCCAACGAGCGTATGTATTTCATCGATGAAGAGAACGATATTCCCTTCGGCGCTGATTACTTCTTTCACAACGGCTTTTAATCGTTCTTCGAACTCACCTTTATATTTCGCACCGGCGATGAGTGAACCCATGTCGAGCGAGAAAATTTGTTTCGTTTTTAAATTCTCCGGAACGTCGCCATTGATAATACGATGGGCGAGTCCTTCGGCAATAGCTGTCTTTCCAACACCGGGTTCACCGATTAATATCGGATTATTTTTGGTACGACGAGATAAAATCTGAAGCACACGTCGAATTTCTTCATCGCGACCAATAACAGGATCAAGCTTACCCTGACGGGCGAGCTCATTCAGATTCTTTGCGTACTTGTTTAATGAATTGTACGTCTCTTCAGCGCTGGCGCTCGTCACTTTCGAACCCTTTCGTAATTCGGAGATGGCAGCCTTTGCATCCTTTTCATTCAGTCCTTCGCCCTTCAGCATTTCGCTTACTTTATCGCGAATACTAAACATGGCAAGAAATAAATGTTCGAGTGAAACAAACTCGTCACCTAAACCTTTTGCAAGAGCAATTGATTTTTGAATAAGCTTGTTCGATTCGTCAGACAAATAAATCCGTCCGCCCTGAACTTTCGGAAGAGAGTCGATAATCTTCAGTGTGGCTGTTTGGATTTTATCCGGACTCACATTGCTTTTCTTAAGAATGAAAGGCAACACGTTTTCATCAACTTCGAATATTCCTTTGAGTATATGAGCAGGTTCAATCGATTGCTGTCCGTTACTCTCGGCCAGTTGTTGAGCAGACTGTATGGCTTCCTGCGATTTGATGGTGAAATTGTTCAGATTCATAATAGGAGATTTTGTGATCCCGCTCGCTCAAAGAGACTGCCAGACCAATAAAGGGTAAAAGTAAGGGGCAAAATGGCATTTTCACTAAAAATTGAGCGCCAATCTGGCCGAGAAAATTGAGTTTTTCACCCAAAATGGCCGAAAAAAAACCTGAGCTTACGGGCTCAGGTATTATAAACTAACCGGAAATGGAAACTACTTTTTGATTAGCGGATATGCTGATTAGCTAATTATAAGGCGGCGGGTAAATCGTTTGCCTGAAATATTTAATTCGACTATATAAATTCCTTCGTTTAAAAATTCCCGGTCGAGAGATTCGCTGTAAGTACCGCTCCTTGAACCGGAAGGTGAATGTCCTTTACAATCTTTCCTGTGATTTCATACACACGGATTCTGGTATCGCTATTTGCGGAGATGTGATAGATAAGATTGATGCTATTTTCACTTTTTGAATAGTACGCTGATGTGAACTCATCAGCAGGAAGTATTTCGGAAGTATTTATTGTTGTCTGTTCGGTTGTTGTCTGAATTGCCTTCGATTCAAGTGAAGCAAATAAGACAAAGAACAGAACGCAGATTGTGTAGATTGTTTTCATTTGAATAGGGGTTAGACTTAATTACAGGCTTGAATGTAATTTTCGTGCCAAAAAATCTAGGAAGTGGAAAATAACATTGGAAGTATCCCTCAAAAATACTTTACGGCAAATGGACCAAAAAGAGGCTGATTTGAGTATATTTATAATCCTTTTCTTTATATGGAAAGTCTTTCACCCTAAATCTATGAGCTTCATATAGAATATATGTAGTGTAGAGTTTTACTTAGCCTGGACCAGTATGATAAAAGAATCAATTGTAGCCTATGCAAGAAACAAGACAAACGCATCGATGCATACATCGCAAAGAGTGCTGACTTTGCAAACAGCCAATTCTGACGCACATCAGAAAGCTAGTTCACAAAAGTTGTCCAAAAGTCGAGGAGACAATTAAGTGGGGATTTCCAAACTTCGTATACGAAGGTGCAATTCTTTGTTTTATGGCTTCATTTAAAAAGCACTGTTCATTTGGTTTCTGGAAAAGGTTCGTTGATGACAGAACTATCGGAAACCATAAATGAAAAAGCGAAACAGCCATGGGTAATTTCGGAAAACTCACTTCCGTTAAAGATCTTCCGTCTGATAAAAAAATGGCCGGCTACATAAAGTCAGCCATGAAATTAAACGAAGAAGGAGTGAAATTACCAAACAGAGCACCGGTAAAAAAAGGAAGCAAAGAAATAGTCGTTCCCGATTACATTCTTAAAGCTCTTTCCAAAAACAAAAAAGCCCAAGCCACCTTCGAAGCTTTTGGTTACAGTCACAAAAAAGAATACGTCCAGTGGATCGAAGAAGCCAAAACTGAGCCGACACGCAACAAACGAATTGCGACGATGATGGAATGGTTGAAGGAGGGGAAGGGGAGGAATTGGAAGTACTCCTAAACGATTAGCTGATTTGATGATTTGCTGATTAGCTAATGTCATACAAAAGTGCAGTCACCCGCATAAAAAGTAATAATGTAAGTTTGACCCTGACGGCCCCATCAGCTAATTAGCTAATTAGCTAATTCGGCGAATGAGGCGCAAATTGTGCGAGTACCCCTTCGCCGCCTCATTGTAAATCCCCTGATGGTCGAGGATATCGATGCGCACCTGACCACTGGCATGGATGATACGGTTGCCGGGTAGAATAATACCGACGTGAATAATCTTTCCCTCTTTATTATCGAAGAATGCTAAATCGCCGGGCTTTGCTTCCTGGAAGAGATGAACATCTTCACCTTGTTCTGCTTGTTGATTTGCATCACGTTTCAATTTGTAACCGCAGAGCTTAAAAACAACTTGCGTAAATCCTGAACAATCGATTCCAAAAGGAGAACGGCCGCCCCAGAGATAAGGTGAGTTGAGGTACATGTGAGCATACGAAGAAATTTTATCAGGGAAAGTCTGACTTACAATCTGCGTATTTCCTTCGTAAGAATATTCACGTCCGCCGAAAGAGACTTTTCGCTCATGAAAAAAGGGTAGAGTGCTACCCATTACGATCGAAGTTAACAATCCGCCGGAAAGAGCAATTTGAATCAGGTCGGTTGACACAACCATCGGTTGCGCCATTAAAGTCTGAGCTTCTTCGTCGGAAATTGGCTGGACCTGTTTTTGATCGATCCAGCCGGTATAGTCATCAAAGAGCTGGCGCGAGGAACCAGCCCTTTTTTTTATCCAATATTTCAACCGCTTCGCCAAACAAAAGCTCGAGGTAATTTCACTGATCAGAATCCTCTTTTCGCAGAGGATCATGCTTAGATGGCAAATGTGACATCAATTCTAAATTAAACGAGTTCAACAACTACAGCACTAGCACCCCACCACCATTACAGATTCCGGCAGCACCCAACTTAGCACCTTTTGCTTTAATACGTTCAAAAGGGTTACAATGATACGTGCACCTGAACATCCGAGTGGGTGACCTAAAGAAACGGCTCCACCATAAACGTTCACTCGCGCAGGGTCAAGCTTCATAAGTTGGTTATTGGCAATTGAAACAACAGAGAATGCCTCATTGATCTCAAAATACTCGATAGCTTCCATCTTCACACCGGCTCTTTCAGCTGCACGAGGAATTGCTTTCGATGGAGAAGTCGTGAACCATTCAGGCGCTTGTTGAGCATCGGCATAACCACGCAGAATTGCCAAAGGCTTAATGCCTAATTTGTCGGCTTTCTCTTTGCTCATCAAAACAACTGCAGCAGCGCCATCATTCAATTTTGATGCATTTGCAGCAGTTACTGTTCCGTCTTTCACAAACGCAGGCTTGAGTGTAGGAACTTTATCAGCTCTTAAGTTTTTATACTCTTCGTCTTCACTCACAACGATCGGATCTTTTCCTCTTACCGGAACAGAAATAGGAGCAATCTCTTCTTTGAAAGCACCTGCCGCATACGCTTCTTTCGAACGACGATACGACTCCAATGCAAAAGCATCCTGATCTTCGCGGGAAATTTTACACTCTGTAGCACAAAGCTCAGCAGCATTTCCCATGTGATAATCTTTGTAAACGTCCCAAAGTCCGTCCTTCACCAATCCGTCTGTAATTGAGCCGTGACCGAGTTTGTAACCATTACGTGCTTTGTCGAGATAATAAGGAACATTACTCATGCTTTCCATACCGCCTGCAACAACGCAATCGTTATGACCTAGCTGAATTGATTCAGCAGCCAGCATAATGGCCTTCATTCCTGATGCACAAACTTTATTCACCGTAGTTCCGGGAACTGTATTCGGGATACCTGCCCAGATTGAAGCCTGAGTAACGGGAGCCTGACCAACACCGGCAGAAAGTACATTACCCATGTACACTTCCTGAACTTCTTTCGGGTCCAATTTTATTTTCTCGAGCGCCGCTTTAATAGCATGAGCACCCAATTGAGTTGCTGTAAAAGAGGAAAGTGAACCACCGAAACTTCCAATAGGAGTGCGGGTTGCTGATACGATATAGACTTCTTTCATAAGAGTGGATTTCTTGATTTTGGTGTGCAAATGTAGCACTAAATTCTGAATAGGAATTGGCCTTCATCACTCTTTGAATACAGAATATAAACAAGGAAACACTTTCTTTTCCAAGCACTTAATACCTCAAGGAATGTTCATGGATAGTTTCATAACTCTGTTAGCTACACTAGTATAGAAAGGAGGTAAAATTGTAATTTGCCGTCATTATCCATTTCATGAAGAAGTATTTCATCCGCCTTTCAAATCAGCACGAGAATATCACCCGATACCTTTTGGTATTGCTTACGGTGGTCCTTATCGTCGTGGCCCTCCCGAAGGAGACGCAGTTCAATTACACGTATCAGAAAGGCAAACCTGGGCTTACGAAAATCTCCTGGCTCCGTTTGATTTTGCCATTGCAAAAACCGAATCGGAATTGAATGAGGAGAAAACTTCGGTGATGAAAAACGCTCATCCGTTTTATCGATTCGACGATAAAATGGTGGATCAGAAAATTTACCTCTTCAAAAATGAACTGAACGATGTTTGGACAAAGCGCTTTAAGAATACATCGCAATCACTGAAAGAGCAGGAGCAACACGATAAACTCAAGCATGCTCAGGAGACCATAGGCATTCAGGTTCTGAAAATGGTCTACGAACGGGGAATCATTCTCATCAACGATCAGTCGATGGAGAACAATCCGGATGGCATCATCACCGTCGTTCGTGAAAACATAGCGGAAGAACAAAGTCTCAAAGATTACTATACAATTCAATCGGCTTTTGCCTTCATTCAATCGCAACTCGATAATATTTCATCGGCCGATGTGAATCTTCTTTCGCCATTACTGGAAAACTCGCTTGCTCATAATTTGCTATACGACGATCAGGCGACTAGGGTGTGGACAAAGCTTTTGCTCGATAAGATTTCACTTTCACACGGACTTGTTCAAAAAGACGAGACCGTCATCCTCAAAGGAGAAATTGTCGATGATATCCGATTCCAAAAGTTAGAATCGCTCAAGCTGGAAATGAAAAACCAGGAATTCAGCAGTAGCTCTCGGTGGTTGATGTTCCTGGGACATTTCATTTTGGTCGGATTGGCGATCACCATGCTGATTGTTTTCCTGTATATGTTCCGCCGACATATATACGACGACAACGGCCGTATGCTCTTACTGATGTTGCTGATTCTTTTGGTAACATACATGTTCTTATGGGCAAGGAAGATCAACATCTTCGATATGTATCTGGTTCCGGTATGTATTCTGCCGATTATCGTTAGGGCATTTTATGATACGAGAACAGCTTTATTCACACATATCATCACACTGCTGATTATCGGATTCGACGCACCGAGTGGATTCGAGTTTATGTTCATTCAAACCATCGCCGGAATGGTATCGATTTTCAGTATCCTGAATATGAGCCGCCGTGTACAATTCTTCATTTCCGTGATGATGATCTTCGCCTCATATGCCATCTCGTTTATCGGCGTATCCATCATTCATGAAGCCAATTTCAGAAGCATCGACTGGATGAATCTGAAATGGTTCCTGGGAAATTCAATCATCACGCTATTTGCATTCCCACTGATTTTCATTTTCGAAAAAGCATTCGGCTTCCTGAGCGATGTAAGCTTAATGGAACTTTCCGATTCCAACTCGCCATTGATGCGTGAATTGTCGACAAAAACTCCGGGTACTTTCCAACATAGTTTGCAGGTAGCGAATCTCGCCGAAGCTGCCATTTTCCGAATAGGAGGGAATCGCCTGTTGATTCGTGCCGGCGCCATGTATCACGATATCGGGAAGATCGATATGCCGATGTACTTTATCGAAAATCAGAATACGCAGAGCAATCCTCACGACGATCTTTCATTTGAAGAGAGTGCAAAAATCATCAAGAGTCACGTCATCCGCGGAATAGAAAAAGCCCGAAAGCATAATATTCCGGAGCAGATCATCGACTTCATACGTACGCATCACGGTACAATTCGCCTGCAGTATTTTTATCAGTCATTCCTGAAGAATTTCCCGGAGCAGGTTCCCGATGAAGACCTATTCCGTTATCCCGGACCCTTACCATTTTCACGCGAAACCGCTGTTCTGATGATGGCCGATTCTGTAGAGGCTGCTTCCAGAAGTCTGAAAAATGCCGATGCCGAATCGATCTCCAATCTGGTCGATTACATCATCGACAATCAGATCGAGCAAAATCAGTTTGAGAATGCGCCAATTACCTTGAAGGATATCAGCGAAATCCGCAAATTATTTAAGAAAATGCTCATGAGTATCTACCATGTGCGGATAGAATACCCTCATTAAATCGTATCTTTGCCCGACTTTTTGAGACCCGTGCGATACTTCCTCCGAATAGCCTTTAATGGCACTCCTTTCCATGGCTGGCAAATCCAGCAAAACGCAGATTCCGTTCAGGCACATATCAATTATGCCCTTGGAACACTTTTGCGCTCTGAAGTGGTGACTATCGGTTGCGGACGTACGGATACAGGCGTGCATGCAAGTCGTTTCTATTTGCATTTTGAAACGGAGAAGGAGATCGAAAGTAGTCCTTTCCTGCATCAACTGAATTCTATTCTTCCGCCTGCCATTGCAGCTTATGCAATTTTCAAAGTAGGAGAAACCGATCACGCACGTTTCAGCGCGACACAGAGAACATACCATTACCATATTTATCAGCAGAAAAATCCATTCATCGGCGATCAGGCCTGGTTCTATCCGCATCCCTTGAATTTGGAAAAGATGAATTCGCTTGCTCCGCATTTGAAGGCACATACCGACTTTTCCTGTTTCAGCAAATCCAATACGCAGACATTTACAAACAATTGTAAAATCTTCGATGCAGAATGGACGAAGACCGAAACCGGACTTGTGTTCCGAATCACTGCTGATCGTTTCTTACGAAATATGGTGAGAGCTATTGTCGGAACATGTATCGAAGCCGGCACAGGAAAATTATCGGAAAGCGATTTTCAAAAAATCCTTGAAAGCAAAAACAGAAGTGAAGCAGGAGCGTCGGTTCCGGCTCACGGATTATTTCTTACCGACATAAAATATCCTTTTAACACAATTTAGAAATGGCGAAAGATTCCGTTAGCGGGCGTGCGTTTGATATGAGGATTCTTCGTCGGATCTATGCCTTTACGCGACCATACAGATCTCGATTCATTCTGAGCGTTGTACTTACGCTCTTACTTGCTTTTATTTCGCCTGTTCGTCCAATATTAATTCAATATACGATCGATCATTATATCCTAAAGCTCGATGAACATGGCTTGATGAATATGATGATTCTGATGGTCGTCTTGCTTTTAATTCAGACTGCGATTCAGTACTTACACACGTATATCACAAACTGGCTCGGGCAGATCGTCATCCGCGATTTGCGTGTAAAGTTGTTCCGACACATTGCAAATTTACGCCTGAAATATTTCGATCATACACCGATCGGAACGCTAGTTACCCGAACCATCAGTGACTTGGAAACCATTGCCGATATTTTCAGCGAAGGTTTGATTGTGATCATTGGAGACTTACTACAGCTTTTCGTCATCATTGCCGTCATGTTTTTCAAGGACTGGCGATTAACACTCATCAGCTTGAGTACAATGCCAATCTTGCTGGTAGCGACACGAATTTTCCAATACGGAATCAACAAAACTTTCCGTGAAGTCAGAACTCAGGTTGCTGCCTTGAACACTTTTGTTCAGGAGCATATTACGGGAATGAATATCGTGCAGATCTTTAATCGTGAAGAAGAAGAAATGAAGCGCTTCAAATCGATTAACAAAGAGCATATGAAAGCGAATATTCGCTCGGTATGGTATTATTCGATTTTCTTTCCTGTTGTCGAGTTGCTCTCAGCCACATCTATCGGACTACTCGTTTGGTGGGGATCAGCAGGCGTCATCACGCATGATGTTTCATTGGGAAATGTCATTGCCTTCATCATGTTCATCAACATGCTCTTTCGTCCGATCCGGGAATTGGCCGATAAGTTCAATACGCTTCAGATGGGAATGGTAAGCAGCGAGCGGGTTTTCAAAGTGCTGGATACGCAGGAATTCATTGCCGATAAAGGAACGATCCCAAGACAAATCACCGGCAATATTCGATTTGAGAATGTCTGGTTTGCCTATAATGAAAGTCCGAAAACTGAAAACGGCGAGCCGGAATGGGTTATCCGCGATCTCAGCTTCGAAATTAAAGCAGGGGAGACGCTGGCATTGATCGGCGCTACCGGTGCAGGAAAATCGTCGGTGATCAATCTCGTCGGCCGTTTATACGAATTCCAAAAAGGGAATATCTACATCGACGACATAAACATCCGAGATTACAAGCTCGACGATCTCCGTAAACAGATTGCCGTAGTTTTGCAGGACGTCTTTCTTTTTTCAGATTCCGTCATAAATAACATTACACTGAAAGATCATGCATTTCAGGAAGCAGGTGATGGAAGCCGCCGAAGCGGTCGGTGCCGACGAATTCATCAACAAGCTTCCCGGTAAGTACGATTTCAATGTGATGGAAAGAGGAGCGATGCTTTCTGTAGGACAGCGACAGTTGTTGTCATTTATCCGAGCCTATGTTTTCAAACCGTCGATTCTGGTTTTAGACGAAGCCACTTCCTCGATTGACAGTGAATCGGAAGAAGTTAATTCAGGAGGCAACCGCACGAAGCTGACATCGAACCGAACTCAATCGTCATTGCCCACCGACTGGCAACTATTCAGAACGCTAATAAAATCATTGTCATGTCGCACGGCAAAAAGGCCGAAGAAGGGAATCATCAGGAATTATTGACGACAAAACGGGCTTTACAAGCAGCTGTATGAGTTGCAGTTTAGCGGAGCGGCAGGTACTAAGGTTAGGGATAAATTTTAAGAACTTTAGTGCTTTCCAATTACGATCTACCAATAACCTATAACATCTTTAACCTTTATTTAACGCTTATATTTAATAAAAAGTAATTCATTTGACATAACAAACCAACACAATGAAAAACAAAGCCCTACTTAATTCTTGCCTTAATCTTCTCGGTTAACGGTAAAAGCACAATCAGTTGACGAAATTGTAACTCACCACATCGATGCAATGGGTGGTGCTAAAAACTGACAAGTTTGAATTCGGTTATCATGCAAGGTTCAATAGAAGTGAGCCCCGGTATGAAAGCTCCTTTCTCTATGAAAATTAAAGATCAGAAAAAAGTACGTTTTGAACTTGAAATTCAGGGAATGAAAATGATCACTGCCTGCGATGGAGAAAGTGGTTGGAAAATCGTTCCATTTGCAGGCAAAACAGATCCTGAGCGTATGTCGGCGGAGGAAATTAAAGATTCAAAAGAACAGGCTGATGTTACAGGTGATCTTATTCAACTATAAAGAAAAAGGTTCAACTGTTGAGTTAGTCGACAAAGAAGATATGGAAGGAACAGAAGTTTACAAACTTAAAATCACCAAAAAATCAGGTGATGTGAGTTATGTATTTCTTGATGCATCTTCTTATATCATGCTTAAACAAACAAACGTTATCAAAATGGCCGACAAAGAAGTTCGTACAACAACGATAATGTCTAATTTCCAGGATGTCGAAGGCTATAAATTTCCTTTTACCATTGAAGTTCGTGGTGGTGATGGAGAAGAGCAAGGTCAGGCGATGGCTATTGAAAAAGTTTTGGTCAATCCTGTTATTGCCGATTCTGAATATGCAATGCCTGAAGTTAAACCTGCTGCACCTGCAACGCAGGAGCACCTGAGAAAAAATAAGAAGAGCTAAGATTCCAGTCCCGAAAACATACTAATTTATCGAGTACGTTTTCGGGATTTTTTATACCCAATCTTTTTTGAATGACAAAAAACAACACATGAAAAATAACACTACACTCACTTTTCTCTTCATCTTGATTGCCGGAATAAGTTTCGGACAGTCGGGAGTAAAACTGACCAGCGGTATGCTGGGAACAATGGAGGCACGTCATATTGGTCCGGCGTTATGGGTGGACGTATTACCGCCATCGATGCCGTTAACAAAGATTCGCATTCTGTATGTCGGAACTGCCGGAGGTGGAATCTGAAATCTTCAACAGGCGGTTCGCTATTCAAACCAATTTTCGATAAGTACACTCAATCTATCGGAGCAATTGCCATCGATCAGAAAAATCCGGATGTGATCTGGGCAGGAACAGGTGAATCAAATATGCGAAACACGGTTTCAATCGGGACTGGCTTATATAAATCGACGGATGCCGGAAACAGCTGGTCAAAAGTCGGACTCGACAGCACAGAGCATATCAGTCGCGTTGCGATCGACCCAACAAACTCCAATACAGTCTACGGGCAGCACCAGGACCATTATGGGTGATTCTCCGAATCGTGGCTTATACAAGACTACCGACGGCGGAAAGACGTGGGAGAAGGTGTTATACATCAATCCTACGCACAGGAGTGGCCGAAGTCTTAGTGGATCCGCAAACTCCATCGACAATTTACGCCAGCACCTGGGAATTCCGTCGCAAGCCGTATGAGTTTGCATCGGGCGGAAAAGGATCAGCTGTTTACAAAAGTACGGATGGCGGAAAAACATGGAACAAAATCATCAGTGGCCTGCCTACAGGAGATTTCGGGCGTGTCGCACTAGCATTAGCTCCAAGCGAACCAAAGAACCTATTTGCCATCGTTGAATCGAAGAAGACAAATCTTTATTTGTCGACCGACGGCGGACAAAACTGGCAGGAGCAAGGCTCGAATAACAACGTGGAAGGTCGTCCTTTTTATTTCAGCGTAATTGCCGTTGACCCAACAAAATCCGAAACGTGTTTATCGCCCGGCTTGGTCGCTTTCTATCAGCGATGATGGTGGTCGTTCTTTTACCGATGCGTCATTCGAAGGTGGCTGGGTTCATAGCGATCATCATGCTCTTTGGATTAATCCGAATAACACCAAGCACATGTATCTCGGTACAGACGGCGGAGTTTACATGAGTCTCGATAAAGGAAACAACTGGTTATTCCTGAATAATATTCCTGTTTCAATGTTCTACCACGTTGTAACCGACAAAGCCAAACCATATAATGTATATGGAGGTTTGCAGGACAATGGTTCATGGTTAGCACCTTCACAAAGCATCGGCGGAATCGATAATGGTGACTGGAAGAATATCGGTGGTGGCGACGGATTCTGGGTTCAGGTAGATCAATCGAATCCTGATTATGTTTATTCGGAATCACAAGGCGGTTATGCCTCTTGTGTAAACATGAAAACGAACGAGTATTTTTCGATACAACCACAAGCATTACCCGGTGAGCCGAAACTTCGCTTCAACTGGAACACGCCGTTGTATGCAAGTCCGACGAATAAGCACAAAATTTACATGGGTGCTCAGTATTTATACATGTCGGAAAATCGTGGTATCACCTGGAAAAAATTGTCACCGGATCTGACAACGAATGATCCGTTAAAACAAAAGCAGGAAGAAAGCGGCGGAATCACTACCGACAACTCATCGGCAGAAAATCACTGTACGATTTTCACCGTTGCAGAATCACCTTTCGACGAGAACACCATCTTTGTTGGAACAGATGACGGCAACATTCAACTCACGACGAATGGAGGAACGAATTGGACAAAAATCAATCCGGTGATTGCCGGAATGCCTACTCAAATTTGGGTTTCGAGTATTGAGCCTAGTAAGTACGATAAGAACACCGTTTACGCTACGCTCGACAATCACATGTACGGCGATATGAATACTTACGCCGTCGTTTCACATGACATGGGCAAATCGTGGTCGTTGATGAATACTGTCGAATTACATGCTGCTTATGCCCACCGAATCAAAGAAGATATTGTAAATAAGGATTTACTGTTTCTGGGTACTGAATTTGGCTTGTACATCTCAATCGATGGTGGCAAAAACTGGACTCAGTATAATTCCAAAATTCCTAATGTAGCGGTAAGAGACATCACCATTGAACCGACAACAAATGACCTCATACTTGCAACACATGGTCGCGGTGTTTTGATTGTCGACGATATTTCGCCGCTACGTCAGCTCAGTCAGCAAATACTTGCAAGCGACGTTTTCATTTTCAAAACACGTCCGACAGCGGTGACTAACGGTCACTGGGGAGGTGCTTTTCCTGATGCAGGCGGATTTGTTGGTCAGAATTCAACCGAAGAAGCCAACATCATTTACTACCTGAAAGATCGCGTCATGACTGGTGATGTAAAAATTCAGATTCTAGACAAAGACGGCAAAGAAGTTGGAACCGCACAGGCTACGAAGCGCAAAGGAATCAACAATGTCAGCTGGAGTATGCGTCGCAAACCACCTAGAACAGCAAAAGGAGTTCGTTTGGATAATGCAGGTTTCTTCGGTCCATTATGTCAACCCGGAACTTATACCATTCGGATTACCAAAGGCGATAAGACGTATGAGGAAACGATTGAGCTAATCAAAGATCCTGTATCAGCACATTCAACGGCCGATATTCAAATGCAAATTTCTACATCCGATTCGTTATACAAAATGTCGGAAGAACTTGCATTCTTCAGCTCACAGGTTTTCGGCTTGAAAGATCAGGCAAAAGCAATGGCTGATTCAACTAAAATGCTAGTCTTACGTAAGCACTTAAATGAATTCGTTGATAAGATGGAGTCTATTCGTAAAGAACTTATCGCAACGAAAGCAGGCTTAGGAATAACCGGCGAAGAACGCATCCGTGAAAAGTTGAGTGAGCTTTATGCGTATGTAGTTAGCTACGACGGCCGTCCGAGCGACTCTCAACTCGACAAAATGAAAGCCATCCGTCATGACTTAGAAATTCAAAAGGCAAAGGCAGAAAAGATCTGGGCTGCAGATTTAGTGAAATTGAATGCGACAATCGCTAAAGCAGGCGAGAAGCCATTAACCAAAATCACAAAAGAAGAATTCGACAAACAAGACCCAAGTACCGGCGTGAATCCGAATAAGGGACTTCGTTTGCTATTCCCGCACCTGACACTCGAAGGGGCTGAATCGGTTGAAAGAGATTAGTAATTAGTAGTTAGAAATTAGAAATTAGTAATTAGTAAATTAGTAACAGGAAACCCACAAAAAAAGCGAAGAGTACATCTTCGCTTTTTTTGTGGGTTTTGAATTCTGAATTTTGAATTCTAAATTCCCTACTAAGCCGTCGCCTTCATCAACTCCGTCAACTCCTCAACTTTATCCATAAAGCCAAGCTTGTGGTAGGAGTTAATCAAATTACGAATCA
The DNA here is from genome assembly GCA_016721305.1 of Bacteroidota bacterium. Taxonomy (GTDB): domain Bacteria; phylum Bacteroidota; class Bacteroidia; order AKYH767-A; family 2013-40CM-41-45; genus JADKIH01. The sequence continues at coordinate 178,072 of JADKIH010000007.1, forward strand.
ATCGTTGAATCATATCGCGGTTAGAGCAAGGTTCATAGAATAATTTCTCTTGCGGGATTTTCAACTGAAGAAGGAAGTTATCGATTTCTTTGCGGTTGAATACATCTCCTTTACTGAATGGGTTGATGTAGAAAAGAATCTTTGAATGGTCATCGATCGAAACCGGATCATTCAACTCGTCTTTATAACAAAGTACGAAGTGTTCAGGAAGGTTTACACCATAGACAGGAATGCCTGCTGAGCGTGCAATCTCAAGATAAAGTATAGAGAGCATCAACGGATTTCCTTTACGAGTCTCTAAAGCGATATTGATAAAGCTATTTTGAGGAGCATGGTAATTTTGAGTGTTACCGGAGAAGCCGTGAATATCGAAGAATATCTTATTAAGGACCTTTACCTGTTCAAGAGCAGTCAGATTATCATTCATTTCCAACCATGCATCTTTTCTCATCTTATCCAATTGCTTTTGGATTTGTTCTTCCTGCAATTCCGGATATTGATAACGGGAAAGGAGGATAGCACCTTTAATGAGATCATGAGAACCCGAATGAGCCCAAACATGAAGTTCGTGGCGAAGATCATCGAACTGAATCTTATGAATCACAGCTTCGAGTCGTTCCTGCATAATTGCGTCCATGGCCGAACTCCATGCATTTTCCAAAATGGAATAACGTCCTTCCTAAATCGATCAGGCGACTTTCAATTTGCTGGTAAATTTCGCTGTCAGAATCGTCGAGCAGGCGAATAAGTGCATTGACTTCGTTGCGGTTGATGTTTTTCATACAAGGTCTTTAACCTGCGAATCAGAGAAAAGATACCTGCATCGAACCGTTATTTTCAACAGAATTTTGTTTGAAGATAATTAGGAAGGAAAATGAAACTTTCTAAAAAAACCCTTTTTTTGTTTAAAAAATGAGGTAAATTGTTGAAACGTTTTACGTGAATATGGCATAAGCCCGCTAAAAATCAATACTTTTGCAATTGATTCCCCATTACACATCAAATACCCAAAAATCTTATTAAATGATGAGAAAACACTTCCTATTATTATGTTTAATTTTTCTAGGAATGCAAACTCGTGCTTTCAGCGCATCCAACACGACTCCAATCTGGGAATCTTATTTTCAAGGACAAGGCGATAATTCTGATCGCCTCAATAAAATAGTTCCGGATGGTTCGGGAAATTTCGTAGCCACGGGTTATACTGTTCGCTCCGGCAATTACAGAGATGTACTTACAATAAAGTTCGATTCTAATGGTGACACATTATGGATGCGCACGAAAAACGGAAAGGCCTCCGGCGATGACGAAGGTGTTTCGGCAGTTGTGGATGCAAGCGGAAATGTATACGTAGCAGGCTTTGCCGATCAGGGGATCTCCGGAATAGATATCCTTGTCATCAAATACGATCAGGCCGGAACCAAACTGTGGGACACAACTTGGAATTCGCCTGCTTATTTCGATGATGCACCTATTGCCATTGGAGCCGACGGCAATGGAAGTATTTTTGTTGGAGGAATGCTAAACCTGATACAATTTCAGGCAGCAGCGATTATATCACTCTGAAATTCGACCCGAATGGTGCATTACTTTGGTCAAAACAATATTCAAGAAATGGTGCCGAAACGGTAAAGATGAAATCAACGGTTTACTTGTTGATCCGATCGGCGACGTCTATGTTACCGGACGTTCAAGCAATGGAAGCGACGACGACATTGTTACTTTAAAGTACAATGGTAGCACAGGAACACAACTGTGGCTTCAAATTTACAATAGTGGAAATGGCGACGACCGTGGAACTGCTATTACAAAAGACAATGCAGGCAACATTATCGTTATCGGTCGAAATGACAATGGCAGCAATGATGATTTTCGGACTATCAAATATTCAGCAGCAGGCGTCCTGCAATGGAGTAAAGCCTATAATGCCCCTGCCAATCAGAACGACCGTGCTTTGGCTGTAACAGTGGATGCATCCGATAACGTTTACGTTACCGGTCAGACCGATGCCGATAATACGGCCACAACCAATTACGATTTTGGAACAGTGAAATACAATTCAGCAGGTGTTCAGCAATGGGCACGAATTACCGGTAGTCCTTTTAACCAGTATGATATTCCTGCAGCTATCGTAGCCGATGCTTCAGGAAATGTGTACATCACCGGAAAAAGCGATCAGGATCTGGCTATTACAACAGATAATGATTGGATGACGGTTGCTTATAACACCGGCGGAACTTTACAGTGGACTCTTTCTCATGCCGGAACTCGCACAGGTTACGGTGATAATCCATCGTCTATGATTTTAAGCGGATCCAACCTCTATATTGTTGGTGATGCAGATAATCTGGTGACAGAAAAAGACGCTACAATCATTAAGTACGATGTGATCGGCACTGAAATCTGGGTGAAAGATATTAATGGCGAAGGCGATTTCAATGAGAGCGCAAAAGCTGTTGTAGTTGACGCAAATGACAACTCCTATTCTTGCGGTTATACTTTCAGAGAAAGCAACAATCGTGATGCAACAATTGTGAAGGTAAATACAGGCGGAACGCTGGATTGCTATTATACTTTCCAGGGTATCAAGGGTGATGATGATGAATTTTCTGATTTGGCATTATCAACCGATGGATACATTTATGCTGTAGGTTATACCAAAGTTAGCAATCAGAAAAGTAACGTCCTCGTCGTTAAAGTTGACCCGGCTACGTGTACGGAAGTCTGGAATTATACGTACGACTTCATCGGACAAAGTGATAAAGGAGAATCCATCGCACTCGATGCAACAGGTAATATTTATGTAGTAGCGCGTTCAGATCAAAACATAGCTGACTCCAGCGACAACAATGACATTGTAACAATCAAACTCGATGCAAGCGGTAATCAAATTTGGTTACAGCGTTTTAATGGAACAGGCAACCTTCGCGATGAACCGTCAAAAATCCTTCTCGATGGTACCGGTAGCGTCCTTGTTTGCGGTCGTACTGAGAATGTACACGACGACGATTTCCTCGTAATTAAATATGATGCATCTACAGGAAATCCGGTCTGGGCAACTCCTGCAATCTATGGTGGTCCATTTGCCAATGATGATCGCCCTCTCGACATGACAATCGACGCCTCAAACAATATCTTCGTTTGCGGATACAGTCAAACCGCCAGCGGAAATGCAACTGAAGATCCTGTACTGGTTAAGTTTGATGCTGCAGGAAATCTTACCGGCTTTTATAGTTACAGCGGTTTGGGAGCTGATGAAGCCATTGCAATTGCACATGATGCAAATGACAATATTTACACAGCCTTCCGTATGGACGCAAACGCCGATCCTCTCCACAGTAACTACGATTATCTGACCATGAAATTTGACAACGGTTTGAATCCGCTTTGGGTCACACCACCGCAATACGACAGTCCGATTCAACAAGATGATGTACCCGTTAAACTCTTAGTAACTAATGTTGGAGTTGTTGTAACAGGAACAACTGAAAACGATACCATTGCCGGTCGTGTAAACCAAAACTGGCTTACTATTCTTTACGATACAAATGGGAATTTGGTATTCACCGCTAACTTCGATGGTCCAAACGGAACCGATGATGCACCTAATGGCTTAGCCGTTCATGGATCATCACTCTGGGTTTGTGGATATGCGGAAGGTAGCTCAAGCAATCAAAAGGATAATGCCATCCTCAAATATGATTTATTGGTAGGAGTGAAGGAGGTAAGTCAGCAAATCGGATCCACTATTTACCCGAATCCTTTCCACTCAACATCTAAGATTGTTTTACAGAATACAGGAGCTAATTCAAATCACATACTTCGAATTACGGACTTAACAGGTGCCGTAGTAAAGGAATTCAACTTCACAGGTAATTCATTCGATTTAAATGCCGGTGAAATGGCTGCCGGTTTGTACCAATATCAAATCATTAATTCAGGTTCAGTTATTTCACGCGGTAAATTTGTTATTAACTAATATCATGAAAAGATTAACACACATACTTTCATTCGTACTCCTCACCGTTTTATGGGCAAGCGCACAATCACCCAAAAATCTGAGTATGCTGAGCTCAATGACATTCACCGGTCAAACTTTAGCCGGATGTTGGCACTATAACAGTACTTCGGGTAACGAATATGCAATTGTTGGTGCATCGAACGGATTGGTTATTGTCGATATCACCAATCCAGCCTCTCCAAATCTGGTACTACAGACACCAGGACCAAATTCTTTGTGGCACGAAGTAAAAGTTCTCGGCGATTATGCATATGGTGTAAGTGAAGGTGTTGATCCAAACAACATTTTAAATGGCTTGCAGATCATAGACCTCCGATATTTACCGGATAGTGCTCCAACTAAGTTTTACCAGGGCGATGGAGCAATCCTTAATCAACTTACTTCGGCACACACAGTAACAGCTGATGGACATTACGTCTATGTAAACGGTCATAACATTAATATTCTGGGATCCGGAATTTTAATTCTCGATGTTACCGACCCTTGGAATCCGGTTTATACAGGTGCAATCACGAGCAATTACTGTCATGACAGCTACGTAAGAGGAGATACACTTTATTCCAGTGAAATTTATGCGGGCCAGTTCTCCATCTTTGATATTTCCGACAGATCAACACCGGTTTTGATTACTTCTCAATCTACACCGTCACTGTTTAACCATAACGCATGGCTCAGTGATAACAGTCAGTATCTTTTTGTTACTGATGAAAAGCCAAATGCACCAATGACGAGCTATGACGTTGCCGATTTTTCCAACATCACTCAATTGGATACGTTTTACAACGGGCTCTTTACATCAAGTGAAGTACACAACGTGAGAGTACTAAACGACTTCGTTTTGTGTCCTTCATATGGCAGTCAGCTTACACTCGTTGATGCTGCCCATCCGCACAATCTGATTGAAGTAGGCAATTTCACTACCGGCACTTCACTTTGTTGGGATGCTGATCCATACACAAATTCAGGAAATATTATAGCGACAGACATGAATTCAGGCGTGCTGTACATTCTAGCTCCTACGTATACCCGCGCTTGTTATTTGGAAGGAAATGTGACCGATAGCTTAACCGGAATTTCATTGAATAATGTGGCAGTAACACTTTCCTCTCTTTCAATCGTTGCAAACACAGCACCATCGGGTGACTATGCCACCGGCTGTGCAGATTCAGGTACTTATGTAGTTAGTTTTTCCAGAACAGGATATGTCACAAAAACGTTCAGTGTCAATTTGCAAAATGGACAGCAAGTGACACTTGATGTACAATTATTGCCAATAGGAGCTTCTGTTGCAAATATCTCTTCTCTTGAAAACGTTGTCTATCCTAATCCTGCAAACGGTGTGTTGAATATTACCGACAATGGATCGAAATGGAAAAAGTTCTCCATTTCAAATGCAATCGGTCAAATTATTTTTGAAGGCGACTTAATTCTAGTTGGTCACTCCGGAACGATTGATATTTCTAAATTACCGCAAGGCACGTATAATCTGAAGTTACAAAACGAGAATGGGGAGCAGCAGACTCAATTCATAAAATTATAAAAATGGTTTTTAGGGCAGATAAAAATGGGAATCTGTTCAGGGAAAATTGAATCTGCCCTAAAAACCACTAATCTTATTTCTAATTTATCATCCTTTTTTAAATGACAGGAAAATTCAACCTTAGAAGGAAACTCAAATTTTCAGTTTGGTTTTTGATTTCTGTAATTTTCGTAATGCCAAATGTTGGCTGCGAATTTAACTCCGGACGAAATATTGATATTGTTGAACAAAACTTTGACGACTTATATTATTGGGCTCGTGATCCCAAATTATCGGTAGAGATAGCTCATTCCGGACGCTTCTGTACCTATTCGGATTTGAACCACCCGATAAGTCAGGTATTTGAGATCGGACTCGATCTTGCTTATTACAGGAAATATGAAAGAGTAGAAATTTCCGGCTGGGTATTTAGGCCTAATGATAACACTTACTCATTTTTGACTGCGGAGATTATGAGCCCTGACTCACAAATTGTCAAAACGAAAAGAAAAGAAGTCCGTTTAGCGGCACCGGTTACTAACTTGTGGACTAAGGTAGATATGACATTTGATATTCCTAAACATCTCCCTTTAAACAATAAACTGCATGTTTATCTTTTTGCTCCGGAGGATGGAGAAAAAACTTTTATGGATGATATGGAAATTAAATTTATCAGATAATATTTTTTGAAATGAACTAAGCATCTTAATTGATACCACTTGGATGCTTTGAAAACTTTTTCATTTAGAATAATAAACTAATTGAATTTTCACATCAATTTGATTCAACGATTGATCTTTGATTCTTTTTTGTTTTAATAACTTTCCAATACATAGCAATCAAAAGATTTAATATCACAAAGAGATAGAGTTTAGATACCTGCTGAAAATTAAAATCAGCCATCATTCCTTTTAAATGAAAGAATCCAAGAGAGAATTCATTGTTCAGGAAGTAAGCTATTGAAAACACAATGTATATCCACCATTGTGACGATCGATAACAATATGCAGCCAGAAACAGAAAGGCAGGATAAGTATACCTCTCATGCATTTGTGTATTGAAAAAGAAAAACGCCATTACTGATAGAGCACCAATAGCAAAAATTATTTCTTGATCTAATATGCGCTTCTTGCTCTTCAGATAGGTAAAAATAGCCAGCATACTCGGGAACAAGGATAAAATCAGAAACGAAAGAGACATAATTTGACCCCAACTTTTCAGAGTGAGTCCCATCCATATAATTGAGTCGCCCGTCCATCTCAAGTCCCCCGGCACCATAAGATACCATAGATTTCCTGCATAAACAGAGATGTAATTATAACCTCCTCCAAGGGTATGAAATACATCAAGAATTTTATTTGTCGAGTGAGCAAGTATCCATGGCAGTAAAATCACCGCTTGAAAAACACATAGAATACCTACGTTGAGAAGTAGTTTTTTGGGTTTCGGGGTAAGAATAAATTGATAAACGTGCAATAAAAAGAATAGAGGGAAAAATAAAATTGCCTGAAATTTAAAGTTGAGTGCAACGATGTAGAGTAAAAATGACATCAATTGCTTTTGGCGCAAAGCCGCCAAAATAAAAGCAAAGGCAAAAAAGGTGAACACAGAATCAAATTGCCCCCACAACATTGAATTATGAAGAAAGGATATGTTCAGAACGATTGACAGAAAAAGCAATATCTGAGTTCTCGAATTTTCTGCCAAAGAAGCGATCAGTAATGCTCCGCCAAAATCAAAAAGGAGCGAAATATATTTCAGGATTATAAGGTGGTTTTGCAAATATTGCGCTGAAGGCAGAATGAGTAAAAGTAACTTAAAGATGTATAAATGCCCGGGCAGGTAGTTAATATCGCTTTCATAGCAATGGCCAAGTCCCTTTTCAGAAATTATACCTATCCAATTCCTCCAACAAGATGCGTCATACATGTGGCTATACAATGGAGTAATCATTAGGTAGACGATGAACACCAAAAGTGCCAAAACGATTGTAGAAATTGGGAGCCTATTCATGATTTACAAAAAAGGAAAAGTTAGCATTACTAAAACCTTAATTAAAGCCCGGCGATTTGAGGTTTTACATCAAAGTTCCGCGGCAATCCTGTCAAGCACGGTTTCAATCATGCGATCCATTGTTTCTTCAGCTTTATGAGTATGCTCGTTGGTGATTCGATTTGCTACAATTGCATTGATCGAACAGCAATGATGTCCAAGTATTGTTGCCAGACCATACATCGCTCCGGTTTCCATCTCGAAATTCGTAATACGATTATCACCGGATTTAAAAGAATGTAGTGTTTCGATAAAGTTCGGTCGAGCCAACTCATAGCGCAACACACGTCCCTGAGGCGCATAAAATCCTGAGCAACTCGCCGTGATGCCCTTGAACATGCCTTCACTGAGCTTGTCCTCAAGCTTCGGAGAACAACTTGACAGATAGGGCAGGGCAAGGATACCTTCGTTTGGATAGTGCTTCCTGAACGCCTCAATAATTTCCTTTTCCACCTCAGTATTAGGAAGACGATAAAAGTTAAGCAAACCGTCCAAACCGAGACCGAATTTTGAGAAAACAAAAGAATCCACCGGAATCTCACGCTGCAAAGAACCGGATGTGCCGATTCGAATCAGATTCAGCGAACTGAGCTTTTCCTTGATCTCCCTTTTTTGCAAATCGATGTTAACAAGTGCATCAAGCTCATTATAAACGATATCGATGTTATCTGTCCCGATTCCGGTCGATAAAACAGTGATTCGCTTACCTTTATAAAGGCCGGTATGAGTTACAAATCTCTTTTTTGCTTTTTAACCTCAATTCTCTCGAAGAACTTCGAAACGAGGGCAACGCGGTCAGGATCACCTACATTGATCACCGTTTCAGCAATTTCATGCGGGTGAAGATTCAAGTGGTAAACACTATGATCTGAATTGAGGATAAGTTCTGACTCAGGTATTTTGCTCATGTGAATGATTCCTTTAAATTTGCTCACAATAATAAAACTTATTTCGTTGCTTATGGCGTCTTTAAAAAACCACATCCTAGTTCCTGTGGATTTTTCAGAACAATCTCAAATTGCATTACGACAGTCCTACAACCTTGCCCGCCTCACACGGGCCGAGTTGACCCTGATAAATGTTATTGATGAGTCTTTTCACCTTCCATTTTTTACTCCCAAAGAGGATAAAACCATGGAAAAGAAGATTCAAAAAGCCCTGGAAAAACTGGCACAAGAAACTACGGCTGAATCCGGAATTTTAGTCCACACCCTGGTTACCCGTGGAAAAGTGTACGAAGAAGTACAAAAGGCTTCCAAAAAGCTCAAGTGCTCCTTTATCGTGATGGGAACAAATGGCAGTACGGGGCTCAAGAAGTTCATCGGTTCCAATGCTTTACGCATTATCCGTGAAGCGACATGTCCGGTCATTACCATCAAAGGCAAAAAACACCGTACCGGCTGTAAACACATTGTTCTTCCGTTAGATATGACGAAAGAAACCAAGGAAAAAGTGAGCAAAGCGATCGAATTTGCGGGTTTATTTGGCTCTACGATCAATTTAGTATCGGTTTTGACTACCGACGATGAATTCATCGTAAACAAACTAAAACGCCAAATGCATCAAGTAAATGACTTTGTAAGAGAACATAATGTTCCTTGTAGCGTAGAATTTGTTCACGGCAGCGACGTTGGAGATGAAATTGTTAATTACTCAAAGAAAATAAAAGCCGACCTCATCATGATTATGACGCAAGAGGAGTTAACTTGGACCGATAGTTTGTTCATCAGTTCTTCTGCTCAGCAAATTATCAATGAGTCTGATATTCCGGTATTATCAATTCGACCAAAAGAAAAAAAATCAACCACGTTATCTGTATTTGAATATTAAATTCAAAACAATGAACAAAAAATTCCAAATCAAACGGATTCTTATCCCATTCGATTTCTCTGAAACTGCAGAGCTTGCTCTTGAACACGCAGTTTTTATGGCTAAACTTCATAAAGCAGATATTCTCCTGCTTCACGTCGTTGAATCATTTTCATTTGCTTCTGCCATTAGCTCAGCTTTTGGAAAATCTCAATCGGAATTCGAATCTAAAATGGAATCTTCCGCGAAAGATCGTCTTCAGAACCTTACGGAAAAATTGCACCACGACAGTGGAATGTCTGTTTCCTTTAAAATCGATAGCGGCAAGATCTATAAGAAGATTATGTCTGTGGCTGAAGAGGAGAAGGTAGACATTATCGTTATGGGAACGCATGGTGTAAGTGGTTTCCAGGAGTTCTTAGTCGGATCAAATACGTACCGAGTTGTAATGTCGGCCCCTTGCCCTGTAATCTCCGTACAAACTCACGCTAAGAAAATAGGATTCAAAAATATCATCCTGCCGATCGACAACTCTCATTCTTCACGTCAAAAAGTAAAGCATGCCGTTGAAATCGCTAAGCACTACAATTCTGTTGTACATATCGCCGGAATGATGACGATGACGGATGTCGATCTTCAGCGTCGTTTCGAAGTTAAGATTCATCAGGTCCGCGATTATTTCGAAGAGCATGAAGTACCTCATACAGTAAAAAGTCTTCAAAACAGATAATACGGCTGCTACAACGGAAGAATTCGCCACTCAGGTAAATGCTGATCTGATCATGATTATGACTGATCAGGAAGGCTCAGGTATCTTTATGGGTAACTTTGCTCAGCAAATTATCAATCACTCAAAAATTCCGGTTATGTCTGTTCGTCCTTCCGAAAGCGACGGCGACAAAATCTCAGTCGGATACTAAAAAGAAAAAAGCTGCTTTATTCAAGCAGCTTTTTTTTTGTCTTTATTTTTTGGCAAATACCTTCTTCAACAAATCTGTCACTCTGGCTGCCGGATCCTGCCTGATCTTAGCTTCTTCCTGTGCAACGAGTAGGAAAAGCCCGTCGAGTGCTTTCTGAGTAATGTATTCCTCTAAATCCGGATTCATCTTCTCGACAAACGGAACTTTATTATAAGTTGTCATCAACGGATTCCAGTATTTTGTGACTTCAACTTTAGCAATGGCAGCCTGAATAATGGGCTTAAATTTCGCATGAAGAGAAGCTATCGTTTTGTCGCGGAGATAATGTGTCGCAGCTGAATCATTGCCGTTTAAGATGCTGAGTCCGTCGTTAATCGTCATGCCCTTTACGGCATCTACGAATATAGGAGCAGCTTCTTTAGCCGCCTCTTCAGCCGCACGATTCATTGTGAGAACAAAATCATCGACCTGCTTATTCATGCCCATCGTCCGAAGCTGGCTTTCCATTTTCTTAGCTTCAGGAGGAAAAGGTATTTTAATGAGTGTGTTATTGAAGTATCCGTCAACTTTTGAAGCCGAGTTCCCGGCATTCTGACTGCCGACTGAAAGAGCCTGCTTCAATCCGTCCGTGATTTCCTGTGTGGTGAGTGGAGTGGAACCGTTGACGGTTTTGTTAATGTCTTTGCCGATTTTTTTAAGATCAAATTGTGCGCTTGAACAGGCCGGAAGCACAAAGGCCAGAGAGATGAGAAGCAGAAGTCGTTGATACATATTTTGGATTTTGAAGTGTTTTGCAAAGATGAGGCCAAAAAAAAGAATGCACATCACTGTGCATTCTTTTTTACTGCTTTTCTTCTGAACCACTCGGAGAATCGCTACAGTCACGATAACTTCCACAGCGTTTTTTCCAGAGATCACGCATTTTATCACGCTCTTCGGGACTCATATTTTCGAACTTGCCTTTCATTTGCATCCAGGGTGGTCCGTGATGTCCACACTTATTCTTGGGCCCAAAGAATCCGCGAAGCAGAATTCTCGACAATATCATAAGTCCTAAGGCTTGTATATAGGTGATCACCGGTCCGTGGAATAAATCGGGGATAAGCCAATTCCAGAGCCACATAACTACTGCTCCTAAAGCTGCTACAGCTACCAGAGCAAAGAAGGCGATCTTAATAAACCATTGCTTTTTCATCATTCTTAATTTTAATTGTGGATTAATTCATCCATTCTTCTTTTTCATAAAGTGGAATGGATTCCGCAGGTAGATTTTTTATTCAGTAAGAAGTCTTATTTCTGGTATTGTTTCCTGTCCATCAACTCATCATACAAGTACTGAAGCTTTTCTCTCAAAGCCAATACAGCATAACGTTTTCGGGACAAGAGGGTATTCATGGATTCTCCTGTTTCGTCAACCATTTCCTTAAAGCTGATTCCTTCCAGCTCGTGTTTCACAAAGACGTCTCTTTGCTCTTTCGGTAATTCATCCAGTGCTAATTCAACTGCTTCCCAGATCAGAGCCTGATCAAATTCCCTGTCGGGTGAAGCTGAACTCGAACGTAACAAATCGTTCAGGAATAACTGGTCGTCGTCGTCACCGCCGTGATAGATCAATTGATCTTCCAACAGAACAGGTCGCTTCTTACGATAATTGTCGGTGATTTTGTTGCGGGCTACTCGAAACAACCAGGCAGCCATTTTCTCGATAGGTTGCATCATTCGGTACGACTGGGTGAGCTCAACCATGACGTCCTGGAAAATGTCTTCCGCTTCTTCCGGTTCCCGTACGCGGTTCCGAATGAAGTCGAACAGACGTTTCCCGTTTTCTCTGACGACCTGACCTATTGATTCATTCTGACTTCCCGCCATTTCTAATGCCGTTGTGATAGGAGTATCCATACTTCAGAGGTAGACGGCGACGATTCGAATTTATTTTAAACCCTCAGCACAATCAACCACTTTTTTCATCCTACCTTTGCAAAGTAAGGATAAAATAGGGACTATGAAGTTTGCAGAAATTATCACCATCGGCGACGAATTGCTGATCGGACAGGTTGTGGATACCAACAGCGCCTGGATGGGCCAAAAGCTGAATGAGATCGGAATTAAGGTCAAGCAAATCTCTTCCGTTAGCGATGATAAACAACACATAGTCACCGCTCTGAAGGAGGCTGCTTCAAGAGCTGATGTAATACTTATGACGGGTGGATTAGGTCCAACGAAAGATGACATTACAAAGAAAACGCTTGCCGAATTCTTCGATTCAACGATGGTCCTAAGCGAAGATTCATTGGCCATCATTCAGGAAATTTTCAGATCCAGAGGACGCGAAATGACAGAGCTGAATCGTCAACAGGCCATGGTGCCTGATAAGTGTAATGTGCTGTTAAACAAAAATGGAACGGCTCCGGGAATGCTCTTTGAACATGACGGCAAAATCTACATTTCCATGCCCGGCGTGCCGGAATGAAATGAAAGGGCTTATGGAAAGTGCCGTACTTCCTATTTTGAAAGAACGATTCAACCTGCCGCGAGTAGTTCACCGTACGGTGCTCACACAAGGAATAGGAGAGTCGTTTCTGTCCGACAAAATCGAAAGCTGGGAATTAGCTCTTCCGCCACATATCAAATTGGCATATCTACCGGCAGCGGGAATGGTACGACTCCGACTCTCAGCTTCCGGAAAAGATGAAAGTACACTGCTGAAGGAAGTGGATACCGAAGTCACAAAATTATCGTCCATTATTCATGAGTATATTTTCGGCTTTGAAAACGATACGCTTGAAGAACTTATCGGGCAATTGCTTCGTGAGAAAAAGAAAACGCTCTGTACGGCCGAAAGCTGCACCGGAGGCTACATAGCACACAAAATTACTTCCGTAACCGGTAGCTCCGATTATTATCAGGGATCCATAGTCGCTTATGCAAACCTGCTTAAAACCGATCTGCTCAACCTTGATCCGGAAACTTAAAGAAACACGGAGCTGTTAGCAAAGAGACCGTTCAGGCTATGGCTGATTCTGCCCGAAAAGTACTGGCTTCAGATTATGCAATTGCCACTTCCGGTATTGCGGGACCCACCGGAGGATCCCCTGAAAAACCGGTCGGAACAGTCTGGATAGCTATTTCCGGAGAGTCCGGAACTGACGCCTGGAAGGTTCAATTGGGATCTAATCGCTTGAGAGTCATTATGGAAACCTCAAATCATGCGCTGAATGGACTTCGAAAACGGCTTCTGGCGGAATGAACAAGGGAATGTGTAGAAAAGTAAAAAAAGTAGTTGTTTATTTGTAAAAAAATGTATCTTTGCGCCTCTTAAAAATTGAATCAAATGGCACGTATTTGTGATCTGTCCGGAAAAAAAGCAATGGTAGGAAACAGTGTTTCCTTCTCAAATAAGAAAACTAAACGCAAATTCAACCCGAATCTGCAGGTTAAACGTTTCTACGTTCCTGAATTAGGTGAGTGGATCACATTGAAGGTTTCTACTTCAGCTATTCGTACCATCAATAAACTTGGTATCAGCGCAGCGATTGAAAAAGCTATCCGTAAAGGTAGCCTCTAAGAGCTCGTTAAATATATTTGTTGATAAGCCGTCACTTGGGAGACGGCTTTTTTTTTGACTATTTTTGAAGTGAACTTGTGATTCACACCAAAATCATTCTCTCATGCTGAAGGTAAATTGATCTTCATTCTTCTTCTTCTGATATCCTTCGGATCAATTGGTCAGGATCTAAAATATTACCACTACGAGACTGATTTCTCAGTCCTTCTTTTTACACCGGCAGGCGAGAAGCACTTCGTTCTTAATGCCTGAAAATTCAGTAGCCATCATCTTTGCAAATCCTGAACGAAACCGGGTCGAACGACAACGATTATCCCTATCATCAGGATCCGGATTTTTATTATCTCACGGGCTTCACAGAGCCGAATTCGCTTTTGATAATTTCTAAAGAGAAAATTTCCTGCAATGAAGTTTCTGCCAATGAATTTCTTTTCGTCCAGAATAAAAATCCAAAGAAAGAAGTATGGACGGGCAGAAGAGCGGGTACGGAAGGAGCAAAAAGTGTTTCCGGTGTGCAGACGATTTTTTACTCATCACTCTTCGGGCCCTTATTTACGTTTCCCAAAAATTGCACTATACTTTACATGAAACTACCTTCTGGGGTTGTTGATGACAAACTAGACGCAGCCGACTTATATGATCTTGTTGAGCAGTTTAAAACAAAGTCGTTTTTCCCTCCCGAAAAAGGCGACGATTATAAATTGCGGAAAGCACTTTCAACTCTTCGTGAAGTAAAAACTCCGGAAGAAATTGCCATCATGAAAAAAAGTATCGACATCACCTGCAAAGGCCACATTCATATGATGGAATCGGCAAAAGCGGGTATGAGCGAATACCAAATTCAGGCTGCAGGAGAATTCACTTTCGCAAATGAAGGTGCCGAAGATGTAGGCTATCCTAGTATTTGTGGAAGCCGGGAAAATTCAGTGATCTTACATTACAACTCAAACCGTCGTCCAACAGTAGCAGGTGAACTCATCCTCCTCGACATGGGCGCCGAATACCATGGCTATTCTTCCGACGTCACTCGCACCATTCCTGTGAGCGGAAAGTTTACTGAAGATCAAAAGCAGCTATATGAAATTGTACTTACCGCTCAGGAAGCAGGTATCGCCGAATGTCAGCCCGGCAACGACTTCAAAGCTCCTCACAAAGCAGCTCAAAAGGTGATCGAAGAAGGGCTCCTTCGTTTGGGCATTATTCAGAAAAAGGAAGATTACGCAAATTACTTCATGCATGGAACTTCTCATTATTTAGGTCTTGATGTTCACGATTTGGGCAATTACGGCCCTCTAAAAGCCGGAAATGTCATCACTGTCGAACCAGGCATCTATATCCCCGAAAACAGCCCTTGCGACCCAAAATGGTGGAATATCGGCATCCGGATCGAAGATGATATCCTCATAACCGTCGGCGGTCACGAAAACTTGTCGGCCGCAGCTCCCAGAAAACTTCCGAAATAGAAGCACTCATGGCCGGAACAGGGCTTATTAACAAATAATTCTTGAAAAGATCAGAAAATTAGGCCCAAAGGCTTTTTATTAAGGATTATTGTCTATATTTGCAGCCCTGTAAAAATGATCCGTAAGCCTTGCGGATTACACAGCTTAAACCAATCATTACCATGGCAAAGAAAGGTAACAGAATCCAGGTGATTCTTGAATGTACAGAGCACAAAACCAGCGGACAGCCGGGAACGTCTCGTTACATTACTACAAAAAACAAAAAGAACACAACTGAGCGTATGGAGTTGAAGAAATACAACTCTATTCTCAAGAAAATGACTGTTCACAAAGAAATCAAATAAGAACCAAATCTAGAAAGGATTAAGATATGGCAAAGAAAGTAGTGGCGACACTCAAATCAGGAAAAGGAAAAGAATTTTCTAAAGTGATCAAAATGGTGAAGAACCAGGAAACAGGTTCATACCAATTCAAAGAAGAAGTGGTTCACAACGATCACGTGAAAGAGTTTCTTAAAGAAAAATAAGACTTTATCATTCATGATATGATTTGAGCTTCTTTCTATCGAAAGGAGCTCTTTTTATTTCATATCTTCTTGTTCAGAATACCTAAGAGAAATCAAAATGGGTCTGTTTAATTTCTTCTCCAAAGAAAAAAAGGAAAGCCTCGACAAAGGTCTCGAGAAAACAAAGACGTCTCTGTTTTCCCGTATCGCTAAAGCTGTCGTCGGAAAATCTTCCGTCGATGCAGAAGTTCTCGATAATCTGGAAGAAATTCTCGTATCATCTGATGTGGGCGTAAATACTACGCTTAAAATTATTCGTCGTCTCGAAGATAGAGTTGCACGCGATAAATATGTCGGAACCGACGAGCTGAATAAACTTTTGAAAGATGAAATCGCTGCTTTACTCAGCGAAAACAATACGGATACAACGGAAGATTTTTCAACTCCTGCCGGCATCACTCCTTACGTGATCATGGTTGTTGGAGTAAACGGAGTCGGTAAAACAACAACGATCGGTAAACTTGCTCATCAGTTTAAGAAAAGCGGAAAATCGGTCATGCTTGGTGCTGCCGATACATTCCGTGCCGCTGCCGTTGATCAGCTCGATATCTGGAGTAAAAGAGTAGGAGTTCCAATTGTAAAACAAGCCATGGGTTCTGACCCTGCTTCTGTAGCATTCGACTCGGTTCAATCTGCCGTTGCACAGAAAGCCGATGTCTTAATCATCGACACAGCAGGTCGTCTGCACAACAAAATCAATCTGATGAACGAGCTCACAAAAATCAAACGTGTCGTTCAGAAAGTTGTTCCGGATGCTCCACACGAAATCTTACTTGTACTCGATGCAAGTACAGGTCAGAATGCAATCGAACAAGCTCGTCAGTTCCTACTGGCCACTGAGGTAAATGCACTCGCTTTAACCAAACTCGATGGCACGGCTAAAGGTGGTGTCGTTATTGGTATTTCCGACGAATTCAAAATCCCTGTGAAATATATAGGCGTGGGTGAAAAGATGGAAGACTTACAGGTGTTTAACCGAATTGAATTTGTTGATTCGCTTTTTAGCAATAGCGAAGCCGGAGCATGAGAACAAAATCACTTAAGAAAAATAAAATCAATGTCGTCACTCTCGGATGCAGTAAAAATGTATTCGACAGCGAAGTCATGATGGGTCAGTTACGTGCCAATAAATTTGATGTGGTTCACGAATCAAACGAAGATGATTCGGCAATTGTCATCATTAACACGTGCGGATTTATTGATAACGCCAAACAGGAGTCTATCGATACGATTTTACGCTTTGCAGAAGCAAAAGAAGAAGGTAAAATCGATAAGCTTATTGTTACCGGCTGTCTGAGCGAACGCTACAAACCGGATCTGCAAAAAGAGATTACCAACGTCGATGAGTTCTTTGGAACTCGCGATCTGCCTCAGTTGCTCAAATCACTCGGCGCCGATTATAAGCACGAACTGATCGGAGAACGATTACTGACCACTCCACGACATTATGCATTTCTAAAGATCTCTGAAGGCTGCGATCGTCCTTGCTCGTTCTGTGCCATTCCTTTAATGCGTGGTGCACACAAAAGCACACCTATAGAGGAATTGGTCAGCCAGGCCGAACAACTCGCATCAAAAGGAGTAAAGGAGTTAATTTTAATCGCGCAAGATCTTACTTATTACGGTCTCGATATTTACAAGAAAAGAAATCTGGCCGAATTGCTTCAACGTCTTTCTGATGTCAACGGCATCGAATGGATTCGCCTGCATTACGCATTCCCTTCCGGATTTCCGATGGATGTTCTCGATGTGATGAATGAACGTTCAAATATTTGCAAATACCTCGATATGCCATTGCAGCATATTTCAAACAGTATGCTCAAAAGTATGCGTCGTGGTACAACATCTGAAAAAACAAACGAGTTGATTGCTGAAATCCGCCGTCGTGTTCCGGGTATTGCTTTGCGTACTACTCTCATTGCCGGATATCCGGGCGAAACGGAAGAAGACTTTTTACAAATGAAGGAGTGGGTTCAACAATCACGCTTCGATCGTTTGGGCATTTTTGCTTACTCACACGAGGAAAATACACATGCGTTCGAACTCGAAGATGATGTTTCCGACGACGTAAAACGTGAGCGCGCCGCTGAAATCATGGATATTCAACAAGGGATTTCGGCAGAGATCAATCAGGAAAAAATCGGCAAAACTTTCAAAGTACTTATTGACCGAAAGGAAGGAAATTACTTTATCGGTCGTACCGAATTCGATTCACCCGAAGTGGATAATGAAGTATTACTTGATGCAACAAGTAATTATGTTCGAATCGGGGATTTCGTAAATGTCCAAATTGAGACTGCCGAAGAGTTCGATCTTTTTGGAAAAGTAGTTTCGTAAGAAATTACCGGATCAATGTAGCATGGACTTCTGACAAACTCATCAACAGTTCCATCTTCATACTCAACTTTGATTCTCACTTTAGAACCGGAGCGATAGTTTTGGATAATCACCGACTTCTTATCTTCCGAAAGTCTGCCCTGAATAGGGAGGAAGTCTTTTTCATACATGATATATCGAATCTCCTTAGCCGGATGTTCAAGGTGAATCTGAAATTCCTTTGGCTGAACCTGTGATGAATCCTTCTGCGCAAAAGCACAGAACGAAAGAGCAGATAAGAATATAACCAGAAATAGATTTCTCATATTGAAAGGTAAAAAAAAAGGAAGCCCGTGTGAGCTTCCTTTTAGAATTTTATTAGCCGAAAATCGGATTAGTGCTGAACAACAAATGAACCACCGTAAGTACGATTACCCGATGCAACTTCGAAATGATAAGTTCCATTCGGAAGATCAGACACTGAAACCGGGGCATTTGCCGTGTTTGCATCGTATGAACGAACTAGCTTACCATTTGCATTGAAAATACGGATAGATGAAGCATTCGACAAGTCACTCAAATCAAAGTTGAGATTTGCTGCGGCAGGATTTGGAAACACACTCATCGGCTTTACTGATGGTGTATTCGCAATTCCATTATAAGAAGCAATAAAGTATGTTGATGAAGTCGTTGTCGTTCCTAAACTATCGGCTTGAATACCTAAAACATAAACCGGATCATGTCCCGGAGCCATATAAAGGTAGTTCACAACTTGAGAAGCTCCTGATGAAAATGGCATGTAACTGCCTGTACCGAATAAATCAACAGAAATAGAATCGTAGGTTAAAACAGTTTCTTTTACTCTGAGAACATTGTTGAAAGTATTACCGGGTAACTGAATTGTACCCGTTCCATCTGCCTCAAAATTTTCAAACAAACTGATTCGTACGCGTGCATTATATGTCAGATAAACAGTGTCGATCTGAATGTATGCATAGTTTCAAGCGAGTTGAACCATAAGAGAATGGAATTGGAAAATAAAGTGAAGGTGAATTGTATGCAAAAACAGTAGTTGGGTTTGCGATACCATCAACATAGAATCCATTTGAATTTCCATGGAAGTAGGAGTAATCCGTATTCCATGGTTTGTGTCCCGACAAAGTTGAGTTCGGAAAACTCGATACGTAAGGCGTTCCTGCTGCATCACCGAATCCTAATGTATCTGTAGCCAGATTAATAAGTCCGGTGTAATCCCATGTTTGTCCGGTTCCCCCGGCAAGCATGCTAGTAGAGTAAGTAGAGTCTGTTCCCATCAACCAAGCCTGGCCTGAATAAGGGAGATCAGAAGATGTCACCGTCTGAGAGAATCCTGCAAGCGGTAAAATTGATAAGAGAAGTAAGTAGATTTTTTTCATTTGAATTTGAATTGGTATTAGGCACGGTAAAAGTACGCTCTCTGAGCATACGAAAAACAAAAAAGCCCCAGAGAGGGGCTTTTTTAAGATTTCTTTAAGATTCGTTCATAATTAACGCAAATCAACAACTTCTGCGCCCGGATACTTAGCAGCCGAATACACGTAGATTGCTTCGTCACCGGCACCGTCAGCGGTAAGCTTATCAACGTTGATCGTTTGGATACCGCCATTTTTATCCATCAACTTAGCAGAAGCAATCATCTTGTCTTTTTTGTTGATCATTAATTTGACCTTAAAAATATTCTTGTTTTTAGCGTCAATCGGAACTAATTCCACTTGCTGATAAACAATGCCTTTTTCAGTAACCTCGCCTGTGAACTTCGAAAGCCATCCCTTTTCATACATCGTAAAAATGTTGGTTGGAGAGATCGTATTATCGTCGGTTTTCTGATTGTCAATTTGTACTTCATTGGCATCCTTTACGAATGTCCAGCGAGTTTTACCATCGCAGATTACATCTTGTCCGGCAATCTCAAGCTTGTATTTACTTCCTTTCAAATAGAGATTACCCTTTTGAACTTCCTTCGTTTTATTTTTTGGATTTTCAACGGTAATCGTGAAAGCAGCTTTCAACGACTTAAACGATTTGAATTTCGCACTTACTCCTTTGAGAATTTCCTGTGCCTTTTGATCGGTCTGAGCATAAAAAAATGCAGGAGCCAAAAGAAGGAGGAAGAGAGCTATTTTAGTTTTCATTGATGTGCTTTAGGTAAAAACGAGTGCGAATTTAGAATTTTAGCAGGTCTTAACAAATAGTGTTCCATTGTGCTTTCTTAACTATGAAAAACACAATGGAACACTAGATTAACGATCTGATTTCTAGCTAGTTCTCTCTATTGCGAAGACCGCCTAAAATTGTTTCCAGCGTCATAGGATCTTTTACGAGCACCTCACGGGCCTTAGAGCCTTCAAACGGACCAATGATCTTGGCAGCTTCGAGCTGATCGATAATTCGACCTGCACGGTTGTAGCCAAGCTTAAGTCTTCGTTGTAACAAAGAGGCCGATCCCTGCTGATGCTGTACAATAATCTGCGCTGCTTCTTCGAATAAAGGATCACGATCATCGAGGTTCATATCGGAACGACTGCCTTCACCGCTTTCATCAACGTACTCAGGCAACAAGTGAGCGTCATAATATCCACGCTGACTTCCGATAAAGTCTGTTATACGTTCCACTTCCGGAGTATCCACAAATGCACACTGCAAACGAATCAAATCTGCACCGGTAGAGAAGAGCATGTCCCCGCGCCCGATCAATTGATCTGCACCGCCGGTATCGAGAATTGTTCGTGAGTCAATTTTTGAAGTCACACGAAAGGCAATACGTGCCGGGAAGTTGGCTTTGATCGTACCTGTGATGATATTTACTGATGGTCGCTGAGTAGCAATGATGAGGTGAATACCAATGGCACGGGCAAGCTGAGCCAAACGAGCAATCGGAGTTTCGATTTCTTTACCGGCCGTCATAATTAAATCGGCAAACTCATCCACTACAAGAATGATATATGGCAAATATTTGTGTCCGTTATTCGGATTCAATCGGCGGCCGTGAACTTCGCATTGTATTCTTTGATATTACGAACACCGGCATTTTTCAATAACTCATATCGCTGATCCATTTCAATACAAAAAGAATTCAGCGTATTAATTACCTTTTTGTATCCGTGATAATTGCTTCCGCTTCGCCAGGTAACTTCGCCAGGAAGTGTCGCTCGATAGTTTTGAATAATGTCAACTCCACCTTTTTCGGATCGACAAGTACAAATTTAACCTGTGCGGGATGCTTACGATATAAGAGAGAAACAAGAATAGCATTCAGACCAACAGATTTACCCTGGCCTGTAGCACCGGCCATAAGTAAGTGAGGCATCTTCGTAAGATCGGCAACAAAAACTTCATTGCTGATTGTCTTGCCCAATCCGATCGGCAATTCGTACTCATTATTGACGAACTTCTCGGATCCAAGCACAGATTTCATTGGCACAACTTCCGGTTTTTGATTCGGAACTTCGATACCAATTGTTCCTTTTCCCGGAATCGGAGCGATAATACGGATACCAAGAGCTGCTAAACTCAGGGCGATATCATCTTCCAGATTTTTAATTTTCGAAATACGAACACCGGCTTGAGGAACGATCTCAAACAATGTAACCGTTGGTCCGATGGTCGCTTTAATTTTCTCAATCGAAATATTGTAGTGACTTAAAGTCTCTACAATTCTATTTTTATTTGCCTCGAGCTCTTCCTTATTGACTTCAATTTTCTTGTCACCATAATTCTCAAGTAAATCGAGAGTAGGATATTTATAAGAAGAAAGATCAAGAGTAGGATCATAGTCACCTAAAACAATCGGCAATTCATCCGAACCATCTACGACAGGACTTTCTTCAGCAATAGTTTCGACTTCCATTGGCACATCACCTTCAATCGGCAGAGTAGGGGAGGAGCTAACGATTGGAGTGAGTTCAATTTCTTCTTCTTCAGTTTCGTCAACAACTACTTCTTCCTCTTCTTCAACTTCTTCTTCGTCGAGATTAATAAAATCACCATCAACTTCTTCTTCTTCCTCTTCTTCTTCCTCATCATCAAGTCCTAATTCGAGTTCAACCGTTCGGGGAGCTTCTTCGGCTTTGAAGAGATTTGATTTCAAAACAGGTGCAGCAACAACTTCATCGGCTTCATCGGCCAAGGCAACATCTTCTTCAGCAAGGGCAACACGTTTCAGAGGAATATTGAATGCAGCAACGAGGAATCCAACGAAACTAAAAACAAGCAACGCACCTGTTCCGATGAAACCAATCACAGAGTTCAAACTTGCACTCATTCTAAATCCATAACCCGGCAAGAAAGAGTAGGTTAGAGTTTGAATGAAAAATGTAACCTAACATTGTCGACAGCCATACAGTTGTAAACAAAGAATATCGGATCGATTTCCAGATTGGCAGAATTGAATAATCCCAAATTATGCGAACTGCAAATAAAGAAAGCAAGAATGGAATGAAGAAGGCACAAATCCCAAACCAGTCGTTTTGAAATTTAAGAGCTGTAATAGCACCAAACTTACCCAGCCAGTTTTGAACTTCCTGTTCTGAGTTGAGTAACTTCCATGCCGAATCTGCACCGGCTACTGCCTGATCCGTTTTCCATGTAAACAAATTCGAGATAAAAGCGACACTCATAAAAAAGGCCCCGAGCAAAAGCACGAGCCCAAAAATTTTATGAGTTCGTTCATCCGTAAAGAAAGCCTGAAACGACTTCACTCTGTCGCCGAACTTAACCTTCCCTTTTTTCGATCGTTCCTTCTTTTCCTTAACCTCTTCGCCTTCGCCTTTTAGCCTGTTAGCCATGAATCTATCTTTGATTTTAATATACGAATACCAATACCTGAAGGCATTACAATCACTCCGAATTTGACTGTCGGAATGGTGTAAAATCCCCATTTTATTATGGTTTTAAAATTAGATGTACCTGAAACACGCTATCCATCTATGTTTTAAAAGATATGAACAAGGTTATAAAGAGAATATTCCCCTCATAAATTAAACGAAACAGGTGATTTTTATTGTAAAATTGCAGTCCTGAAAACAAGTTTTCTGCCACCGGATCTGACACAATTCTCGGCGAACATTTTGTTTCAACAATCAAAAAAAACGCTCTAAATCTTCAGTATATTTGTTTTCACACCAAACCCTCTTCCCATGAAACGATCCGGACTTGCCATCTTTGCTTTTCTGCTTTTGATTCTGACAAATCTACCTGCTCAGAATACCAAACATTCTCTCGTATCAGGAAAAATTGTATATGAAATTAACTTCCCTGTCGATCAGCAAAAGCCTCAATCTAAAGAAACTATGCCTAAGGAAATGACGTTTATACTTCAAGGGAAGATTTTTCTCGTTCGGAGATGTCAATGGGTACCGGAACAATGGTGATGATTTCTGATTTCAAAGCAAAAGTTAACTATGTTCTGATGAATATGGCAGGAAATAAAATGGCTGTTAAATCTACCGAAGCCGAAATGAACGCAAAGAAATCCGGTGTCGCTCCCAAAGTAACGGTGACGCGCGAAACTAAGATGATCGCCAACTACAGTTGCTATAAAGCAATTGTCACTTTCACAACGGGCAAAGGTGAAAGATCGATGGATGTCTGGTTCACGAATCAGATCCATGCGCACAACTCGTATACTAATTCCATTGATGGTATCACAGGCGTAATGATGGAATTCGAATCAACTGAAAATGGTCGTACCATGAAACTGACAGCAAAGAGTGTCGAACCAATGGATAATATCGATCCGACACTCTTTCAGGTACCTTCGGATTATAAGATTCTCAATGCTGCGGATATGATGAAAGGAAAGAGGAAATAGTAATTAGTGATTAGTGATTAGTAATTAGTAATTAGTAATTAGTAATTAGCTTCCTAATTCGGGCCACGTTCACCATCCTAAGAAACAGCAAGCAGCTAGCAACCAAGCAGCAAGCGATCAACAAAAACCAATGCTCACCTCCCTAACCGTACGCAATTACGCCCTCATCGACGAACTGCATCTTCAGTTTGGAGAAAAATTGAATATCATCACCGGCGAAACAGGTGCGGGTAAATCGATTATTCTTGGCGCTCTTGGATTGTTACTCGGACAACGTGCCGATTCTTCGGCTTTGCTTGATAAAAATTCCAAGTGCATTGTGGAAGGGGAGTTCTCCTCTAACAAACAATTGCGCGAGTATTTGGATTCAAATGAACTTGATACGGAAGATAAAATTATCATTCGTCGTGAGATTACGAAAGAAGGTAAGTCACGTGCGTTTGTAAACGACACTCCGGTAAATGTCACACAGCTGAAAGAATTAGGAGCAATGCTCGTTGATATTCACTCACAGCACGAAACGCTTTTACTCAATAAATCAGGTTTCCAACTATCCGTGATCGACTCATTCGCCGAACATCAGGATGAAGTGGATAAATATCGATTACTCTTCCGCGAATACACGGTTTTGAAAAAAACAACTCGATGAGTTAAAAGAACAGGAAAACCAGGCAAAGGCTGAACAGGATTATCTGCAATTTCAATTTAATGAATTAGATGAGGCAAGCCTTCAGCCCGGTGAAAAATCAGGTCTGGAAGACGAGCTCAAAACACTCTCACATTCAGAAGAAATCAAAAGCGGTCTGTCTAAGCTCGATGATCTGATCAGCAATTCAGAAGGCAATCTTCTTACAAATGTTTCTCAAGCTGTAGTACTTACAGGAACACTTGCAAAATATCATCCGGCCGTAGAAGAGCTGGCAGGACGATTGAAAAACATGCACGTCGAATTAAAAGACATCAGTTTCGAAACAGGGCGCATAGCCGATGAAATTTCTCCGGATCCGCAACGCATGGAGATCATCACAGAGCGTTTGAATCTTCTCAATCGTCTGGAGCAAAAGCATCGCGTTTCCAATACGGATGATTTGATCAAAATGATCGATGAAATAAGCGCGAAACTTCAATCGATTCAGTCGTTGGAAGATCGCATTCTTTCACTCGAAAAGGAAAGCCAGAAACGATACACTGATTTAGTAAAAAAAGCTGAGAAGCTTTCTACCAATCGCTCCAAAGTCATTCCGGCTATCGAGTCGAAGGTCAAAAGTCTTTTGGCTGAATTAGGAATGCCGAATGCAACGTTAAAAGTAGAGTTGAATAAATTAAATGAAAGCGAAATCAATCAGAACGGACTTGATGCCATTCGATTCCAGTTCTCTGCCAACAAAGGAGCACCTCTGAATGAAATCTCGAAAGTCGCTTCCGGCGGTGAATTAAGTCGCTTAATGCTTTGTCTCAAAGCGATGGTTGCAAAGCTGATCGATTTACCTACAATCGTTTTCGACGAAATCGATACAGGAGTCAGCGGCGAGACCGCATTCAAAATCGGCAAAGTAATGAACGATTTATCGGCCTCCATCCAATTACTTGCCATCACCCACCTCCCACAAATAGCAAGTAGAGGAGAGGAGCACTTTTTTGTTTACAAAGAAATTGTGGCGAAGAAAACGTTCACACGCGTAAGAAAACTCACTCGCGACGAACGCATCGTAGAGGTAGCCCGAATGCTAAGTGGGGACAAACCAACGGCGATTGCTATGGAAAATGCGAAAGAGCTTTTGAAAAATTAAAGATTTTGTTACCTTCATCATGTCGTTGAAATTTTTAACAACATGAGAGTTCGAATTTGCCTGCAAAAGTTTTCACAATTTCTTTTGCTTACCTTTCTTTTCCCGTGTATAGCTTCTGCTGCAAGTGATGAAAAAATCAGTTTTTCCGGCTGTGCGCCTTCGACTGCATCTACTGATTTAGATATAGGAAATGTAAGGGCCCGAATTTTAGTTGATG
>JADKIH010000008.1 GCA_016721305.1 Bacteroidota bacterium
TGTCGGCGCAAATTATCGCATGTACAATCCGGATTCAAAAGGAACTATTTTTCAGGATACAGGAAATGTTGTAATTCATAATAAAGAATTCGGACTCTATTTCGGTCTGGAGAAAAAGGTGCTGAAAGAAAAATTGAAATTGAATTTCACTGCCCGCGTCGATAAGAATGAAAACTTCGATTATCTTTTTTCACCGGCATTAAGTACTGTTTACACTCTTAATCAGAATCACATTCTTCGTGCTTCGTTCTCATCGGCTATTCGTAATCCGACATTGACAGATCAATATTTATTTTACCATGTCGGTCGTGCCGTTCTTGTTGGAAATCTTAGCGGTTTCAATAATCTGGTTACGATTGAAAGTATGTTGAACGCCTTCAATACTCAAAATCCTGATACACCTGTCTTATTTTAATGAAGCCGATTCGTCCGGAAGAAGTGAAGACCATTGAAATCGGTTATCGAGGAACCTTGCTCAAGAATTTATTTGTCGATATGGTTGCTTATCACAGCTGGTATCGTCATTTCATCGGTTATAAAATTGGAGCCGATGTTTCTTATCAGGCAAGTGTGAGTTTGTTTCAATTGAATAATATTTATCGCGTGGCTGCCAATGCAGAAGACGAAGTGACAACACGAGGAGTCTCAATCGGATTGTCATACTTCCTTGGCAAGTTTTACACCATCAGCGGAAATTATTCTTACAATTTATTGGATCGCATGAATTCAACAGATCCCCTCATTCCGGCATTTAATACACCGCAGAATAAATACAATATAGGTTTCGGAGCGCGCGATCTCGATGTGACTTTGTTTAATAAAGTTCATATTCGCAACATAAGTTTCAACTTTAATTTCAAATGGATTCAGGGATTCGATTTCGAAGGCTCGCCTCAGTTTACCGGACGTGTTCCTTCGTATAATTCAGTCGATGGTCAGATTAGTTACCATTGGACAAAACTCCATTCGACAATTAAGGTAGGAGCATCGAATCTGCTCGATAATCGCAAATTCACAGTTTATGGCGGTCCGGAGGTAGGACGATTGGCATATGCTTCCATATTGGTTGAGTTGCTGCATAAATAGTCTTGTATAAGGCGTAATTACAGCAGAAATCAGATATTTTTATTAACAAAGCCTTTCTTAATGAAAGGCTTTTTTTTGGTTTGAATTGAGGCAAAATTCAGTTAGTTTTGCATCTAAATCCCGTCTCCCATGAAAAAACTATTACTATCCGTCGTAATGCTGTTGGGTCTAACCACAGCTATCAATACGGCAAATGCACAACGTTATTTAACTGAAGTGTTTTCAAGCGTGAGTGTTACTCACGATGTTACCTACGGACAGAATATTTCTGTTCTCCTTGCTCCGCAAGGTATCATCGATACAATCGATCTTAAAGCCGATGTATACGAACCTGTAGGTGATACAATGACTCACCGTCCGTGTGTGATTATGCTTCACACAGGATCTTTCCTTCCTATTTTCTACAATGGACAGGCAACAGGTATTAAAACCGACAGTACAAACGTAGAAATGTGTCGTCAGTTTGCTCGCCGTGGTTACACTGCGATTTCGATGGACTATCGTTTAGGTTGGAATCCGCAAGCTTTGGGTTCTGCCGGACAAGATATCCGTACAGGTACATTGCTTCAGGCAGTATATCGTGCATTGCAGGATGCAAAATATTGTGTTCGTTACTTCCGTTACGATGCACAAACATCAAACACATTCCACATCGATGAGCAAAACATCATCCTCGGTGGAGTAGGTTCAGGTGGTTATATTGCATTTGCATATGCAACTTTGAATGATCCTGCACAAATTGCACTTCCGAAATTCCTTGCAGCAACATCAAATCCTGCTTATGCATTCACTGCAGGACAATCTTACATCAACCAGGCTGTTTGGGGTGATTTCGAAGGTAACGGTGGTTCACCGGGACTCAACCTTCCTGATCCAATGGCAGGAACTGTTAGCAGCGATGTTGCTATGATCTTCAATATGGGTGGCGCATTAGGCGACAGCTCATGGATTCAATCAGGTAACGTTCCAATGTTGGCATTCCACGTAACGAACGATCCGTTTGCTCCTTACAAAGATGGTCCGGTTATCGTTCCAACAACAGGCGACTTCGTTGTCGACGTAAGTGGTAGCTGGAGAGCAATCCGTATCGCTGATTCACTTGGTTTGAACTCTTGCTTCACAGGCGCTTCTTTCACTGATCCGTACACAGTACGTGCAAATGCAGTGAATGATGGTTACGATGGATTGTTCCCATTTGAAATGGAAGACCCAATTGGTCCGGCACCGGGTCAGGCAGGTCCGTGGGATTATTTTGATTCTACAACAGTTTACATGACTTGTATGTTCGGTCTTGGTTTCACGCAAGGTCACACTGATACAATCTGGGCAAACTCTTTGTTAACTAACCCTGACATGAGTTTTGGAAAATCTCAGGCGTACATCGATACGATTATGAATTACCTCAATCCACGTATCTACTATTGCCGCTTGTCAACAGGAATCGACAATCAGACATTCCTGAAAAATTCACTCACAGTGTATCCTAATCCGGCTACATCTTCTGTGAACATTAAGACAGACAACTCATCAACTCCAATCCGTTACATTCACATGTACGATATCTCAGGACGTTTAATTCGTTCAGTAGATAATATCCACATGCAGAATATGACAATCGATCTGCACTCAATCAGCGCAGGAAGCTACACACTGAAAATCGGTTTCGATGCCGGTGAGGTGGTGGAAAAATTGGCAGTTCAATAATTCGCCGAAAATAGTTTCACATTAAAAACCGCCCTGTAATCAACAGGGCGGTTTTTTTATATCTTGCATTGTCGTCGGGATAATCGGATAAAGCAATCTCGCAAGAAAAACCCTCAATATCATCCTTTAACTACAATTAAAATGATTAAATCACTACGCCCATTTCTGTTTGCAATTCTTTTTCTTGCTCTTCAAAATGTAAACGCTCAAAACTGGTGTAATAGCACACGCTACGATCAGGAAGTGTTCTCAACTGTTCAGATCACATCCGATGTAACATACGGAGCCAATATCGACAACGGCGGAAATAATTTGGTTCTGACGATGGATATTTATGAGCCATCAGGTGATACAGCTTCGATTCGTCCCCTTATCGTATGGGCGCACGGAGGAAGTTTTTTAGGAGGAACAAAAAACGATGCCGATGTAACAAGTCTTTGCAATCATTTTGCAAAACGCGGATACGTTTGTGTATCGATCAACTATCGTTTAGGGATTACACTTCCGCCAAGTCAGACAACAGCTACACAAGCCGTGTATCGTGCGGTGCAGGATATGAAAGCAGCCATCCGTTATTTCCGTCAGGATGCGACGACGACGAACACTTATAAAATTGATCCTTCAACTATTTTTGCAGCCGGCAGTTCGGCAGGAGCATTTACCGCTTTGCATTTAGCATATTTGAATGAGCCATCAGAATTACCGGCAGTTATTGATACGACGATAATGGGCGGAATGGAAGGCACTAGTGGAAATCCTGGTTATGCGTCTACAGTGAATGCCGTCGTAAATCTCTGCGGAGCATTGGGCGATAAAACATGGGTTATTCCTGGCGATGTTCCTCTTTGCAGCATGCATGGTACGAACGATCAAATCGTTCCTTATGCAACGGCAACGTTATACCTTTTGAATATTTTCCCGATTATGCAAGTTGACGGAAGTTATTCGATTAACGATTACGCTACCGGTATCGGAGTGCCAAATGTGATGTTTACCTATTACGGACAAGATCACGTGCCTTATGCAAGTAGTTTGGCTTATATGGATACAACAGTTCGCTTCGTGAGCAATTTCCTTTATTCATACTTAGGTTGTACGCCATCCGATCCGAATCCTTTGCCGAATACTTTCGGACCATTGAGTGCGAATACAATCACATCTTCGCAAGCAATTCAAATTTATCCTCAGCCTGCCACAAATGAAATTTCTATAACTGCGAATGGTGAGACGATTCAAAGCATTCAGCTTTTCGATGTAGTAGGTAAACTATTGTTGGAGAAAAATATTAATGCTTCCGAAGAAAAAATTGATATTTCGTCTTTCAAAAAGGGTTGTTACTTCGTTAGTGTCTTAACTGAAAATGGTAGACTTTCGACGAAATTGATAAAAGACTAACTTAGCGACTCTCTTTTCTTGGCGTCAGGACTGAAGTCCTGACGCCAAGAAAACCTCGTTCGTCTTCGGCTATGATAAACTTTTCTCATCGACTTCTTTCGTTTTTCAAAGTGTCCTATAGCACGCTTGCGATCATTCTATTAATGATGTCAGCTGCTACTGGTGAATCTGCAAAATCGATACTCGACAAAGGCTGGGCTGAGTTTATTCGCGACAACGACACCGAAGCCTTTCAGCTTTTTAATCAAGCCTACCAGCAAGCATTGACAGAAGGCGATTCGGAGATTGTAGCTAAGTCACTTTTGCAAATGGGTATTTGCACATACAGCGTCAGTTATGTCGAAGGGCTCGATTACGCCATGCGTGCAATGAAAATGTACGAAGGCTTCGAGAAAACGGATAAACAAAAAGCGCTAATCGGTCGTTCGAAATGTTTGCAATTGATCAGTGCCATCAAAAGCCGTCAAGGTAAATATGATGAAGCAATATCGCTAAGCAAAGAAGCATACGAAGGCATTGACGAGCATACCGAAGACGGTTACGCGGGAATTATCATGAATAGTTTAGGCGTTTCATATTCGAAGATTAATCGTGTCGATTCGTCCGACTATTATTTCCGCAAGGCGTTGGAGATTCGCATTGCGAATAAAGATTCCATCTATTCGCCGGTTTCGTATTCAAATGTAGCCGGTATTGAAATGCGAAATGGCAATAAGGAAACAAGTATTGTCTACTATGCCTTGGCTCTTTCAATCGCAGAGAAAACCGGAAATCGTCAGGAGATAGTGGATGCGAATATCGGCATCGGAAACTGGCAGCTAGCCTTTAATGGCCGCGATGCCGATGCAATGGCTGCATTTGAAAAAGCATTGAATATTTCTTCGTCGTTGTCTGATCGTTCGTTTTACATCAAAGCACTCGAAGCAATGACAGCCTTTCAGAAGCAGAAAGGCAATTATGCGGCAGCGCTTTCTTACGAAGAGAAAATTCGAACGTTGAATGATTCATTGTATTCGTGGGAACGGCAGAAGATTCAGAAGAATCTGGAAGTTCAGTTTAATGTTTCGGAAAAAGAGCGACAGTTAAGAATGGCGCAAAAGGAGCAAGCTATTTCGAAGCTCACCAATTATCTTTTGTGGGCAACAATTGCCTTCATTCTCCTTTTAGCCGGAAGTGTTATTTTCTTCATTCGTCGCAATCACAATCGCGATCGACTTTTATTGAAAACAAAAGAAGAATTGATGATTGCCCAGGAAGAGCAAAAGAAACTCAAAGAGCAGCAATTGCAAAATGAGATTGAATTCAAAGAAAGTCAGCTCTCGGCGATGACAGTTCAGATGCTTCGCAAAAACGAGCTCATGCAGGAATTGATGGAGAAGCTCGAAGCCGATCAAAGTATTTCCAAAGACAATCAGGTTGCCAAAGTAATCGGCAAGGCCCAAAACCAGGAAAAAGACTGGGCCGATTTCAACGCCCAATTCGAAAGCGTCAACAAGAATTTCTACACCCGCCTCAAAGCCGCGTATCCCGATATCAGTCCGAACGACCTGAAGATTTGCGCCCTTATCAAGCTAAATCTCTCCATCAAAGAAATGGCCGCCATCCTCAATATTTCACCCGATAGTGTGAAGACGGCACGTTACCGTTTGCGGAAGAAATTGCAGTTGAATACGGAGGATAATCTTACCGAGTTTATACTTAGTCTTTAGTTCTTCGGGGCCACATCCCAAATTCAATCGCCTTTTTTGCCCGAAAAGTGTTAAAATTCCCTTCTGTACCCCCAATAACCCCCATTGTATACGTATTGAATAGCTTTTTCGCATCTTTGTCTACCTCTTGTCTACCCGTTTTATTTGGTGTTTGATGATAGTCGGCCTAGTTTTACGAAACAATTCACACAATTCATTTCGTCATTCTCGCCAAAACCAAATTCTATGAAAAAGACCTTACTCTCCATTTTTGCCGGCCTCTTGCTGATTTCACAAGCCTCCTTTGCTCAGGTTCCAAACGGTGATTTCGAAAGCACGAATTACGATGGAACCATTCAGGGTTGGGGCAATGTTTATCTCATGTCTGTTGTAATCGATACCGGCGGAGTAGTGTATCAGGATTCGATCGTTTTTGATGGCCCATTTTACGCAAAAACTACCGATGCCCATTCAGGAAGCTACGCTATGGAAATGCGCAATGCCATGAATTATACATCAGGAATGGGAATGGCAGGAAGTGTGAGTGCTGATACCGATTCAGTTTACTCAGCCTGGGGATCGCTTGAATTGATCGAGTTGACTCAGCAACCGACATCACTCGATTTTTTCTACAAATACACATCGGTAAATGGCGACTCAGGCCTGGCTCAATTGCATCTTTACAATTTAATGGGTGATGAAATCGGAAATGCCATATCGGTAATTCTCCCTTCAGCAAATTACGCCTACATGTCCGTTCCGGTTACTTTGCTTACAGCAGATCCGGTTGCGTATTATTCATTAAACTTCAGTACAAAAGTGAGCTATGCCGATTATCCGACTTTGCCGGCATTAGGCAGTAGTCTCATCATCGACGATGTCACACTCGGCGGAATAAACGGAATCAAGTCGCCTGCTTTCGAAAATCAAATTAGTTTGTTCCCGAATCCGGCACACGATCAGATTTCCATTCGCACCGATGTGAATCAGGAAATGCAATACCGTATTTTCAATCAGCTAAATCTTGTTTACACGTATGGTGTAATTCTGGGTGGTGTCGGCACGGTATCTATCGGTGATCTTCCTTCAGGCGTGTATACGATGGAATTGAGTGGAGCGGGGAAGAAGGGGTATAAGAAGTTTGTGGTAGTGCGGTAGAAATTTAGAATTCAAAATTCAGAATTATGAAAAGTGCTCTATAAGCTTTCTGGATAATGAAAATGATAAATAAAAATGGGTAGAAAATCTTCTACCCATTTTTTATTGCAAATATTTTTAGCTGTCCTTGTTTAAACTAATCATCCAAGCCTTTTCCTCCGAGTATTTTATCAAGATATTTCTCAATCCTGGCTTCTCTCGTTTTTATCTGCTTAGCGGAGGAGAAGTAAAGCAGATAAGCTCTTTGTCGTCCCGGAGTCAATGCTTTGAATGCTTTCTTTAACTCCGGCATATCATCGAGTACGGTTTTAAATTCGATAGGCATTTTAAATTCAGAAGTCTTTTTCAGATCAACTTTCACGCCGGCTTTGTCGAGCGCGATAGCTTCTTTAATATACGCTTTGATGGCTGTTTTATTTTTCAGAACATCTTCTAGACTCTTGAAACGGATCTGTCGTGCCGCCTGAACGTTTTCGGTTTGCTGCACTAAAATCTTTTTTGGGTCTTTCAGTAATGCTCCCTGAAAAATAAGCAATGCGCAGTAATCCTTAAATCCGTGAATTAGCACAATATTGCTTTTCCCTCTTGTATAACAAGGGTGTCCCCATTTCAGCTCTTCGTCTAATTTGCAGGAAAGTACTATTTCGCTTAATTCAGAATATGCGTCCTGCCATTTGGAAACTTTAACAAAAAACCAGTCAGCTTTTGAGTTCATGAATTTTGAATATATGAGGTGTGAAAGAAACTACACTTTGTGTTTTTGTCTGAAGGCCGGATATTGCGCAATTCACCACTGATGCATGGTTTTATTTTGACTTAACTATTTCGTCAGCTTTACGCCATCCTTTATAGCGTCGATTAAAACATCCGCATCAATCTCTTTCACCGTCTTAAACTTTATGCAATACCCTGTTACTTTCGCCTTACCAAGCTTTTTTCTCGTAAGTTTTCGCCAAATAAGTCTTATCCTTCAGACCGAGAATATAAACAGAGATTCCGGTTGTATTAGCACTCAGGCCTATTTGAAAAATCCTTGGTGCTGCCATTGGCATACTTTATTGTGAAGCTTCCATAGCCGATGTTGGGATTAGAGACGGTCTTATTATTCTCGTCCTTCCCGTCTTCAAACCACAATTTGCATTTGGGCAAAGCTTTTAAAATGAGCTTGTGCAGTTCTTGCATTTCTTTGCCTTTTGCATCATCAAGACTTGCAATGTACTTCTTGATTTGTTCTTCTACTTTCATCGAAATATTTTTAGATGGCTTTAGAGATAGCTAGAGTGAAATCTTCACACAGACTATTTTTGAATAGGAAATTTACTCATATCCATATAAAAAACTTCCCACGTATGTCCGTCAAAATCTTCGATCGTTCGTTGTTGCATGAAGCCGTAATCTCGCATAGGATTCGGTTCGATGCCTCCTGCTTTCAGACCGCGCGTCATAACCTGATTCATTTCATCGACAGTGTCGAAAGAGAGTGAAAAGAGTGCGGCAATATTTGTTTTCGTATCGGCCAGTGGTTTGGCTGTGAAGTTTTGAATTTCTCCGCCGTCATGATCATCACGAAGATGTTGTCGCCCCAGACCATGCACTTTGCAGTTTCGTCGGAGAATTGAGGATTGTTTGTAAAGCCGAGTGCGCTATAAAAGTCCATTGATTTTTGAACGTCGCTCACAACTAAGTTGAGGAAAATTTGCTTTGCCATTTATTGGTGCGTGTTGAAATTGATTTTTGACTTGAATCTATTTTTTAAAAGTAGCTAATAATTCATCCAGATTTCCAAGACCCATTGTAAATCCTTCCTTAAAGCCCATCTTTATCAAAGTCTCCATGTCTTCAAATGTGGCGTGTTCAGTGGTGATGTTTGCCATCGAACGACCATTGCTTTCTGTAAAATTAGTTGTCCAGTAGGAGCGGGGCTTGATGGTGTTTTCAATTCCGTTTTCATCGCAAAATGCGTCCGACCACGAGAGCAATTTAATTGCTTCGATGGCTTTGTAATCAGCCTTGCACCACGTTTTTTCGTTCTTCGGGCTTACCATGGCATATAGCCACGTACCGCCGACTTTTAAATCCAGCACTTTTGTCTCGATATGGTAAGGCTTCGGTGCCCACCATTGATTTAACAATTCGGCTTCTGTCCATGCTTTCCAAACCAATTCCGGAGTGGCATCGAATTCGCGTTTTATGTGAATGGTTTTATTTTCTTTGTTGACGGTGAAGTCGAATAGGAGATTCGTGTTCATGCTTTCTGTTTTTATGCTGTTCTTAATTCAAATTTTATTTTCGTTATGACAAACTAGCCAATACATCATCCAGATTCTTCAATGAAGAAGTAAATCCAAGCGTGAAGCCTTCCAGTATTTGCTCCATACGTTCAAACGATTCGTTGTAGATGGTGATAACGACCTTTGTAATGCCGTTTTGCTCGCTGAATTGATAATCCCATTCAGATCCTACCGGGTCGGGATTTTCATCTGCGTCGGTAAAGGCATTATACATTTTGAAGTTAGTCTTCGGACTGATGGAAGTGTACGTCTGAATGGCCCAGCGTTCTAATCCATCGGGGCTCACCATTGCATAAAATCTTTTTCCGCCCACTTCAAAATTCATGTATTTCGTTTTTGCCGTAAACGGTTTCGGTGCGACCCACTGATCGAGTAATTCTTTCGTCGTGAAAGCAGCCCAGACCAGGGAAAGATCTGCAGCAAATTCTCGGGTAACGACTACCGTTTTTGCGGGCTTGTCGACAGTAAAATCAAAAAATAAATTGTTTGTCATTTCTTTTGCTTTTTTAGTGTGTGTAATACTTCATCGAGCTGACTAAACTGAGTTTCAAAAATCTTTCTGAATTGTTCCACCCATTTATCAATCTCTTTTATCTTTTTTGCATTTATGTGATAATAAATTTCTCTGCCTTTCTGTTCCTGCTTCACCAATTCACATTCGTTCAAAATCTTAATGTGATTCGATACCGCCTGTCGGCTCGAATTAAAATGCTCGGCCACGGCATTCGGTGTCATTGCATGAGCTGCCAGCAGCACTAAGATGGCCCTGCGTGTAGGGTCGGCTATGGCCTGAAAGACATCTCTTCTTGTTTCCATAGAACTGTTATTGCGCAAACATTTGATTGCAATTATATGCAATTATTTGATTGCGCAAATTAATTGTGAGGTTTCTAATGAAGGTGGTTTTTTGGGAAGAAAAGTGCATTTTAGTACTGTCTAGCATTTCGCCTGCGGCTGGGCTACAGTATCTGGTGTAGAAAAAGCAGTGTGTTTAAAGAGTGCGCCCCTAAAGGGGCTTAGCGCTGGGGACTGACCAACTGTTTACCGAGAGTCCGGCCCTAAAGGGCCTAACAATTCCATGCATTAACAAAAATTACACCTCTAAATTTATCGGAAGATTAAGCGGAATACTTTCGTTGACAATGGGCGATTTCATCGCACAACAATTCCAACACATCGGAATCCCAGCCAGCCTGTTGCAGATTGAATAGAGTAGGACCGACGGTAGTTCAAATCTTATTTTGTATTCAGATGAGTCGCTGATACCGAAGTATTGTAAATTGTATTGAGCAGTTCTCCATTTGCAATATGCCGTTGCCTGCTCGTAGGTAATTCCTACAATAGGGTAATCCAATATCTTTTTTGTTTTCCTGTTCCATTTGTCAGCCGGTACATTTGCTTTCGAGCCTCTAAAAAAACCATTAATAGATACTCTCTTCATTAAAGAAGTTTGGTTTCGCTCAAATAGAAATTTGTATGGTTTAGTCTTGATGCATTCCGAGTCAGGAGGATATAGTCCATTGTTTAGGTTGGAGAATTCATTCCAAAGCTTTACACTTATTTCCGCATTGTGAATAAACAAGGTATCATTCAATTTTTCCATACCAAACATGCTTTTAATTTTCGTTCTCTGTTCGGTTTCCGGTCTGCTATTCCCGGGTTGCAGAATAAACGAAAGTTGAACGAATATGAATGGCAGGAGAAATGCCGAGGTAATTGGGCTGTATAGATGTCTCTTTAAAGAAAGTCTTCTCATTTTGGTAAATTCAAATTGATGAACTCGATAAACGGATTAACGTCTTTACTTATTAAATATTTCTTTTGCCCAATTCCAGGCGCAATGATGCTCGACTGCAGAATGTATGAAACTCCAGAATAAACCCGCTTGAAATTCCGTCCGCAGTTGGTTGGCTAATTTTAAGAATCAAATTTCGCCCCATCCCATTCAACTCCCGGCGGAAATAAATCCAATTTTCTTTTCTTCATTTCTTCAGCAATCAATGCGCTGTTTCCGCCTTGTTCTTCGAGTTTGGAAATGATATTCAGATAACTTTTTTCGTCTCTGTTTTGACTCAGCTTAAACACATTGTCAATTTTCTCTGCTTTAATTTCGAAACCGGCAATTGCAGGCATCATTTTGCTTAAAAAGGAATCCGGTAAATTGTCGTAGATCGTTAATGATTTCGTATTTCCTTTTTCGAATTTCCAAGGTCAGTTTTCTCATGAGCTGAATTAACTCATCGGGCGACATAAAGTTTATTTGTCCGCTCATATGAACACTCATATAATTCCACGTAGATCCAATTTGCGGATTACTATACCAGGAAGCACTCACATACGCACTCGGACCGGTGAATACAACCAATGCGTTTGGGTTTTCAGCAAAAGCTTTGTAGTGGTCCGTGTTGCGCATAATGTGTCCTTGTATAAACAAGTCGCCATCTCTTTCTTCAACCAACAAGGGAATCTGAGTAGCAACTTGCTTACCAGACAAATAACTTCCTGTAAGAAATGCAAATGGATTGCTTTCAATGAAGTTTAAAAGTACTTGCTTGTCTTTTTCTTTGAAGTATGAGAAGTTGTACATTATTGCTTAGTGTGTTTATGCTTTCTGTTTCACATTTAGAAATGATATATACTCAACAAATCAACAACAACCGACTCTCTCCCAGTTTCTCCACCGGCGCCCGATGAACACAAGGCAGTACCTTACTCTCCGGATGATCAACCGCCAGTCTCCACATATTTCCAATGCCTAAGCTAATGGGTTGTGCATCCGGCTTGGCCCGGTAATGCAGATCGTAGAAGTGTTCGGTTAGGTACGATTCAAATCCTTCTTCGTTTCCGTGATAGTGTTTTTTAAGCTCTTCTCTGATTTCCGGGACGAGTATTTTTTGCTCGGCCTGAGAGTTGGGAAGGACGTCGCTGGATGCACCATAGTAAGTGCACAAGAAAGTATCGGTTGGAATAGGGGAGCGATCTACGTGGTATGAGTAAACATCAGTCGGAAAGAGCGGATTGTTTTCGTCTTTCTCATAATAGTTAATCAAATTCAGCACGGGCGAAGCGCCATATTCTCGAAGCAATTTTAAATCTTCTAAAATTATTTCACGGGCAAGATTTCCGGCTTCGCTCAGCGGGAGTTCTAGCAATGCTTCTTCGTCGATCACCGTGATATTGCCACTCTGTTCGATCTTCCCGGCAATCTCTGCGAAATCACCGTTGAGCTGACGCGACCAACAGAGTGCATTGACAACTCCATGAAAGGCTGTGTCGACTAGTTCCCGGAATGTAGATACGGAGAGAATTTGATTTTCAGTCTTAGGTAAATCTAACATTATTTGAATACCTCTAATTGCGATACACTCTTACGCCTAAACTGTATTCAGACGCTATTCGTGTATCTTTTACCAAAGATAGAAATTTAATGGCATGGAGGAATTGTACTATTCGGAGGAGCAAATGTGTGTCAAAAAGGACTCTTTTTACCCACCTTCTTTTGTCAATTCGATAAAAATTCCAGGTCAAAATAATATTTAGACCTGTCAAGTTTGTCAACGAAAATGAATGTTGTCTTTTGAGAGGCTATTTTGAATAGGAGTGTAGTATGTTCAGTCGGGATAATGCCACTTGTAAATGTTTCCGTCTTACCCATGTAGTTGTTTTTATAGATTAGTATGCTCTGGAAGACATTAACGATTTGTACGTTATCCATTTCGTTTCCTGTTAAGATATTAATTGCCTTCATGTCATTTGTGTAGCTTGTTGTTAAGGCTTTATCTGACGGAATTTCCCTTTCTTCAGAATAGTCGTTTGACTTTAGTTCGCATTTAGATAATTCAATTTTTATTTTTTCGCCATTGATTTTTAGATCGGAAATCATTTTTGCTACTTGTTCCTTCCGGAGTTGTTCGTTAATCGGAGGCGTATAACGAAGAATGGCCCATCCTATCAATAGGAAAAACAATCCTACAAGCCAATAAAGAAATTCGTGAGAGATAAAACTTCCTTTGTAATTTCTAAAAAAGGTGACAGTGATAAAGCCTAATCCAAATAGAATATAGGCAAGAATTCTTCTTAGAATAAGTGGTCTGAATTGTGTCACCTTAAGCGTGCTTTATTGTTTATACTCCGAATTGCCTCAAATGATGATCAGTATGCTTGTAAATAAATTGACCGAGCTGCTCCTTAGTTAATTTACCGAAGAACCAGTGGTAAATTCCGTGCTTTGAAAATTGCTATATCGCTCTGTCAAGGCCTTCCACTTTATTTTTTCGCTTTCCAGATCAGTGAGGTTTTCCTTTACCAGAAATGGCGAGGAAGTTGGTGCATTTTTTGCAGCATTGAATTCTCGTCTTTTAAAATTGAGCGAATTGCTTTCTGGCCGAAAATTCGACCAATGAATGATCTCTTGATTTCGATATTGCCAAAGTAATACTCTTCACAAATGGAGCAGTGTCGGACCATTTGAGCCACTGTCATTTTCCCCCAAAGTGCTTTGTTGTTGGATGTGAGAGCATCTATTCGTTTTACGACTTCGGCCCTGGTTGTGGGTTCGAAAATTGATTTCATCGGTTACGAATTTAGTTGCGCCAGTGAGAACCAATTTCCCGAATCGTCTATGAACAATGCTTCGAAACCGTAGAACTCTTTTGTTGGAGGCTTTTGAATACTACGCCTTTTACTTTCATTTCTT
The DNA here is from genome assembly GCA_016721305.1 of Bacteroidota bacterium. Classification (GTDB taxonomy): domain Bacteria; phylum Bacteroidota; class Bacteroidia; order AKYH767-A; family 2013-40CM-41-45; genus JADKIH01. The sequence goes on from JADKIH010000008.1 coordinate 14,019, forward strand.
CGTACGTCGCCATTAAATCTTTGCACGTAAATACAGCCGCGCCAAATGTTCCTTTCTTAATCAACGTAGTCATCGTTTGAACGGTTTCTTTATCGAACATCGGTCCTTCGGCTACGAGAAATAGTGTGATCTCCAATTCAGGTTGATCCGGAGGTGTTACCGTAAGCCATCGTGCATCCGGCCCCATTGGCGCATCGGTGTGAACTTTGAAGCCGAGTTTGTTTACGTAGAAGTCGTATGCACTGTCCTGATTGAGGACGTAGATGCATGTGTGTGTGATTTTGGATATCATGTTATTTTTTCTGCAAATATGAGGATGGTAAAATTACTTCACCTCTTCAAAATTGCTAATTTGTCCAACCGTGAGTTTCGGCAAAACAATTAGGAACAAAGCTCAATGGGCTTTGAAGGATTTTTTGCTTCCTTAAATTTTCTTGCTTTTGATAACCCGAAGGAGTAAGTCCTGTAATTTTCTTAAACATCCCCGTAAAGGAAGTAGGACTCTCCAGCCCGACCATCATTCCTGTTTCCAAAACAGAGCAACCATTCGAAAGGTATTTCTTAGCGTTTTCGATCCGCGTTTTGATCAGATAATTCTTTGGCGTCAATCCATAGATCGATTTGAAAAGACGGATAAAATGAAACTTGGAAAAATAGGCCTGCTCCGAAATATTGTCAAGATCCAGATTATCGGCAAAGTGATTGTCGATGTAAAGTTTGGCCTTGACAACGCGTCGGTATAGATCTATTTTTCGTATTGTTCAATGGAATTTTAATTTTGAACTGATTCATAATGCAGCGCAATCACACCGCAAGAAAACGTCTTTGATTCAATGAGCTTAAGCTTAGCGGTATCATAAGCATTTTTTAAAAGCCGGTATTCCTTTCCCAAGCAAAACCGGATTCACAAACAACCAAAACTCGTCAATCAATCCTTCTTCCAACAACGAATTCGAAGCAGAGGGACTTCCGAAAATGAGAATGTCCTTTCCGTCTTGTTTTTTCAGCTTATTGATATTTTCTTTAAGTTGATCACGTATGATCGTCGTCTTTTGAAAGTCTTTTTCGTTCAATGACTTCGACAAAACAATTTTGTGAGCATTCTTATACCAAACCGCATGTTCCTTATCGTGCTTTGTTGCGTTCGGTTGGTCGGCAGCGCTTGGCCAATAACTTTCCATCATTCCAAAGGTGACACGACCGTAAAGTCCGGCGTCGGCTTTGTCCGTCATCGTTCCAACGAAATCAAAGATCTCATCGTTTATATTTATCCAATTCAGTTCTCCATTTGGACCGCCGGCGAAACCGTCGAGAGAGGCGTGCATGAAGAAAATCAAGTGTCGCATAAGTGGTTAATCGTTATTTTGATGTTTCTTATTAATTTCTTCTATAGTTTCGTAATGCAGATACAAAAATGTTAATTTCCACTCTCTATTAATTTTGCTAAATTCCATCTCACCAATTCTTGCCCATTCGTCATTTATGATAAAATACTGTTGATCTGCATTTTCAAATTTATCTAACTTTTTGATTAAATCTAATTCTGTAAGGGCAGAATCGGTGGATTCTTTAAGAAATGACTGAAAAACGACATTGAATTGCGATTGATCATATTTAACGATCTTGTCTTCATCCTGAGGACCTCTGGTTTCTATCGGAAAATGTATGTGCCGTTTTAATGTAATAGGGTCATTATTCACAACAGCTTTTCGAAAAATAGCCCAGAAGAATTCAAATGAGGTGTCTGTCTGAGAAGGTGATGACATTGCTAAATTCTCTTCAGCGTTCTTTTCGTCTGATTTGGGATCATTGCATGCTAAAGCGGAAACTGCAATGACGAGCACTGCAGAATAGAGCAATTTAAATCTTGGAAGAGAATCAGTCATTGCAAGGGCTAATTAGTTTAGTCTTGAAAAAATCGGGTTATAATTTCGTTGCGGTAAGTTTAATCCCACCAGACACTATATACATTTTTTGAATGAACCTCTTCCACATTAACAGGCATTCCGTACATCCAGCCGGTATAAATTTCATCCGGCTGGAGTTTTTTTACCATTTCAGTTACCTCTTCAATTGTTGCGTCACCGATTATATAGACGGCATCTGTATAAAACCATTCAGTATCATTGGCGTCTGAAATTCGGATACGTATGTCTTGCACTTTATCACTTGCCAACATTCGTTTAAAAGTGATGTAGAAATCTTGGATGGTTGGCGGATCAGGATAAATATTGCATCCGATAGAGCCGGGATCATCATTGCCATCAAAGAATTCTTCTAAACTAATTGCGACTTCCTTGTTTGGAAAGCCGTCGTTAGTAATTCGGTCTAAGATTTCAGATTTTTTATTCATAACGCAAAAAATTTATTAGTGTATTCCGGCTATTAATTATTTATAGCAATAATATAAAATCAAACACCTCATCATTTGATTTCGGTGTATTACTTATCCAGATTTCTCCATTACCCAACATAACGCCATCCCATCTGTTGAACATATTGCAAACGCAAGCCGCTTTTATTTTGTCTTTAAATTCCCTGTTAAATATTTTATCGAAGTTTAAAACTAATTGTTTTTTGGTTTTGATCGTAGTTCTCTTGCCCTTGGTTAGTGTTACTTTGATCGGATATCTGACATGATTCGATATCCACTCTTTTCTCCATTTTGAATGGAAGTCTTAACGTGCTTCATGAAATTTTCCACTGCCTCGTCGGGGCCAAACATGTCTGAATAGACATGACTGAAATTACTGCCACAAATGCCGGAGAGTTTTAGTTTGAATTCAATGGACTTTGTATTTGCGCTGTCGTGCCATATTCCTTCGAATCTGTCTGTGCTATCGGAAAAAATACTTCCTTCAAAACTGCCATTGGGTTTGTCTGCTAAAAATTCAGTAAGTACAATTTTGTCGTCACTTATTTGGCCTGAGAGAAGAATCTTGATTTCATAATTTTGATAGCAGTAGCTTCCTTTGATTTTGCCGTTATCAAAACGATACAATGACAGATGGATCAATGATTGGCCTAATTTTCCTTCATAGCTAGTCCATCTGTTCGGCTCTAAGTTATAGGCATGGCAGAAAGTAGAGATTGTCAGCAGGAGGGAAGTTAGAATTGTTCTTAGTTGTATCATTGAATCTTATTTTGATTGCACCTGACTTCAAGACCTGCTATTCCGATTAGTAGGATTGTATTTATTTGAGATCAGTGTCAGATTTTAGTAGCCAGCCTCTTAGTGCCGTTGGTTGTTCTATAAAAGCCGGGAAGTCGCAACTATCGATTTTATTCTCGGCGTCCATAATGGCATAGATCCAAACTTCATTCTTGTCTTTTTTCAATCCAAGTGCTTTTCCTGTTGCACCTGCATTGTACGTACCAATTGCATTCCCATGAATGCCGTAAATTGCTGTTTCGACATTGTCTAATTGATAACACTCAGCACGGAGTTTTACATTGTCTTTCGCGGTTGTAAACTCAATTGGAGTTGGGATGACTTCCTGCGGTTTTTCAGTTGATGCCAGATAGCCAATTGTTTTATCGAGCCTGAATGTTGGTTTCTTGTCATCATAGCTAATTGAATAGTAGCGTTCAATAATTTCCGGATCAGCGCAACAGCCCGGATCCATGAGAATGAACGAATTCAATTTGTTATTGGAGAAATCTGCCTTGCTGATGTCCTGATTCTCTGAAAAGACCTTTTCGTAATGGTCTCCTTTGTTAAGGAAAATTTCAGTGATGTTCGGCTCGCCTCCCGATGGCCCATCATAAAAGATGTCGAGCAAGCTGTCTCCGTTAAAGTCAATACCATAGGTTGAATTTAGGATTATCTCCGGCGTAAATGCAAAATCGGAATTATCTCCTTCAATACTACCGTAATTTGCTTTGATAAAATTGAGAAGCTTTATGGTGTCCCGATTTTCTTCTGTTTTAGCGAGGACGGATTTATCATATTCGTATCCGTTGATGTATTCGAATTTGTCTGTCCGGTCATAGTATAGCTGGAGTTTTACTGAGTCGGGCAGAGATGATGGATCGGTATCAGTGTTAGTTGGATTGCTTGCTTTTTGGCCGCAGGAGCAAAGGATTATTGTTACTAGTAATAAGAAGTGTCTTACTTTGATCGTCATAAATGATGTCGATTTTATTTCTTGGAATGGCGAAGAAGCAATTTCGATGCTCCTGCTCATTGTTGTGATGACTGTTTCTAGTCTGTTAATATACAAAGAAGATGTGGCGTCTAGCAGTTTAATTTTGAGTTTAAAGAATGATGAATGGGCGTTTTATTCATTAAATACCAGTCGATGATTCTTTCCCTCAGTCTGTCGTAAAGATCGTCTTCTGTATAAGGTTTGTCATCGATTGAAATTCTGTCGAGATCCTGATTGATTTGTTTAATTGTAGTCTTGTCAAATAAATTTTCGTCGTTCAGGTGTTTTCTGATGAATGAAATGAATATGACATGGCAGTCAGCGCTAAAATTGATATTCCCATTTCGTTGAGCCTCGTCGGCCAGTTTTTCTATTGCTCTCAAGAGTTCACCTTGAATAGTTTGAGCTTGTCCGGATTTCCCGGGACATATGTTTGCCAGATAAACTTGCCTGTTTCCAGATATTCTTCAGCTGTCATGATTTTTTTTCGTTTGTGTTCGCAACGATGAATTTCCAGCGGTATTATTGGTTTCGATATTTTATCCGTCGTATACTGACGCTTGTCGTGAAGATTTCGCAGATTTATCAAGAGCTACTCAGGCTTTTGTTTTTACAAATCCGGAATCTATTTTGCCTAAATATTGGTCTTGCTAATATGTTTGATTGCAAATAAATCACCATCGCGTTCTTCGCATTCGACGATATCTAAATGCTTGAACTCACTTAAAGAATCATTGTCGTAAAGTTCAAGTATTTGAAATGTGTTATTGGGCAAGCATTCCGCTAAAACCTTTTTCCAGGAATCATCCTTCCCTTTTACCTGAATGCTTGTCAGAGTAGCGAAGCCTTCGGTCCAATTGTCTTTGTCAATTTCATTCTCAGAGATTACAAAGGCATCCGGCAGGTATTTGAAGCCATTCTTGTCTTTGAGGCGCGAGATTGCTAATTGAGCTTGTTTTTCTGTCGAGTATACTCCAATAAGTTTCGTCTCTTCTTGCCCTTCGAGTTCATAAGAGTGGTGTAATATGAAGACTGTTTTCATTTTATTTATTTCTTTCCTTAAGCTGAGTTTTCGAGCTAAAGTTTTGACGGCATGGACTCACTTTTGGCCGGATGTCAATTGATGGTGATAATATTTTATTTGCAAATGTACTATCGCTTAACATTCGCCCAACGGGAGTTGTCCGAAGATCAGGTCAATGTGAACCTTGATTATTCAGTCTTTGTCTTATCTTTTTTTCTATTCGGTCAATTTCGCTTACGGTGTAGTCGCTATAACTCAATTTTAGTTGAAGATGCGCTACCTTAAAATGTTCGAGTCGTTAAATACTGCAGTAAATTTATTATAGTATCATCAAGAACAAAATACATTTCAGTGTTTTTAGGGTTTTGGGTAATTGTATTCCATTCCTTCTTCCCGTTTTCTGTCAAGTTAAAATTCATTTGAGCTATCGTATCTGCATAAATATTCAACAATTCAGGTTCCGTGGATTTTATGTCATTAAATGAAATTGAAGGATTGTCTAAAAGCAAAATCGTGTCTTTGGGGGTAAATCCTCTTTTTATTCCTCCGCCATCATTTCTTACGAGATACCAGCCGTCTTTTAATACAATTTTGTTATTCTCTTGTGAGTTTGAGGTACAAGCGAAAAGGGATATTGTCAAAATTACTATCAGTGTATAAGTATGGGCAGTTCGCATATTTTCTTTAATACATTTTCTTTTATTCTGCACTCTTTTGTATGCAGCCTTTATTCAATTTTCTTCAAATAATATCTTTTGTTATAATAATGGCTGCCGAATAAAAGGTATTTCTTTCGTTTATTGTATTTTCTTTCTTTTGTTATTTTATCTCCTGTTTTAAAGTGAATGGGGAATAATTTATTGTGTCCAATGTAGTATGATATTTTAAATTGGATAGTGTCTCTCGGAAAAATATCCTGTTTTAATGGCATATCGTCATACTGGTAATTCGACTTGTCTGTTTTTCGTGCCTCCTTGTCAAAATTTAGGTAAAGTTTGTTTTGGAAAACTTGGTAATGGCCGGTTATGCTGTCATACATGAGGTCGCCTTGGAAAACATATTGTAAGGTACTATCAGGAAAAAGTCTGATTGTTGTCCCGAAAAACCCCAAGATTGCAAATTTATTTTGATAAGTACCTAGATATTATTTGACATGCTACAAGAAGATATTTCGAGCAAAGACATAAAAAAAAGAATTGAAGTATAAATTCGTTGCATTTGATTCGAATATTTTGAGGCTTCCGAACACGGTTACTAAAAAATCAAGTAAGAAATAGACATCATTGGTAAGAATATCACGATGTGTGGATTCAAATAATTTCTCCTTTAAAAATACCAACTTCCCCCCAATCCCCCAAATAAAAAAAGGACCGGAAAAATTCCCGATCCCATATAGTTTCTTAAGAGCCAATATTCAATATTCAATATTCAATTTTCAATCTTCAATCGCTAGCGGTCCGCCTGTTGCTTCGAAAACGCCAACGGCTTCGCATTAATCTCATCAAACTCCTCGCGGTGTTTCATAATGTCGATGGCCATGTAGATGGCTTCGCGGAAGGAGTCTTCGGAGGCAGTGCCTTTGCCGGCGATGTCGTAAGCAGTCCCGTGATCAGGTGAGGTGCGGACGATTGGTAATCCTGCAGTGAAGTTAACTCCGTTTCCAAAGCTCACGGTTTTGAAAGGAACGAGGCCTTGGTCGTGATACATGGCGAGAACGGCGTCGAATTTTTTGTATGTGCCGGAACCGAAGAAGCCATCGGCGGCATACGGGCCGTAGATAAACATCTTTTCATCAAAGCATTTTTTAATAGCAGGGATGATGATGTCACTTTCTTCTTTTCCGATTAAGCCCTGATCGCCGGCGTGCGGATTTAATCCGAGTACGGCAATCTTTGGTTTGTCCATGCCGAAATCTCTTTTCAGAGATTTGTTGATCATTTTTATTTTCTGAATAATTTTTTCAATCGTCAATGTAGCGGCAACTTCTTTTACGGGAATGTGTCCGGATACAACAGCAACTTTCAAATTGTCGCTAACTAAAAACATGAGATGCTCCGGTGCGCCAAATTCTTCAGCGAGATATTCGGTATGACCGGCAAATTTGAATTCGTCGCTTTGGATATTTTGTTTGTTAATCGGTGCCGTAACAAGTACATCGATCTTCTTATCTTTTAAATCAGCCACGGCAGCCTGCAACGATTTCAGCGCATACTTCCCGCCATTCGGAGTCGACATGCCAAATTCAATCGCTACTTCTTCTTCCCAGCAGTTAATCACATTCGTCTTGCGGAGAATAACTTCGTTGCTATTCTTCACCGTCTGATACTGGAATTCCGTCATGTTTAAAGCCTTTCTCTGGGCCGAAACCATTTTGTTACTCGCGTAAATCACCGGCGTACAAACCTGATGCATTCGGTTATCAAGAAATGTTTTCATGATAACTTCCAGCCCAACGCCATTGATATCGCCGCAACTAATGCCGACTTTTATTTTTCCTTCTTGCTCTAAATGGGACATGGGGTGTTTATTTGTTCAATGTTCAATGTTCGTTCAATGTTTTCTTACTATCCAGCAGCAGTTCGTAAATAACATGCAGCTTGCTTTTAATTTAATACGATTGTTAATCGCATTTGTTTTGTCGTTCATCGTCCGCGTTAAGCGGGATGTTTGAAGCGACAACGGTTGTTAAGGACGATGAACGACACTCACTATAAATTGTCGACCTGTCATCCGCCGCGGCGGATCTTGTTGGTTATTGAGAAGTGATCCCCAATGAAACAAAAATCAATTCACTCTTATCTTGGTGCAATTGTTTTTCGTGCTAATTCAACATAAGCTGAACGCCTTATTCGAGTAGAAACCGATTACTATTCACACAGAACTGATCACCGTCTAACTGATCGCCTATCACTCTTCCGTGCCAATTCCCCACGAGATCCTCTTCGAGGATGACAATCGCCCCTTTTTATTGTGTGGCGTCCATCGTCCGGAAGAACCTGCTTTTTTCATCGCCAAGAATTTTCGCCGGACGATGAACGCCTTGTTCGAGTAACAACTGTTCACCGTCTAACCGATCACAGTCCTCCAAGAAACTCCAACAAGAACCTCACAGCAACCCCAGTTCCCCCCTTGCCACGGTAGCTCGACGGTCCGTGCAGGTACGATGGTCCTGCAATGTCGAAGTGCATCCAAGGGTAGTCGGTGTAACGTTGGAGGAATTTTCCGGCTGTGATAGCTCCGCCGATGGGGCCGCCGATGTTTTTCATGTCGGCAATGTCGGAACGGATCAGATCATCGTACTCGTCCCAGAACGGAAGTTCGGCGAGGCGTTCGTAAACGGCTTCTCCGGCTTCGCGCAGTTGGGTGCGTTGTTTTTCAGTTGCTGTTCCCATCGCAACAATTCCGTACGGACCGATGGCCATAGCGGCAGCACCTGTCAAAGTAGCGAAATCGAGAACGAGTTCAGGCTTGTATTTTTTTGCATAGTGAAGAGCATCGGCTAAGATCATTCTTCCTTCTGCATCAGTATTCAAAACTTCAACGGTGTGTCCGCTCATCATCGTGACTACATCACCCGGAGTGTAAGCGTTTTCGGACGGGCGATTATCCGTCGCCGGAACGAGAGCTACAACATGCACCGGCAATTTCGATTTGGCTACGGCATACATTGCGCAAGCAACGGCTGCACCACCGGCCATGTCGCTTTTCATATAGTCCATGGAGTTCGGTGTCGGCTTCAAACTCAAACCGCCTGTATCGTAAACCACGCCTTTTCCAATCAGCACAATCGGCTTTTTGTTCTTGGCATTACGTGGTTTGTATTCCATGATCGTGAAAGTAGGAGGTTCGATACTTCCGGCGTTAACCGAGAGTAATCCGCCCATTTTCAATGCTTTAATACGGCCTTTTGTTAAAACATTCACTTTAAAACCACCGGCTTTACCCAATTTCACGAATTCCTTCGATAATTGAGTAGCAGTGAGGAACGACTGTGGTTCGTTCACCAATGTACGGCAAGCCCAAACGGCTTCAACCGTATTTTGGAGCTGTTTAACCTTTTCAGCCTTCAATCCTTTGCTGTAAACAGCGATTTCATGAAGCGAATTTTCTTCTTTTTTGCGCTCTTTGCGGTATTTGAGGAATTGGTAATTGCCTAATGCAAGTCCTTCGGCTACAGCCAAGGCCGTATCGTGATTGCCTGCCATGTCGGCCACAACTACGCGTTTCGCTTTGGCTTTATTCAGTCCGCCGAGGAATCCGTCGCCTGCTTTACGACAAGCTTCGCGCAATGCGTTCAAGTCCTTTTTGTAAGCAGGTTGATATATGGCTATCAGCCTTTTATACTGATTGATGACGATGGTTTTTCGTTCAGCTTTCAGCTCTTTTTTAATGAAATCAGATTCAGCAGGAGAGAAAAGACCGGGAGGGATAGTCCCTTTGTCATCCAGGAGTAAAATGATCGAATCTACAGTTTTGAAGGAAGGGGTAAGCCCGATTGTGGTCTGCATTTTATATTGTATTTTTGAAGGGTGGAAAATTACTAAAATTATCATAGAGATATCGGAATTTCATTAATGCCCGATTGTCTGTGTTTTTCCTCTCCTCATGATGAATATTGATCAACTCTTAAAAAAGGCACTGAACTTCGAGTTTCTAACAGCTTCGGAAGGACAGTATCTTTTTGAACATGCGCCAACAGCGGAATTAATGGATGTTGCTTTTCGCATGCGTAAAAAATTGCATCCCGATAATAAAGTAACATGGATTATCGATCGCAATTCGAATACAACAAATGTGTGTATTGCGAATTGTAAGTTTTGTAATTTCTATCGGATCCCCGGACACGAAGAAGCTTACATCACTACGATTGATCAGTACAAGCAGAAGATTGAAGAAACTTTTCGTTTCGGCGGAGAGCAACTTTTACTTCAGGGCGGACATCATCCGGATCTCGGCGTGTCGTATTACGTGAATCTCTTCAGTGAGCTGAAGAAATTATATCCGAAATTAAAATTGCACGCACTCGGGCCACCCGAGATTGCGCATATCGCCAAGCTCGAAGGAACGACGCATACAGAAGTGCTCAAAGCATTGATGGCTGCAGGACTCGATTCTCTTCCGGGTGCAGGTGCTGAAATCCTGAACGATCGTGTTCGTCGTCTCATTTCAAAAGGCAAATGTACCGGTCGTGAATGGCTCGACGTAATGCGTGCCGCTCATCAATTGAATTTAACAACATCGGCAACGATGATGTTTGGTCATATCGAAACTGTAGCCGAACGCTTCGAACATTTAGTTTGGTTACGCGAAGTGCAGAGTGAAAAGCCTGCGAATGCAAAAGGCTTTATCGCTTTTATTCCATGGCCATTCCAGGATGAAGGCACGATGTTGCAGCGTATAAAAGGTATTCGCAATCATGTAACGGGCGAGGAGTATATTCGCACAATTGCTTTAAGCCGAATCATGCTGCCGAATATTCAGAACATTCAGGCGAGCTGGCTGACGGTAGGAAAAGATGTAGCGCAGCTTTGTCTGCACGCAGGAGCAAACGATTTCGGATCAATCATGATCGAAGAAAACGTTGTTTCGGCTGCCGGAGCGCCGCATCGTTTTACATCTGCGGGAATTCAGCAAGCAATTCGTGACGCAGGTTTTGAACCGCAATTACGCACACAACAGTACGAACACCGTGAGCTTCCGAAAAAGCTCGAACAGCAGTTGATCACATACTAGACCTAATAATCCAGGATGAAACTAATCCGGTTCATAGTTTTTGTTTTTGCAATTTTATTTTCTCACGGAGCCTTTGCTACTCACAATCGTGCAGGTGAGATTACTTATAAGTGGATTGGGGTGAATCAGACGGATTACACGTATGAAATCACGATTATCACTTATACAAAGACTTCGAGTTATCCGGCAGTTGATCGTCCGCGACTCGACACCGTGCATTTAGGTGATGGTGCCGTTGTCTCTTTCCCGCGAACATCGACGGCGCCTGTTCAATTAGGCAACGATATTTCTTACAATGAATATAAGTACACTCATACTTATAATGGTAACGGAACGTTCACCATTTATTTCATCGATCCGAATCGTAATGAAGGTGTCGTAAATATTCCAAGTTCAGTTGATGTGCCATTTGCAGTTTCGAGCGAATTAGTTATCAATCCGTATCTCGGCCCGAACAGCTCGCCGATTCTTACTTATCCGCCAATCGATAAGGGTTGTGTCGGACGAATTTTTATTCACAATCCAAATGCTTTTGATCCGGAGGGCGACAGTCTGGTTTATGAAATGCAGGTTTGTAATGGCGATGCTAACTTGCCAATTCCCGGTTACAGCTACCCATCGACTTCCAATACATTCGGAATCGATTTGCATACGGGCGATTTAATTTGGGATTCGCCTGTTGATACGGGTGAGTATAATGTCGCTTTCATTGTGAAACAATATAAGCAAGGACTGTATGCAGGTTTTGTTCGTCGCGATATGCAGATTCTCATTGGTAATTGCACGAATCATCCGCCGGATTTATCCGTTGTGAGCGACACATGTGTTCTTGCCGGCGATACGTTGAATATTGTTGTCGGAGCAATTGATCCCGATCACAATCTGGTTGATCTGACGGCTTTCGGTGCCATGTTCGATACAAACTTTGTGACGAATAAAGCAACGTTTACGATCATTCAAAATAATAACGACACAGTCAGCTCTCTATTTTCATGGAGTACCGATTGTAGTGAAGTTCGAAGCAGCCCTTATGTAGCATTGTTCAAAGCACGCGATGCATTTCCTTCGAATACTAATACGTCTTTAGTATCGTTGCAGACAACGAATATTCGTGTAATAGCTCCGGCACCTGCATCGCTTTCGGCTGTTGCAAGCGGAAGCGGAATTGATTTGAACTGGTCAATTTCTCCTTGCGGACAAGCTATCGGCTACAATATTTATGGTCGCATAAATCCGTACAATGGAGTGATTCAATGTCCGTGCGATAATGGTGCGCCGTCGTACACCGGTTACACATTACTCGATACAGTTAGAAATGTGAACACGCTAAATTACCGCGACGATAACAACGGTGCCGGATTAGTGATAGGTGAGCAGTATTGTTATCTGATCACTGCTGTGTTTGCTGACGGATCGGAGAGCTGTTCTTCGCCACAAGCTTGTGCATCTTTGAAAAAGGATTTGCCTGTTTTGACTAATGCCGATGTTCGCGTTACTGATCCGGTTAACGGATCTGTATATGTTGCCTGGAGCAGACCGAATGAACTCGATACGATTCAGTATCCCGGCCCGTACTTGTACGCAGTCTACCACTCGCCTGATTTCTTTGGAAGCAATTTCGCTTCGTGCGGAACGAATCTCACGTTAAACGATACAACGTTTATCGATACAATCAATCTCGATACAAAAACGCACGCGTGGAGTTATAAAATCGACTTCTACTATACAAGCGGAGGTTCATTTGTGTTGAAAGGCAGTTCGACAATTGCATCGACGGTATTCTTAACGCTGACTCCTACCGATAATCGCGTGAATCTTTCATGGGAAGAACATGTGCCTTGGGTAAATAGCGAGTATACTATTTATAAGCTCAATCCGGCAACAACGCTTTACGATTCGTTGACAACGATAACAGGTACAAGTTATGCGGATACAGCTTTGATTAACGGAACACAATATTGCTACTATGTAAAAAGTATTGGCTCATATTCGTTGCCGGGAATTGCAAGTCCTTTGGAGAATCGTTCGCAAACAGATTGTGCTTCGCCGACCGATAATGTTCCTCCATGCGCAACAGCGCTCGATGTTCAATCGGATTGCGATGCCAATGCCAATCTGCTTACATGGGTAAATCCGAATCACGTTTGTACCGATGATGTGCTTAAGTATTACATTTATTACTCGCCGGGTAATGATGGCAATTTTGAATTGATTGATTCAGTTTTAAATGCGAACGACACTGTTTATCTGCATTCAAATCTTGAAGTAATTGCAGGTTGCTACAAAGTAATCAGCATTGATTCGGTCGGAAATCAGACTGTTAATCCGGTTGAAGTTTGCGTAGATACCTGTCGTCAATACGTTTTGCCATCGGTTTTCACGCCGAACAGCGACGGTATGAACGACATCTTCCATCCATGTGATGCAACTACATCGTCCGAATTACAACAAACGAATTGTCCTCCTTACAAGAATGTAAAGAGCGTCGATATGAAAATTTATAATCGCTGGGGAAATCTCGTCTTTGAAACGACAGATAGGGACATAAAGTGGGATGGAAAGAACAAAGACAGCAAAGGAGATTGTCCGGAAGGAGTTTACTATTACACGTGTAAGGTTTATTTTTTCCGAATCACCGGCGATGAGGCAGTCGAATTGCATGGAACCGTGCAATTGATTCGCGGAAATTAGAATTATATGTTTACAGGAATTATAGAAGGAATTGCCATTACGAAGTCCATTGCGAAGCAGGGAACGAATCTGCGTTTCACGTTCGAGTGCACCTTTGCTTCGGAATTAAAAGTAGATCAGAGTCTGGCGCATAATGGAGTTTGCCTCACAGTTGTGGCTATTGATGGTTCGTCGTACGACGTTGTTGCCATCGAAGAGACTTTAAAAAGAACTAATCTTGGTTTATTGGAAATCGGTTCGGAAGTGAATCTCGAACGCTGCATGAAGCTGAACGATCGCCTCGACGGCCACATGGTTCAGGGGCATGTCGACACAACGGCGAAAGTTACTTCGGTAACACCTCGTGAAGGAAGTTGGGAAGTGGAGTTTGAATACAAATCAGCTGCAAATTATATTACAGTCGAGAAAGGCTCCGTTTGCGTAAATGGCGTTAGTCTGACCGTAGTAAAATCCGAAAACAATTCATTCTCCGTCGCCATCATTCCCTATACTTGGGAGCACACCAATTTTCACACATTTAAACCGGGTACAGCGGTAAATATCGAATTTGATATCATTGGAAAATATCTGGCTAAATTAGCGCACGTTGTTTAATGTTCAAAGTTCAACGTTCAAAGTTTAAAGTTCAAAGTTCAAAGTTCAAGGTTCAAAGTTCCACGTTCAAAATTTAGATGGCAATATTCTAAAGTCCTTGTTAGAGGTTCAAAATTTAAGGATGTGGTGGAAATCAGTTGTAACTAAAATAAAATATTTCAGTAAAGTATACTGTCTAAATAGTAAGAGTAATTAAAGTTCAAATCAAGTAGTTCTACGTTTCAATCCAACATTCAACATCCAACATTCAAAATCCGGCATTCAACATTAAACCTCGAACGTGGAACTTTGAACTTTGAACCTTGAACTTTGAACCTTGAAGAAAAAAGTAAAATATGAAAGTAATAGACCATCTCCAGGCATCAGCCGGTAAAACATTGTTTTCGGTTGAAATTTTGCCTCCGTTAAAAGGAAAGAGTATTGAGAGTATTTTTAACATCCTCGATCCTTTAATGGGATTCAAGCCTTCGTTTGTCGACGTAACTTATCATCGTGAAGAGTACGTTTACAAAAAGCGTGAGAATGGTTTGCTGGAGAAATTCTCAATTCGCAAGCGTCCGGGAACGGTAAGTATTTGCGCGGCGATTTTGAATCATTACCGTGTTGATCCCGTTCCTCATATCATTTGCGGAGGATTCTCCAAGGAAGAAACGGAGAATGCCTTAGTCGAATTAAGTTATCTGGGCATAGATAATCTTTTACTTCTGCGCGGCGATGCGATCAAGTCTGAAAACGCATTTGAGCCACACCCAAGCGGGCATCATTATGCACTTGATTTGGTGAAGCAAGTTGCGAATATGAATAAAGGAATTTATCTGGACGAAGATCTGCAAGACGTAACACCATCCGATTTTTGTACAGGAGTAGCAGGTTATCCTGAAAAGCATTTTGAGTCGCCGAATCTGAAATCCGACCTTCGTTTTTTGAAGGCAAAGATTGACGCAGGAGCAGATTATATCGTTACACAAATGTTCTTCGACAATCAGAAGTTTTTTGATTTCGTCGACAAGTGCAGAGAGATCGGCATTACCGTTCCGATTATTCCCGGTCTGAAGCCGCTCACTACAAGCAAGCAGACAACTGTTCTTCCGAAAATTTTCCACGTCGACCTACCCGAAGCTTTAGCTGATGAGATCGACAAATGCAAGTCCGAAAAGGAAGTAAAAGAAGTCGGCATCGAATGGTGCATCCAACAATCCATCGAATTAAAAAAAGCCGGCGTTCCATGCTTGCACTATTACACGATGGGCTCGGCGGAAGTTACTTGTCGGATTGCGGGGAAGGTGTTTTAATGTCTATTGTATTTTATGTTCAAAGTTCAAAGTTCAAAGTTCAAAGTTCAAGGTTGAACCGTTTATATACATTGAACTTTGAACTTTGAACTTTGAACTTTGAACCTTGAACCTTGAACTTTGAACCTTGAACCTTGAACCTTGAACCTTGAACCTTGAACAACTGATTGTTGGTTAATCGCTTCATTTCGAGGGCGAATGTCATGCTTGGATCGAAGGCATTCAGCTATCTTTGACCAAAATCAATTTTATGATAGCTTCTATTAGGTTTTGTGTTTTTTCTTTGATTTTCTTCTTATTTCAAGCATCTAACGGACTGGCTAAGGGAAAACCGATTTCGGAGTCCGGTAATAGTTCGAATTCTATTCAGTCGCCTGACCGAATTTTTTTTAGTACGAATACGACTGTATCAGAAATTGAAGCGTTGGTTGATTCAAAAACCGGATTGAGTTTTCAGGATAATTTTAGCGAAGCCGGTAGTCAGCTCGATGCAAAGGGAAATCTTCATAGAAAGTTTCGTCAAGTTTATAAGAATTACGAAGTTGAAGGAGCATTAATGATTCTCCATTCGAAAGGCGATAAAGTTTATTTAATTTCGTCGAATACCTTTTCCCACATTTCATGTGAATTGAAAATTCGTCTTACTTCCGATGAAGCATGTAGCATCGCGAAAAATCATTTGACTAAGGAAAAGAACTTTATTCCCGAGAAAGTCCGTAATCTGGGTCTCGTTATTGTGCCGATAAGCAGCTTCGGTAAATTGTGTTATAAAATAGATTGTTCGTCACCGGCTTCTGACAAGAATTCAATTGTGTATGTCGATGCAGAAAATGGCGAGCCGTGTTCAGTTCGGTCGCTCGTTCGTTTTCTTGATGTTCCTGCCCATGCTCACACTTATTACAATGGCTGGCGACAAGTTACTGTTGATAGCGCCGGTGTTAATAATTATAAATTGCAGGAATCCGGAAGAAATATCCGAACGATGGATCAAGGTGGGCACCAGGATACTTCATATGCGACGGTGTATTCCTATCCGACCGACTCTTTAACATGGGATGATCATGCACTTGATTTGCATTTTAATGCAGAGGCGTGCTATGATTATTTTCTGAACCAATTCGGGAGGCATTCATATGATAATCTTGGCTCAGAAATCCTCAATTACTACCATTCAAGTTATCCGTCGGATGCTTATTGGAATGGAACAGCATTCGTTTTTGGAGATGGTTTCTATGATCAATGGTATAGCGAAGATCCACGCACAGCCTTGCCTTCTTATGCTCACGAATTCACTCATGCTTTCTTGCAGAATGTAATTTCATTCTCTGATACAGGAGAAGCGGCAGGTTTGGAAGAAGCCATTTCGAATATGTTTGCTATAGCTGTGGATTTTAGTAAGAATCCGACAACGGCAGATTATCGTTTCGGAGATGAATATGAATACAGTACGGGAAATGATCTTTCTAATCCCGGAGCATCAGGCTGGCCTTCGATGTACACGACAGGTATCGGCATTAATTCATCAGTTGCCGGATATTGGTTTTATTTATTAAGTGCTGGGAGAAATGGAGTCAATGAAATAGGACAGCCGTTTAGTGTGCATTCCATTGGAATTGATACCACAATGGCCATTGTTTATCATGCCATTCTAAATTATTTAACACCAACATCGAATTATTTAGATTTTAGCAATGCAACCGTTCAGTCAGCCATTGATCTTTTTGGGCCTTGTTCTGATGAAGTTATTCAAGTAAAAAATGCATGGTATGCAGTTGGAATTGGCACATCGCAGGATCTAACGGCGGGGTTTATTTCCACTGCGCACCAATTGTGTACCACGGGATTTGTCAGATTTCAAAACACATCCGTATCAGCGTCGTCATATGCATGGAATTTTGGAGATAGCAATACATCTTCAGTGGCTTCGCCCACTCACACCTATACGAGTGCAGGTACGTACGTTGTACGAATGATTGCTCAAAGTAGCGGAGGTTGTATTTCGGCAGATACTTTGACAGATACTTTGGTTGTCGTTTCAGGTGGGCCGACAGTTAATACTTGTATACCTCTTCGGACCAGAGCTTATGGGAGAGGAATAAGCAGTGTAACTCTTCAATATAATTTTACTGTTGGACCGGTCGATCAGTGCTATTCTTCCTATATGTGCAACACAAACACCACACTTATATATGGCGACCATTATGCTTTCCGTGTTGGAGGGGAGAATATGTATGTGAAAGCATGGCTTGATTTTAATAACGACGGAAGCTTTAGCCCAAGCGAAATAATTTTGTCAGGGCATGGCACATATCTTGGCGTTGACAGTATTATTATTCCGGCGACAGCAGAAATGAGCAGGGATATTACACTACGAATTGTTACGGACTCGGCACAAATTGTAGATGCTTGTCAAGATGTTTTTGTCGGGCAGATCGCTGATTATAGAATCAGAATTGTTCCGAATACATTTATTCCACAGCCGGAATTTACGGCATCGTCAATTTATATTTCACCGGGCGATTCAGTTTCTTTTACCGATCATAGTTTGCATGCTCCGGATCATTGGAGTTGGTCGTTATCCGGTGCTGTGCCTGATACAAGTACTTTACAAAACCCAACCGCTACTTATTATCTACCTGGAGTGTATCCTGTGACACTTACGGTGTCCAATCAAAATGGCTCAGCAAGTGTAACGGATTATATTCATGTTGAGCCTTCATATGTATTCTGTGTTGATGACTCGGCCACATCATTGACAGGAATGATCAGTGATCTTAATTCACCTCCGGGTTCGGCTTCCTCTTGTTCATTTTTGATTGCTCCTTCATGTGCAAATTCTATAACGATATCATTTACGCTTAGTGACATATATTGTTATGTAGGAACTCACATTCAAGAATACGATTATCTGTGGGTTTATGATGGCGATAATACTTCCGCTCCTTTACTTTTAATTTCGACATGCGATGAGCCTATATCTCCCGTTACTGCTTTGAGCGGGAAAGCACTGATCAGACTTAGCGGCTATACCTCTGAAAGTTTTTTTACAGCACATTGGGAAACAAATCCTTTTCCGACTCAGGCACCGAACTCTGAAATTTTAGTCAGTGATTCGATGCCGCCATTATTAAATGATGTCAATTTTACATCTCAGTGTCAGTTTGGTGCTTATGGCTGGTGGTGGAATTTCGGCGACGGTACAAATTCTCAGCTTGAAAATCCTACTCACGCTTATCAGCAGGCCGGAAATTATCAGGTTACATTAATTACCACTCAGTGTAATGGAGGCGATACCGTTATTCAAACAATACACGTTCAGGCGCCTCCTGTGCCTGAATTTTCGACACAATCAATTTCGGAATCTCTTGCTTGTAATGACAGTTTGGCTCGTAACCTTTATCTTAAAATACTGGAGCAGGTGATTTAACCTTTTATCTGTCCGATAGCCTTTCTGTACCACAGTGGGTAAATATAAGTCCGTTGTCAGGTTTAATTCATCCCGGCGATTCACTTCTGATACTAGTTAGATTTAATTCATCAGGTATATTAGGAGGTAATTATTCCGACTCGATTTTCTTCCATACAAACGAGCCATTAAATCCGGATCGCCCTGTTTACCTGGGTTTATCTACAAGCGGATCAGCAATTCCTGCTTTGTCAGCGAATTGTTTATCATTTAATTCAGTCGTTCAATATACAACGGTGCAAGATTCTGTCAAGCTCTATAATCTCGGCTGCGATACACTTCATTTGCTTTCGTGGCAGTTTTCTAATTCGGATTATTCTGCTAATGCTAATTCCCAATTAATTCTACCGGGCGATTCTACTACAATTAGTGTTCATTTTAATCCAACAGTATTTGGTTCGATGAATGATACATTGACATTGTTTTTTCAAACAGGTAGCAAAAAGATATGTTTGAATAGTACAGTGCTTTCGGCACCGGCTATTTCAGCTCCGATTCAGATTAATCACACCTTATCAGCCTGCAGTGGAATTACGACCGGGACATTCTATTTGCATAATAATGGCGGGAGTACATTACAGATTAATTCGGATTTAATTGATCGCAAACCGGGGATTACAACACGTATTCTTTTGCTTAAAGATACTTTGGATTATAATTCTACTTATACACATTTAAAAGCGGCGCTGATTGCATATCCTGGAAATCACACATTGACTGAATTGACTCAATTTGCCCCGGCCAATCTTTCAACAGCACTTGCAAGCGCAGATATTTTTATTGTGCCATATACTTTTATTTCTTCAAGCTACTTTACTAATGCAGCTTCTGTTCTTGATCAATTCGTAAAGCAAGGTGGTGTTGTAATTTTTAATGCAGCCAGAGATCGATTTGCAGTGAACGTTACTGCCACAGGTCTGCTACATGGGATTGGATCACCCGGTTATCAGGCTACCGTAGGAGTGATGGTTTTGCCAAATCACCCGATTCTGCAGGGAATATCAAGCGTAAATACAAATTATGAGGTGATGTGGCCGATGAACCTTTCCGATCCGGATCTTATTCATATTGTAAAAACAAATAGCTATTATACAAATACGGATTTAGTGGCTTGTCGAAAAATCGAAAGAGGGAAGGTGATTTATATCGGTAATGCATATTTTTCACCTCTTCCAAATTACAATTTAATTCTAAATAATGCGATAACCTATGGAATGTCGCATGAGTTTTGGTTAAGCACAGATACAATTTCAGTAAATAGTATTGTACCGGGCGATTCAATTGCTGTCAATTATTCCATAGATGTAACGGATCTTTCATCCGGAACTTATACTTCGAATTTGCTACTGTACAGTTCAGATCCATTGCATCTGCTTACCACGATTCCATTCACCATCAACGTTAGTTCAAAGCCTTGTGCAGATTTCTTCGCCGTGCCCGACTCTTGTAATGGTTCAGTAAGTTTTACAGATAAAAGTTTGAATGCTCCTACATCTTGGTCGTGGGATTTTGGCGATGGAAGCAATTCTACTTTACAGAATCCGGTCCATCAATATTCGTCAGGAGGTACAAATTTTGTAACTTTAATTACGTGTAATGCTTCAGACTGCGACACAAGTGTGATTCCGGTAGAATGTATTGGTCCGTTTTCTGTATCCACTCAATGTAATCCTGTGCGTTCGGGTTATTCATTCGATGGAATTACTCATGTAGTTTTTAATACTATTGATAATTTGACGCCAATTGCATATTACAACGATTACACTTGCACAAATTCAACAATCGTATATCAAGGAGGACAATATGCTTTAACAGTTGAGAGGAGTTATCAGGCAGGAGTATTAAGAGCCTGGATTGATTATGACAATGATGGCTTGTTTACAAATCAGGAAGAAGTAGCCTGGAATATAAATTCCTCTTTTCAATTAATGGAGGCCAAATTTACTATTTCGAATAGTTCAGTTACACGGACTCCATTAAGAATGCGCATTTGTGAAGGAACATCGAGTACGGTAAAACCACTGCCATGTGATACTCTAGGATCAAATAAATATCAGGATTATACTGTCTATGTTATTCCGGATTCAGTTAATCCAATTGCATCGTTTACCTATTCGGTCATTGATTCATGTCTGGGTATAATTCAGTTTTACAATCATTCGCAAAATAGCAATACATATTTTTGGGATTTTGGAAATGGCCTTACTTCAACTGATCCAAATCCGTTGATAGATTACGATTCACTTCCGGGGAATTCAAATTTTGTAAATGTAAACCTGACAGTAGCAAATTCAGTAGGCTTTAACACTGCTCAGCAGCTAATCATTTTAGATCATTTTTTACCTAAATTATCTATTCTCTCCTCAAGCGCTACCATTCTATGCCCGGTCACACCATTTTCCTGTATGCACCTTTTAATAGTCAGATTCCGTATCATGATTATTGGTTATATAATGATACTGTTCCGTTCAATTATAATATGGATAATTTGCTGACTGATTCTATTGGCAGTTATAGTCTGGTATATTCAAATTCATATTGTGCGGACACAACAGATCCGATAGTTATTACAGGTATTTCTGATTTCCAAATTCAGACTTCACTTAACGAAGCATGTGAAGGCGACTCGATTCAATTAACAGGCCCGCCGGCGATGCTTTCTTATCAATGGTCGACAGGCGAAACTACACAATCGATTTATGCTGATTCGACAGGCTCCTACGCTTTGTACTCGACGGTACAGCCCACATGTTTTGCAAACGATACTGTGAGTTTGTTGTTTCATCCGTTGCCGGCATCTGTCATTACTTATTTGAATGATACACTCTTTGCTTCATCGGGCGCGATTTCATATCAGTGGTATTTCAATGGAACTTCGATAGCAGGAGCAACGCAGGATTCGTATCATCCGACAGCAAACGGACCATATTCAGTTTTGGTGACCGATAATTTCGGTTGTTCTTCATTATCAGATACGATGATGTATTTATATGCAGGACTCGAGAACAGAAATCAACTCGCCATGAGTTTATTCCCGAATCCGGCCAATGAATCTATTGAGGTTTATTTTACCAACACCGAACGAGCTACATTAAATTTCAAGATCATCGCTTTGCCCGGAAATACTGTGTCACTGAAAGAAGAAGCAGAGTTCCCGTCCGGAACCAATAGTAAAAAGTTCAACGTTTCCGATCTAACCCCCGGAGTATATGTTTTCCTTGCCGAAAGCAAAAGCGGTGTGTTCCGACAAAGAGTGGTGATTGCCCGATAACGAGCGGGAGAAAGAAAAGTGTAAAGTTTCGCCCCGCACCCCGCACCCCGCACCCCGCACCCCGCAACTCGCAACTCGCAACCCGCAACTCGCAACCCGCAACCCGCAACCCGCAACCCGCAACTCGCAACTCGCAACCCGCAACCCGCAACCCTCAACTCGCAACTCGTAACCCGCAACCCGCACCCCGCAACGACTTTCCGAACCCCTTTCCTTTATCCCCAAAATAACGTACCTTCGCCACCCCGAACGGCTTATCGTTCAATAGATTGAAAATGAAAAACATCCGAAATTTCTGCATTATTGCCCATATTGACCATGGAAAAAGCACCCTGGCCGACCGCTTATTGGAGTATACTAATACCATCAATAAGAAGGACTTACAAGCTCAGGTGCTCGATGATATGGACTTGGAGAGAGAACGTGGAATTACCATTAAAAGCCATGCTATCCAGATGCAGTATAATCTTGATGGTGAGCAATATACGCTCAATTTGATCGATACTCCGGGGCACGTTGACTTCTCTTATGAGGTTTCTCGTTCGATTGCTGCCTGTGAAGGTGCTTTATTGATCGTCGATGCTGCTCAGGAATTCAGGCACAGACGATTTCGAATCTATACCTCGCTTTGGAGCATGGACTGGAGATTATTCCGGTTATGAATAAAATTGACTTACCGAGTGCCGATCCTGAGGTGGTAAAAGACCAGATCGTCGACTTAGTAGGTTGTGATCGTGACGAAATTATTCCATGCTCGGCCAAGACGGGAATGGGAGTTCATGATATTTTAAAAGCTATCGTAAAACGCGTTCCGTCTCCAAAGGGTGATCCGAAAGCTCCATTGAAGGCATTGATCTTCGATTCAGTTTTCAATTCATTCCGTGGTATCATTGCCTACTTCCGTGTAATGGATGGCGAGATTCGCAAAGGTGAGCGCGTGAAATTCGTGAACACCGGCAAAGAATATCTAGCCGATGAAATCGGAATTTTGAAATTAGAAAAAGACCCGCGTCAGGTTGTGAAATCGGGCGACGTAGGATATATCATCAGTGGTATCAAAGAAGCGAGCGAAGTTAAAGTGGGAGACACTCTTACTTCAACCGATCGTCCTTGCGAAGAAGCCATCAAAGGATTCGAAGATGTGAAGCCAATGGTCTTCGCCGGAATTTATCCGGTCGATACTGATGAGTACGAAGAGCTTCGTAAGTCAGTAGAGAAGTTACAGCTGAATGATGCATCTCTCGTGTTCCAACCCGAGTCATCAGCAGCGTTAGGATTTGGTTTCCGTTGCGGCTTCCTTGGAATGCTCCACATGGAAATCATTCAGGAACGTTTAGAGCGAGAGTTCAACATGACGGTAATTACAACCGTACCGAACGTTTCTTATACGGCATATCTGACGAATGGCGAAACGCTCGAGATTCACAATCCGAGTGAGATGCCGGATCCGAATTATCTCGATCGTATCGAAGAGCCATACATTAAAGCACAAATCATCACGAAGTCGGAATACATAGGTGCAATTATGACCTTGTGTATTGGCAAGCGAGGCGTAATTATGGGGCAGCATTATCTGACGACAGATCGTGTGGAGCTCACATTCAACATGCCGCTTGCAGAGATCGTCTTCGATTTTTATGATAAGTTAAAATCAATTTCTAAAGGATACGCTTCATTCGATTACCATCCGATCGGATACATGGAATCAGGTTTAATGAAGCTCTATATCCGACTCAATGCAGAACCGGTAGATGCTTTATCGGCTCTTGTTCACCGTTCGCACTCTTTCGAATTCGGAAAGAAAATGTGCGAGAAGTTGAAAGAGCTCATCACACGCCAGCAGTTTGAAATCATCATTCAGGCTTCCATCGGAAGTAAGATCATTGCCCGCGAGACTGTAAAAGCCCTGCGTAAAGACGTTACTGCCAAATGTTACGGAGGTGATATCTCCCGTAAACGTAAGCTCCTCGAAAAGCAGAAGGAAGGTAAGAAGCGTATGCGTCAGGTAGGTAATGTGGAGATTCCGCAGCAGGCGTTTATGGCGGTGTTGAAACTAGATTAGCTAATTAGCTAATTAGCTAATTAGCTAATTGGACAACCTGTACTACCAAGTCCCTACAAGATGCCCAGAAACCACATAGTAGCCTGGCGATTGAAGTACTTCGGACCGAGGGCTTCGTTGATGCTGACGAGTGTGTTTATTGGATTGCTCACTGCTCTTTGTGCAGTTGTTTTGAAGAATGGGGTAAGTTTGATTCGGAATTTGATTTATCAGATTTCAATTCATCAGCATTTACATTTCCTGCTTTTGTTTTTCCTGCGTTGGGGATTTTCCTGACTGTTTTGTTTGCGCAGGCATTTCTCGGTGGACATTTAGGGCGTGGAGTGGCAAATATCATTTATACGATTTCCCGTAAGGCAAGTCGTGTAGAACGCGATAAGTTGTATTCGCAAATGGTGTCGAGTATTCTTACCGTTGGCTTTGGCGGATCGGCCGGACTGGAAGCGCCGATCGCATCTACCGGCTCGGCTATAGGAAGTCATGCCGCTCGTTGGTTGCGTTTTAATGAAAAGGAACGAACGCTTTTACTGGCCTGTGGTGCAGCAGCCAGTATCTCAGCCATCTTCAACGCGCCGATCGCCGGAGTAATTTTGCTTTCGAAATATTATTAGTCGATATGCCGATTCCGGTGATCATTCCGTTATTGATAGCATCGGCTTCTTCTTCTCTTTTGTCGCATCTGATATTTTCAGGCCAACCCTTCGTTTTGATTGCCGATTCATGGCAGCCTGATCATTTGCTCTATTACATTGCTTTTGGTTGTGTAGCGGCTTTTGTTTCAGTTTATGCGATACGAGTTTACTTTGCGATCGGCGAATTTTTTGCAGGAAAGAAATGGGTGTATACGAAAGCCATCGTTGGTGGATTGCTTCTTGGAACTTTGATTTTTTTCTTCCCTCCATTGTATGGAGAGGGATACGAAAGTGTTCAAATGATTTTGCGTCAGACGCCGACCGATCTATTGAATGATCAGCTGTTGATTCCTTCGGCCGGAATTTGGACGATCAGTATTTTCGCTATTTGTTTAATGTTGCTCAAAGTAATAGCTACTTCGCTGACGGTTGGAGCAGGCGGTAACGGCGGTATGTTTGGTTCCTCACTTTTACCGAGCTATGTGCGGATATGCTTTCGCGCATATCGTTAACTTATCCGGTCTGGCAACTTTGAATGAAGTGAATTTTGCCGTTATCGGAATGGCAGCCCTGATGGCCGGAATCATTCATGCTCCATTGACGGCGATCTTTCTTATCGCAGAAATCACCGGAGGTTATGCGCTCTTTGTTCCTCTTATGATTGTTTCGTCGCTCTCCTATATGATCACTCGCTATTTCGAGCCATATTCGGTTTATACAAAGAAGCTTGCAGTGAAAGGTGATATGATTATTCACGACAAAGATAAAGTGATCTTGTCGAAGATGCATTTGAAGTATTTTATCGAAAATGATTTTATTTCGGTTAAGCCAAATGATACATTAGGTTCACTTGTGGAAGTGATCTCGCAATCGCACAGAAATCTATTTCCTGTCGTCGACGATGAAGGCAAACTCTTTGGGATAGTTAATCTCGACGATGTGAGAAATATTATGTTTTCCTCTAATCTCTACGAAAAGATATTGGTGAAAGACCTGTTGAATCCTCCTGTGGTCACTTTGGAAGTTCATCAATCGATGGAATCAGCGCTCGAAGAGTTCGAAAAGCACAAAGCCTGGAACCTTCCGGTTGTTGAGGACGGTAAGTACGCAGGCTTCGTTTCTAAATCAAAAATTTTTACTCATTATCGCCAGCGGGTTATTAAGGATAATATTTTGCCGGCGTGAAAATCTTATTGTACGATAATTTTTTCGGTACGACTACCTTCTTTTGCGTTAATCTGACGAAGTACATTCCTTTTCGGAGATCGTTTATCGTAACAGCGTTTTGTTCTCTCTCTATAAAATCTTCATAGATCTTTTTCCCTGTCACGTCGAAGATGTCAACGACTGTCTCTTGCGAAGAGTTGTTTAGTTTAATTTGAAATACTTCAGTGCATGGATTGGGATAAAGAGCAAATGAAGGTGATGAGTTATCGTTTACATCTGTAACTGTAACCTGAAGTTTCAAAATGAACATTTGCGATTGACTGCTTGGATTATTAAAGATAGTTGTACCAACTCCGGGGTCGGCATCAAACTGGGCGACAAAATGGCCACTCATTATTATATTATCGTTGTCAATAGCGAGTTGATTATTGACATTGCTGCTGGTTCCGGTAAATGTCTGTACCCATCTATAGTTTCCGCCCGGATCTAGTTTTAGTAAATAACAATCGACTCCGCCCCCAACAGATGTTCTGATTTGATTGGCAAAGCCCGGATCAAAATCGACAGATCCTGCGAATCCTCCTGTCAAGTAAACATTTCCGAAACGATCTACATTTGTCGAGTAAGCAAAATCCCAAAAGGCACTTCCTCCAAACGATCTTGCCCATTGAAATGCTCCCGTGGAATCAAGTTTGAAGAGGTAAGTATCGAAACCGCCATTACTGCTGATATTGGTAGTTGCCGAGCCGGTATTTACGTCAATTGAGTTTTCGAAATTTCCATTGACGTATAGATTTCCATTGATGTCTCTTGCCATTGAAGATGAATAAGCATTGCCACTTAGTCCGCTCGTCGAATTACCGGTTTCCAAAGCCCAACGGAATACTCCGGAAGAGTTTAGTTTCATGATAAATGTTTTCATATATCCGCTCCCGTGCAGATAATACTGATTGGCCGATAGATCAAAATCGAATGAATCGGTAGGAGCGGAGCCGTCTCCAAAATCACCGCAGATATAGATATTGTTTGACTCATCGGTTAAAATATCATTTCCTGAGGAAGCGACACCTGCCGAAATAGATTTTGCCCATAGATAGTTTCCGTTGCTGTCTAATTGATACATGAACATACTTGTAGCGGCTGGAGCCATATTTAATAAATTGTGGGTTGTTCCGCTAGGATCAAAATCGATTGTGCCTGAAAAAGTCCCGGTACTGCATAGCGATCCGTTGTTATCGGTTGCCAGACTCATAACTACGGCAGTCGAATAAGTGCCGGCGTCGAGATGTACTGACCAGATGTATTGCCCGTTTGCATTTAGTTTGATTATGTAGCTGTCATATTCGCCCTGATTTGCATGAACTGTACTGATATAAGTATGAAAATTGGGTCCCGGATCGCAGTCGATCGAGTCTAAGAATGTTCCACCAATGAAGACATTTCCGTTTAAATCCGTTGTCACACTAGTGCAAGAAGAGTATGATCCGCCCGGGAATGTTTTGTCCATTCATAAGTTCCACTTGCGGTGTATTTAGTCAGGAAGGCAGAGTATGATAATGGAGAATTTCTTTGGTCAAGAATTGCTCCCGGACAAAAGTCGACTGTTCCCGTAAAATATCCGACAACATAAATATTTCCATTTATGTCGGTGCAATTTGAAAAAGGAATGCAAACATCGCCTTCAACTTGTTTGGCAAAGATGAGATTCGCATCCTGAGCTTCGACGGAAAAGTTTAGAAGCAGAAGAAGTGTAAGGAGTTTTTCATTCTAAGGGGATAGTTTTCCTTTTTCTACGTCAACTCTTTTTAAAATGTTATTATTTAATCATTTAGAGTTCCTTTGGCGTGCGTTTTATTTAAGGAATCTTTTTAAGTACAATTTTGCAGGAAAGGATATTTTTGAATCTCAAATCTTGGCACAAAAAGGCCGCAATAAGAAAAGCTGTTAGCTCTTTTACTGCGGCCTTAACCGGCAAATTTGCCGTATGTTATTTTCTATTTCTTCAGAAGCTTGAACGCATGCGTCCACTGATTGTTCTTAAAACCGGAATGCACCACAGCATACAAAGTGGTTCTATCGCGCGTGAAGCTTCGATGCTACCCATGTCTTCAGTTTCCCAACCGAAAGCTGTGAGGATTTCTTTGACACTATTTTTTGAAGCCTCATTGTTTCCGCAAATGAACATCGAAGGCTTTATGCCGTTGTAGTCAGGATTTACCATCTGGCTGCTTCCGACAGAATTGAATGCTTTAACAATGTTGGCAGTTGGATAAGCTGATTGTAATTGCTCTCCCAATGAAGAATTCAAATCGGTGTAGAAGCTCAAAACGCCATTCACCGGGGGTTTTTCATCAATAGGGTTATTGGTGTCGATAATCGTTTTGCCGGCTGTATCGCAATTGGCAAGAACCTTTACAGCGGCATGGCCTTTTACTGCGAGCACCAGAAGATCGCTGAACTTAGAAGTCTCTTCAAACGAGCCGATTTTTACTCCGGCAAGATCTTTCAGCTTATCGGCATTGCTCGTGCCCATCATAACTTCGTAATTATTGGCTAAAAAGCCTTTGGCTAGTGCCTTTGCAACGGCTCCTGAGCCAAGTATTCCTACTTTTTTCATTGATTATTTTTGGTTTTAGGGTGTGAAAGTTTGGTTTTGAAGTATTGATTCTATTTTACTTAAAACAAGAGACGATTAAGATTGTTTATTATTGTAAATCTAACTTCGGGAAAACTGAGGGTTAATCGTTACCTTAGACAACAGGTTTAATCATTATTCAATTTCACACGATTTTTTCAATCACTCTCATCATGGAATACGAAATTGTA
The DNA here is from genome assembly GCA_016721305.1 of Bacteroidota bacterium. GTDB lineage: Bacteria > Bacteroidota > Bacteroidia > AKYH767-A > 2013-40CM-41-45 > JADKIH01. The sequence continues at coordinate 42,925 of JADKIH010000008.1, forward strand.
AACAACAAGGATCAGAATCGATTTGAAATTGATCTTGGTGATAGTACGGCTTTCGTAGTTTATCGAATCGAGGAAAATCAGATCGCTTTTCTGCATACGGAAGTCCCGCCACAGCACGGAGGTAAAGGAATTGCAGCTTTATTGGCTAAGCATGTTTTAGACTATGCAAAAGCTCAGAATCTCCAGCCATTAGTGCTCTGTCCGTACATCAAGGTCTTCGTTAAGCGTCACCCTGAATACGCAGTTTGATTATTCAAATACGATTTTCGAATTTGACTCAATAGTTGAACCGTCATTCTGTTTCATGTTAATGCGGAGACGGTACATCCCCGAAGCAATGCTGAACGGTCGTTCCAGACTGAAATGATTCATGCCCATTTCAACGTGCAGATTGGATTGCAGAGAAATCATTTTGCCTGAAAGGTCGAACAATTGAATTTCAGCAACGCCTTTTGATTGTGAGGAAAGCGTAATTCTGAAATGATCGGTGGCAGGATTGGGATAAATAGTCTCGCTAAATTGATTTTCAACTTCATTGATGCCGACTGTGAAATTGCTCGCACCGGGTGATGTTGGTGTTTGAGTAACCATCGGAGTTGTGCCATCCGGCAAGCAGCCGATCGATTGATTTGCGACCATTGATCCGAAAGAAACACTGTCGATGATGCGATACTGATCGCCGTTGAAATAGGAGAGGTAAATATTCTCGCCCGATGTTGAGCTCAATTTAAAACTCATATGCATCGGTCCCTGACTCTTGTCTTCGTCAGCCCAAAGCAACAAGAATCCGTTCGATGTAATTGAGGTGTCTTTCATATGCCATTTGCCCGGATTTTCGAGAGAGTCGGATAGGTAAACATTGTGAAGCGGCTGGAAAGTGCTTTGTGTATTGTACAACTCAATCCAGTCTTCGAATTCAAGAGCTTCGTCGGTAATCGTGCTCGTATTAAATGCCATCCACTCATTAATCTTAATCGGAGGAAGGCTATTCACAACTACATACGACCAACCGTTTCGTGGTTCGCGACCGGTGAGTCCACCATTATCGGTATGGCTGATGTAATAATAAAGCGTGTCGCCATTTACTCCGGGAGCAACGCCCGCTCCGAAGTACTCGTCTCCTGCAATGTAATCGCGGTTGCTGCCATTATCGAACATCTCAACTGAATCAACACTGCCTGAGTTCCATTTGTACTTCAGATAAACTCCGGCGAATGGTTCATCGTCTTCGATCCATGAACGTACAAAAATTGAATCACCTGCAACCGGAGCAAAAGGAATGTGACGCGTTTCGCTGAATATTGGCGGAACAGGATTGAGTTGCAATTGCGCTACAGAATTGTTATGACGATTGGCAATGTATGGAATGATACCTTCCGTAACATGATTACCCCAGGCAAAATCGAAACTTCCATAGAAATCGTAGTAAGTAAATCCGTAGTCGTAGGAGTGGTATAAGTCGTTGAATACATACGGGTCTAGCAAATCTCTGCGATGATATATTCGTGAATTGATCACGCTCGTGTCTCCGTCGCGATGTAAAAGCTGATTCATGAAGAAAGAGAAGCGATTTACATAATCTTGTTTTGCCATAAGTTTTGTTACCAATGGTCGGCTGCCGCTTCCTTCCCATTGATACATGTCGCGAGTCGACCAGGTGATGCCAAACCAATCGACGCCGAAAGTATTGTCGGTATCATAAGGGATGAATTCAAATTTTCCGGTTTCTGAGTTTTTGTAGAGGTAAAAGTTGTTCATGTTAATGCCGTAATTGTCCCAGTTGCCTGTAGCAATGTCAACGGCATAAGCACGAAGAAATGAATTCACATTGAAAAGTAATTCAAGTGAGTCCTGAAATGAAGATGTCACATTGTTGTTCAACTGTTGAATGAATCGTGCGAGATCTGAGTAATCGTCTATGTCGGTATTGGTTTGTAACTCGTATGTGCGACGACCTCCGGATATGAATTTGTACAGGTTCGGGTCGTTTCCCAGATAGGCAAGATCGGCCGGATAAAGACATTTGTACAAATTACCTGAGTCGTAAGTAAAGCGTGATTTGACAAAGTTCTCATCGATGTGCTCTACATTGGCATACAAGCCGTAATAATTTCCGTTGATATAAACTTCGTAATGATTGGAACGCGGACCGGGTACATTCATGCTTTCCAGAGTTTCCCAATAAAATTTCGAACGGCAGATAGAAGGATCGTTGTGCTCACCGTTGAGATTCATTTTTTCGAGCTTGTGATATTTTCTCCCCGGAGTAAAAGTGTTGAAAGAAATCTTGAACGATTTTTTTGCAGACCCCATCGATGTATTTCCTCTCAGTGAAATAGCAGCTTGTAAAATCGTATCCGTTGTTGTGCGATTGTTAATGAATACGTCGGCCGGATATTCGTGGTCGTCCAGATTGTTATACATCGTCGTGAGCGAGTCAGCATCCATTGAGATATCGATTCGTTGAACGACGGTGTCGACATATACAGGATTGTCGGGGTTTTTTAAAACGTATGGTTGAGCGAATAAATTATTGATTGAAATCAGGAGCAGAGTCCAAATGAGCGTGGTGGATTTCATAAACGTAAGTTATTCAACGAAGATAGTAAAAAGAGGGGGCCTGAAACAACGGAAGGATGTTACCTTTTGAAAAGTCCAATTCTTGCTTTTTATAAATAAATCGTTCATAAAAGCGAGGGATTCCTGTCAAAGCACCTTCGTGGCGAATTCCTTATTTTCTTTTATGGATTGGGGTATGTGTAGTGTGCTTTTCTGTTATATTTGGCATACACACTTTACAAAAATGATTTCAAAAAGCAGACTTGAAGCCTTCAGCGATGGTGTAATTGCCATCATTATTACAATCATGGTATTGGAATTAAAAATTCCGCATGGGGCGACTTTCGAATCATTAGAACCGCTTTGGCCAGTATTTCTCAGCTATATAATTTCATTCATTAACATCGGAATTTACTGGGGAAACCACCATCACCTCATTCATACAGTAAATCACGTGAGCAGTAAGGTGATTTGGGCAAATATGCATTTGCTTTTTTGGTTGTCGCTTAACCCATTTGCGACGGCCTGGATGGGGGAGAATCATTTTGCGCCGGTAACTGTAGCCGTTTATGCTACGCTTCAAAATATGAGCGGACTGGCATATTACATTTTGTTGCTTGCTATTAAATCGGGACACAAGACGAATGCCGTTATTCTTGAAGTCTTAGAAAAGCAATTGCGAAAGGGAGTGATATCTCTGATTGCATATTGCGTTGCAATTGGAGTAGCGTTTATCCATCCGATTTTATCAGCTATTTGTTTTATAGCGGTAGCCATCATGTGGTGGATACCGGATAGGAATATAGAAAAGACTCTAGGCAAGGATTAAGCTTAGAATTTGAACCGGGATTAACATTCGCTAAGACCCAGTGGAACGGCTGTTGCTAATCCGCCTTCTGCTGTTTCCTTGAACTTCGTGTTCATGTCGAGAGCTGTATTCCACATCGTACGCACAACATCGTCGAGAGATACTTTTGCTTGCGAAGGATCGCTGTTAACGGCTAACTGAGCTGCAGTAATGGCCTTGATGGCGCCCATTGTATTTCTTTCAATGCATGGAATCTGCACCAGACCTTTGATCGGATCGCAGGTAAGTCCCAGATGATGCTCCATGGCAATTTCAGCGGCCATTAAAACCTGACGCGGACTACCGCCCAAACGTTCTGTGAGAGCGCCGGCCGCCATTGCGGAAGACACGCCGATTTCCGCCTGACAACCACCCATCGCCGCTGAGATTGTCGCGCCTTTTTTGAAAATGCTTCCGATTTCGGATGCAGTGAGAAGGAAGCGAATGATATCGTCGTCGGTGATATTATCGAAGAAAAGCACGTAGTATAAAAGAACGGCAGGAATTACCCCGCAGCACCACTGGTAGGGGCGGTAACGACTCTTCCGAATGAAGCATTTTCCTCATTTACGGAAAGGGCAAAGCATGTTACCCAGTCGAGCGTGTACTTGAAAGCTTTTCCTCCTTCGCGAATATCCTGCACCCATGATGCGAAGTCGTTGTATTTTCTTCCTTCGAGGAATTTTTCATTCAGACGAGCGGCACGACGCGCAACTTTGAGTCCGCCCGGCAATTCACCCGTAGCCTGACAACCTCGGTAAACACATTCCGTCATAGCCCGCCAGATGTTTAACACTCCTTGACGCACTTCGGCTTCGCTCTTCCAGCATTTTTCATTTTCCAGAACAACTTGAGAAACGCTCATGTTAGCCGAATCGCAGAAAGCCAGAAGCTCTGAAGCTTTTTCGACGGGATATTTTAAAACAACCCGGTCTTTATTAGCTCCCGGGGCTTCGCCATCTTTTACCACAAAGCCGCCTCCGACTGAATAGTAGACTTCATTCAACAATTCTTTTCCCTCTGAGAGAGCAATGAAACGGAGTCCGTTGGAGTGGAAAGGAAGCGTTTCGGTGAACAGGAAAACGAGATCTTCGCTCGGATTGAAAGTGATGAGATGTTTATCGTTAAGCTTGAGAAGATGTTTTTCGGCAATCGAACTGATGGTCGAGTCGATCGCATTCACATCGAAAGTAACAGGGTCGTATCCGTTAAGGCCAAGCTGAATGGCGATATCGGTACCATGTCCGCGACCTGTTTTTGCCAGAGAGCCGTAAAATGAGACTCTGACCTGAGTCGTCTTTTCGAGTAATGATTTCTTTTCAAGCGATGCTAAGAAAAGCTGAGCCGCCCTCCATGGTCCGAGCGTGTGAGAGCTCGAAGGACCAATTCCGATCTTAAACATATCGAATACCGATATCTGTTCTTCCTGTGTCATGTTGCAAAGGTACGCTAGAAATCAAGTACAAAAGCCAATCGAATAATTCAAAATTTAAAATTCAGAATTCAAAAGGCCTACTTTATGAGAAAATGAAAGTAAGGCTCAAGGACTATTTTATTAGGAACGGATGTCTGTTTTTGATTGAAAATCAATACTATAAACTATAATTGCTCATTCGGCCAGCTTAAATTTTAAATTCTGAATTTTGAATTCTGAATTTATTTGAAAAAGCCCTGTAACTTTACTTCACCCCCAAGCGTCCCATTACAGAACACGAACACTACTACTCACCACGAATGACTCCTGCCGAATACAATCAGTGCGTTGATGCTCATGCTGACGGCTTGTTTCGCTTTATTCTCAAGAATATGCGCGACGAGGAGGAAGCCCGTGACGTGGTTCAGGATGCATTTGAAAAAATGTGGCGGAACATAGCCACAATCGATGGACAGAAGGGAAAGAGTTATTTGTTTACAACGGGCTATCATACCATGATCGACCGGATCCGTAAGAAGAAGCACATCAGCGATTATACGGAAGTGAATGAAGAGAGTCTTTTCCACACCGAGCAGTATTCCGATCTCAAAAAGGTCCTGAACGAAGGACTTAATCAATTGCCGGATACACAAAGAGCGGTGATTACCCTCCGCGATTACGAAGGGTACAGCTACGAAGAAATCGGCCAGATCACCGGCCTGAGCGAATCGCAGGTAAAAGTTTACATCTACCGGGCGAGGCTGTTCTTGAAAGAGTATATAGGGTCGCCGGAAAGGGTGATTTAGTAAGTAGTAAGTTGTAAGTTGACTTACAGTAAATATTCAATCTTTAATCTTCAATAAAAAAGGTGTTAACAAGAAATAACTACGAAACCTGGTTCATCGATTATCACGATGGCGCACTGAGTAAAACTCAGGTGGCGGAGTTATTTGCTTTTTTGGAAAAGAACACTGACCTGAAAGCAGAGTTTGAATTCTTCAATTCGGTTTCGTTGGAGCCTGAAGAGATTACTTTTTCAGGTAAAGAATCGTTGAAGAGATCGTTGATTGATCAGACCAATTACCTCAACTGGTTTGTTTCTTATGTTGAAAATGACTTGTCGGAAAGCGATCGTAAGCTCGTTGAAGAATTTTTAAAGGCGCATCCTGAGCTGTTGAAGGAGCTCGAATTAATAATCAAAACGAAATCTATCCCTGATTATACGATCATTTTCAAGGATAAATCATCATTAAGAAAGACAGCGAAAGTACTTACGTTTAGTCGTACGGTCTATCGTTCGCTCTCTATTGCCGCTTCTATCGTACTTATTGCCGTTGCCTATTACTTCATTCAATTACGCGGAAAGCAAAAAGAAGAGTTCGCTCATCAGGATCAAACGGAGAAATCAGTCGCGCCATCGAACACGCTTCCGCAGGGTTCAGAAAAGGAGTTGGCAAATCAGTCTGACGTAGAAACTCAACCTTCGAATCCGAAAAAGAAGAGCCGAAGATTGTCCATCCAGAAAAACACCGTTCAGCTCCTGCGCAAAATCTGGCGCATAACGATCAAAAGATTATCAATCCAAAGAAGTCTGATCGTCCGATCGAGCATCCGGTTCCACAGCCTCAAATCGTCAATCAGCTTCCCGCCAATAATCAGGCTCCCGTTCCAAGTCCGGTTAACCAGTCACAACAACAATTTGCCAATCAGACTCAGGGTGCTAATCCTACTACTCAGCCAATGCAAATTCTCAAGCCAACAGCTGCCGAACTGGCGACTGTCTTTTCTGCGGAAGAACTGAAAGAACTGGGTGTTCAATCTGTCGTTGTTCCGATAGAAGTGAAGCCTGTTTCGCTTCCGGTTATCCAGTATGCGGCGAAAGAGGTAAAGACATTGACTCAAAAGAGCGATATCAGCCTTAAGAAAGATCAGAATATCGTAACCGATGCGACTACTTACGCCCTGAATATCGGGAAGAATTTTTCGGTGTCGCATACTTCGGTGAAGTAGTGGAGGGTTCTTAGCTTGCTGTCATACACTACTTCTTTTTACCACGAGTTCACGAGGGGCACGAGAAATGCACAAGAGGCTTTTGTAAATTCATTTCCGTTTTTTCCGTAGGAAACTTTTCTGCGTTATCTGCGAAATTTCTGCGTTATCTGCGGGAAACAAAACAGTACCTCCTTACTGCAATATATTTTCGACATCCCCTGTAACTTTCACTCACCCCACCGCGTCCCATTCATATAAAGCAAGAAAAACAAACACTCAAAACATATGAAATCATTATCCATTCTCGCAGCCTTTCTGTTAGCTTTCGTTTCGAAAGGCTTTTCTCAATCGGCGTATCCGTCATTTCCTGCATTCAGCAGCATCGAGATTTCCAGTATTGCAACCGTTTACCTTCGTCAGGATTCTGTTCAGAGCGTTCGCATGGAAGGCGACAATGTCCGCACAAACGAAGCTGAAGTAACCGGCGGTAAGCTTATCATCAATGGATCCAGCGGAACTACTTTTTATGTTTCTATACCTGAGATTCATAAGCTGATGATCAGTGGAAGAGGTGAAATCATAAGCCAGTCGCGAATCACAGGCGAAAATTTAAAGCTGGTCATCAATGGTGACGGCAAGATGACTCTGGATTTGAACATCAAAGACCTGGAAGCCGACCTTTCCGGTTTAGGCAAAGTGAGCCTAAGCGGCGTAGCAGATCAGGCACGATTCAGTATTCCCGGTTCGGGAAAGATCGATGCGATTGCTCTTAAAGTTCGCTCTTGTACTGCTAACATAAGTGGAATGGGTAAAATCAATGTCGATGTAACTGATGATTTAAATTCGAACATCAGTGGAAGCGGTACTATCAACTACAAAAACACGCCGGCACGTGTAAACGATAATATTACCGGAATCGGGAAAGTGAAAGCAGTTTCAGCTAACACCGATACTTATCGTGATACAACACGCATTATGTTGGGCGACGATCGTCAGCTTTGGATCATCGGCAAAAAAGATTCATGCAAACATTGCCACGACGAAGCACGTCCGAAATGGGCAGGCTTTGAACTCGGACTGAACTCATATCTCGATCGCGGAGGCAAATACGATTTAAGCAGTGATAAAGAAGCATTCGAAACGAATATGATTAAGTCAGTAGCCGTATCTATCAACTTCTTTCAAAAGAATTTCCAACTAGGTCACAGCAACGTATGGTTCACGACAGGTTTAGGTTTTACGTGGAATAACTATCGTTTCGACAGCGATGTTACATTGAGTAAAGGCGACAGTACAGTGGCGACACACACGAATGTTCCCGGAACGGCTATTCTTAAATCGAAGCTCGTTGTATCTTATCTCACTGCTCCGCTGATGTTCGAATTCCTCACGAGCCGTACACAAAGCAAAGCATTCCATTTTGGTGCCGGTGCTATCGTCGGTCTTCGTCTTGGATCACACACGAAACAAAAGATCCAGCAAGACGGACGCACCTTTAAAGTAAAAGATCACGATGATTTCAATCTGAGTCCATTCAAATACGGCGCTCGAGTACAACTAGGCTATGGAGATTTCAATCTCTTCGCCGAATACGATGCTTCCACACTCTTCAAAAGCGGCAAAGGTCCGGAGTTGTATCCGGTGGCTGTGGGGGTGACGGTGGTTGGGTTCTAAATAGTAAGTAGTAAGTAGTAAGTAGTAAGTTGACTTGGAGTTGGAGGGGGCGGGGTGGTAATTGGTAATTAGAAATTAGAAATTAGTAATTAGAAAGTTGACTTGGACGTAATAGCGAGTAAGGAATATTTGACAATAAAATCAAACTAGGATAACACACATAATTTCAAACAAAGGATACCGCCTCTAATTACCAATTTCTAATTACTAATTTCTAATTACGAATTGCTAACAAAGGAGGCCGCTACCCCAAAAAAACAACCAACAATGAAAAAGAACCTTTTAACTTTATTCTGCCTGATGTTTGTAAATCTGACTTCGTACGGTTGTGCGATCATCGGCTCGGGAGTTCTCTCTAGTGAAACACGAAATCTGTCTGAGTTTAACGGTATTGATCTCAGAAGCGCGGCAAATGTTTACGTTACGCAGGGCGATAAGCAGGAAGTGCGCATTGAAGCCGATGATAATATTGTTCCTCATATCACTTCAGAAATCAAGAACAATTGCTTAGTCATTAGCAACGACAATGATTTAAAAGCAAAAAGTCCGATCACTATTTACATCACCGTAAAAGAGATTTGTTCGATTGAGCTTTCAGGTTCAGGAAATATAAATGGAATGAACACTCTTAATTGTGAGCATATGACTCTTCGTCTTTCCGGCTCGGGCGACATTCGAGTGAATCTTGATACGAAATCGCTCAAAGCAACTCTTGCAGGTTCAGGCAATGTAGATCTTAAAGGCCGTGCAGCGGAAACGGATCTTCGAATTACAGGCAGTGGAAACGTTAATGCCAAAGAATTGAACTCATTTAAAAGTGCGATAAGCATTACCGGTTCAGGCAATGGAAGTGTAAACGTTCAAAGCGAGCTCGATGTAAACATTCTCGGTAGCGGAAATCTTTACTACGTCAGCAAACCGGATCACATTCAGACGAAGGTTTTGGGCAGTGGGAAGGTCTCTGAAATTTAAAATTTAAAATTTAGAATTTAAAATGTAGAATTTATAATTCAGAATGCATAAAAAAAGCGAAGGGCCTCCTTCGCTTTTTTTGTTTCATAATTCACAATTCATAATTCACAATTTTGAATTCTAAATCCCCTCTCACCATTTCAACTTATTCAAAAAGTCAATATCCACGGACCCTGTATTACGGAAGATCATAGTCAGAATGGCAAGTCCTACGGCTACTTCAGCAGCAGCTACGGCCATGATGAAGAAAACGAAGACTTGTCCGCCGGCGTCTGAATAGTATGTTGAGAAGGCAGTTAACAACAGATTCACGGCATTCAGCATAAGCTCGATGCACATGAAGATGATAATGGCGTTACGGCGAAACAGTACGCCAAGAACACCGATACCGAAAAGAAGAGAGCTCAGAAGGATGTAGTAGCTGAGCGGAATGGAGTTGAATATGAAGAGAGTTGTGTTCATGGCGATTAGTGGATTTCTTTTTTACCTAACATAACGGCGCCGACCATGGTTGCCAGGAATAGAATAGATGAGATTTCGAACGGTAATGCAAACTGGCGGAATAAAACCAGACCGAGATTGTTAATCGATCCGATCGAAGAATCTGCTCCAGCAACCGGAAGTTCCGATTGACGTAATGCTCCAACCATAACGATCATCAGCAATCCGCCTGAAACCGTGGCGGCGACTTTCAACCATTTGGCTTTATGCGGCTCTACATCGGCATTCAGATTGAGCATCATGATCACATATAAGAAGAGAACCATGATAGCGCCGGCGTAAACGATGACGTGAACGGCTGCAAGGAATTGAGCATTCAACAATACATAGTGGCCTGCAATAGAGAAGAAGCAGATGATGAGGTACAATACACTATGTACCGGATTTTTTGAAATGACGACCATTAACGCACTCAGAATTGAGAGAAAGGCCAGGAAATAGAACACCGAAAGTGTCATGCGATACTATTTAGTTATAAGTGAATCAGATTTTATTATGCTTTAAATTCTTGTCTTGTTTGAATTCAAGAACATCCGGTGTCTGACGCTTCGAAACGTCTGTACGATTGTTCGAATCTTCAACAAGCTTGTCTTTTCCGTAAATAAATTCTTTACGTTTAAAAGTTGCAGGAACGATACGATCGGTAAGGAAGATAGCTTCTTTTGGACAAGCCTCTTCGCAGTTTCCGCAGAAGATGCAACGAAGCATATTGATTTCGTACACGGCTGCGTACTTCTCTTCGCGATAAAGTTTCTCTTCGCCTTTTTTGCGTTCGGCAGCGACCATTGTAATTGCTTCGGCCGGACAAGAAAGTGCACACAAACCACAGGCTGTACAACGTTCTGCGCCGTTTTCGTCACGTTTCAAAATATGTTGTCCACGATAAACAGGAGCGAACGTGCGTTTTTCTTCCGGATAGGAGATTGTAACCTTTTTCTTGAAAAAGTGAGAAAGAGTGATTTTCATACCGCCAATGATGGCAGGGAAGTAAATCTTCTCCATGAAAGACATCTCTTTCTTTACAACTACTTTACTTTTATTGCTGAGGGGGGGGGGGGGGGGGGGGGGGGGTGAGTTTGACAAAGTTTTTAGTGCTTCCTGATCATTTGTCGTGTTTGCGTTTTATTCCTTTTGTGAATCGCTGAACTTATTGAGTTAAAAGGGAATCATTAACCTAGTTTTCCTTTGAAATACATCGACCAATCCGGTCCAACCAAATGAAGATATTGGCAATTGCTCTTTTGCAAAAATAATCAACCTGTAAGAATATTGCGGCTAAAGGAAGTAATCCTTTCCATCCGAGATTCATCAACTGATCATAACGGAAGCGCGGTAATGTCCAGCGAATCCACATGAAGAAGAAGATGAAGAAGAAGATTTTTCCCGAAGAGGAATACGGAGCCTAAGATGCTCAGCATATTCGGATCGTGAACAAATCGTCCGATGAGTGGCATATTGTAACCGCCGAAATAGAGTGTGCTCATCACGGCAGAAGAAATAAACATATTGATATACTCTGCGAATAGATAGAATCCAAGTTTCATAGAGCTGTATTCGGTGTGATAACCACCGACAAGTTCTGTTTCACACTCGGGTAAATCGAATGGTGCACGATTTGTTTCTGCAAAGGCGCAAATAATAAAGATCAGAAAACCTAACGGCTGATAAAATACATTCCAGTGCCATCCAACTTGTTGTTCGGTAATCTCACGAACACTTAGTGTTCCGGTTGTCATTACCAAAGCAATGATGGACAAACCCATTGCAATTTCATAACTGATCATTTGAGAAGATGCACGTAAAGCTCCAATTAAAGAGTATTTGTTATTCGATGCCCAACCGCCAATCATAATTCCGTACACGCCGATTGAAACAACTCCGAAGATGTAAAGAATGCCAATATTGATGTCGGTAGCTTGAATTGGGAAGAACTGACCGCTAATTGTTAAGCCTTTTCCCCAGGGAATAACAGCACTCGTCATACACGCCGTCATCATGGCGATACAAGGACCGAGGATGAAAAGAAATTTATTTGAAACATTCGGAATGATTTCTTCTTTCATGAACATCTTCACCCCATCGGCTACCGGCTGAAGGATTCCAAACGGACCTGCACGATTCGGACCCAAACGATCCTGCATGAAAGCCGCTACTTTTCGTTCTGCATAAGTTGCATACATGGCAACTACAAGAGAGATGGCGAAAACGTCTACGATGATGACTATCTTAACAATGATTCCTAATGAAAGCATAATAATTGTTTTTCTGTACTGTGAATGCTTATTCTCCGATTTGTTTTGATCCTACCATATTCACCGAATTCAACATTGGCTTGTGAGAAGGAGCTTTAACCGTATAATGATTTTGTGAGATAACTGACGTCTTGTCGATTTTCGCAGGTCCGTCGATTTTCCAATCGCTGACTTCTTTCTTTTCGAAACGACAATCATTACAGATCCAGTCGATCACTTCATTGTATTTGTCTTTGCGCGCAGTGACGCGATAAATTTCATTTCCCTTCATCCACATCGTTACTTTTCCTGAACATTTAGGGCAATCACGATGTGCATCAACCGGATTCACGTACCATACACGGCTTTTGAATCGGAAAGTACGATCTGTAAGAGCGCCAACCGGACAAACGTCGATCATATTTCCGGAGAAGTCGTTATCGATTGCATTTTGGATGTAAGTGCTTATTTCACCAACGTCGCCACGGTTCATGACACCATGAACACGCTTGTCTGTTACCTGATCGGCAACTTTCACGCAACGGTAGCAGAGAATGCAGCGCGTCATGTGCAATTTGATTTTATCGCCGATATCGATTTGTTCGAACGTACGACGAGAAAACTCATAGCGCGTTTTTGCCAATCCGTGCTCGTAAGCAAGATCCTGCAAGCTACATTCGCCGGCCTGATCGCAAATAGGGCAGTCGAGCGGGTGATTGCAGAGTAAAAACTCCACCACACCACGACGAGCTTCCACCAGATCCGGAGCTGTTTTGTTTTGAACTTCCATTCCGTCCATGACCGTAGTCCGGCACGAAGCAACAGGCTTCGGCATCGGACGTGGATCCTTTTCAGAACCCTTCGTCACTTTCACCAGACAAGTACGGCAGTAGCCGCCACTGGTTTTAAGTTTGGAATAATAGCACATCGCAGGAGGTACCACATCACCCCCAATCATCCGTGCTGCATTAAGAATTGTTGTTCCCTCAGGAACTTCAATTGTGTGGCCGTCGATGGTTACTTTTGGCATAATTTCTAATTCAAAATTTAGAATTCTGAATTCAGAACTCTACAATGAATGCAATTCTGATCATTTGGATTTATTAATCTCCGGTTGATCCTTATTTTCATCTTTAGCCATATTCCTTTTGACTCCAAGGACTATGGCACTCAATACCTTTCTAATTTCCTGAACCTCTGCTTTTAAGTCATTGGTTTCAGAAAAACTATTTATTTCATCTAGCACATTCAACCAATATTCGGTTTCAAGTGCAGAACGAATTGCAATTTCAAAGAACCGGCAGAACTCTTTTTGTGAACTACTGCCCCTCCCTTCATGAATATTTGCTCCGATGGATGTGCCACTTCTGGCTAATTGATCCTGAAGGAAGTATTCAATCTTTTGTTTTCTAATATCGCGACAGAACTTTAGTAATCTTACTGAGAGCATTCTAGTTCTCAGGTAAATATCAAAGTCTTTATCAGATGCTTTTTTCATTTTGCCAAAATAGATTCAATTAACCGTAATTGAAATCTATTTAAGCAGGTACTTTTATTAGAATTCTGAATTCATAATTCTAAATTCTGAATTCAGAATTTAGCCTCTTGCAGCCTATAATAATGCTTCACATCCTGTATACTCTTCGGCTGCTTCACATACTCTTCGAATTCTGAACGGAAGTGTCGGATTGCACTGGCTACCGGCCATGCGGCAGCGTCGCCGAGAGGGCAGATGGTTTTGCCTTCGATCTTGCTTTGGATGTCCCAGAGTAAGTCGATGTCTTCGATAGTTCCGTGACCGTCGAGAATTTTATGAAGTACTTTTTCCATCCAGCCTGTACCTTCACGACAAGGCGAACATTGTCCGCAGCTTTCGTGGTGGTAGAAGCGTGAGAAGTTCCAAAGGTTCTTCACGATGCTTGTTGATTCGTCCATAACGATAAATCCGCCTGAACCAAGCATTGTTCCGGTAGCAAATCCACCGTCGGCTAATGATTCGTAACTCATCAGTCGTGGTTCGCCTGCTGCCGTTTTCAATATAAGGTTTGCGGGAAGAATCGGAACAGAAGAACCACCGGCTACAACAGCCTTCAGTTTTCTTCCGCCTTTAATTCCGCCGCAATATTCTTCGCTGTAAATAAATTCTTCAACCGGTAATCCCATTTCGATTTCATAAACGCCGGGTTTATTGATATGACCGCTGGCAGAAATCAATTTCGTTCCTGTCGATTTACCGATACCGATTTTTGCATATTCGTCGCCGCCTTCGTTTACAATTGGAACAACGGCTGCAATAGTCTCAACGTTGTTAACTACTGTCGGACAACCATACAGACCTGCAATCGCCGGGAATGGAGGTTTGATGCGTGGATTGCCACGTTTGCCTTCGAGAGATTCGAGCAGAGCAGTTTCTTCACCGCAGATATATGCACCTGCACCCACTTGCACGTGCAAGTCGAGCGAGTAATTTGTTCCTTGAATATTTTTTCCCAGCCATCCGTTAGCATACGCTTCGGCAATGGCATTTTCTAAAATGCGGGAAACGTAGAAATACTCTCCACGAATGTAGATGTAAGAGTTAGAACAGCCCAAAGCGTAGCTGGCAGTAATCATTCCTTCGATGAGCAAATGTGGAATACGCTCCATCAGGTAACGATCTTTGAAAGTTCCCGGCTCCGATTCATCGGCATTACAAACCAGATAACGGGCAACACCTTCCGGTTTGGCGAGGAAAGACCATTTCATTCCGCAAGGGAATCCCGCACCACCACGACCGCGAAGTCCTGATTTTTTTACTTCTTCCACCACCGCTTCCGGCGTCATTGTTTTCAGCGCTTTCTCAACCGAAGCATAACCGCCGTTCTGACGATAAACTTCATACGATTGAATACCGCTGATATGATCATTCTTGAGTAGTAATTTCTTTCCCATATTATAATTTGCGCGGTTCGGCTTTATCGGTGTAAGATTTGCGTTTTCCTTCGCTGCGGAATTTTTCTACAAGCGTATCAACTTTATCAAGTGTGAGATTTTCATAATAATCGGCTCCCACTTGCATCATCGGTGCAGTACCGCATGAGCCGAGACATTCAACACTCTTCAGTGTGAACATTCCGTCGGATGTAGTCTGGCCAACTTTTATATTTAATTTCTTTTCAAGATGAGAAATGACGTCTTCGGCGCCTACCAACCAGCAAGAACTGGTACGACAAACTTCGATTACACATTTGCCAACCGGTTTCAGATTGAACATAGAATAGAAGGAAGCAGTTTCGAAAACTTCTACAGGGAGAATATTAAGCACAGAAGCTACATATTCCATCACCGGTCCGCTCAGCCAGCCGTCGAATTCGGCTTGAGCGATATGGAGCACGGGGATAAGTGCAGATTTTTGTTTTCCTTCCGGATAACGTTTCATCATTCGCTGCACGAGGGCAAGCGAATCGTCACTGAATTTTATTTCTTTACCGTTAGTCATTGGTATCGGCAGATTTCGTTTTTATTTACTATGCGTCTAATTCGCCCGCAATCACATTCATTGAACTCATTGTAAGAATAGCGTCACTTAAGAAGGCACCTTTGATCATTTCTCTGTAAGCCTGATAGTAAATGAAGCAAGGACGACGGAAGTGCAATCTGAATGGCTGACGACCACCGTCGCTAATCAGATAAAATCCCAGTTCGCCATTTCCGCCTTCTACGCTATGATAAACTTCTCCTTTTGGAACATCGGTTTCACCCATCACGATTTTGAAGTGATAGATGAGTGCTTCCATATTATTGTACACATCTTCTTTCGGAGGCAAATAGAAAGAAGGGATATCGGCATGGAAAGACGTTTTGTCTTGAAGTTTTTCGATTTTTTCGACAGCCTGACGAATGATGCTCACGCTCTGCCACATTTCCTCTTCACGAACCATGAAACGATCATATGTGTCACCCTGCGTTCCGATCGGAATTTCGAATTCAAAATCCTGATAAGAAGAGTAAGGATTCATTTGGCGAATATCGTAGTCAACACCTGCAGCCCGAAGATTCGGACCTGTGAAACTATAGCTTAACGCTTTTTCAGCACTGATTGGGCCGCAATTAATCGTACGATCCATGAAAATGCGATTTCGAACAAGGAGGTTTTCAAATTCCTTAAGAGCTTTAGGAAGTTCTTTCAAAAGATTTTTGATCTTTCTCCATGCAGTTTCGTTGAAGTCGCGTTCAAAGCCGCCGATCCGACCAATATGTGTTGTTAATCGTGCACCGCAGATTTCTTCGAAGATTTCATAGATATTTTCACGCCATTCGAACACATAGAAGTATGCCGTAAGCGCACCGCTATCAACTCCGATTACCGAATTGCAGATCAGGTGATCGGCAATTCGCGAAAGTTCCATAATGATTACGCGCATATACTCTACGCGCTTTGGCAATTCGGCTTTGATCAGTTTTTCAACCGTCATATGCCAACCCATGTTATTAATTGGCGATGAACAGTAGTTCAGTCGGTCAGTTAATGGAGTTATCTGATAAAAAGGTTTGTGTTCAGCAATTTTTTCAAAAGCACGGTGGATGTATCCGATCGTGGGTTCAGAATCAACAATAATTTCTCCGTCCATTGTCAACACATTTTGAAAGATACCATGCGTAGCAGGGTGTGTTGGTCCAAGATTGAGTTTTGAGTATTGCTTTTTCTCTTCTTTTTTTACTGTTGGTTGTTCCTGCATTTCGTCGGAGAATATACTTGATGAAAATTCAGTTGTATTAGTTAAGTTTTTTAAATCCGGCCTTATCACGACCAAACATAGTATCGTCTTTGTCGTAACGAGTTAAATCTTCCAGCGGATATTCTTTGCGCATCGGATGATAATCCATGTCTTCTACATTCAGGATTCGTTTTAAATTCGGGTGACCTTTGAAACGAATTCCATAGAAATCGAACGCTTCGCGTTCCATCCAGTTTGCAGCCGGAAACAGATCGGTGATTGTATCGTATTGGAGATCGTTTGCAGAAGTGTATGATTTGAAACGAAGACGCACATTGTGAACCAGACTGTGCAGTTGGTACATCATGGCAAAAGGTTGTTCGTTTTCAGGAAGATGAATTCCGCACGCAGTTGTCAGGAAGCGGAATTGAAAGTGCTCGTCTTCGTAGAGAAAACGGAAGATGGGAAGAATACTTGCTTTATCGATTGTAAAGATGGTAAAATCGTATTGTACTTCCTGGTTTAAAACGGCTTGTCCGAATTTTTCTTTCAGTACTTCCGCAATTTGTTCAATCGTCGGTTTCGTCATAATGGAAACGTTATTCTGTTTTGGCTTAATCAACAGACGTTGCCGACTATCGATTAAGTGCTAAAGACTATTAACTACTACTCAATTCCGTAAGAGGCGAGCAGTGCTTTGTATTCAGGCGAATTTCTACGGCGTAAAGATTCGTTTTGTACTAATTGTTGGATACTCAGAATTCCATCGAGAATTTGTTCAGGACGCGGAGGGCAACCCGGAACATAAACATCAACAGGAATTACGTGATCAATTCCTTGGAGCACCGAATAAGAATCGAAGATGCCACCGCTCGAAGCGCACGCGCCAACTGAAAGCACCCATCTTGGTTCTGCCATTTGTTCGTAGACGTGACGAAGGATTGGGCCCATTTTTTTAGAAATCGTTCCCATCACCATCAGCAAGTCAGCCTGACGAGGGGAGAAGCTCAATCGTTCTGCACCGAATCGTCCAAGATCGTAAGTCGCAGCAGCAGTTGCCATGAATTCGATTCCGCAACATGAGGTCGCAAACGGTAAAGGCCAGAGTGAATTTTTTCTTGCAAGTCCAACAGCACGATCCAAAGAAGTTGCAAAAAATCCCGGACCTTCGAATCCTTCAGGACTCTTTTCAATATTTACGGTTGATGGTTTTAATATTTCTGACATCTCTGATTTGGTTCAATGTTTAATATTCGTTGTTCAGTGTTCAATGTTCAACGTTTAATGTTCAATGATTGGGATTAAAAGTAAGAGTCGATTTCTTGTAGAAAATCTTCAGTCTTCAATTTTCAATCTTCAATCATAAATCACCCTATTCCCACTTAAGCGCCCCTTTACGAATGATGTAAAAGAAGCCTGTCAGGAGCAGTGCCATGAAGATTAACATTTCGATGAGACCGTCGATGCCGAGAGTTTTGAAGTTCACTGCCCATGGGTACATAAAAATGACTTCGACGTCGAAGAGGACGAAGAGGATGGCTACAAGGAAGTACTTGATTGAGAATGGAATACGTGCGTTTCCTTGGACTTCGATCCCGCACTCAAACGTGTCTAGTTTGGCTTTTCCTTTTCTTTTTGGTCCGAGCGCATGTGTTGCTAACATGACGGCTACTACAAATCCCAGGGCTACTGCAAACTGAATGAGTATTGGGAGGTACTCATTGACGTGACCGGTTTGGCTCATTTTGATGAAATTTCGACTAAATCGAGAAATTAACAAGCAAATTTAAGTGTTTTTAAGTTGCCTGAATCTGACTTTCCCGCAATTTTTTCATGATACTTATTATATATATGAGATTCTGAGAAAAAGGCAGTAAAAATAATTATTAGAAATGTCCAATTAAACGTTTGTTTAATTTAAACGTTTGTTTAATTTTGCCGCGCGAATGACAAAGAAGGACCATATTCTGGAATGTGCAGAGGAATTGTTTGCCGAAAATGGCTACGATGGAACCTCGGTACGTGCGCTTGCTCAAAAAGCGGGGGTAAACATCGCTATGATCTCCTATTACTTCGGATCAAAAGAAGAATTGTTTGCCAACTTAGTTGAGTATCGTGTTTCGGTTTTGCGTGAACGTATTCAGGGCATTCAAAAAGTGGATGCGAGCTCGATGGAGAAAATGGAAAGACTGATCGATGTTTATGTTGATCGGATTTTTTCGCAATTCCGTTTTCATAGAATTCTTCACCGTCAAATTTCATTGCAACGTCGTTCCGAACTGAATGAATTAATTATTCAGGTGCTGATGAAAAATGTAGATGAAGTTCGGAAACTAATTAATGAAGGAATAGAATCAGGTGAATTTAGAAAGATTGATGCTGATTTATTAATTGTCACTCTCACGGGAACGGTTTCTCAACTCACGCTATCGAGTGCTTTGTCATCACGTATTATGGGGGTGGAAACAGAAGGTTGTTACTTTAAAGACGATCAGGTTACGGATCGAATCAAAGTTTACATGAAAGATTTAGTTAGTCAGTTGCTTTTAAAATAATAGAAAAATGATTTTACAGTTTGCGAAAAAATCAGGGTTAATCCTGAGCTTGCTTTCATTTGCCGTGTTAGAATCCGGTGCTCAAACGCACTCGGGTGTACTTTCGCTCGAGCAAGTGATTCGCATGGGAAGCGATTCAAGTAAGTCGTTGCGCATTTCAGAATCGAAATTAAAGATCGCCGAAGCAAAATATCACCAGACAGTTGATGGCACCTTGCCAGCAGTAAAATTGTCGGCCGGTTACACACGGCTGAGCGATATTGATCCACCGAAGTTTTTATTTCCCGGTGCATCAGAGCCGGTTTCGCTCTTCCCTGTTTATGTGAACAACTACTCAGCAAGTCTGACTGTTTCGGAAACGATTTTCTCCGGCTTCAGATTAAAGTATGCAAAGGCATCGCAGGATTTGCTTCGTAAAGCTGCAGCACTGGATTATGGCAAAGACCGGGAAGAAGTAAAAATGAACCTGATCAATGCGTATTTCAATTTATACAAATTGCAGGCTTCGAAAAATGTACTGAATGAAAATCTCCAGCAGATTCGTGAACGCATTCGTGAAACGGAATTGGCAGAGAAAAATGGGTTGGCCACAAAGAACGATGTACTTCGCTGGCAATTGCAGGAATCGAATCTCGAATTATCGCAACTCGATTTGCAAAACAGCATTGATGTTGCAAATTACTCAATGAATCTTTTGCTCGGTTTCGATGGCAATACGATTATCGATATCGATACGAATGTTGTTGAGTCGAAACTCTCGGTAAAATCACTCGACGACTATATGAATGCGGCAGCAAAGGGAAGAAGTGATTTACTCGCTGCGCAGACACGTGCCGATGCATCGTACAATAATTACCGAGTTGCCAAAAACAGCTACATGCCGAAGATTGGTGTTCAGGGCGAATTTCTTGATGCAAATCCGAATTCGCGTTACATTCCGCCGGTTGACAAATTCAATGCAACATGGGCAGCAGGGATCACACTGACATGGGATTTGATGAATATTTATTCAAATCGTCACAATGTAGATGAATACAGCGCTTTATTAACACAAAGCAAAGAAGGCGTATCGATGATGTCCGACAATATTAAGCTCGAAGTGAATCAGGCATACCTCGGTTATTCTGAAGCGCAGAAAAAAATTCAGGTAATGGAAAAGGCCGTTGCGCAGGCGACAGAAAATTTTCGTCTGACGGATTCACGTTACCGCAACAGCTTAGTTGTGTTGAGTGAATTGCTCGATGCAAATACAATTTTGTTGCAACAAAAAATCAATTTGGCTCTGGCAAAGGCTGACACACATCTTGCTTATTATCGTCTATTAAAATCTACCGGTAAAATCAACTAATATTTTCTCTACAATATCATGGAAAATCAAGAAGCCCCAAAAAAGAAAAATAAAGTATTACCAATCATTCTTCTCGTCGTTGTAATCGCCGGTGGAATATTTGGTATTTCAAAATATCGCTACGCTCAACATCACGAAGATACGGATGATGCGCAACTCGATAACGATATCAGTCCGGTAATTTCCCGCGTAACAGGCTATGTAAACGAAATTCGTTTTGAAGACAATCAGTTCGTTCGTAAAGGAGATACATTAGTTGTGATCGACAATCGTGACATGAGAATTAAGACAGAGCAGGCTAGTGCAGCATTGGAAAATGCCCGTGCGGGTGTTTCGGTTGCGCAGGCAAATGTTTCATCGGCCATAGCAAATCTGGAAACTGCAAAATCGTCGGTAGAAACTGCAAAAATTCGTGTATGGAAATCGACACAGGATTTTACTCGTTACCAAAATCTTTTAGCCGACAAAGCAGTTACGCAGCAACAATTCGATGCAGCTAAAGCGGAGAAAGAAAGCGCAGAAGCTTCCTTGGTCACTGCTCAACGTCAGCAATCATCAGCAACGGCGATGGTTGAAGCCGCACAAAAGCAAGTTGTCGTTGCTAATTCCGTTGTAAGCCAAAAGCAAGCCGATCTTGATTTTGCCGATTTGCAATTATCGTATGCAACCATCATCGCTCCCGCCGACGGATATGCATCAAAGAAAAATATTCAGATCGGACAATTGGTAAACGCGGGAACATCGATGTTCGCTATTGTTTCCGGAAATGAAATCTATGTAGTAGCCAATTTCAAAGAAACGCAAGTAGGAAAAATGCAAAAAGGAAATTCGGTGGAAGTAATCATTGATGCCTTTCCGGATAAGAAAGTAGAAGGAACCGTTGCCAGCTTCTCGGCAGCAACCGGTGCGAAATTCTCTCTCTTACCGCCCGATAATGCGACCGGCAACTTCGTTAAAGTTGTTCAGCGATTACCGGTTAAAATTGCAATCAAATCCGATCCATCAATGAAGGATGTGCTTCGTCCGGGGATGTCGGCGAAGGTGTCGGTTCTGGTACAGTAGTTTAATGTTCAAGGTTCAAAGTTCAAGGTTCAAAGTTGAAGGCGCGGTGTCTGAAATTTACACAGGCGTGCTTTTAGTTAACGATAGTTGTTGCGCAAATTAAAAGCCGCTAGGATAGTATCAGTTACAGCGGCAACCTTGAACTTTGAACCTTGAACTTTAAACTTTGAACTTTGAACCTTGAACCTTGAACTTTGAACCTTGAACCAAATTAACCAGATACCAATATCGCTACCCAAAGCAAATAGTGTCCAAATAGTTCGCAACCCGTAACCCGCAACCCGCACCAATGGCAGAAAAAGGCTTCAACAAATGGATCATCACTTTCACCGTAATCACGGCTTCGTTATTGGAGCTGATTGATACGACGGTTGTGAACGTGTCGACTCCACAGATTATGGGTAATCTCGGAGCTACACTAGAAGATGTAGGTTGGGTAGTTACGGCATATGCGGTAGCGAACGTGATTATCCTTCCGATGACAGGCTGGCTTTCCGGTCGTTTTGGTCGTCGTAATTATTTTGTATTCTCTATCATATTATTCACTGTTGCATCATTCTTCTGCGGAAACGCGGATAACATCTGGGAGCTCGTTATTTTCCGCTTCATTCAGGGGATTGGAGGTGGAGCACTCTTGAGTACTTCGCAATCCATTCTCGTAGAGACGTGGCCGAAAGAGCAGATGGGAATGGCAACTGCATTGTTTGGATTGGGAGTTGTTATAGGTCCGACGCTCGGACCAACGCTTGGTGGATTCATCACCGATCATTTCTCATGGCCGTGGATTTTTTATATAAACATACCGTTAGGAATTATCGCTGTCTTGCTGGCACTGACTTATATTAAAGATTCTATTCATCAGCACGGAAAAGGCGACGTCGACTGGCTCGGGATTTTCTTATTAGTTCTTGGGATCGGCTCATTGCAGGTGATCTTGGAAAAGGGTGAGTCGGAAGATTGGTTTGCTACTCCGTACATCACCGGATTGACGATTCTTTCCGTCTTAGGCATTGTATTATTTATCTGGCGTGAATTAACAGCTGAACATCCGATTGTAAATCTCCGTATTCTTAAAAACAGAGAATTGTCGATAGGTATGTTTACGACATTCATTCTTGGTTTCGGACTTTTCGGATCCGTTTTCATTTTCCCGATTTTCTGTCAGAACTTATTAGGATTTACCGCACAGCAGACAGGAGAGTTGATGATTCCGGGAGGGTTATCGACGATCATCATGATGCCGCTGGTAGGAAGATTGTTGCAAAAAGGAGTTCCGCCTCAAATCATGGCGACTTTCGGATTCATCCTTTTCTTCCTCTTTACAATGACGTTGTCGAATTCGAATTTACAATCCGGCGAGAAAGATTTCTTCTTCCCTCTAATGCTTCGTGGAGTAGGGTTGAGTTTGCTTTTCGTTCCGCTCACTACATTGGCTTTAGGAAGTCTGAGTCCGCAGAACGTGGCGCAGGGAGTAGGCTTGAACAATATGATGCGTCAGCTCGGTGGATCTTTCGGAGTAGCCTTGGTGACAACATTCATTCACCTTCGTCAGGCAACACATCGTACAAACCTACTTGAACATGTAAACACTTACGATCCTGCATTCAACGCACGATACCAAGCTATGTACAACGGCTTTTTATCAAAGGGATTCGATTCGGCCCATGCTTCAAGTCTAGCATACAAAGCCATCGACGGTGCCGTTCTCAAGCAAACCTATTTAATGACATACGTCGACGTTTTTGGTTCATTGGAGTTTTCTTCGTTTTCTGTATTCCATTGCTCTATTTGCAGAGGTTTAAGAAAAAGGCACCGATGGTGGTGGATGCTCACTAAAGGGATGTTTAATGTTCAAGGTTCAAGGTTCAAAGTCCAAGGTTCAAAGTTCAAAGTTCAAAGTTCAAGGTTCAACGTGCCGTCTCCTACAGGGCAAACCTTGAACTTTGAACTTTGAACGAATACTGGTATTTTCTTCCAACTAACCAATTTTCTAAAATTCGTTTTTTATCTTCAAAGCCGGAAAGTATATTTGACACTCAATCTTCAATAGAAATGTACACCTCCATCACCAACTTCCTCACCGATTGGACATACGAAAGCCAATCCACTCTCAATCTTTTCAAGAAGCTGTCAGACGACAAATTGAAAGATCAGGTTCATCCGAACGTTCGCTCGCTTGGTTTCATGAGCTGGCACATCATTCATACTTTGCAGGAGATGTTAGCAAAGACAGGCTTAAACATCGACATCAAACATCAGCAGGACTACGCAGGTGAATCTGTGAAAGAGTTATGCGACACTTACGAAAGAGGTGCAAAGCTCGTAGCTGAAGCAATCAAAGCCAATTGGACAGATACCGATCTTGAAAAAGAAGACAACATGTACGGTGAAATGTGGAAGCGTGGAGTAACGCTTTCAATTTTGGTAAAACACCAGGCGCATCATCGTGCCGAGATGGTAGTTGTGATGCGAATTCTTGGCTTGCCGGTTATTGGTGCTTACGGTCCTACGAAAGAAGAGTGGACGCAGTTCGGTATGCCTCAAATGAATTAAGGAATGGCTTTTTGCTAAGCATACTATTCTCGATTGCTAATTTCCTGCAGCGAAAATAAATACACGTTCCGAGGGTAATAAAAAAAGGGTGAACTATTGTCCACCCTTTTTTTATGATTTTAATAGAGAAGTTTATTTTTGGATAAATTCTACCATTTCTTTAATTTCTTTATCACGGATATTGAGCCCCATCATAGCGTAGTTGAAATAAACAACTTCGCCATTAGAAGGATCAACAACCATCCACGATTTATTCAGAGTGATTCCTGGTTGAAGATAGTAGTAATCGGTACTTTTATCGGCGATTGCTTTTTCGATTTTCTCTCTTTTGCAAATTTCCAATTTGAACGGATAGGCTGCCTGGAAATCCTGTGGTTTGAATTTTCCTCCCATTGAAGTTTCTGAAATCAGAAGAGTACGCTTTTTAATTATCGGAGCTTTTGCGTTGTAGTATTCGCGAAGGCCGTTAACAAGCTTAAGAGAACTTCCTTTCATATCATTTTTTTGAACGATATCGATTGCCTGAATCATACCTTCCAGCATATTTCTTACGCGCCATGAACAATCAGTAAGTTCATTTTCGTCAACCCAGTGATTCGTTGGGGCATACGCAATCATATCGTCATATTGATAACGGTCGATCGATTTTTGCCACCGTTGAATAAAGCAAGATAGTGGTAGCCATGATTCATTTCGCCCAATAGTACTAAGCCAATGAAAGAGGCCGACTTGTCGGTAATCTTAGTTTTTAATTCACTGCTTTCAATTGCTGCAAAAGGAGTGATTTTCCAGCTATCCTGAAGTGCAGCCATAGCAGCATTATCAAATTTTGCATTTCCGCTCTTGATAAAGTAAGTTTTAGAGGCACGAAATTGAGCAAATTCGTCCGATTTGTAGTCGATTGCACACAATTGCGCGCGGCTCGTCAGAGTGAGTGCGGTTAATAGGTATAATACAAACGTTAGTTTTAGTTTCATTTGGTTAGATTTTGTGAGGCGTCAAATGTAATAAAATACCTATTGCGCTTACGGTTTACCATGATTTTGATAATTTAGCCAAATCGTATGAACACAAAAACACATCTATTTCTTCTAATAACTGCTTTTTTTGCATTGTCAGTTACAGTAAATGCCCAAATTCCTGAAAATAAAATTTCAGTAATACCTGAAAGTGCTATTATTACCGATAGTCTCAAGAACGAATTGGAAAAATCGCCTTTTACCTTAAAATCTTTGAAACAAGGGGTAGTTTACTCTGTGACATCAAAGGGGTATGAACCGATGTTTTTTAAATTGAAAACCGAAAAGAAGCCAATTCCATTTCCGGAAAACTTATCATCCTGTTCGCCATGTCTAATGGAGTTGAATGGTTCTGCATTCGAAGAGGGTGTTGAAAAAACGTCATCGCTCAGGTTAAGGAAAAAGGTTGCGGATCGTAGGCAAACAATCATGCTGGGTGTAATGACATCTCAGATAAAGATCTCCGACGAGACTGTAATTGCACAAATTAACGGTCGCAAGTTAAAGTACAATAACGACAACATTCATTTGACGATGGGTTATGCTCAAAATCTCACTCACCCGATTATAAATGGATTGGAAAATAATTTCATTGATGCATACGATGTTGATGAGAATAAAAAGGAAACAACAAGGTTGTATAAGGCGAAAATATTTGTCAAGCCGGTTATTACAAAGCTGGAGTATCGTTTAGAAGGCCGGTTGCTTCGCGACTATTCAGGTCCGGCAGCAATTGAGTGTGAATGGCGATTTTTTTATACCACCGATACGACAAAATCATTAGGCAGCATTACAACGAAAACAAGTTTGTATCGCACCGGCGGAGACTATGACTTGCCTGTACATTTATTGGTTTACGAAGCGGCAAAAGATCTGGTAAATACGGATACACTGTTTTCCTATCTTGATAAAATGGAAAGAAAATACCTGGCAGGAGCATTGTCCGCTCCAACAAGTGTTTCGAAAACACCTGAAGTTCGCTTTGCCAGCCAAAAGGAGATGCTTCGCAATTTTTCTTCCGCTGTGGTGACTATTGAAAACGAAGATGGTTTCGGTAGTGGAATTGTTATCGATCCTTCAGGGGTGATTTTGACGAACTATCATGTTGTTGAAAGCGATACTTCCACTTTGAAAGTAAGAATATCGAGTTCTGAAGAATTGGTTCCTGCACATGTAAAAGTGCTGAATAGCGATTACGATTTGGCCTTGATTGAAGTTTCGGCCGGTAAACTAACAGCGGTTTCATTAGAGGAAAAAGATAGTCTGGAAGTAGGTGATGCCGTTTTTGCAATCGGAACACCTCTTGACAGAGCGCTCGGGCAAAGCGTAACGAAAGGGATTGTTAGCGGATTCCGAAGACTGAACGGAGTAAATTTCATACAAACAGATGTGTCCATCAATTCCGGAAACAGCGGAGGAGCTCTTGTTTCTGAAACCGGTAAGTTGATGGGGATTGCGACTATGAAAGCAGCCGGTAAGGGTATCGAGGGCTTGGGTTTTTGCATTCCCGCATCCACAATTATCACGGCACTTGGGCTAAAGCAAAAGTAGAGACGCGTCAGGAGACATTTATCAAATTACATTTTGACGATTCTTTTCTTCAATTCGTTTTGAGGAGTATTTTCTAACAACTATTTTTAGGTCGATTCTTTGCAAATATTGTTGACCTGTTTCAAACAATTCAATTAGATGGATAATAAAGCCAAATCAGGGGCTCTTACTTTTATTTTTATTACGCTGATTATCGATGTAATCGGGCTCGGGATTATCATTCCTGTTATTCCGAAATTATTACAGACGATGATTGGTGGTGATTTGAGTCAGGCTTCGAAGTATTCAGGGTGGTTGAGTTTTGCCTATGCAGGAATGCAGTTTTTATTTTCGCCTATTGTCGGAGGACTGAGTGATCGTTTTGGTCGTCGTCCGGTATTGTTGATTTCCTTATTAGGTTTCGGAATTGATTATCTCTTCATGGGTTTTGCTCCGACAATCTGGTGGTTTTTTATTGGTCGTTTGATCGCAGGAATTACGGGTGCAAGTTTTACAACCGCTACAGCCTATATAGCCGACGTTAGTCCGCCGGAAAAGCGAGCGCAGAATTTCGGATTGATTGGAGTGGCTTTCGGTGTAGGATTTATTGTCGGTCCGGTGTTGGGCGGATTACTCGGGCAGTTCGGCGTACGCATTCCATTTTATGCATCGGCAATTCTTGCATTGTTGAATGCCATTTACGGATACTTTGTTTTACCGGAATCTTTGCCCGTAGAAAATCGACGCAAGTTTGACTGGAAGCGAGCGAATCCGGCAGGATCGTTGTCGCGAATTGCAAAGTATCCGGTAATACTTTCGCTCACGGCATCGTTATTATGTATCTATCTGGCAGGACAAGCCAATCAAAGTACCTGGACATTCATCACCATTGCCAAATTCGGATGGGATGAAAAGATGGTTGGTTATTCGCTTGGTTTTATCGGATTGATGATTGCTATAGTTCAGGGAGGATTGATACGCGTTGTGATTCCAGCAATAGGACAAAAGCGATCGATCTATTTCGGTCTGGCACTTTATACGATAGGCTTTCTACTCTTTGCCTTTGTCACACAAACATGGATGATGTTTGTGGCAATTATTCCATTTTCGCTCGGAGGAATTTGCGGTCCCGCACTGCAGGGAGTGATTTCAGGACAGGTAGCACCGAATGAGCAGGGCGAAATTCAGGGCTCGCTGACTTCGTTGATTTCATTAACCAGCATCATTGGTCCGTTATTGATGAATAATCTCTTTTCCTACTTCACTGCAAAAACAACAGCAATTTATTTTCCCGGAGCTCCATTTTTGATGGGCGCGTTTTTATCGTTGCTGAGTGTGTTGTTTGCGATGAAGTCGCTGGCGAAGTTTTCGCGGCATGAGAAGATAGGGTAGTTTGTTTCCTACCCACATAGCAGGCCTGACGCAAATTGGAGAAATTACTGAGGAATTCGCAGAGAGGGGAGGGTAGCTACATCCTCTGCTCCTGCCACTGTACCTGTTTCTGCTCCTGCCACTGCTCCTCTTCCTGCCACTGCTATCTTTTTTTATTAGCGATAGCAGTGGCGGTATCGGAAGCAGAAGCAGGAACAGGAACAGGCGGAGAAACAGGAGAGGAGCAGAAACAGGAACAGAAATAGGAGCAGGAGCAGACACAGGAGCAGAAGCAGAAACAGGAACAGAAATAAGAGCAAGAGCAGAAACAGAAATAGGAGCAGACACAGTAGCAGAAACAGACACAGGAGCAGACACAGGAGCAGAAGCAGAAACAGGAACAGAAATAAGAGCAAGAGCAGGAGCAGAAATAGGAGCGGAAACAAGAGCAGAAGCAGAAACAGAAATAGGAGCAGGAGCAGAAACAGGAGCAGACACAGGAGCAGAAGCAGAAGCAGAAACAGAAACAGAAACAGAAACACAAACGATACGCTCCACAATTAATGCACTTTTCGGAAGTCTACCTTCTTCGACACAACTCGCCCCGGGGGCAACTGACGAAACGCCGGGAGAGGCCCCGGGGCAACTGCAGGAAAGCCAGGGCGTACCCCGGGGCAGTTTTAATTGCTCCTATGAAGTGAATTGATATGTGATAAATTGATTCGGGTAAATGAATGAACATCGTTTACCCTTTTATAAAAACGGGCGCCAAGCGCCCCGCAAGAATATACCCCTGACTTTTCCCCGTCTTGCCAGACCAGTTGCCATTGCGATAGATTTGCTGTCGCGTAGCAGCACTAATAAATACTCAAAGGACTTTATTTGAAAGGAGGATTCTAACCGCGGAAAAGCAGGTTCTTTTAATAGGAAAAACAGCTGATTCAATTCGCAAGCTCAAATTTCTTTTTAGTTTGAATGTGTAGATTTGTTTCCCGCAGAAAGCGCAGAAATTCCGCAGAAATTCGCAGAGAAGGTAAGGGTCTTCATGGATTAAAGTTCAGGACTGAGTTTCAGCTGACTTGGTAGATTATTTTCGCAACTCGCAACTCGCAACTCGCAACTCGTAACTCGCAACTCGCAACTCGTAACTCGCAACCCGCAACTCGCAACTTATTTCAACACCGTCCTAATCGACTTAACCTCCTGCTCCAGCTTCGAAAGCTTATCAATCAGCTCGCTCTTCGCCATCGTGATATCGGGAATTTCGGAGCTCATGTAGTTGCAGAACTTCCATACTTCGCGCACTTCGCCTACGGAAAGCTCGTACGGATTGTAGAGTGTGTTCAGCGATTTGAGTACGAGTGATTTTTTCTTGCGCAAATTATTTTCCAGCACTTTGAAAACGACACCGTCTTCCTGCGTGAGGACGATGTAGGCTTCGCCGTCTTTGATGTCGTACCAGTTTTCGAGGTACTCGCCAATCACATACGACTTATCCGGAATCGGCAGCATCGAATCGCCGCTGATCTGGAACATGCGATATTTTCTATCATTAAAAAGAATCGGCAACTGAAACGTAGGCAGCTTCTTGATAAATTCCGGATCGGCGTAACCGCTCTTGTATCCGGCTTTTGCTTTAAGCGGAACAACTTCAATGTTCTCGCGATTATGACTGTCGACCGTAGTAGCCAGCACTCGCAGGCGCGAACCGGTTACAAAAGTATCGTGACCTCGCTCGAGCTCCGACAATTGGAACTCCGACAATTTTCCGAGATCTACTTTTACTAATGTATCGATCGATACTTTAAAGTATTTCGAAAACATCATCAGTGCATCCAGCGTGGGATTTTTAATGCTTCCGTTTTCATAGCTGTTAACGGTAGAACGACTAACATTCAGTTCGCTCGCAATGACATCCTGCGTCCGGTTGCGGCGGAGACGGAGGAGTTTGATGTTGTTGTTGAAGACCATGGGGTGCTTGCTTTATTGGAGACGGTTTACTTTTGTCGATTAGCTGATTAGCTAATTAGCTGATTTGCTAATCAGAAAAATCAGCAGGAATGCTTGTTTGAAGAGGTTGGGATGGTTATATTGTAGTCATCCGAATTGGTTGCTTAGCAGTCAAAGGTATAATCTTAATTTGAAAAAACAAACTGGAAATAAGTTCAAAGTTCAAAGTTCAAGGTTCAAAGTTGCTCGTCGGGAACTTTGAACCTTGAACTTTGAACTTTGAACCTTGAACTTTGAACCTTGAACCCTGAACGCCACACCATCGTCCACATGGACCTCGACTCCTTCTTCGTCTCAGTATCGTGTTTAATGAACCCGAAACTGAAAGGCAAGCCCGTGCTTATTGGCGGAACGAGCGACCGTGGTGTGGTGTCGTCGTGCAGCTATGAGGCGCGGGCGTTTGGTGTGCACTCGGCTATGCCGATGAAACTGGCGCGGAGGCTTTGCCCGGATGCGATTGTCGTGCGGGGCGATTATGAAAAGTATTCGCATTATTCGGATGTGGTGACAGATATAATAGGAGAGAGTGTTCCGTTGTATGAGAAATCGTCGATCGATGAGTTTTACATCGACTTAACGGGTATGGATAAATTTTTCGGCTGCTATAAATGGGCGACGGAATTGCGGCATAAGATTACGAAGGAAACAGGACTGCCGATTTCATTCGGGATGTCGGGCAATAAAACGGTTTCAAAGTAGGCCACGGGCGAAGCTAAGCCGAATGGTCAGCGGAAAATTGATTTCGGCGAGGAGAAAATTTTTCTCGCGCCTTTGTCGGTGCAGAAAATTCCGATGGTAGGAGAGAAGACGGCGCATACCTTGCGAACGATGGGCGTAGAGAAAATCGAAACGGTTCAGAAAATGCCCGTTGAATTGATGGAGCGTGTGCTTGGCGACAATGGTGTGTCGATCTGGAAAAAGGCCAACGGCATCGACAACAATCCCGTTGAGCCGTATTCGGAGCGCAAATCCATTTCCAGCGAAGAAACGTTTGAGCAGGATACAATCGATGTGAATCACATCAAGTCGATGCTCGTGACGATGACGGAGAAAATCGCGTATCAGCTTCGCACGGAAAACAAGCTAACGGCATGTGTAACCGTAAAGATCCGTTATTCCAACTTCGATACGCACACTACGCAGCTGAGAATTCCCTACACGTCATCCGATCACACGCTGATCGCCTGCGCGAAAGAACTCTTCGACAAACTCTACCAACGCCGAATGCTCATTCGTCTGATCGGTGTGCGCTTCAGTCATCTCGTTGGTGGTGGATATCAGATCAACTTATTTGAAGACAGCGAAGAAATGATTCGTCTTTACCAGGCGATGGATAAACTCCGGCAGCGCTTTGGTGATTCTTCTATCCAAAGAGCGGTTGGATCGGGAGTGAGGAGGAGAGGGTTTAACCCGTTTAATGGGAGAAAAACTTGATTGTGAATTCATTAGGCGAAATTCATATATGGATATAGTTTGCTTGGTTTTCAGGATGACATCAGGCTTTGGATAGTATTAATTATGAGGAAATTAAACTCAGATCGAACCCTCGGGTGATTGCCCTAAAAATGAGGTGAACAGCCCGATATATCTCGTCTTCAACTTGACTGGTATCCGATACTTTATTCATTTTGCAACCAGAAAAAAAAGATACCCTTGTATCCTTCCTGCTAAAACTCTAAAGCATTGTTATTTAGCAGATTAAAATGATGAAGCGAATTTTCTCCCAACGCTTTTACGGATTATTGATCGCACTTTGGATGCTGGCTTTGCCTTCAGCCAAAGCTAGCCATTCTATGGGTTCCGACTTGACCTATCATTGTTTGGGTGGGAATCAGTATGAGATAACATTGTCTTTTTATCGCGATTGTGCCGGAATTGATGCAGATAACGATGGCGAATATTGGTTTTTCAGTCGTCATGTTATGGTGCCGATTCAGTGCCGATTTATTTGATCCCGGGTACGGGACAGGAAATTTCTCCGGTTTGCCCTTCCGAAGTAACGACATGCAATGGCGGAACATTTACCGGAATTCAGGAATATGTTTATCGTGGCGTCATCACATTACCCGGACCATGTGCCGACTGGCAATTCAGTTACAATTTGTGTTGTCGAAATAATGCAATCACAAATCTGGTTGGTCCCGGTCAAACGCAGATGTACATTTTTTCTACGTTGAACAATATGGCTGCGCCTTGTAATAACTCACCGATCTTTTCAAACAAACCTGTACCATTCGTTTGCTTAGGTCAGCAGTTCTGTTTCAATCACGGAGCATACGATCAGGATGGCGACGTACTCGTTTATTCTTTGATGACGCCATATGATTCACCGGGAACTCCTGTTACTTACTCAACAGGATTTAGTCCATCGAATCCATTGTCGTCGAGTCCTGCCTTGTCATTCAATTCTTCGACAGGCGATATTTGTATGACACCAACGAATCTGGAAGTAACGGTAATGGCTGTACTTGTTCAGGAATATCGTAATGGTGTTTTAATCGGAAGTGTAGAACGTGATATTCAGATTACCGTTATCAATTGTACGAATGTGATTCCGACATTAACAGGCATCAATGGAACAAATAGTTTTTCAATGACGATGTGTGCGGGTGTTCAGTCGTGCTTCACGATTAACTCAGGAGATCTCGACGTTATACAAAATACAACAGTTGAGTGGGATAATTCAATCAGCGGTGCAACTTTTACAACGTATCCGGGACACGTGAATCAGCATCATTTTGCTGGACACCTAACAACAGCGCAGATTAGTTCAAACCGTATTGCTTCACGTTACTGTAGAGACGATAATTGCCCCTACGCAGGAACGCAAACTTATGCCTATTGTATTACCGTCACCGGCGTGAATGCCGATGCTGGGCCCGACAATTCAGTAGCATGTAATTCTACCGCAAGTTTGACGGCGAGCGCGACAGGAGGTAGCGGTGCTTACACCTACAGCTGGAATACCGGCATCACCGGTCCGACACTTACGGAGGGCGGAACATACATTGTCACAGTGTCCGACGGTAGGGATGTGCAGCGATCAGGATACGCGCTGATTGCGCCGGGCACGCATGTGCCGAATGCAGCTTTCAATATGGCGTATTCGTGCAGTGGACTTACGGTACAATTCAATGATCAATCAACTGTGGTCGGAAATACGATTGCATCGTATGCGTGGACATTCGGCGATGGTGGAACTTCTGCTTTACAAAATCCTTCGCACTCGTACACAGGCAAGGAAATTACAATGTTCAACTTGTTGTTACAACAGCAGGTGGATGTGTCGATACTGTTTTAACGCCATTGCACCTTAGTTTGAATCAACCTGTAGCGACCTTTGCTGCTAGAACCGGTTGTGTTAACTCTCAAATTAATTTTACAAATACTACAGCCGGAATCATTTCTGTCTACGATTGGCGATTCGGTGATGGTGGCACTTCGAATGTTCCGAATCCTGCGCATGTTTATACTGCAGCGGGAACTTATGTAGCATGGATGGTCATTACGAACGTTGATGGTTGTAAAGATTCTGTACAGCATAACGTTGTCGTAAATCCTCTGCCTGCAGCAAATGCGGGAAATGATGTAATAATTTGTAGTGGAGCAAGCGCTACCCTTACTGCAAGCGGTGGAGCAAGCTACCTTTGGAATCCGGGACCTTCTGCCGGTCCATCTTATACTGTGTCGTAACAGATGGTAACGGATGTTCTAACAGCGATACCACAACAGTTACGATTGCACCTCCGGGATCAGTTGATGCGGGCTTACCTCAAACAATTTGCGCAGGTGATTCAGCTACGCTTACTGCTACCGGAGGAACATTCTATTCGTGGAGTCCGGCGGACAAAATGGGCAGCAGATTACTGTGCAACCAATTGCTACAACGACTTATACCGTCACAACTCAAAGCAACGGAACATGCCCCGCTACCGATGTAGTTACTGTGAACGTCGCTCCGGGTATTATTGCCAATGCGGGACTCAATCAAAGTATTTGTTCCGGTGCATCTGCTACTTTACTAGCATCGGGCGGTAACTGCTTATTCGTGGAGTCCGGCGGAGCTAATACATCTCAAATTACTGTTTCTCCAAATGCTCAAACTACCTATATACGGTTACCGTTAGTAACGCCAGGTTGCTCAGCAACGGATCCGGTTGATGTTTTGATTAATCCGAGTCCGATAGCCTTTGCAGGACTAGATAGTGCTATCTGTATCGGAGGTTCAATTACTTTATCAGCATCAGGGGGAATCAGTATCTATGGATGCCGGGGAATCAAAATACGCAACAAATTAGCGTCACACCAATACTACATCATCTTATACCGTCACTGTTACCGATACGAATGGCTGTACTTCAACGGATGATGTTCGAGTTGTTGTAAATGCATTGCCGGTTTCAAATGTCACAGGAACGAATGTTTCTTGTTTTGGAGGAGCTACGGCAACGGCGACAATTACTCCTTCGGAGGAAGTGGTCCATACAACTATAACTGGACTCCAAGCGGAGGAAATAGCGCATCTGCTGCAAATAATTTAACAGCCGGTACTTATTACGGCAACATCACTGATGCGAATGGTTGTACAGCTGTCGATTCAATTACGATCACTCAGCCAAGTCAGTTAGTCGTTAATACTGCCTCACAACCTGCATTATGTAATGGATCAAGTACAGGGTCTGTCTCTGTAACAGCCAACGGAGGGACAACAGGATATTCATACCAATGGACACCTGTCGGCGGAACAGACAGTTCGGCTTCGAATCTCCCTGCAGCTACCTATACAGTTATTGTTACAGATGGCAACGGATGTACGACAACAGCCACAGCATTGATTAACACAGCCAAGCGCCATTCAGTTCGACACCAATACATCGGCCGTCTTATGTTATGGCGGGAATACAGGAACAGCTACTGTTATTGCAAATGGCGGTACCGCAGGATATTCATATATGTGGTCACCTTCAGGCGGGAATTGATTCGCTTGCAACCGGACTTTCGGCAGGAACATATACGGTTACCGTTAGAGATGCAAACAATTGCATCGATTCAGTTACGGCCATCGTAAGTCAGCCGACGGCAAATTTCTTTAACGACATCATCTACTGCGGCGAATTGTAATGTGGCGAATGGTACTGCAACAGTAAATGCATCCGGAGGCTTGGCCGGATATTCGTATAATTGGACGCCCATTCGGCGGAAATGCGCACAGCTGTTGCGAATAATCTTTTCTCCGGTGCATATACGGTAACCGTTACTGATGCCAATGGTTGTACGTCTGCTTCAATTGTAAACGTTCCCGATGTTGGTGGACCAAATGTCAATGCAACATTATTGTCGGATGTTTCCTGCTTCGGCGGAAATAACGGCTCAGCTTCTGTGAATGTGAATTCCGGTGTTGGTCCTTTCAAAAGTTTAGCGAACACTGCAGCCGGAACTTATATTGTTTACGTAACCGATTCGAATGGTTGTGTTCAGTCTGATACCGATATTGTCGACGAGCCTGATCCGATTTCTCTTTCAACCACTGCTACTCCGGTGTCTTGCAGCGGAGGAAATTCAGGTGGTGCAGCCGTTTTTGCTTCCGGCGGTACGGGAGCATTCTCATATTTGTGGTCACCATCAGGCGGAAATTCTGCTCAGTCAACAGGATTGAGTGCCGGAACATATACGGTTTTAGTGACTGATGTGAATGGATGTACTGCGACTGCTTCATCTACAGTTGCTCCTGCTGTTCCGATCAGTTTATCGCTCAATTCTCCGCCGACAATATGTATTGGACAACCGGCATCTCTTGAGGCTACTGCTACAGGAGGTGTTTTACCGTACCATTTTGTCTGGAGTAATGCCGATACAGGATCTGTAATAGCTGTTACACCTTCCGTAAGCACAACTTATATAGTTACTGTTTATGATGCGAATAATTGCACGGTCGATCCTGATACGGTTGAGGTAAACGTTTATCCTCCGTTAAATGTTGCCGTGAGTCCTGCCGACACAATTTGTGAAGGCGATGAGATTCCTGTTTCGGCATTGGCATCGGGAGGAAATGGCGGACCGTATTTTTATTCATGGAACGATAGTTCGTTTACCGGTGATCAATACACAATTGCACCATTGCACGATTCCACTTTTGTGGTGACGGCAACTGACGGATGTTCACCTGCAGTAAATAATCAGGTTGCGATTCTGGTTCATCCATTGCCTCAAGTAGATTTTCTTCCTCATCTGATCAACGGATGTACGCCCGTTGAAGTGAATTTCGAAAACTTCTATCCGCAACCTGCCGGAACAACTTACTTCTGGAATTTGGATGACGGCTTTACATCTACCGATGAAAATCCGACACACATATACTGTTCCCGTGAGTTATGACATTGCACTTTCTCTTACCGGTCCGGATGGTTGTCGTGCTACTCAGGTGATTCAGGACGTCGTCACAGTTTACGGCTATCCTGCTGCTGATTTTATCCAATCATCAGCCACTGTTTCTGTGTTTGATCCGTCGATCACTTTTACCGATATCAGTAACAATGCTGTTACCTGGAATTGGGATTTCGGTGATGGAACGACAGATACATTGCAAAGCCCTGTACACGTTTATCCTGACAGCGGAACTTATCATATTCGATTGATCGTTACAAGTCCGGGTGGTTGCATCGATACCACCTATGGTGTTTTATACGTTGAACAGGAGTTTACTTTTTACGCTCCGAATGCCTTCACACCGAATGGTGATGGAGTAAACGATGGTTTCGTTGCCAACGGTATCGGCTGGGCGAAATACGAAATGTGGATCTTAGATCGTTGGGGAAAAGAAATCTACCATTCAACCGACCGCACTAATCCATGGGACGGCTCTTTCTACGCCAACGACCGCCATTGTCAAAACGATGTCTACGAGTACGTCATCAAAGTCGACGATTTCAGAGGCGATGTGCACAAGTATATTGGGCATGTGACTTTGGTGCGCTAACTTTTTTGTTCCACAATTTTGTTCAAAGTTCAAAGTTCAAAGTTCAAGGTTCAAAGTTGCGCCTCTTTAAGGGTAGGCGTTGGTTGTCAAGTCAAAAGTGTAAAAAACTTTTTAGGTATGAAACGTTTTGCCGTTCCTTCTTTAAGGTTGTTCAAGGTTTATGTTCAAAGTCAAAGCATTGACGATTAAACCATTTCTTTTTGTAAACCTTGAATCTTGAACTTTGAACTTTTTGAACCTTGAACCTTGAACCTTGAACCTTGAACCTTGAAATAAAACCAGCTCATTCCCAACCTTTTTACGGCTGTTGAAAAAAACTTCTTGCAAATCGCGAAGCCAATGACTACATTATAGACATACAAAAAGACTATAATACAATCAGGTTTGTTTATGACAATTCAGGCTTTTTTGTTTGGTCTTACTCTTTAAACGGGTAGTCTGTAGTTCACGAACTATAGACGCCCGAAATTTAGTCGATGGTCTTTAGCCCGTAGTCTTTAGCTTGCGAAGAAACTACTTGCTTGAGATTAAATTCAAGTCGGTCGGTTCTTGCGAACTAAAGACTAGGGACTAAAGGCTAGAGACTAAAAACTACGGACTAAAGCACCAGCGCCATGTTTCTCAACTGCCATAGTTGGTTTAGCTTAAACTACGGAACGCTCAGCGTCGTCGACCTTTTAAAAGAGGCGCGCCGTTGCAGCGTTCCGAAACTGGCGTTGACAGACATTAATAATACATCGGGCATGTCGGACTTTGTCAGACTTGCTCCTTCATATGGTGTAGAACCGGTAGCGGGAATCGAATTTCGCACGGGCGCTTTTCATCATTATACAGGTCTGGCTAAAAATGAAGAGGGCTTTCGCGCACTGAACGAATTTCTAACCTTCTCACTTCGCAAAGGCACGGCCGAGCAACCGGAATTTCCGGATACACCGCCGGTATTGAAAGATGTGTTCTGGGTCATTCCATATTCACCGGCAATGAAAGTAAGTCCGGCCGCCATTCGTAATCATCCCGATTTTTATTTAGGCATTCGCCGTTCTCAACTGAATCGTTTGCGTTTCTCCGACTGGCAGCAGGTGCGGAAAAAGCTCGTGGCTTTTCATCCGGTTACATTTAAACATGCCGGGGGATTTCAATTGCATCATCTCCTGCGGGCCGTGGCGAAGAATACATTGTTGTCGCGTTTGTCGCCCGACGAAATTGCGCATGAAGATGAATGCATGCTCACGCCCGGCGAAGTGCAGCGCAGCTTTGTCGATTTCCCGGAATTGATTTTTAATGCCCATGCGTTACTCGATCAGTGTTCGATCGATTTTCATTTTCACGAAAGCAAAAATAAGAGCACGTTTTCGGGAAGTACCGCACTTGATTTAGAGATTCTTCGTCGCGAAACTTATTTAGGTTTGGAATATCGATACGGTGAAGGCACTGATGAAGTGCGTTCCCGTGTCGAAAAGGAGTTGAAGATGATTGCCGAGTTGGGCTTTGCGGCCTACTTCCTGATCAACTGGGATATTATCCGCTATGCTCAGCATAAAAATTATTCGTACGTCGGACGAGGAAGCGGAGCAAATAGCATCGTGGCGTATTGTCTGCGTATTACTGACGTAGATCCGATCGAACTCGATTTGTACTTCGAACGTTTTATCAACCCGGCACGAACGAGTCCGCCGGATTTTGACATCGATTTCTCCTGGACGGATCGCGACGACATGACGGAATATATTTTCCGCAGCTACGGCAACGATCATGTGGCATTGCTCGGAGCGTATTCTACTTATCAGTCGAATGCAGTAGTGCGCGAACTGGGAAAAGTATTTGGTTTGCCAAAAGGCGAGATCGACTACATCGTCGAAAATCGTCGGCATCCCGATACGCCCGATCGCATCACGAAGCAGATTAACTACTATGCCATGCAATTGCAGGATTTCCCGAATCACTTAACGATTCACGCCTGCGGAATTATCATCTCCGAAAAACCGATTTCATATTATACGGCCACCTTCATGCCGCCGAAAGGTTTTCCGACGACGCAATTCAGCATGCTCGAAGCGGAGGATCTCGGTTATTGCAAGCTCGACATTCTCAGTCAGCGCGGGCTAGGTCATATAAAAGATACTGTCGATATCGTAAAGGAGAATAGGGGAGAGAAGATCGACATTCACGATGTGGCAGCATTCAAGAAAGATGAAGTCATCAAGAGTCTGATTCGCACCGGACGTTGCATGGGTTGTTTTTATGTCGAGTCGCCTGCCATGCGCATGTTGCTCAAGAAACTCGCCGTCGATACATACATACAATTAGTGGCAGCTAGTTCGATTATTCGTCCGGGTGTTGCCAAATCGGGCATGATGCGTGAATACATTTTGCGCACGCACGATCCTGCCCGACGCACGTACATTCATCCACTCATGAAAGAGCTGATGGAGGAAACGTACGGCATCATGGTGTATCAGGAAGATGTGATCAAAGTTGCCTATCATTTTGCCGGACTCACCTTGTCGGAGTCGGATTCGTTGCGAAGAGGTATGTCGGGGAAATTTCGTTCGCGCGACGAATTCGCCCGCATTCAGGATAAGTATTTTTCGAATTGCAGGGAGAAAGGTTATCCCGATGCAATCAGCACCGAAGTATGGCGACAGATTGAAAGTTTTGCCGGTTATTCGTTTTCGAAAGGGCATTCGGCATCGTATGCTGTCGAGAGTTTTCAGAGCTTGTATCTGAAGGCGCATTATCCGAAGGAATTCATGGTCGGCGTGATAAATAATTTCGGCGGATTTTACCGTACCGAATTCTATGTTCACGAAGCACGCATGTCGGGAGCGAAAATTCATGCGCCATGTATCAATCGTTCGTACTACAAAACATCGATCACCGGCGACGATATTTTTCTCGGCTTCATTCATCTTGCCGGGCTCGAGAAGAAAGTTTCCGAAGCCTTTCTTCGCGAGCGTGATGTGAACGGCGAGTTTGGCGGTCTGGCCGATTTCATGAAGCGCGTGTCGATCGAAGTGGAGCAGTTGCGCATTCTCATTCGCATCGGAGCCTTTCGTTTCACCGGCCGTTCGAAGAAACAATTGCTGTGGGATATTCATATGGAGATTGGCAGCGAACGAAAAACAGAGAAGCACTACGCTCTGTTCGAAACCGGCACGAAGACGTTCACGCTTCCCGAGCTCGTTCATCATCCCGTCGACGATGCGCACGACGAAATCGAATTACTCGGATTCCCGTTGTGCTCGCCATTTAGTTTGCTTGCCAACGAAAGTCCCGTAAAAAATCTCGCCGCCGATCTGCCGAAATTTATCGGACGAAGAATCGAAATCGTCGGCTACATGGTTACCGCCAAGTACACCAGCACCGTGAAGCGCGAGATGATGATGTTCGGAACCTTCTTAGACAGCGAAGGCTATTTCTTCGACACCACACACTTCCCCAAAGTCGCCGATCAGTATCCCTTCCGCGGTCGCGGTTTGTATCTGATTCGGGGGAAAGTCGATGTCGAATTCGGCTTCTGCAGCATTACCGTAGACTCGATGGAGAAATTATCGACGCGTTGAGGTGCTGTTTTTTTTACCACAAGAACACGAGGTTACAAGAATACACAAGAGCCTCTGCGAATTTCTGCGAATTCTGCGGGAAATAACTAACAGTCTTTCATACACATTTTTGTATTATTCGTGGCAAAGAAACCCACTACAAATCCATTACGACCCTCAAGTTCTCCCGCAGCCTATCCACCTGCCCCGCGTTCAAACTCCCTACCTTTTTTAAAAACCGGCGATTATCAATAGCGCGAATCTGATCAACGAGTACATCGCTTTTTTGGGGTAGTTGGCCTTTCTTTAAATGCACGCGGAGGATTTCTGCTTCCTCAATTACCTGAGTTGTGATCGGGCAAATAAGAGTCGATGGATGTTCATTGTTCAGCAGATTAGTCTGCACAATTACAACCGGCCTGATTTTCCC
The DNA here is from genome assembly GCA_016721305.1 of Bacteroidota bacterium. Lineage (GTDB taxonomy): Bacteria > Bacteroidota > Bacteroidia > AKYH767-A > 2013-40CM-41-45 > JADKIH01. Next base: position 84,208 of record JADKIH010000008.1, read on the forward strand.
CGGCTCCGTTCCACGCTTAGGATTCAAATCAGCTGTCCAGATATCGAATTGCTTAAGCTTCATCAATCAGTTTTTCGAATTCAGCCAAAATCGATAATGATTCCTTACGAGTCAGTTTCGACTCTTTATGCAATTGTTTTTTGATAAGACGGCGTTTGTTTACCTCATTGTAAATGCGAACCGCTTCATTGATATATCTGTTCCGTGCCATTTTCAATTCAGCTGTAATTTTATCTGCGTCTTCGTAAATGCTGTCTTCCAGCTTGAGGGATAGGGTTTTCATCTGCCGGCTTTTTTTGCAAAGGTATATACTTTTGGTATATACTCAAAGGGGAGGCGTTGAAGTTGCTTGGTTGCTCGGTTTCAGCTTGATTCGATCGGATTTTTCCCAATTGAAGAGCTTTAGTGCCGATTTCTAAGCATCTAAGCAACCAAGCAACTAAGCACCCACCGATCACTCCTCCGGATAAAACTCGCTAAACGTAAAATGCGTCACCACTCCCTCTCCGGAAAAATCAGAATATCTTCCTTGAATAATTTGTCGGTGATGAATGAATATATTTCCCGATCCGAAATGTCGCTGATATAATCGACGACGATATTCTTTTCACTAAGCAAATCAATCAATCTTCGAAGCTCGGTGGTAAGCTGTTCGTCGTTCAGCTGATCGACAGGAAGGTAAGCCGGTTCGCCGACAGCTTTGTAACAGCTTTCCATTTTATTCGCCGCATACGCTTTTTCAAATCGTTGAATCGACTTCAGCCATTCCCGCTCAATAAAAGGAGAAAGCTTCACATCCGATTCCTGATTAAATTCCATTCCAAACTCCGCTGCCAATTGCATGCGGAGGATTTCATTCTCGACTTTGATATCGTCGATGACATTGTTTTTTGTGTTTTTCATAAGAGAGGATTTTATAAAACAAAAGTAGAGTGGCGTTTTCGTAGATGAAATAGCTGGAAATTGCTTTCGTAATTAATGAAACCGCATATATGAGGAGAAGTGAGTAGTTCGTTACTTCAAACATGTCGTTCATCGTCCGCCGAGTGCAGTAAGTAAAAAGCCAAACATTTTATTGCGGACGATGAACGACACCTCACACTAAAATGATACGTCATCCTCCGAAGGGGGACCCCGTAGGTTTCGAGCACTGCAGTAGCAATAGAATCTATCAAAATATTTCGTAATTTCATCATCCTAAAATCTTCTTTCCCATGCCAACCGACATCAGAGATATCATCATCCCCGAATTAGAAAGAAATATCGAAGTCTTCCGCACCCTACTCGAAGGCCTCACCGAAGAAGTATACCATTGGCGTTTCCTTGAAGGCAAATGGACTTTGCTCGAAATCGTATGTCATTTATACGATGAAGAGTGCGATGATTTTCGAGCACGTGTTAAGCATACATTGGAAACACCCCTAGTCGCCATGCCGCCGATCGATCCTTCAGGCTGGGTGTTGAGCAGAGAATATTCGCGACAAAATTTCGATGAGAAATTGAAGCTCTTTTTGTCAGAGAGAAAAAAATCGGTAGAGTGGTTACGTATTTTGAAGGATCCGATTTGGGATAATACCTACCACCATCCATCGCTCGGACCGCTGACGGCCTCTATGTTTCTGGCCAATTGGCTGGCGCACGACTATCTGCACATCCGTCAGATTATGCGACTTAAATATGAATACACAAAGGCAAAAACGGGCGAAAATTTGAATTATGCGGGAGCTTGGTGATTGGTGTCGGGTTTTAACGACAGAAGTTCCTATTAAACCCTACACCTTATTTTATCTATATTTGCACCGGTAATACCTATTTCCTGTGTTAAACAAACCGAAGATTCTGTTAATCGATGACGAGGAAAAGCTGCGAAGCTTACTCGCTCGAATTCTTTCTTTAGATGATTTTATTGTTGTTGAAGCGGCTACTGCCAGGGAAGGATTTAAGAAACTAGAACGTGAAGATTTTGAAGTAGTCATTTGTGACGTAAAGCTGCCTGATGGAAATGGCATCGACATTACAGCTAAAATGAAATCACTTTATCCATTTACCGAAATTATAGTTCTCACCGCATTCGGAACAATTGCCGATGGTGTGCAAGCTATTAAACATGGTGCATTCGATTACATCACAAAGGGCGATGATAATGAGAAGATAATTCCTCTTATTAATCGTGCTGTAGAGAAGTCGAGATTACAACAACGATTAGCTCATCTTGAAAAAAAGGTGAATAAACGATATGGCTTTGATAATATCATTGGTAAGTCCAAAAAAATACAAGAAGCAATTACGCTTGCTCAAAAAGTAGCAGTTACTGATACAACGGTTTTACTGTCCGGTGAAACGGGAACAGGAAAAGAAGTTTTTGCACAAGCAATTCACTATGCAAGTTCACGAAGCAAAAATAATTTTGTGACTGTCAACTGCGCAGCAATCAGCAAAGATATTTTAGAAAGCGAATTATTCGGTCACATTGCCGGTGCTTTTACCGGAGCTATTAAGGATAAACGAGGTTTGTTTGAAGCTGCAAATGGCGGTTCAATTCTCCTCGATGAAATAGGGGAGTTAGGTCTCGACATGCAAACAAAATTGCTTCGTGTTTTAGAGACAAGTGAATTTCTGAAAGTAGGCGATTCTAACCCTACGAAAGTTAACGTTCGGATAATTGCAGCAACGAATCGCGAATTAGCTAAAGAAGTTGAAGCAGGTAAATTCAGAAGCGATTTGTATTATCGTTTAGCTGTATTTCAGATTGAATTACCTCCATTGCGGGAAAGAAAAGAAGACATAGAGTTATTCGTGAATCATTTCCTCGATCATTATTCAGTTAAAATGAATAAGAAGCGACCTTCTGTCAGCAAGGAGTTTCTCGACAAGATGAAATGCTTTCAATGGACAGGCAATGTGCGGGAATTGAAAAATACGATTGAGCGAATATTAATCCTGGCCGAAAGCATTGAGCTTACCGTCGACGATCTGCCAATCGAAATTAAAAGTGCCGCTTCCGGTAGTTCTGATCAGTCGGGCTTCGATTTAGCATTAGTTGAAAAACAGCACATCTTAAAAGTTTTAAAATATACTAACGGAAATAAGACCGAAACGGCGCGACTTTTAAATATAGGCCTCACCACTTTGTACCGAAAAATTCAGGATTATAAGTTGGAATAGCCAATTCACTTAACCATACCAAAATGAAAATCGACCCTTCCAAAATGGAAGGGTTTTTTTGTATCCGTGACTACCGACTGCCGACTAAAGGCTTGATATGTAATCTGATAGTCTCTGCGCAAGAAGAAGGGCATACCAATTGACCTTGCCGACCGAATTTCATAATTCAATTCTAGTCTCCAAAACCTCAATTCCAATGATTACAATAATTCTACTGCTAGCCGGAATTTTTTGTTTCTGGTTATTCTTTAAAACCATTGATTTCTTCGATAACATCTAAACCTCAAAATCCATGTTAGCACTATTCATTATCTGTATAGCAATGTTCTGTTACCTCTGCTATGTATTAATTAAACCGGAAAAGTTTTAAAACCATGAATTCAGAAATACTTGGAGTAATCCTCATGTTTGTGCTAACGCTTGTGCTTGCCATTCCTTTTGGCAAATACATTGCGAGAGTTTTTGAAGGCGAAAAATCATTTCTCGATTTTATGGCGCCAATCGAAAACTTCTTTTTTAGAATCTGTGGTATTGATTCTAAAAAGGAAATGAATTGGAAACAGAATCTTGTTTCTATGCTCACGATTAACTTCGTTTGGTTTTTGTTTGCCATGTTAATTTTAATGAACCAGGGCAGACTTCCATTTAATCCGGATAGCAATCCATCGATGTCGCCGGATTTAGCTTTTAACACAGCAATTAGTTTTTTGGTGAATTGCAATTTGCAGCATTATTCAGGAGAAACCGGTGTTTCATATTTGGCTCAAATATTTTGCCTGATGTTTTTGCAATTTGTCTCAGCAGCAACTGGTATTGCTGTAGCTGCAGTAGTCTATAATGCATTAAGGGAACGTACGACCGAGCATCTGGGCAATTTCTATAATTATTTTATGAAATCTCTTACCAGAATTTTGTTGCCGTTGTCAGCAATAGTGGCGATTTTATTTATGGTAAATGGAATGCCAATGACGTTCGAAGGCAAGCAAAACATTGTTTCGCTTCAGGGAGATACGGTTCAGGTTTCGACCGGTCCCGTTGCAGCTTTTGTGGCCATCAAACATTTAGGCACAAACGGAGGTGGTTATTTTGGAACCAACTCAGCTCATCCATTCGAAAACCCGAATTACGCGACTAACATAATCGAAATGGTAGCTCAGTTTATCATTCCGCTGGCTATGATTTTTGCCTTAGGTTTTTATTTGAAAAGAAAAAAATTGGCATGGATGATTTTCGGTGTAATGACGGCCGGTTTTCTCCTACTTGTCGTGCCGACGATGGTCATGGAACAACACGGTAACCCCGAAATAGCAAAGATGGGCGTTGATATGAGTTCGGGCGCGATGGAAGGCAAGGAAGTCCGTTTCGGAACGCCGGCTTCTGCATACTGGAGTATCCTTACCACTGTAATTTCTACAGGTTCGGTCAATTCATTTCACGATAGTTATATGCCACTTTCAGGAATGAATCAAATGCTGGCTATGATGGTAAACGCTTTTTATGGCGGATGCGGAGTAGGTTTCCTGAACTTTTACATCTTCATCATCATTGCGGTTTTCATTTCCGGTTTAATGGTCGGACGAACACCGGAGTTTCTCGGAAAGAAAATTGAAGCCAGGGAAATGAAAATTGCTGTGATCGTAACACTCGTTTCTGCATTGCTGCTTAAAGGTGGAACAGCATTTGCCTGTTACATTTTCGGCGGAGATTCTACTTTGACCTGGTTGAATAATCCGGGCTTCCATGGATTTTCTGAAATGTTGTACGAATACACATCAGCCAATGCAAATAATGGGAGTGGTTTCGAAGGCCTTGGCGATAATACACTTTGGTGGAATATTAGTACGGGTATTGTTATGATACTCGGAAGGTTTATTCCGATCATAGGGCCGGTTGCAATTGCAGGAATTCTGGCAAAGAAAAAATACATACCGGAAAGTGCAGGCACTCTAAAAACAGATACACTCACATTCGGAGTGATGATATTTGCAGTCATTTCAATAGTAACTGCCCTGTCGTTTTTCCCTGCTTTGGTTCTAGGCCCGATTGCCGAATATTTTTCAATACATTAATTTAATAATAGAATAGTCATACTCAAATTGTCATGAAAAAAAGACAAAATAAAACGGCTCTCTTTCAAAAGGAATTGGTGAATGAAGCATTAGTTCAGTCGTTCGTCAAACTGAATCCGAGAATCATGTTTCGGAACCCGGTAATGTTTACCGTGGAAATTGGTACTGCCGTTATGTTGTTTGTGATAGCATACGGACTAATGACAGGAAATAATTCACAGGGCTCCTTTGGTTATAATCTGGCCATTTTCATCATTCTCTTCCTAACGCTCTTATTTGCAAATTTCGCGGAAGCAATTGCAGAAGCAAGAGGGAAGGCGCAAGCTGATTCACTCCGTAAAACAAGAGAAGACACCCCTGCGAAGAAAATATTTCCGGTTGGCGATTTATATACCAATGAAGTAAAAGTGGTAAGCTCCTCAACACTTGTTAAAGGCGATGTCTTTTTATGCGAAGCGGGCGACATCATTCCCACTGACGGAGAAATTATTGAAGGAATTGCAACTATCGACGAAAGTGCAATCACAGGCGAAAGCGCTCCGGTAATTCGAGAATCAGGTGGTGACAAGTCTTCTGTTACAGGTGGAACCAAAGTCTTGTCCGATAAAATTAAAGTGCAGGTTACCACCGAACCCGGCGAAAGTTTTCTCGATAAAATGATTGCCTTAGTTGAAGGTGCATCACGTCAGAAAACGCCGAATGAAATAGCATTGACAATTTTATTGGCCGGATTCACGCTCATTTTTACAATTGTTTGTGTAACACTAAAGTTCTATGCCGATTATGCAAAAACACCAATTTCCATTGCGGCATATATTTCACTTTTTGTGTGTTTAATTCCGACAACAATTGGCGGCCTTCTCTCAGCGATTGGCATTGCAGGAATGGATCGGGCATTACGTGCAAACGTAATTACCAAATCAGGGAAAGCCGTTGAAACAGCCGGCGATCTCGATACATTGTTATTGGATAAAACAGGAACAATTACAATCGGAAACAGGAAAGCAACTAATTTCTTCCCCGCTCCGGGAATATCTATTGATGATTTTATCAAAGCAAGTGTTTTGTCGTCATTAGCCGATGAAACACCGGAAGGAAAATCAATTGTTGAGCTGGCCGGAAAAGACGTCAGTAAAAATGCATCTATTGAAGGAGCGACATTGATAAAATTTACAGCAGAAACTCGGAGTAGCGGAGTAAATATGTCTGACGGGCTTCGGATCCGTAAAGGTGCTTACGATGCAATTCGTAGAATCTCTGAAACTGCCGGAAATACTTTTCCAAAAGAAACGGAGCTAGCAGTAAAAGAAATTGCATCCAACGGTGGCACGCCTCTAGTTGTTTCTGAAAATGAAAAAATCCTTGGTGTAATCGAATTGCAAGATATCATCAAGCCCGGCATTCAAGAACGCTTCGAGAGATTGAGAAAGATGGGAGTGAAAACTGTGATGGTAACAGGAGATAATCCACTTATGGCAAGATACATTGCTGAAAAGGCTGGAGTGGATGATTTCATTGCCGAAGCAAAACCGGAAGACAAAATGAATTACATCCGTAAAGAACAACAATCAGGAAAGCTTGTTGCAATGATGGGCGATGGAACAAATGATGCGCCTGCCCTTGCTCAAGCTGATGTAGGTGTGGCGATGAATAGCGGAACACAGGCAGCAAAAGAAGCAGGTAATATGGTCGATCTTGATAATGATCCTACAAAGTTGATCGAGATCGTTGAAATCGGAAAGCAGTTGTTAATGACTCGAGGAACGCTTACGACGTTCAGTATTGCAAACGATGTGGCAAAATATTTCGCTATCGTTCCGGCGCTCTTTATTACTTCTATTCCTGCTCTACAGGCCTTAAATATTATGCACCTGCATTCACCGGCCAGTGCAATTCTCTCGGCTGTGATTTTTAATGCAGTGATTATACCCATGCTGATTCCTCTGGCTTTAAAAGGTGTTTCGTATAAACCAATAGGAGCAAGTGCATTGTTGCAACGTAATCTGCTTCTATATGGTGGTGGCGGTGTTTTAATTCCATTTATCGGAATTAAGTTAATTGATATGCTTGTTACATTGTTTGTATAATCAAAGAAAAATAAAATGAAAACTCATTTAATGCCTGCACTAAAACTAACCCTTATTTGTATTCTGGTTTTCTCCGGAATCTACACGGTTACAATCTGGGGTATAGGTCAAATCGTTGCTCCTAATAACGGTAAAGGAGAAATAGTGAATTATGTAAACTCGAAGGAGAATTTAAAGTATGGCTTTGTAAACATCGGACAGTCGTTTACGTCCGACAATTATTTTTGGTCACGTCCCTCAGCTGTCGGTTACAATGCTGCCGGGTCGGGAGCAAGTAATAAAGGCGCTACCAATGAGGAATATCTCGCTCTTGTTCAGTCACGAATAGATACATTTCTAATACATAATCCGAATGTAGCCAAAAGCGATATTCCTGTTGAAATGGTTACTGCTTCCGGAAGCGGATTAGATCCGAATATTTCACCGAAAGCTGCCATGGTTCAGATTAGTCGAATTGCAAAAGCCAGAAATATTTCAGAAAGCAAGGTCGAATCATTAGTAAATGAATATACAGAAAAACCATTGCTTGGAATGTTCGGGCCGGCTCGAATTAATATATTAAAATTAAATATTGCATTAGATGCACTCAAATAAGAAAAAATGAAAACAATATACCTAACACTATTTCTGTTAATATCAACATTTGCTTCTGCACAGCTTGATACTTCAAAAGCTAATGTGAGTTTTTCCGGTTTTGCTGAAGTTTATTACTCTTATGATTTCAACCAGCCGAAAGATCATAACAGGCCGGCATTCTTTTATAGTCATAATCGGCATAATGAGTTTAGTCTTAATCTCGGTTTTGTAAAAGCTGCTTATAACTCCGATAAGGTTCGTGCAAACTTAGCACTTGGTGTAGGAACTTATATGAACGTAAACTATTCTGCCGAGCCAGGTGTGCTTAAAAATGTTTTTGAAGCTAATGGAGGGATAAAGCTTTCAGCAAAGAAAAATTTATGGCTTGATGCAGGAATCTTTGCTTCACATATCGGATTTGAAAGTGCGGTGTCGAAGGATTGTTGGGCTTTAACACGTAGTATTTTAGGCGAAAATTGTCCCTATTACGAAAGTGGCGCGAAAATATCCTATACTTCGGATAATTCGAAGTGGTTTTTGTGTGGATTGATTCTGAATGGCTGGCAGCATATTCAACGGCCGGACTGGAATAATACTCCTGCTTTCGGCAGTCAGATTACATTTACTCCAAATGATAAAATCACACTGAATTACAGTACATACGTCGGAAATGAAAAGCCCGATTCGGCTAAACAAATGAGATACTTTCATAATTTTTATGGAATGATTCATTTTACAGATAAGTTTCATCTTACTGCCGGATTCGATTATGGAATGGAGAAAAGCTCGCCAACGGGTAGCGCTTTTAATTCATGGTACAGTCCTGTTGTAATAGTGAAAGTTGTTTTGAATAGTCAGTGGGCTGTAGTTGGAAGAGCGGAATATTATGTCGACAAAAAAGGAGTCATCATTGCTTCGGGTACGGAAAATGGATTTCAGACTACCGGTTATTCAATTAATTTAGATTACAAGGTTCGGGAAAATGCAATCTGGAGGATTGAAGCAAGAACATTGAATAGTAAGGATAAAGTCTTTTTGAAGGACGGAAATACGGTAAATACCAATACCTTTGTGACAACATCACTGGCAATTTCGTTTTAATGTCTGATTTAGAAAATAAGGAGCAAAATGTCGAGCATTTTCTTGAGCTGATCCGCAAATCTAGGCGCGGAAAGTTCAAGATTTATATTGGCATGAGTGCAGGTGTCGGCAAAACATACCGAATGTTGCAGGAAGCGCATTCATTATTAAAAAATGGTATCGATTTAAAAATCGGTTACATTGAGCCACATCAACGTGCAGAGACAATTGCTTTAATCGATGGACTCCCTGTTATACCGAGGCGGAAGCTTTTTTATAAGGGTAAAGAATTGGACGAAATGGATGTTCAGGCAGTCATTAATTCTCATCCTGAAGTTGTAGTCGTCGACGAACTGGCGCACACGAATATAGAAGGAAGTCAAAATGAAAAGCGCTGGCAGGATGTAATGGATATCTTAAATGCCGGAATTAATGTTATCAGTGCCGTAAACATACAGCACATCGAAAGCCTGAATTCGGAAATCCAAAAAATTACCGGCATTGAAGTTAAGGAGCGCATCCCTGATAAAGTACTTGCAATGGCAGACGAAGTGGTTAATATCGATTTAACAGCGGATGAATTGATTGCCAGATTGAAAGAGGGTAAAATTTATCAGGCCGAAAAAATTGAAGCAGCACTCAAGAACTTTTTTAAAGCCGAGCATATATTGCAGCTGCGCGAATTAGCTTTACGTGAAGTTGCTTCGCAGGTTGAACGAAAAATTGAAACAGAGCTGCCTCAAAATATTGCGCGCCGCCATGAAAAATTTCTAGCCTGTATCAGCAGTAACGATGAGGTTTCACGGATGATCATTCGAAAAACAGCACGTCTTGCTTCCTATTACAATTCCAGCTGGTATGTATTGTATGTTCAGACTGAAAAGGAACATGCAGATAAAATTGGCCTTGCCGCGCAACGTCATTTGATAAATAATTTTAAAATGGCAACCGAAATGGGAGCCGAGTTGATTCGTGTTCAAAACAGCAATATTGCCAAGGCTATCATTGAAACCGCAGAGCAAAAGGGAATCACCACTATATGTATTGGGAAACCGCATTTCAGTTTGGTTAAAATTATTCTGGCAACAAATATCTTTAACCAGCTGCTTACTAAATTATCTTCTTCGGATATCGATATCGTAATTCTTTCCTGATGAAAACAAAGATTAAAACCAAGGTTTCGCTTGGAATGGTTTTGCTTTTTATTGTAATCTCATTAGTCGGAGGGGTTGGAATTTATTCCATCAATCGTCTGGCAAGTGATAGTAAAGCTATTCTTAAAGCCAATTATGAAAGTTTGCAGTTCGGGAAAAATATGCAAGAGGCATTGGATGGATATGAATCGGGAGATAGTTTACTAATAAAAAAGTTTGAAGAAAACCTGATTGCACAGGAACGAAATATCACTGAGGTTGGAGAGCAGGAAGTTACAAATGAGATTAGGAGTAAGTTTGAAACTTTGTCGGCAAAAGGCAATTCAATAAACTCAATCAATCAGATTCGTAGTTTAATTTACAAGGTGGCTGAATTAAATATGAATGCCATTGTGCGGAAAAGCAATGAGGCGCAGCAAACGGCGGATAAAGCGAAAGTATATCTGGCAATTATAGGTACTCTCGCATTTCTGATTTCGTTTTCCTTTCTTCTTAATTTCCCCGGTTACATAGCAAATCCGATCCGGCAGCTAACCGAGGGTATAAAGGAGATCTCCAATAAAAATTATTCGCAACGAATTCATCTTAAAAGCGGTGATGAGTTTGGAGAATTGGCCAGTAGTTTTAATGCAATGGCGGAAAAACTGGATGCTTACGAAAACAGTAATCTTGCTAAAATTATCTTCGAGAAAAAGAGAATTGACACGATTATCAATAATATGAAAGATCCGATTTTCGGTTTCGACGAGAAACGAAATATCCTTTTTGCCAATTCAGCAGCTATTAAAGTAATTGGCGTCGAAGAAAATGAACTAATTGGTAAGTATGGTCCTGATGTTGCTTTGAGAAACGATTTATTGAGAAATCTTCTAAATGCAGAATCGGGAATTACTCCGTTAAAAATCTTCGCCGACAATAAAGAGAGCTATTTTGCAAAAGAAGTATTGCAGATTATGTCCGACAATCAACCGATCGGCGAAGTGGTGATGCTTAAAAATATTACTCAGTTCAAGGAGTTAGATCTTGCTAAGACTAATTTCATCGCGACGGTCTCGCATGAACTTAAGACACCTCTGGCCTCCATTAAAATGAGTTTGGCTTTGTTGGAAGATAAACGCGTTGGCGAATTGAATCAGGAGCAGGATAAGCTCGTTTCACATATTAAAGACGATTCTCAACGCTTACTAAAGATTACCGGAGAGCTTTTAGATCTCGCGCAAGTCGAAACAGGAAATATCCAGTTACACAAAGATCAGGTAGAGCCACGGGCAATTATGGATTATGCAATTAACGCACTTAAAGTTCAGGCCGAACAAAAGAAAGTTGTCGTTGATGTAAAATGTGACGAAAGTTTGCCTAAAGTAAATTGCGATCTTGAGAAAACATCATGGGTTCTGGTGAATCTGCTTTCCAATGCCATCCGTTATTCTCCGGAGCAATCACATGTTTTGGTCGAGCTCACTGCTGCGAATGACAGTGTAGTTTTTTCGGTAAAGGATTCAGGAAAAGGAATCGATCCAAAGTACAAAACTCGGGTGTTCGAAAAGTTTTATAAAATTCCTGACGCATATGCAGGCAACACAGGAACAGGACTGGGACTTGCAATTAGTAAGGAATTTATTATTGCACAAGGGGGTGAAATATGGATGGAAAGTGAATTAAATCAAGGTAGTAAATTTTCGTTTTTATTGAAAATTTAGATGATAAATTGAACAGGAATTTTGTTGGATGATGGGAATGGTAATAAGAAGATTTTTCAGCGAGTCGATTAAAGAAGGCTATACATGGGATTCTCGAGTTGATTTTATTTTGACGTTTTTTTGAAAATCACAATCCTATTCTTACACGCACAGGATTTTTAAAGAGTTGGCTTTTTTTGGGAGATTCGTGGCGAAGCCTTTTTTATGCAATGATTTGCCAAGAGATTGAGTATCGATCTTGCATTTTGGTAAAAAGCACTTGTGAAACCATTTTCTTGGATCTGACTATGATAAGATTCTAAAGTGTGTGAATCTTATGAAAAAATCCAATCGAGGTGGAAGATTGAGATTTAGCGTGAGGCAAAAACAGCGTTTGTCAATAAGTGTGCGTATTGCGGCCGGTGTTTCTTTTGTACTTGTTTTTACTGCAATCTCTTTTCTGTTTATTCATTTGGCATCTACCGAAGATGTCAGAGCTGTATCAAGTGGAGTTACGACCGTGAGTACCGGTACTGCCGGGAAAAATGGTGCGCGAACACTAACATGGAATCACAATGTTACAGCCGGTACCAATCAGGTGTTAATTGTTGGCGTGACCGCTCAGGATAAACCGGTAACATCTGTTACCTATAACGGATCGGCAATGACGTATGCCGGAAGCGTAACAAAGAATAGCATGTACATCTGCATCTACTATTTGTTTAATCCAACCGCAGGTAATTTTCAGATAAAAGTGACAGCATCGTCTAACACCGATCTCTATGCAGGTTCTGCATTGTTGAGTGGTGTAAGTACAAGCTCACCTCTGTCGACTGTTACAAATTCCGGAACAAGTTCAGCACCTAATTCGAGTGCAGTTACTGCTACCTCGAGTAATTATGTGTTTAGTGTTCTTGGTACGGTTTCCCGTAATCCTTCGCCTTCAGGCAGTATCACTGAAGTATATGAAGTAGGTTCGTCGCATTACAACGCAGCTTCTATTCGTTTAGGCGTTTCGCCTTCTGTAACATTAACCTATTCCCTGGGCTCTACAGCTAATTGGGGAATGGTTTCTGTTGCATTAAGCACGGCTGTCACGCTTCCTGTTACATGGAAGAGTTTTGAGTTGGCAATTGAGAATGGAAGCGTTGTGGCCAATTGGGTAACGGCGAGTGAAATCAATAACGACCGTTTCGTTTTGGAAAAATCTGCTGATGGTATTTCTTTCGAGCAAGTAACTTCCGTGTCGGGAAGTGGTAATGCTACCTACGACAATTTCTATTCGGCGATTGATCATTCTGCTCCTCAGCAATTGACTTATTATCGTGTGAAACAAATTGACTATGATGGTAAATTCGACTACTCCGAAGTAAAAGTCGTTAACCCGGAATTGGCGAAAAAGGAAATCATGATTTTCCCTACCGTAGTGACAACTTTTTTGAATGTTCAATATGCGGCAGGAGAGAAGAAGGGGACAGCAACATATCGGATTATTAACTATAGCGGCAGACAGATTGCTACCGGTAATCTTGATCTTGGAGATCTCGAAAACAGTAGTCGAATCGATCTGCCTGATCTGCCATTCGGGAATTACATTTTCATTCTCGAAAGTAATGGCGAAGTATTGGGCAAAAGCAAATTCCTGAAGTCGTTGTAAAATCGTTTAGGATATTATAAAGCATTCTGAAAATTGAGTGCAGCAAATCGGCGTCATATTGAAACTCGTATGTTTCTATGTGACGCCGATTTGTTTTGTACTATTCTTTGAAATTGTGTTTTGCGATATTTCAACTTAATTTTCATCCTGAGTTTCGTGTCCTGGAATAAATTATTTCCGGGAAAGCGGCCAGTGTTTCCGTTTTTTTATTCTAATTAATTGTGTCTTCCATGAATGTGTTTTCGCAAATTTTGATGCGGAATTCGAAAATAGTATAGAGATTCTTACATCGTGCTTACCTCGCATAGTCCGCCATTTCCGCCTGAAAAGGCCTTTATCGGTCGGATCTCCTCGAAAAGTCCACCCGTATTTCGTTTAATGAGTCAGCTCTGACTCATTCCTTACACCGAGTGTAAAAGTAGCTCTGTAACTCTTTATTGCAGACTCCATATGAAGAGTAAAAATAGTGGGAGCATGAAAAATTCTTCTAAAGGCAATGGCCTAAGATTTTTAATCAATCAAAAGCAAAAGCTAAGTGTCGGACTACGAATTGCCATTGGCGTTTCGTTTATCGTTCTGTTTACTGCGATTTCATTTCTGATAATTCACTTGTCGTCAACTGAGAAAAGTTCGGCCGGTGTAGCAACTATCACATTTGTGAGCAGTGCATCGAATTCCGTTACGGGATCAAAAAACCTCACATGGAATCACACTGTGGCTTCCGGAACTGATCAGGTTTTAGTAGTTGGTGTTACAACTTCAAGTCAGCCTGTAACTGCCGTAACCTACAACGGTACGGCGATGACAGCTGCGGGTTCAATATCAAAAAGCGGGATGCGTGTTTATATGTATTACATGTTTAATCCCGCTACCGGTACTAAGCAGGTGAAAGTCACAACAGCTGTAAATACGAACTTATATGCAGGCTCCTCCTTGATAAGCGGAGTTAGCAATACTACTCCATTTACAGTCACAACAAACTCAGGAACTTCTTCAGCTCCAAGTACGGGTGTCGTTACAACGGTTGACGGATATACTGTTCTCACTGTTTTAGGATCAAAAAACAGAAACCCGACCCCAACCTCACCGCTTTCCCAGGTGTATGAATTAGGGTCCAATTTTAATCACTACAATAATATGTCGTCCCGAGCAGGCGCGTCGCCATCGGTAGTCGGAGATTTCGCCCTTTCTTCTTCTGACGATTGGGGTGTTGTAACGACAAGTCTTATTCCTGCGACAACACTTCCGGTAAAATGGAAAAACTTTGAAGTTAGAATTGAGAAACAAAAAGTAGTTGCCGATTGGACTACTGCATCAGAAATAAATAATGACCATTTCGTATTAGAGAAATCAACCGACGGATTGAATTTTACTACTGTGACTGTAGTTCGTGGAAGCGGAAATGCTACTTATGACAACTACTACTCAGCAACTGACGAAAATGGTGCAACGACTTTAACTTATTATAGGGTAAAACAAGTTGATTACGATGGGAAGTCAGATTACACTGATGTTCGTGCCGTCAACCCGAATTTTGCACTTAAAGAAATGGTTATCTATCCGACAATGGTGTTTGACCACATGAGAGTTCAGTACCTCTCGGGACAAAATGAAGGAACTGTTCAGTACAAAATTTTAGATTACCAGGGCCGACCGGTAGCTTCCGGAAATGTTGAATTGAGTGAGTTGTCGGGAAGCTGGCAGGTAGGTCTGGAGACATTACAAAAAGGAAATTATGTGTTTATTTTGGAAAATAACGGGCAGATTCTAGGAAGGAAGAAGTTTGTGAAGATTGATTAATCAGGCTCGAATTGAAAATGGAAGCCGTGAATTAGATCGCAATAATCGATTTAATTCACGGCTTCTGAATTTTATACCAGATTCCCTCGAAATTTCACTAATATCCTATCCCAATTTTCCCTCCAAGCAACCAAGCAACCAAGCAACCAAGCAACTTAGTTGAAAAATATTTCCCCGAATCGCTTCGTTTGCCTTTCTCTTATTTAAATTCGCCCCCGTATGCCGGTAAAGAAAAAGAAAGCTGTCGATGTATCAGCACAGCCAATAGGAGTTTTTGATTCAGGAATAGGCGGACTAACCGTCGCCAACGCAATTCAGAAGGTACTGCCTCACGAGTCGCTGATTTATTTTGGTGACACCGCTCACTTGCCATACGGTGACAAATCGCCGGATTCGATTAAGTATTATGCTATTCGTATCTCCCAATTTCTGCTCGAAAGAAATTGCAAGATGATTGTCATCGCCTGCAACACGGCAAGCTCTATTGCCTATGAAACGGTGAAAGATTTCGTCGGTGGTAAAATTCCTGTTGTCGATGTAATCAGTCCTGTCGTTGATTATGTTGTTCACGATAAAAAAATGAAGAAGGTAGGCGTCATTGGCACCAAAGGCACTATCAAAAGTGATATTTACGCCAAAAAAATTCACGCCGCTTCGAAACGACTTGAAGTAGCATCGCTCGCAACACCGCTGCTGGCTCCTATGATCGAAGAAGGCTTTTTCAACAATAAAATTAGTCGGACCGTAATCGGTTCTTATCTCGATAGCCGTAAGCTCGCAAAAATCGACGGACTCATTCTTGCCTGTACACATTATCCGCTGATTCGTCCCGAAGTAGAAGACTATTACAAAAAGACAGTCAATATTATCGACACTGCCGGAGTAGTTGCCGATAACGTAAAGAAAGTGCTCAAGACAAAAAAGCTTTTAAGCAAAAAGAAATCTCCCGTACATCATTTCTACGTCTCCGATTTTACCCGCTCTTTCGAGGAGAGTACACGATTCTTTTTTAAGAATAAGATTCATCTGGAGAAGATTGATATCTGGAAGTGATTCTGAATTCAGAATTTTGAATTGAGAATTATGGATTCAAAACCTCTAGGTTACTAGACGGGGGATGCATAAGTTTTAACATTCATAATTCTGAATTCATAATTCTAAATCGAACCCTAAAACCATTCCGAATACATCACATACCTATCCGGCAACTCCTCCAGCAATTTTCGTTGCTCGGGAGTGATGGGTTTTAACTTTTTCGCAGGCGATCCGGCATAGATGAAGCCGCTCTCTACAATAGTATTTTCTAATACGAGTGACCCGGCCGCAATGATGGAAAACGATTCGACTACGACGTGATCCATCAAAATAGCTCCCATTCCGACCAGAATATTGTTGTGTAAATAGCAGCCGTGGATGATAGCTTTGTGTCCGATGCTGCAATTGTCGCCTATCACGGTTTTGGCTTTCTGGTAGGTGCAATGAATAATGGCGCCGTCCTGGATATTGACTTTATTGCCGATTCGGATCGTGTTAACGTCGCCCCGAACCACGGCATTGAACCAAACACTGCATTTATCGCCCATTTCGACATCTCCGACAATCGTGGAATTCTGAGCCAGAAAACAATCTTTTCCGAAACGAGGCGTTATTTTATTGACGGGAAGAATCAGTGCCATATGTGTTAAGTTGTGAGATCAAATTATTTCGTAAATTTATACTTTCAAAACAATTCGCCAAGTACGTGAAAAAGTTAATCCCTGCAGCTTTCTTCTGCACTCTTGCATTTCTTTCCTGCAAAAAGCCCATCGAGTATCCGATTATTCCGGCTATCGATTTTAAGTCGATTTCGATTGTGAACGATGCCAACGGTAAAGCCGGAAGCGTGGATGTAAACATGGGAATGACTGACGGCGATGGTGATGTAGGCTACCATTCCGTTGAATCGGGATTGAATGATGCAATTTTCGATGATCCGAATTCAATTTACTATACGAATTATAAAGTAAAGACGTATCACCTGAAAAACGGTACTTGGGATGTCGATACAATTGATCTGAGTGCAAGATTAGAATACCTCACTCCGGAAGGCAGTAACAAAGCAATCAAATGCGAAATCCTGAGAAACCTTCCCGTGCGTCCGGGACTGAATCGTGATACTTTTTATTACGAAATTTTTATCTACGATCGTGCATTACATCAGAGTAACACGATTAAAACGGATAAGGTTGTGTTAACTACTCAGTGATCCGGCTAAAAAATCAGCCGTAAATTTTTCCTGACTCACCATTTTGAATTGTTCCCTGCCGGATAAATGTCGGCTCAAATACTCCTGTTCGGTTTGTCCGGGTGTAGGGATTAGAATGGCTTTCTTCTTCAAAGTCACTAAATCCATGATCGTCGAATAACCGGAACGACTGATCACCAAATCGGCTTTTGCGATCATTCCTCTAAATTCAGAATCTTTTACATGATTGTATAAAAGTAGATTTCCTTTTTCTGTACGATCATTTTTGCCCGGAAGCCCACGAATGATAATAGATTTTCTTTTTCGTTTTCCGAGAATATCTTTCAGTCTTTCTTCCAAAAACGTGCGCTGCGGTTCCGGTCCGCTGATAATGGCGCATACTTCGATATCTTCTTCAAATTTCTCTGCAGGTGTATCAAGTTGAAATCGACTTTGTATTCCGAAGAATTCAGCATTCGCCGGAAGATCGTATTTATGTGAAAGGTCTCCTGAAAGATTGTCGTTTCCGGCAACATCAGGAATCAGACATTTCCCGAAAGCGGAAGTCCATTTTAAAATTTGCCGATGAAGCATTGGCTCTGCAAAGGAAAAAAGCCCCGGTGTTTTAAGCATCAACTGATGCGTGATAAGTGTGCTTGGTATTTCTTTGCTATAAACTCCGTAGCAATTATCGGAATAGATAGAGTCGAATTTGTTACTGCCAATCACTCGCTCCGTCCATCTTTTTTCTTCTTCGATGATCTTCAGAATAGTTAAAGACTGTTGAGCTGTAACCAGCCACATCGGAACCCAGGCAGAATAATAAATGTTGTACGAAGGTTTCGAGTAAACCGTCAGCTCCGGAAAGTAATCTTCAAGGAATTCCTTTGCACTGCCAGCAGAGGCAAGTGAAACACGATTACCATTTCCCTGCAAAGCACGAATCAAAGGCACACTCCGGCTTGCATGTCCGAGCCCCCAGTCCATGCAGGCAAAAAGGATATTTTGGTCTTTTGGCAAATTCATTCCTTGGTAAATATAAGCCATTCTTACTTTCTTCGATAAGCTGCTCCAATGCTCATTTCCGGCTCCTGCGTATTTTCAAATTCCGCGGAAAAAGGGATTGGAACTTTTCTTACTTTCAACCGCAAATTAAGACTCATGAAAATCTCCACCGGAATCATTGCAGCATTGTTTTTTTGCTTGTCGGCAAAGGCGCAATGGACTTCTAATCCGTCATTTAACACACCTTCAGCTCTGGGTAACGAATTCGTTGACCCGATCGCTCTGGTCGATAGCGAAGGCAATACTCTTATCTCTTGTCGCTTCCTTACCGGAACAGGCTCTTATGGAGTAAAGGCTCAAAAGCTGGATCCTTCCGGAGTTCCGCAATGGGGGACAGGAGGACTGGTTGTAAACGCAGATGACCCGTCACAAACATTTACTACGGTTTATACATCGACAGTCGATTGTGCTAATAATTTGCTTACGACATTTCAGGATAGCCGCACAGGCGACTGGGATGTGTTTATTTCAAAAGTAAATGCAAACGGTACTCTTGGTTGGGGAACAGCAGGCGTTCAATTGTCATACGGTATTAGCACCGATGTTAATCCACATGTTCTTGCTATGCCTGATTCAACGACTATCATCGCATGGCAAACCGACGATTCAACAGGTATTCGTCTCCAGCGTTTAACTTACGATGGCACGAAGATGTGGGGACAATACGGAATTCTGCACCACTATCAGCCGGGCGATTTGTTGCACTACTATGGATATCCGGAACTTGTTCTTTGCAACGACACTTCATTTTACCTGCTTTTCAAAAAAGCAAATGCAAGCTTCAACGCGTCGCAACAAAAATTCTCTATGATGAAATTCGGAGTGAGTAGTCAGGAACTGTTTGCCGGCGACATCGATTTTCAATCAATTGGAGGTATTCCAAATATTTCTTACATCAAGGCTTTATCCGATGGTGCAGAAGGAGTAGTAATGGGTTGGTTAGATTCTCGTGTGAATAATTTTTACCTCGACGGTTTTGTTCAGCATACTGATCCACTAGGCAATCCGCTGCTTACTCCTGATGGTGTGAGTGTAAGTGCCTTGAGTACATCTCAGGAATTAGGCGACATTCAAATTGCGTGGATGAATAATACAATTTACGCCGGCTACATGGGTACATTGAATGCATACATGCAAGCCATTGATGCGACAGGAAGTGTTCTGATTGGATCAGGCGGAATGTCGTATACAACAACTGCCAGCAATATTGCTCAAATCAATTTGAAAGTGGCTGATGGAAATCTGTTATTCACTTACGATGAAAGTTCTTTCCCGAACGATGAATATAGTGCCGTGATTTTTGATCCGACTTTAACATTGCTCTCCAGCTTCTATGTAGCTAACGGCAGCTCAACAAAGTCGAATGCGACTCTTACGGATTGCAAGAATAGTCAGGCCGTACTGGTTTGGCAAGACAGCCGCAACAGTGGCGTTAACAATATCTACGCCCAGAATATTAATTCAGATGGAAGTTTGGGAGTTGGTGTTTCGGAAATCAACGATTTCGATTTCGCCGCCTTCCCGAATCCTGCTTCTTCAGAACTCAATATTCGTTCATTCATTCCGCAGAGAAAGTAATGCTTACCGATATTACAGGAAAAATTGTAGCGTTGGAAAGTGGCTCGGCCATCAGTCGTATCGACGTGTCTGCGCTTTCTAACGGAACTTATTTCCCGAAGTAATTTCCGGAACAAAGGTGTCACGTAAAGCAATTGTAATTGCCCGTTAAGCGGACAGAGTAGCATTAAGAGTTATGGGTAAGGATAAATTAAAAGATTCGAAGAGAATCTTTCATTCGCAAGATCTGATTCAGCCGGCGCTTTCCTATCCGCCGGCTGATCATGCTTTCAAGGGAAAGTGGAATAAAGAGTTTTTCAAAAACGATTTTCCTATAGTCTTGGAGTTAGGCTGTGGTCGGGGAGAATATGCCGTCAATATGGCGAAGAAATTCCCGGAGAAAAATTTCATTGGAATCGACTGGAAAGGTGCACGCTTGTGGCGGGGCGCAAAAACAGGGGTGGAGGAGAAGATCAGTAACCTCGGATTTCTGCGGATACAGATTCAAAATTTGTATGCGTTTTTTGGAGAGAATGAAATAAGTGAAATCTGGATTACGTTCCCCGATCCTCAGATGCAGCAAAATCGTGAACGTAAACGATTAACTCATTTGCGTTTTCTTTCTATGTATCAAAAAATGATGAAGCCCGATGGGATCATTCATCTGAAAACCGACAGTCTTCCCTTTTACGAGTACACACTCGAAGTCATCGCCGAAAATAAGTTGAAGATCATCAAGCAGACCGCAGATCTCTATAATTCTCCAATCCTCGACGATGTACTTTCTATCAAAACAACGTATGAGCAAATTTGGTTGAAGAGCGGAGCGAAGATTTGCTATGTAGAATATTTGGTGAATTCCGGAGGTTGAATTTGGAATTCATAATTCATAATTTTGAATTCTAAATTCCCAAAAGATGGTTCTCGATTCCTTCTTCTCCCAAGTCTACGCCGTTGTCCGCCTGATTCCCAAAGGTCGTGTGACGAGCTATGGAGCCATTGCGAAATATCTTGGAACAGCTCGATCAAGCAGAATGGTTGGTTGGGCGATGAATGGTGCACATCAGGTTAAACCCAAAGTGCCTGCTCATCGTGTAGTGAATCGCGTTGGAATGCTCACCGGCAAACATCACTTTGCAACACCCACGCAGATGAAAGAGCTTCTGGAGAAGGAAGGGATAAAAGTCGTAAAAGACCAGGTTCGGGATTTTAAACAGCTTTTTTGGGATCCGGCGACGGAGTTGGCTCTTTAGGGATTTGCTGATTTGTTGATTAGCTAATTAGCTGATTAGCAGATTAGCTGATGGAAGTAACCACCGGCAGGGTAATTCATGGTTTTTCCGGGATTTACAAATCAAATGGGCGATTCTTAGAGAATCTTCCGGCTCAAACGTGCCATACCGCCCATCAGCTAATCAGCTAATTAGCCAATCAGCAAATTGCCTATCTTTGCCCCACTATGTCAATTACAAAGAACAAGTTGTCGATGCGTTAAGAAACGTAATCGAGCCGGATCTGAAAAAGATCTGATCACGCTCAATATGGTTGAAAATATTGAGGTGGATGGGATGAATGTCAGCTTTACCGTGGTGCTTACCACTCCTGCATGTCCGTTGAAGGGATTGATCCAGCAGGCTTGTGTAAATGCCATCATTCATTTTGTGGATGAGAAAGCGAACGTAACCGTTAATATGACGTCGCGCATGACTTCCGGTCGTGGCGATGAAGCTCCATTGCTGCAGGAAGTGAAAAACATCATTGCTGTTGCATCAGGAAAAGGGGGCGTAGGCAAGTCAACGGTTGCTGCGAATTTGGCCATCGCCCTGGCTAAGAAAGGCGCGAAAGTGGGCTTGATCGATGCTGATATTTACGGTCCTTCTCAGCATATCATGTTCGGTGCCGAAGGCGAGCGTTTATTTGTCAATGAAAAGAATGGAAAGCAATACATGATTCCGGTCGAAAGACACGGAGTAAAAGTGCTTTCAATAGGAATGCTCGTTGATCCGAATAAAGCTATTCCATGGCGTGGCCCAATGGCCTCTAAGGCGCTGACTCAACTTTTCAGCGATGCCGAATGGGGTTCATTGGATTACATGCTCATCGATCTTCCTCCGGGAACAGGCGATATTCATATCACGCTCGTTGGTGCCGTTCCGGTTACCGGAGCTGTGATTGTCACGACACCGCAGCACGTGGCATTAGCCGATGCGCGCAAAGGAATTAATATGTTCCAGATCGAAAGCATTAATGTGCCTGTACTTGGTCTGGTTGAGAATATGTCGTACTTCACTCCGGCCGAATTGCCTGAAAATAAATATTACATCTTCGGAAAAGAAGGCGGCAAGAAATTGGCGGAAGAGCTGGAAATCCCATTCCTCGGTGAAATCCCTCTCGTGCAAAGCATCCGCGAAGGCGGTGATTCAGGAAGCCCGGTATCTCTGGAAGATAATACTCCGGTTTCTGATGCCTTCGCTGCCGTTGCCGATCAGGTGGTACGTCAGGTTGCCATTCGTAATGCTACAAAAGCACCAACACGTAAAGTAGAAGTTGCCCACTAATTATGTCCACACAAGCGAACGATATACAAGTCAGAGTCGAAGAAGCCCTCAATCAGCTTCGTCCCTATCTCGAAGCAGATAGCGGAAATGTTTCGCTCGTAGAAATCACCGACGATAACGTTGTCCGTCTCCGTTTCCTCGGCGCCTGCAAATCATGCAGCATGAGCGCCATGACTCTAAAAGCCGGCATCGAACAAACGATTCTCAAAATGGTACCGGAGATACGGAGGGTGGAAGCTGTGGAAGACTAGTAAGTTGTAAGTAGTAAGTAGTAAGTTGACTTACACTTGAACGACTCGAGATTTGAATAAAAAATACTGCACAAAAAAGGCGATGAAAGATTTCTTCCATCGCCTTTTTTAGTGTAAGTCAACTTACTACTTACTACTTACAACTTACTGATTCAAAAACTTACTCACCTTCTCAAAATAAACATTCTTATCCGTCGAGAAGTTGTCAGCATTGCTTGGGCTGGCGGTAACGACGTAGAGAGAGGTTTGGCATTTTAAAAGTTTCATGTCGGCCGGATTGATCATTTCATCCTGAGCAGAAACGATTAGCATTACTCCTTTGAGATTCGGGCGGGAACGATCGCATGCATACATTGGTTCGTAGTTCTTGTCGTAGCCAAAAGGAATGATCACTTCTTTTCCTTTTTTCTCCTTCATTTTTTTCTTCATAAGTTCCAAGCCTGTCCATGAGCCATCGGCAATGATCTTGCGTGTCTCGCTACGGTTACAACCTACGCCTAATGAAATACCTGCTCCGATATTTTGTCCGTACAAATCGAACTTGGTAATTGCGCGCGATTTGCGGAGGTAATCGGCTACTGCATTCAAATCGTTCAGGAACTGAGGATAAATATACGTGTCAGGGTCAATGCTGAACTCACTGCTCGCACCGTAACCGCGGTAGTCGTACATGGCTACATTCCAACCTGCCGAAAGAAACTGTCCGCAGATTTCAATATTGTCGGCCATATTACCATCGCCACTGCCACTGATAATTACCCAATTGGTGGTTTTCTTGGAAGTCTCGAAAAACCAGGCATTCAGAGAAGCTCCATCTTTCGTAGTCACTTTTTCTTCCTTGTAAGTCATGCCGTATTTTTCAGGCTTAATCTTATACTCTTTAGAAGGATTTAATGCTAAAGCAAGCTGGCTAATGAAGATGGCCGTCACTGCGGCAATAAGTTTTAATTTCATGTCAGTTCTTTGTTTTTATAAATCTAGGTTTTGAATTTTTCAGTCAGGGACTCACGTTGATGCAGGAGTCGGGTAACGCGTTTTCTGTCGAAATACGACGATCGCAACCGCTGTAAATTTATAGAAAAGTTACGGATCAAATATTGGAGTTAAGATGGATTGTTAACAATATCGGTCAAAAAAAACGACTTAATTTCGGGAAAACTTACTCTTTTACGACGGATATGCTCACTGTCCTTTTCTTCTTAAAAACACAAGCGAAATTTTGCTCGTATCTCCTGTCTGAAAGTAAGCTTCATATTGTGATGACAAATAGTCGACGGCGCTATGGCCGCTAGCGTTCTGCTGAAACTGCTGGATTAAGATGATTCTGTTCCTGAAATTTCCTTCGAAGTTCTTGATGTCAGCTGCTTCCCGAATCGAAAATACATTTTGAGTCGACAACTCATCTGCTAAATTCTTTTTCAAAAACGATTTCTTGTCGAAGTAGTAGGTGAATAGATTTGTGTCATCGGCCGTATTGATGATTACTACGTCGTCTTTTTGCTTCAGGTCTTTTACCGTATTGGCAAACAAGCGATAGTTTTCGTTGCGTTCATAGGTAAACTTGTAGCTTAATCGAAATAAGAGCGACGACGAGAATAACGGGGGTGGTGTATTTTTCGGAAAAGATTTGTGCAATAACTAATGCGATACTGAGGTAAATAAAAGGGACGCAAAAGATCATATAACGGGAAAGAAACATTGGCTTTGCAAGAGAAATAATAAAGAGAGTTGAAATTGTAAAAATTGAGGCCAGGAGTGTGTAAATGATAAGCGCACGATGCTTAGATTCTTTGCTCTTGACGAAAAGTTGAATAATGAGATATATGCATGCCGATAGAAAGAGGATTTTCACAACGGCATTATTGCTAAGCGAATTCAAAGAGTCGTTTAGTTCCCACTCTCCGGGTTTCTGAAGCCAGAAATTGCCCGTAGAATTGAATCCGAGAATATTTAGAAATTGCTTTTTCGTAAATCGCACCGCAATGAGGATTGCGCAAATCAAATACGAGATGAGATATTTCGGCAACAACTTTTTGTCTGTAGTAAATACGACAAAGCCCTGAATGAGGAGGATAATTCCCGATATATAATGTGTGTAAACGAGTAGGAAATTGATCAACCCCAGTAAAAGCGCATGCTGTAGTTTTCGTTTTTCCAGATAATTGAAAAAGGTAATCGTAGAGATGACGACCAGGAGTAGCGTTAATGAATAACTGCGCGCCTGTTGTGCATGATAGAGCAACATGGTGTGTGCCGTTAACGCCATTGCAATTCCTAAAGCTGTCGCGAAGTTAAAACGCTTAAAAACAAATCGACCGAATAATGCAATCGCTAAGGCTGAAAAGATCAGGCTCAGTACACGGGCATTCACCTCGTTTATTTCGAAGATATGATGCCAGACCCAAATGCAATAGTAGTAGAATGGAGGGTTGTTGTCCCATTCAGCTTCATGCTTGATGTGCCCGAAATCGAGCGACACTTCTTTTAAGCTGATAGACTCATCATAGTCGAGCGAATTAATGCCAATGCCATTCGATTTGATCAGCAGATTTACAATCAATACGCAAACGAAAAAGATATTCCTGTTTCGCCCGTTATTCAAAATGCTGTCAAATATCCCTGAAATCGAAAACCCTTTAGAAGTGTTCTTGTCCGAGGTTGATCCTTGGTCCGATGTTGATGCGAATCCGCTTGTCATAATGCTAAATTGCTGTTGAGCGAAAATAGGTATTATTTTACTAACGATCTTCGTCGAAATACCGGGCCTTTTCGTCATCATTTTGCCACGTGTGAGCTATATATGTATCCCTTGGTTGAAAGTGAAAGTAAAAACTTTTACATTTGATAACCTTCCGGTACTTGCCGGATATAAGGATCCGATATGAATAAAACTCAGAATCGCAGTTTGACTGCAAACAGAATCGCTTATGCTTTCTTCGTAGCCTTTTTGTCTTTCAGCTCATTCGCGTACTCTTCAATCTTGGATACCTGCCTGCTTCGTTCTTATGGTGGGCCGGGGAATGAATTTGCTTATAGTATGGCTGCTATGTCAGACAGTGGCATCGTTTTGGCCGGCATTACCAATTATTATGGTTCCGGTGGAAATTCTGTCTACATGGTGCGGACCGACAAAAACGGAATTCGTCGTTGGTCAAAAGTTCTCGGAGGATCAGCCATTGATCAGTGTAATAGCGTACAGGTAACAGGCGATACAGGCGTATTTTTAATCGGATATACAAACTCGTTTGGCCAGGGCGGATATGATGGAATGATTATCAAGACCGATACGGGCGGAAGCGAGCTTTGGGAAAAATCTTACGGCGGTTCCGACTGGGACTTTTTCGATGGAGGATATCTTTTGCCCGATGGCTCAATTATCGCCTGCGGAAGGACGTACAGCAATGGCGCAGCACAATGCGATGCTTATGCTGTTTGTGTCGACACCGATGGTAATGAGCTTTGGCATATTCAGCTCGGAAGTCAGTATGATGATGCTTTTAACGATGTAGTCTTGCAAGGCGGCTATTTGTTTTTGTGGGGACAACTCACCTGAGTGGTGGGAATGATAAATCCGGCTATGTTGTGAAAACCGATTTATCGGGGAATGTAATTACGGAACTTCAGCCAAGTGTGCCCGGTACATGCGAGCTTAAAGCTATAACTGCCTACAACAATGAAGTTGTGATGACCGGTAGTTCGTTGAATCCGGATTCAACGCACAGCAATGGTTGGATGGTGCGAATGGATACTTCGTGCAGTATTATTTGGAATCGGATTTTTGGAGACTTCAGAGAATCTTATTTCAATGACGTGATAGCAGTGTCATCAAACCAACTAGTTTTCATCGGGCAAAATGTTGGCGGCGGCTTCGGTGGAAAAACGATGTTGATGATACGTACCGATGTAAACGGCGACTGGCAGGCCGGACATAATTTCGGCGGCAGTTCGGATGAAGAGGGCTATTGTTTGATCGAATTGCCGGGACATCGCCTGGCCGGTTGCGGTTATACTACTAGCTGGGGTTTTGGGAATGAAGATGCTCTGCTCTTTATTCTTCCGTACGATTCTCTGCAAATGGATTACTACTATAACGGAGTTTATTTCTTCGAAAATTTATCTCCTATTTCAGTAAGCGAGACAACTCGTAATCCGGTAATAGTTTCGCCAAATCCTGCTCATGGTATGATCTCTTTTTCAGGGATAGATATAAGCTTGGTGAAATCAATCAGCATTATCCCTGTTGATGGACGTGAGATGCTGGAGATCTCAAAACGAAGAATCGGAAACGGAATCGATGTCTCTGACTTCACTAACGGAATGTATTTTTACCGCCTTGCCACTGCCACAGGAACCTACGTAGGGAAATTTATTTTGGAGTAGATTTACACCAATCTTACATCCGTTTACGAAATAAATGAACCAAGATCCGCTACGGCGGATATACCATTCTCTATTCGTATTTTCATTAAGGAATGGTATAATTTACTCTCACCCTTGATGCAAGTGTTTTGTTTTCTGACTTCAGAACGCAAATCCTAGTGTCACACCTCCTGAAATAGCGAAAGTAAAGTGGCCGTCGCCAATATCTGAAAAGCCATAGTAGTAACTGCGATCGTTCACATAATAGGGATACGTAATTGTATTTCCCATATAGTCCACATAATACTGATACCTTTTTTCATGACTCAGATTTATATAGCTGAGTCCAATACCTCCATAAGCTTCTAAAAATAATCGTGAACCAAGTACAATTCCGGTTCCGTAAAGCAATTGCAAAGCACCGGCATTATATGTTTCATCCTGAGTGGTAAAATTGGAATAGGTCAACTCTGCCTTTAGAAAAGGCACGCCGAATGTTTGGAGCTTGCCTTGCGAAAGAGCGGAGTAACGATAGCCCGCTTTTGCAAACCAACCTGTCGCCTCTGTTCGTCCGTAATCTTCCACATCGCTGTTGCCGATTCCTATTCTCGCCAACTTAAACTCAAGTGCATTTCCGTTTTTAAGGAAATGTGCATAACCTATACACAGATCATTTGTAGGCAATGAAAAGATCTCGACAGAAAAACACGATTTCCTTGAGTTGAATTCGTGGTTGGTACTGGCTTTCTTTCCTTTCATTTCAGAAATGATCAGCCTTGTTCCTGACTCAAAATGTATCCGGTAAACCTCACTTTTCCGAAACACAATTTCAGCTGAGTTAATATCTCGTGCGGTTCGCACGGTGATCTCTCTTATGCCCACTTGTTTAACAAATGCCGTCATTGTATCGCCTGTGGAAAGAAAAAGTGTGTCCTGTGCTTTTATACAAATGAATGGAAAGAGAAGAAGGCTGAATAGAATGAGAAGTTTTTTCATTCTTGAATCGGTTTAAAATTTTAGAGCGTATTCAGAATGCACAATTCGATAAGGACTAATGTAGAGAAATAATTTGTTAATGTCCTGGCTCGATTAATTAACTCAATGATGAGAGTGATTTTCTTAGATGATTCGGTGTTTTCACTTGTAAAATCAAACTTGTTATTTTAAAAAGAGGGCATAAAAAAAGGCAGTCGTTTCGGACTGCCTTCTATATTATCGGGACGACGATTATTCTACCGTCACTGATTTTGCCAGATTTCGTGGTTGATCTACGTTACAACCTCTCATGACCGCAATGTGGTAAGAGAGTAATTGCAAAGGAACAACAGAGAGCAAAGGAATTAGGATATCGTCTGCTTCAGGAACTTCGATGCAGTAGTCAGCCATGCCTTTTACTGTTGTGTCGCCTTCAGTAACGATAGCGATGATTTTTCCTTTACGTGCTTTTACTTCCTGAATATTGCTGACAACCTTTTCGTACGTTTCGTTTTTGTTGGCGATAACGACAACCGGCATTTCTTCGTCGATCAAGGCAATCGGACCGTGTTTCATTTCGGCAGCCGGATAACCTTCGGCGTGGATGTATGAAATTTCTTTCAGCTTAAGAGCGCCTTCCAATGCAACCGGGAAGCCATAACCGCGACCTAGGTACAGGAAGTTTTTCGCATCCTTAAATTTAGCAGCAAGTTCTTTACAGATATCGTTCGTCTTCAAAGCGATTTCCACTTTTGCAGGAATAGCTTCGAGTTCGTTGAGCAATTGGTGGTAACGTGAATCGGTGATCGTTCCGCGATGACGTGCAATTTGCATCGCCATTAACGTAAGAACTGTAACCTGCGCAGTGAATGCTTTTGTAGAAGCTACACCAATCTCAGGACCGGCGTGCGTATATGCACCTGCATGCGTTGCACGAGGGATCGATGAACCTACCACATTACAAACTCCGAAGATGGTAGCTCCTTTTGATTTCGCTAATTCGATGGCTGCAAGGGTATCGGCAGTTTCACCTGATTGTGAAATCGGGATAACGATATCGTCTTCGTAAATAACCGGATTACGGTAACGGAATTCCGATGCATATTCAACTTCAACAGGGATACGAGCAAGATCTTCGATGAGGTATTCGGCAACCAGACCGGCATGCCATGATGTACCGCAACCGATGATCACAATACGTTTCGCATTTATGAATTTGTTTTCGTATTCAGCGATTCCGCCTAAACGCAAAAAGCCTTTCTTGGCATCAATACGTCCGCGCATAGAATCCCAGATAGAACGAGGCTGTTCGTAGATCTCTTTCAACATGAAGTGATCGTAACCGCCTTTTTCCAATTGCTCGAGTTTCATTTCGAGTTCATGGATGTATGGAGTCTTTACCTGATTCTCGATAGTCTTAACGGTAAGCTGGCCATCTTTGATGTAAGCCATTTCGCCATCGTTCAGATAAATAACGTTATTCGTGTATTCGATAATCGGAGTAGCATCCGAGGCAACAAAGTATTCCTGCTTGTCTTTACCAACGCCAAGAACGATCGGACTGCCTTTACGGGCACAGATCAGTTCGCGTGGATTGTCCTTTGAAAGAACAACAATAGCATAAGCGCCGATTACTTCACCAAGAGCCAAACGAACGGCTTCGTCGAGAGTAACACCAGCGTTATCGTGAATATCTTCAATTAAGTGAATTAACACTTCAGTATCGGTATCACTATTAAAAGTGTGTCCGCGTTTGATCAACTCAGCTTTGATGGAAGAGTAGTTTTCGATGATACCATTGTGGATCACGGCAAACTTACCTGACTGAGAGTAATGAGGGTGAGCATTACGATCGTTAGGCTCTCCGTGAGTAGCCCAGCGAGTATGGCCCATGCCAACGGTTCCTCCCGTGTCCTTGCCTTTTGCAAAGTCGTTCAGATCGCTGACTTTTCCCGCTTTTTTAAAAACCTTAAGGTCACCATTTAAAATGGCAATACCGGCACTGTCGTAGCCGCGGTATTCGAGGCGCTGCAATCCTTTAATCAGGATCGGATAAACCTCGCGGTGTCCTATGTAAGCAACAATTCCGCACATGATTGGGGTGTGTTAGTATAATTTAGTGTAATACAGAGTAAGCTTTAAACGCTGACTTGTACTCGTGCTGCTACCGAGAACAAGCTGATTCGGTGTCACTCCGCTACCTGATACAACGATAAAAAAGTCTGCACTTACATATCGGTCGTCCAGGTAACCCTGAATCTGCCGTGCAATGTTAAACGTGTATTCCTTGTCAGTGGAATAGTAGTCACCGCCAAAATATCCCGACGATTCGTAATAATCGATTGGGAAAATGTTCTCTCCCGCTGCATTCTTTGAGACTAACAGAAGTTTGTTAGGTACACCGTAGAATGGAATGGTAGGATCCTGAGCGATGACTTTTAACTCTGCCCGGTTGACTAGGATACTGCCTGAGTCCTTAAAATGTTTCAAAAAAGGAAACGAAATCTTTGTTTTTACCCCACAAATGCCTTGAATATAGCTTAAACTATCGGTTGTGCCTGTATTAAGGGCCTGAGCAACAGAAGTTCCGGTATAATCGTGATCAAAGTGGTTTAAACGGGCATTGGCCAATGAAAAGGCGTATTTCTTCGAAGTTGTTCCGTCGTGGAAGTAGAGAATTAAAGCCGAACTGAAGAAGTTGAACGAGCAAATTGCTCCTCGGCCGGCAACCGTCATCGGTGCGGCAGAAATGTTCAATCCTTTGAAGTACGTCAACCACGAATCATTGGAAGCAAGCGTGGACTGGCCATTCAATGCAATGATGCTGTCGGCCAACGACTGATCTAAGCGGATACGAACCTGCGGAATGATTGTGTCGGAGTCGACAACAACGCGAGTATTCGGAGCCGGTAAAAACGATGTTGTACCAAGCAGCGTAGCGTCTGTCGTAAAGGTTCGGTTTGAGAAGTAAGAGGAATCGATATGCATGTCCTCTGTCAGTCTGCTGACATTGATTGTCTGCGTCTGATTAGTATCTCCGTAGTAGCCCGAATAAACAAGAGCCAACACAATAGAGTCGGCAACAGGTGCAGTTCCGAATGACGGTGTTCCGCCGGTTAAAACTGCTTGTGCATAGACCGATGCAGTAGATATTCCAAACACCGGATGATTCATGCTGCCAATCAGCTGAGACGAAAGCTCATCGGTCTGAAGCGAATCTTCTAGAACAGTTGTGGTAATAATCGTACTGGTGTCGGAATACACCATGTTAAGCTGATCGGAAGAAGGGAGAATGTTCAATCCTGTTTCCTCAGGATCTTTGCAGGAATTGAGCGATAGTAGACCTGAAATAAGGCCAAGCACAAAAAAGATTTCCCCCACCTTGCGGCAGAGGAATTCTTTTTTGTTAAAATTTGAATGCTTTGTTGCTTTTCAGTTACCAGCTTTCCTTTGGATGGGGAGGCATCCGGAAATGTTTTGATCATAGTTTAGTCGGCAAGAACGGGTTCTGTTTCCAGAAGTTCATCATAAAAATCTGAGCAAGCAGAAACGAAGCTGGATTCATCTTCATACGAAGGAATAGTCAGCAATGGTTTAGTTGCTTTCTTGAGATATGCGTCGATTGATGCGTTTTTTTCTTCAGCGCTTTTGATAACACCATCAGCCAGTTTCATGGCTGCAAGATTTACATTCACCATCGTTGGATCTTTGTAAAGCTTTGTGTCTTCGGCAGTCACGCCATCCATTTTCAACTTCTTCACCAGATTCGGACTCATTGTTTCGTCGAGATCCTGGTAGTAAGAAGAATAAACGACACGACTGTTTTTAAACATCGGATCGTCTTTGTATCCGGTTTTCACGAAGAAAGGAATCAAAGACGTCATCCAACCGTGACA
The DNA here is from genome assembly GCA_016721305.1 of Bacteroidota bacterium. GTDB lineage: Bacteria > Bacteroidota > Bacteroidia > AKYH767-A > 2013-40CM-41-45 > JADKIH01. The sequence goes on from JADKIH010000008.1 coordinate 116,360, forward strand.
ATGAATCACATCCGGAGCCCATCCTAATTTCTTTACGGTTTCCAAAACGCCACGGCAGAAGAAAACCATACGGTCTTCGTTGTCTTTGTGGAATTTCTTTTTCGCGTCGCGGAAAATAGATTTACGTTGGAAGTATTCCTCATTATCAATAAAGTAAACCTGCATACGCGCACTTTGGATGGAAGCAACTTTGATGATAAGTGGGTGATCGGTGTCGTCGATGATCAGATTCATACCGGAAAGACGAATAACTTCGTGCAATTGATTACGGCGTTCGTTGATCAATCCGAAACGGGGCATAAAAGTCCGGATTTCTTTCCCCTTTTCCTGAATACCCTGGGGAAGGTGACGGGCGATCTTTGAAATTTCTGTCAACTCAAGGAAGGGTGTAATTTCCTGGGAAACAAATAAAACTTTTGCTTTCTTCATTCTTGAGGTTGGATTTATAAATTTGGCCCACAAAGATAGGTATTTTCGCGCTGCCATTCAAGGGGATGAGGGGGTTTTAACGCCTCTGCCGCCCGAATATTGGATTTTAGCGAAAAAAGCCTACGTAAGTAGTTGACTATTAGACGTAAACTAAGCGTACAAGGTTCGAAAATGATAATTAAATAATTGTATTGATAGTATAAGTATGAAGATATTCGAGACAATTGATCAGATAACCCGATTTCTGAGTGAAAAGCGGGCATCGGGTGAGCGCATAGGATTTGTGCCTACGATGGGGGCTTTGCACGACGGGCATTTGTCGCTAATCCGGCTCGCTAAGGCAGATTGTGATCTGGTCGTGTCGAGCATCTTCGTCAATCCGACGCAATTCAACAATCCGGAGGATCTCAAAAACTACCCCCGAATGCCGGAATCGGATTCCCAAATGCTGGCCGAAGTAGGAACGGACGTACTTTTTAGTCCGGCCGTCAGCGAAATGTACGCCGAAGGTTTTGGGACTTTACAGGATGTCGATTTGGGCGGATTGGAAAAAGTAATGGAAGGCGCTCATCGTCCGGGACATTTCAAAGGTGTTGTTCAGGTAGTGTCGAAACTGTTCGACATCGTTCAGCCGCATGTCGCATACTTCGGCGAAAAGGATTACCAGCAACTTGCCGTTATTCGTCGCATGACGGAACAACTCGGCTACAATATTGAAATCGTCGGCTGTCCGACCATCCGCGAATCCGACGGACTAGCCATGAGTTCCAGAAATCTTCGTCTTTCGGCCGAAGAAAGAAAAGTGGCCGTTAAAATTTCCGAAGCACTTAAATACATCCAGACAAACTGGAAAAAGAAAAGTCCGGAACAATTGATTGCGGAGGCAACACAACAATTAGAATCAACCGGCATTCTCAAACCCGAATACATCGAAATCGCCGACGCAAAAGATTTACACGAAGTGCGTGATTCAAATTATTCAAAACCTATGCGTGCTTTTGCAGCGGTGTTTTGTGGACCGGTGAGGTTGATTGACAATATTTCAATTAGCTAATTAGCTAATTAGCTAATTGGTGGCGAGGCGATGATGCAAATTATGCAGCATCTAATATTTCATGAAGCGTGAGGCCTGTGTTTCGGTATCGTTTATTACGGATAAGAAATAAAAACCTGCGGGTAGATTTGAAATGTTGATGGATTGCTCATTTTCACTCTGTAAAAGCACTTGGCCGGTTTGAATAATTTTTCCTGTGCAATCCGTGATTTCGTACGACGAAGGTGTTGTTTTTACAGGCACGTTTAAGTAAATAAATTCCTTGGCAGGATTTGGATGGATACTGAAAGTTGATGATGGAGTCAGGTCATTAATTTGATCTACCAACATACATGGTGATGAGCCATCGGGGAAAAGTGTTTGACCGTTTACACTGAAACAATCAAGGCTTCCGATATTTTCGAAGTAGGCCAAAGGATTAAGTAATCCGAAAGTTGATCCAATGCCTTCGATAAGATAACCCGGGTCATTCGCCGTTTCGGTCAGCTTTAATCTTCTTCGGTAAGTGCCATTGACGAGAATCGAGTCTTCTGATTCGATAATGATAGTATACATCAGTGGGTTGTAATCGCTATTCCACCAATCGCCAACGGTATCACCCACCTGGAGTGAAAAGTCGTAAAGCAATTTCTCATTCGAGCTATCCACCGGCATATAATACACACGTTGGTTAATCGAATCGTTCCTAAAGCATCCTGCGTAACTGATTCCTTCGTAAGTAGAAGAGTAGAAATGCACTCCGCTATAATACTCATTGACGGTGTGATTCACCGACTTGTTCAACTTGCTATAGGTAATTCCTCCAATCAGTGTGTCGCCTGTTATTAAATAACTCCTCTCATAGCCGTCAACACCTGAGTTGGTACCGGAAAACCAACCTTGTCCGTAGGAGCAATTCCATTGGGCGTTAGATGTTGGTAAAGGAAAGTAGGTTTGAGAATTCGCCGACAATTGAATATGCAGAAATAAAAACATTGTGAGTCCTCTACACAATCGGATCAAAGATTGTCGAGACTGTTTTTTGCCATTAGTGTGCAGCACTTCAAATTGGGGTGAAGTATAAACGGAGTTTAAAGTTGTTTTCATTCAAAGAGATTTTGAAATTGACTCTCAAATTTAACATTTTTCTGAAAGTAAAGTATTGTTTCAAAAACAGTTCGGGTAATTGTATCTGTGGCGGTTTCCCCTAGTTTGTGAGTCGCTTCAGTTGGCCATCTACTAAAGTGATCATCTCAATAGCTCAATTTTCTAAATCAAATTACTTTAATTTTAGTATTTTTATCCTTGTTCATTACTATTGAGTCACTATAAGTCATCCCCTTCAAGATGTCGATCATGAAAAAAACGTTATCACTTATTCTACTTCTTGTCAGTTTTCAAGCGTCAGCCCAATGGTATTCTGCCGGGACAGGCATTGCGACAAATGATTTTGTCATCGGGTTTGCCGAGTATCAAAACCAGACATTGGCATATACTTACCCCGATCCTTCCGTATATACAAACGTTGGAGGTAATTGGTCTATTCAGTTACCTCCCCTTCCTTTGGCTGCAGGAGTTCACAAGCTCGAAGTAATTGATAGTGTTCTTTACGCAATGTCGTATGCATCGGGAACAGGCAACAGAGTCTATTACTACGATGGAAGTGCATGGCAAGCTTTGGGCGGAGCATTTGCAAATCCGGGGAATCTAAATTATCCTTCTTTATATGATATGCTCGAGTATCACGATACCATCTTTGTTTGTGGTGAGTTCAGCAGAGTGGGAACAGATACGATAAGCGGAATAGCAAAATGGAACGGAACGGCATGGGAAGAAGTGCGCGACGGACTTCATTGGGGAATGGCGCCGTACACGAGCACTATGTATCCTCATCAGTTGTTCGAGTTTCAAAGTGAGTTGTATGTGATAGGAAATTTCGTGATGGCAGGAATTGATTCGGTGAATGGCATTGCACGATGGAATGGAACATCATGGTCGAAAGTCGGAAACGGATTTAATAAAGTCGGATATGGAATGGGTGAGTTCAATGGTAACTTATATGCCGGCGGAGAGTTTACTTCAGCATCCGGCACGAGTGTTTCCTGCATTGCAAAATGGGATGGAACAAATTGGCTTGATCCGGGTTTTAGTGTACAGGTCGAAAACACTCCGGGAGTTCACGCTTTTGTTCATTCATTTTTGAGCGTACCCGGTGCATTGTTTGTCGCTGGAGGATTTGATCACGTCTATTTGGGTGCAACTTCGTATCAAGGTCAGGGAGTTTTTATGTACAATGGTTTTAATGTAGATACACTTTTAGGCGGAGTTAATAGCGATGTGGAAGCGTTGATGCAAATTCCGGGTGGTATCAGAGTCGGCGGAGGATTTTCTTTGGCAGGTGGTATTGTGGCCGATAAAGTAGCTGATTATTATTACCTGCTTGGAGTGGAAGAAATAGGAGAGAAACAATTCGTTGTTTATCCGACATACTTCGAAAATTCAATTCGCGTGCAAGGTGCATTCGATCAATCATCATACCGCTATGAACTGCGCGATATCACCGGAAAATTGATCGATAGAGGTATTTTGAAAAATGAAATCACTTTCAAGTCGCTTCCGTCAGGAGTTTATTTTGCTTCTATCGTGAAAAATGGCAGACTTGTTCAGGTCGAAAAATTGGTGAAGAAATAATTTACTGTTCTATCCTTTTGAGTACATAGTTCGTACTTCTTCCGCCTTCTGCTTCTTTCTGCAGGACATCCTGTTCGATTAAATTTTGAATGTCGCGCAAAGCAGTGTCTTGCGAACATTTCGCAATCTTTGCCCATTTTGAAGTCGTGAGTTTTCCTTCGAAAGAGTCGAGTAATTTGTTGATGAGAAGTCTTTGTCTCTCATTAATATTTTTGGTTGAAAGAAATTCCCAATACTTTGATTTGCTAAGAACGGCTGATACACTCTCTTCGGCGCTCATTATTGATTTGTCGAAGCAATTTAAAAACCATTCAAGCCAATTGGTAATATCGAGTGAACCTTTCTGTGTTCTTTCAAGGATATCGTAATACGATTTTCGCTCTAAGCGTATTTGCGCCGACATGCTGTAAAAGCGTTTTGTTATTCCATCGGCATTCGCAAGCTGAAGGTCGGCGATAGTTCGTGCAATGCGTCCGTTGCCATCTTCAAAAGGGTGAATGGTTACAAACCAAAGATGTGCGACAGCTGCTTTTAAAACAGGATCTGTATTCGATGGCGTATTAAACCACGACAAGAATTTTTCCATCTCACCCGGAACATCTTTGCTTTCGGGTGCTTCGAAGTGAATCTTTTCTCGGCCAATTGAACCGGAAACAACTTGCATCGGCTCCTGTTCATTTTGACGCCAATTGCCTGTAATTATTTTAGACATACCACTTCTTCCGGTCGGAAATAAGGAAGAATGCCATGAAAAAATTCTCTCCTCTGTTAAAGGACTCTTGTTATTTTGAACAGCATCAACCATGATTTCCACCACGCCATCTACATTCCGGTCGCTCGGAATTAGTCCGGTGATATTCATCCCTAACCGACGTGCAATTGAGGAACGAACTTCCTCTGAATCGAGAATTTCACCTTCAATTTCACTCGATTTAATTACTTCCAAAGTCATGCTTTGAAGGAATGCTTCTGCCTGTAGAGAGAATCCAAGGCTGTCCATTCTGCCAATTAATCTACCTTGCCTGTGTCGTATAGGAATGATTATGGAGGCTATTTTTTGATAGTCCCATGTGAAGTCCGGCCAGTCTTTTTGTTGGTATATGTACATGTTTAATCTCCGCAAAATCTGCGGTGAATATAGTCGATAATCTCCGCAAAGTCAAGATAATCTCCGCATATTTTGCGGAGATTAGGACGTGGATTCGCCGCAACCACTAAAAATTGCCCAAAAAGGCCATTTGCTGACTATTTTTTCGTGTAATGTAAAATGGCCTGAATAGCCTTTTCGATCTGTTCATCATCCGTAAAACGGCCAATCGAAAAGCGAACAGATCCGTATGCCTCTTTCTCCGAAAGCCCCATCGCTTTCAAAACATGCGATGGTTCGGCAAGAGCAGAGGAGCAGGCACTACCGGTCGACAAGGCTAATTCCGGACATGCTTTGATCAGTTCATCTGCTTTCAGATTGTGAAAACATATATTCGAGGTGTTAGGCAGTCGGTTTTTGATATTTCCGTTTACAGATGCTTTTCCGTTTTCGGTGAGCGCTTGTTCCAATCGTGTGCGGAGGAGTGAAATGCGACCGTTTTCTTCGAAAAGATTTTTTGTGGCCAGCTCACACGCTTTTCCAAAACCAACTATGCCGGGTACATTTAAAGTTCCACTGCGGAACCCGCGCTCATGTCCGCCACCGTCGATTTGTGGTGCAAGAGTAACACGCGGATTTTTTCGTCGCACATACAAAGCGCCAACTCCTTTCGGTCCGTACACTTTGTGAGCCGAAATACTCATGATGTCGGCATACAATTCATTCACATCAACATTAATTTTTCCTAAGGCTTGAGTTGCATCGGTAAATAAAATAGAATTTTTTTGGTGAACAATTTGCCCGATCGAATTCAAATCCTGAATAACGCCGGTTTCATTATTCGCCAACATCACCGCAACTAAAATAGTATCGGTGCGAATTGATCTTTCCAGCAAGTCGTGATCAACGAGTCCGTCGCGCATCACCGGAAGTGTAGTTAATTCATAGCCGTTTTTCTCCAGATGTTTGCATGTATCCAAAACGGCTTTGTGTTCGGTAGCGACAGTTACAATGTGCTTGCCTTTGATTGCATACGATTCAGCTACACCTTTAATAGCAAGATTGATTGCCTCCGTTGCACCCGATGTAAAAATCACTTCCATTTCTTCCGCACCAATTGCCTTTGCAATTTGCTTGCGTGCAATCTTCACTGCTTCATCGGCTACCCAACCATACGCATGCGTTCTACTCGCCGCATTTCCGAATCGCTCCGTGAAATAAGGCAGCATTGCTTCTAACACCTGTGGATCTACCGGGGTGGTGGAGTTGTAATCGAGGTAGATGGGATTTGGGTTCATTTTAATTAGCTAATCAGCTAATTAGCTAATTAGCTAATTGGCATGGCAACAAATTTCCTACTTTTACCGAATCAAACAATAAATTTCCATGCAAAGTACAACATCGGGGCATCATCATCATCATCAGGAAGAGCATTTAGAGTCGTCGGACACGATAAAAGATATCGTAATCGGTATGTCGGACGGATTAACGGTGCCTTTTGCGTTAGCCGCCGGTTTGAGTACGGCAGTAACGAGTAATGGAATTATTGTCACGGCCGGACTGGCAGAAATTATTGCCGGGTCAATTGCGATGGGATTGGGTGGATATTTAGCGGGGAAGACGGAGATCGAGCATTACGACTCTGAATTGAAGAGAGAATATCGCGAGTTGGAAACACATTATGAGACGGAGCGCCGTGAGGTGAAGGAGATTTTTGCGAATTATGGTTTATCACCGGAGTCGCAGGAGCTTATCATGAATGAAATGGAAAAAGATCACGACAAGTGGGTTGATTTCATGATGAAGTTTGAATTGGGTCTCGATAAGCCGGATATTAATCGCGCCGGACAAAGTGCACGAAATATCGGATTGGCTTATATCGTTGGCGGTATCGTTCCGCTTACTGCATATATTTTTACTGACACGCCGAATACAGGATTGATTTACTCAGCAATAATCACCGTTATTTGTTTAATGGTGTTTGGCTATTTTAAAAGCAAAGTAACCGGACAAAATCCCTTGCAGGGCGGTTTTAGAACAACAATGATCGGCGTACTTGCTGCCGCTGCTGCTTATTTCTTTGCGCATTTATTCTCCTGATAAAATAAAAGTGTCTGATGATCGCACACATTGAACTTCCCGGTAAAAAAATAAAAGTCAACTTATCGAAGCCGATAGATTTGTCGATTCCGATACATCCGGGCAATGAGAATGTAAATGCCTTTTACATTGCACCTGTTACGATGGAACCCTTTCGTGCAGGCGGTTTTGTAGGCGATATAAATCAGGGAGGGTCATGCAATGTGAATACGATTGTCATTAATCCGCATGGCAACGGAACGCATACGGAAACCGTTGGTCACATCACGAAAGAGAAGTATCCTATATATAAGAACATCACACAGTTTTTTTTCGAAGCACGCATTATCACACTTTTGCCTGAAGAAAAAATCGGTGATCGTATAATTACGCTTGATCTGTTGAGGAAGGTTTCTGATCAAAACTGGACAGAGGCTCTTATTATAAGAACGCTTCCTAACGATGCGAGTAAATGCACGCGACAATATTCAGGAACGAATCCACCGTACATGGATGCCGATGCAGCACTTTTTCTGAGAGAAGCAGGAGTGAAGCATTTGTTATTGGATCTTCCCAGCATCGACCGTGAAGACGATGGCGGAAAGTTATCAGCTCATCATGCTTTCTGGAATTATCCCGCAGCACCGAGAGCAGATTGCACGATCAGCGAATTGATTTACGTTCCTGATTCAGCAAAAGACGGTTACTATCTTCTCAATCTGCAGTTTGCCAGCTTTGATAATGATGCGAGCCCTTCGAAGCCGGTGGTGTTTTTTATTGAAGATTGAGTATTGAAGATTGAATATTGAATATTGAAGATTGGCTTTTCGCAACCCGCAACTCGTAACTCGTAACCCGCACCCCGTACTTTCGTCCTTAGTGATAAGTTGGCAGTCGCCAAATAGTAAGTAGCCGTTTTAAGTTTCGCACCCGCAACCCGCAACCCGCAACCCGCAACCCGCAACCCGCAACCCGCAACCCGCAACCCGCAACCCGTACTTTCGTCTTCAGTAAAGAGTTGTCAGCTGCTCATCAGTAAGTAGCCGTTTTAAGTTTCGCCACGCGCAACCCGCAACTCGATTTCTCACCTCAAAATCCAACCCATCACCTTACTTAGAATGATTCTTAATAGCGGCCAAAGTCCAAGTCGAACTCCAAGGAATACTGAACTACCTAATTACTAAGACGTTCAACTTGCTTTCACAAAAAATTGAAAATTCAACTGATTTATGTCTTAAATGTTGTTAATTTTTTTTTCGGAAATACTTTTAAGAGTACATGATTGTGATAAATTTGCACCCGTTCGAAAAAACTGACATAATAATGACGCCGAAAAATGATCGTCGTCATGTTTCGGACAGAATTCATCCGTGAATGGGCGGACTAATAAAAACAACATGAATTACCAACACAGCACCAGGTATTTTAGGTTTCTATTCTCTTTATTAATACTCTCGATTTTCACTTCCGGATCTGTTCTGGCGCAAGACGGAGAGGCTCTATTCAAAGCTAACTGTACATCGTGTCACGCTGTAAAGGATAAAGTGATTGGGCCTGCATTGAAAGGGATTGAAACTCGTCGTTCAGAGGAATGGCTTATTAAGTGGATCAAAAACTCACAAGCTGTTATCAAGAGCGGTGATGAGTATGGCGTAAAGTTGTTCAATGACTACAACAAGACAGTCATGACTAACTTTAATCTGAAGGATGAAGAGATTAAAGCCATCTTAGCCTATGTAAAAACGGAAGCAGAGAAACCGGATGCAGTTGCAACAGCAGCTGCGGCGGGAGCTGCAGCAGAAGAAGAGAAGCCGCTTTGGCCATATCTTTTGATTTCTGTTGTTATCCTTTTCCTGGTTGCCTCTGTACTGAAAAGAGTACAAATCGCTCTTGCAAGAGCCGTTCGTGCGAAACAAGGTGTACCTGAACCGGCGCCTGTTACTGCTCGTCAGCGTAATCGTGAATGGGTTCGTCAGAACAAAAAATTAATCGCCGTTATCCTTATTTTCCTCACCCTTGCAGGAAGCGTAAGCGGATGGTACGATTTACAATCAATCGGAATTTCTCAGGGCTATACACCTGATCAGCCTATTAAATATTCTCACCAGTTGCATGCCGGTAAATTACAGATCTCTTGTATTTATTGTCACAGTGGAGCTGAGCGTGGAAAAACAGCCGGAGTTCCTTCAGCAAACGTTTGTATGAACTGTCACAAATTTGTTCGTAAAGGACCGACTACAGGAACAGAAGAAATTGCAAAGATTTACAAAGCTTTAGATTACGATCCTGACAAAGGAACTTACGGTCCGAACCAAACGCCGATTCAGTGGGTTCGCGTACACAATCTTCCTGATTTCGCTTACTTCAATCACTCACAGCACTTTGTAGTAGGAAAGATTGCTTGTCAAACTTGTCACGGTCAGGTTCAGGACACAATGACGGTTGCAGGCCAGGCTATGCCATTAACAATGGGCTGGTGTGTGAATTGCCACCGTACTACTAAAGTGAAAATGGCGGGTAACGGTTACTACGACGATTATCACAAAGCTCTGAATGATAAAGGTGTTGCAGATTCATTGATCACGGTTGAGAAAATTGGTGGTTTGGAATGTGCACGTTGCCATTACTAAGAATTTGTTTTTAAAATAAAGCGGTTTTTAATAAACAGCATTAAGCTCCGACAATGGAAAAAAAATACTGGAAAGGCGTTGAAGAACTCCGCAATGATGCAGAGTTTGTTCGTTTGAAAAACGATGAGTTTTACGAACCTCTTCCGATTGACGAACTGATTAATAAGAAAGCAGAAGAAGTGTCTGTGACTCCACGACGCGACTTCCTGAAGTTTTTAGGTTTCAGCGTAGCGGCTGCTTCATTGGCAGCTTGCGAAGCACCGGTTCGCAAAACGATCCCTTACCTCATTCGCCCTGATCAAATCACTCCGGGTATTGCTAACTATTATGCATCATCGTATTTCGATGGTTATGATTACGCATCGATAGTGGTAAAAACGCGTGAAGGTCGTCCGATCAAAGTTGAAGGAAATACTTTAAGCTCTATTAATAAAGGCCGTGTCAATGCACGTGTTCAGGCATCTGTTTTATCGTTGTACGATAACAACCGTTTCCGCACTCCATTGGCAAATGGTGTTGAAGCAAAATGGGCTGATATCGATAAAGCAATCGGTGAAAAACTGACAGCTATCGCTGCTAAAGGCGGTAAGATTCGTATCATCTCTTCAACAGTGATCTCTCCATCAACAATACGTGTGATTGGAGAATTCACAAAGAAATATCCTACAACGAAGCACGTACAATACGATGCGATTTCATTCTCTGCAATGCGTCAGGCGAATATGGAAAGCTTCGGAGTAAATGGACTTGCTTCTTATATGTTCGACAAAGCTTCTGTTATCGTTGGTATCGAATCAGATTTCCTCGTTAACGGAGTATCTCCGGTAGAATATGCAGCGCAATACGGTGAAACTCGTAAGCTGAACGATGGCAAGAAAGAAATGTCGCGCCACATTCAGATGGAAGCTTCTCTGTCTGTTACAGGTTCGAATGCTGATATGCGTATCGGTGTTAAGCCATCTCAACAAGGTGCTGCTGTTGCTGCATTGTACAATGCAATTGCTTCAAAAGCCCGGTGCTGCCGCAGTAAGCGGACCTTCAGCAGGCGAATTGTCGAAGGAAATCGAAAAAGTTGCCGCTGAATTATGGGCAGCAAAAGGAAAAGCTGTCGTTGTTTGCGGAATCAACAACGTTGCAGTTCAAAATCTGATTAATGGAATCAACGTAATGCTCGGTTCTTACGGCACTACGATCGATTTAACAAATACAAATAATCTCCGTCAGGGTAACGATGCAGAACTCGTGGGCTTACTCGACGAGATGAAAAAAGGAGAAGTAGCAGCAGTCCTCGTTTACAATTGTAATCCTGTTTATTCATTGCCTGACGGAAAAGGTTTTGCCGATGCAGTGAAGAAAGCTGAACTCTCTGTTTCTTTTGCTTACACACCTGACGAAACATCGGCAGTTTGCCAGTATGTTTGTCCGGATCACCATGCTCTCGAAAGCTGGAATGATGCTGAGCCGAAGAAAGGACATTTCTCTACAACTCAACCGACGATTGCTCCATTATTCAGCACACGTCAGTTCCAGGAAACTTTATTGGCTTGGTCAGGTATTCAATCGAATTACCATGACTACATGATGGCAGGTTGGGCTTCAATGCTTCCTGTTGGAATGTCATGGGAACAATTCCTCCAAAAAGGTGTTCTTGAAAACGCCGCTGCACCTGCAGCCGGTCTTACATCAAAAGCAGATTTGAATGCGGCAGCTTCATCGTTGAACAGCGAGAAAGGCGGAGCATTCGAATTAGTAGTATATGAAAAAACAGGTCTAGGAAGTGGCGTTCAATCGAACAACCCATGGTTGCAAGAATTACCTGATCCGATTTCAAAAATTACCTGGGATAATTACCTGGCAGTATCTCCAAAAGATGCACGCGAAAAAGGATGGGCTCAGGGAAATATGTTGAGTATTAAAACTGCAACAGCTACTGCAAAGGTTCCTGTGGTTATTCAGCCGGGACAAACTCCGGGCACTGTTTCAATTGCCGTAGGTTACGGACGAAACGGTGTAGGAAAAACTGCAGACAGTATTGGTGTAAATGCATATCAGTTTGTTTCAATGCTTGGAACAACTTTATCGTACACAGGTGCGGTTGAGATTTCTAAAACAATCGAAGAAGATTATTCATTCGCAGGAACACAGACTCACCACACAATGATGGGTCGTGCGATCGTGAAAGAAACAACTCTCGAAGAGTATATTAAAGATCCAAAAGCCGGTAATGAAGAAGAACTTTTCGAAGTAAAAGCCGGAAAAGATATTCAGCATAAGGGTACAGAACAAGTTACACTCTGGAATGAGCACGAGACAGGGCAACACCATTTTGGTATGTCGATCGACTTGAACTCATGTATCGGTTGTGGTTCTTGTGTTGTTGCTTGTACTGCAGAAAATAACGTTTCAGTTGTAGGAAAAGACGAAGTACGTCGCAGTCGCGAAATGCACTGGATGCGTATCGATCGTTACTACACAAGCGATGCAGATCCGAAAGAGGGCGAAAGCGCAGGCATGGCTCAGTTGCAGAAGATGGAAGTACCAAGCGATATGCCGAAGGTAGTTTTCCAACCTGTAATGTGTCAGCATTGTAATCACGCTCCTTGTGAAACTGTTTGTCCGGTTATCGCAACCAGCCACAGTTCTGAAGGATTGAATCAAATGACATACAACCGTTGTGTTGGTACGCGTTACTGTGCGAACAACTGTCCGTACAAAGTTCGTCGTTTCAACTGGTTCAAATATCCTGACAATCCGCAGTTCGACTTCCACATGAATAACGATTTAGGTAAGATGGTTCTTAATCCTGATGTAGTTGTTCGTTCACGTGGTGTCATGGAAAAATGTTCTATGTGTGTTCAACGTATTCAGGAAGGTAAATTGAATGCGAAGAAAGCAGGTCAGCCAATGGTTGATGGTGCAGTTCAAACAGCATGTTCACAAACTTGTCCTACGAATGCAATCACTTTCGGTGATTACAATAAGAAAGAAAGTACTCTGAACAAGATGAGAGAGCAGGAGCGCAGTTATCACCTCCTTGGCGAACTCAATGTTCAGCCGAATGTATTCTACCTCACTAAAGTTCGTAACGTTAGCGAAGGCAAAGAAGCATAATAGTCATTGAAACAATTTTAAGCCGATATATATTATATCATGAGCGGTAATAATGAAGCGGTAGTCCGGGACCCGTTAATTCTCGGAAAAAAGACATACCACCAGATGACGGAAGACATTTGTCGTCCGATCGAAGGCAAAGCGAATAAGATGTGGTGGGTAGCCTTCAGTGTCGCATTTGTAACCATGATCTGGGGAATCATTTGCCTGGCCTACACTGTAGGTAATGGTATCGGTTCTTGGGGAGCTAACAAAACTGTTGGTTGGGCATGGGATATTACCAACTTCGTTTGGTGGATCGGTATCGGTCACGCCGGCACGCTCATCTCGGCGATCCTTTTATTGTTCCGTCAGCGTTGGAGAATGTCCATCAACCGTTCAGCGGAGGCGATGACGATTTTTGCCGTAATCTGCGCAGGTTTGTTTCCGGTATTCCACACAGGTCGTCCTTGGTTAGATTACTGGATGCTTCCGTTGCCGAATCAATTCGGTTCATTATGGGTAAACTTCAACTCACCGCTTCTTTGGGACGTATTCGCGATCTCTACTTACTTCTCTGTATCATTAGTATTCTGGTACCTCGGATTATTGCCGGATTTGGCAACGGTTCGTGATCGTTGTATCAATCCAACAAAACGTTTCATTTACGGAATTCTTTCCTTCGGTTGGAAAGGTACTGCTCGCGACTGGCACCGTTTTGAAGAAGTATCATTGGTATTGGCTGGTTTGTCTACACCATTGGTACTTTCGGTTCACACCATCGTATCTTTTGACTTCGCAACGTCTATCGTTCCGGGTTGGCACACTACCATCTTCCCTCCATACTTCGTTGCCGGTGCGATCTTCTCCGGATTTGCGATGGTATTGACGCTGATGATTATTGCCCGTAAGGTTTTGAATTTACAAGAATACATCACGATTCAGCACATTGAGTTGATGAACAAAATCATCATCCTCACAGGTTCTATCGTAGGTGTGGCTTATACAACTGAGTTTTTCATTGCCTGGTATTCAGGAGTACAATATGAAAGTTACGCGTTCATCAACCGTGCTACCGGTCCATACTGGTGGGCATACTGGAGTATGATGACATGTAACGTTGTAACTCCACAGTTGTTCTGGTCTAAGAAGATCCGTACAAGTGTAATGGCAACATTCATCATTTCGATCTTCGTGAATATCGGTATGTGGTTTGAGCGTTTTGTAATCATCGTGACATCGTTGCACCGTGATTTCTTACCATCAAGCTGGACGATGTATTCGCCAACATATATTGAAGTAGGGATTTTCGTGGGTACGATCGGGTTGTTCTTTACATGCTTCCTGTTATTCTCGCGAGTATTCCCTGTAATTGCATTAGCCGAGTTGAAATCTATCCTGAAGAAAACAGGTAATCAGTACAAGAAGAAAGGAATTCTCTAGTCATGGCAAAAAGAATCTACGGAATATTTGATGACGAGGAAGTGTTAATGCACGCGATTCCCTCTTTGAAAAAAGACGGAGTTGTATGCAAAGATGTACAGAGTCCATTTCCGATTCACGGAATTGAGCCGCTGTTAAACATTCCCCGCACGCGAATTTCAATCGCATCTTTCCTTTATGGAATTTCAGGAACCTCGTTTGCACTATGGATGACATGGTACATGATGGTTCACGACTGGCCGATCAATATCGGAGGTAAGCCGAACTTCATGTTTTACATGAACCTTCCGGCCTTCATTCCGGTAACGTTCGAGTTAACTGTATTCTGTGCAGCTCACGGTATGGCGTTAACATTCCTGTTGAGAAGCAAGCTTCTTCCGGGCGTAACAGCACCGGTTCCGCATCCGAGAATTACGGACGATAAATTCGTTCTTCACGTAGATGTGAAAGACGAAAGCAAAGTAAATGACGTAGTAGCATTGATTAAAAAATCAGGTGCTTCTGATGTCTTATTAAATTCCATGCAATTTTCCTGATCGTGTCAATGAAAAAATTACTGTATATCCTCTCAGTTGTGGCAGTTGCTCAGTTAGCATCCTGCACCAATGACGATCCGAAAAAACCGGGTTACGAATACATGGGTAAAACCGACATGTATCGTTCACCGAGTTATGAGACTTATTCGTCCAATCCGAATTTCAGCGACAGCATGACGGCACGTCAGCCTGTAGCCGGAACGATTGCACGCGGTGAAGTTATTTTTACGGACTACGATCGTTTGTCGTATCCGTACCCGAACACGCCGGAAGGTTACGAAGCAGCAGGTGCAGGTTTGCATACTCCGCTCGTAAAAGATTCAGTTAACATGGCTGAAGGAAAACGTTTGTATGAAAACTATTGCATCCATTGCCATGGTGAAAAAGGTATGGGCGACGGAGCAGTAGCAATGAACAACGGTCCAAAGCCACCGGCATACAATAGCGAAGCATTGAAAAATCTTCCGGAAGGAAAGATGTTCCATACCATTCAGTTCGGAAAGAACATGATGGGTTCACACTCATCACAGCTGACTCCGACACAACGCTGGAAAGTAATTATGTATGTGCAGACAATGCAAGGTACACAAACAGCTTCAGCAGCACCTGCAGATTCAGCAAAGGCCGGCAGTACTCCAAAAATGTAATTTGAAACAACCAATTGTCAACGTTCGATAAGATGGACAGAAAATACGAGCTTACCCGGAATAATAAGATGATCCCGTTAGTAATGATTGCAATCGGAGTGATTGCGATTGTTATGGGATTCATGACCGATAAAACACGTACATGGGCCGTGTTGCTCCAAAACAATTTTTACTTCACTGCCATGGCATTGGCGGGAACTTTCTTTGTTGCTTTCAACTATGCTGCGCAAGCAGGATGGGCTGTAGGTATCAAACGAGTGCCTGAAGCTATGGGCGGCTTCCTGAAATATGGAATGGTAGCCATGATTCTGATTTTCCTTTTAGGTAAAGGTGATCTGTACCATTGGACACACCATGACTTGTACGATAAGGCTAGTCCTGAATATGATGCTATCATGGCCGGAAAAGCAGGCTTCCTGAATATCCCTTTCTTCCTGATTCGATTGGTATTGTATGGTGCAATTTGGGTAGGTTTTACTCATATGCTTCGTAAACATAGCTTGCAGGAAGATATCGATGGCGATATCGTTCACTACAAACGCAACGTTGGTTTGTCAGCTACATTCTTAGTATTATTTGCTGTTACATCATCTACTTCAGCTTGGGATTTACTCATGAGTATCGACGCACATTGGTTCAGTACTATGTTTGGCTGGTATACATTCGCAGGATTATTCGTGAGTGGATTAGCCATGATGTGTTTGATCATTCTGTATCTCCGTAAGAGAGGTTACATGAATCACATCAGCGAAAACCATTTGCATGATGTAGGTAAATTCATGTTTGCATTCTCAGTGTTCTGGACATATCTGTGGTTCTCGCAATTCATGCTTATCTGGTACGCAAACCTTCCGGAGGAAGTAGTTTACTATCAGACACGCTGGAGATTATTCCGTACACTTTGGGTGGCGAACTTGCTTACTAACTTCTGTGCACCATTCTTAGTATTGATGACACGTGATGCAAAGCGTAAAACTACTATCCTATGGGTAGCAGGTATTATCATCCTTTGCGGTCACTGGTTAGATGTATATGTAATGGTGATGCCGGGTGTGGTAGGTGCTGACTGGCATATTGGTTTCATTGAAATCGGTGTGGCTGTTGGTTACCTTGGTGCATTCATCCTCAGCACACTGTCAGAGCTTTCAAAAGCAGCAATTGTTCCAAAGAATCACCCGATGTTGCAAGAAAGTTTGCACCACCATATTTAACATTAACCCACCGACATTCATTACCGTTAAAAGAAAATATCATCCATGATAAATTTATTAACTCTTATTGTTGTTATACTGGCTCTGGTAGCCGGCTGGAGATTGATCCGCGTACTTGAATTGGTACGTGACCTTCGCGATGAGCAAGAGATTATCACCGACCAGGATAACCGATTCAATGGACGTGCTTTCATGTGGTTCATGATCCTCGGATTTGCGGGGATGATTTACTTCACCATTGATGCTAAAAAATACCTTTTACCGGTAGCGGCTTCAAAGCATGGTGTTCTTACAGATAACTATCTGTATCAGAACTTCGCATTAATTATCATTGTATTCTTCATCACTCAGTTTTTACTGTTCTATTACTCTTGGAAATACAGTCATAAAAAAGGCCAAAGAGCATATTTTTATCCTGTAGATCATAAGCTGGAGTTCTGGTGGACGGTTATTCCTGCTGTTGTTTTGATGAGCTTAATCGTTTACGGACTCAAGTTGTGGATCGGAATTACGGCTCCGGCTCCGGCAGAAGCTATGGTGCTTGAAGTATACGGAAAGCAATTCGATTGGACAGTTCGCTATTCAGGAGAAGATAATAAGCTTGCCCATTCAAATTACAAGATGATTACCGATAACAATCCGCTGGGTGTAGACTCAACAGATGTTACAGGTAAAGACGATAAGATTGTAACCGGAGAAATGCACTTGCCGGTAAATTCGAAAATCCTCTTTAAGTTTCACTCACGTGATATCATTCACAGTGCTTACTTCCCGCACTTCCGTACACAGATGAACTGTGTGCCGGGAATGACAACTCAGTTCTTTGTAGAGCCGACTATTTCGACTGACAGTATGCGTCTGATTACAAACAATCCGAATTTCGATTATGTATTGTTATGTAATAAGATTTGTGGTGTAGCCCACTACAACATGCGACTTAAAGTAGTTGTGGAAAGCCAGGAAAGCTTTAATAAATGGTACGCAACACAACAGTACGTGTTTGCTCGTCCTGAAGCTCCTGTTGCACCGGCCGCAGCTGTAGCAGACACAACCAAAACGGCAGAAGCAGTACAAGCTGAGTCAAAAGTTGTTGCAACTAAATAATGCATTTTACCCGAAGGGGATTTGTAAATACGTAATCTATCTATTGAATTAAAATAAGATCTGATGTCTACTCATTCAAACGGTCATGTGGCAGAAGTACATGGTGAACACGATCACCATGAACACCACGATACTTTCTGGACAAAATATGTGTTCAGTCAGGATCATAAAATGATCTCCAAGCAGTACCTGGTAACAGCCATAACGATGGCGATTTTAGCCATGGTGATGTCTCTGATTTTCCGTCTTCAGTTAGGATGGCCTGATCAGAGTTTCCCGATCATCGAAAAATTGATTGGTCACTGGGGTAAAGGTGGCAAGCTTGATCCAAGCTTCTATCTGGCTCTCGTTACCATTCACGGTACGATCATGGTATTCTTCGTACTCACCGGTGGTTTGTCAGGAACGTTCAGTAACCTGCTTATTCCGTTCCAGATTGGTGCGCGAGATATGGCTTCAGGTTTCCTGAATATGTTATCATACTGGTTCTTCTTCCTTTCTTGTGCATTGATGACAGCTTCGTTGTTCATTGAAGCAGGACCTGCATCTGCCGGTTGGACGATTTATCCTCCTTTAAGTGCCTTGCCTCAGGCTATTCCGGGTTCCGGTTTGGGTATGACGCTCTGGCTCGTGAGTATGGTGTTCTTCATCGCTTCTGCATTGTTAGGTGGTATTAATTACGTGGTAACTATTTTGAACCTTCGTACAAAAGGAATGAGCATGACTCGTCTTCCTTTAACGATCTGGGCATTCTTCATTACAGCAATCCTTGGTATCCTTTCTTTCCCTGTATTATTCGCAGCGGCATTGCTTCTCTTATTTGACCGTAGTTTCGGTACAAGTTTCTATTTGTCGGATATCTTTATCAATGGAGCTCCATTGCATAATACAGGTGGTAGTCCGATTCTCTTCCAACACTTATTCTGGTTCCTCGGTCACCCGGAAGTATACATCGTACTTCTCCCGGCTCTTGGACTTGCATCTGAAGTTATTTCAACTCAGGCTCGTAAACCAATCTTCGGTTACAAAGCCATGATCGGTTCAATGCTTGTGATTGCCTTCCTTTCGTTTATCGTTTGGGGTCACCACATGTTCGTTACTGGTATGAATCCATTCCTTGGTTCAGTATTCGTGTTCACAACACTTCTCGTTGCGATCCCTTCAGCCGTTAAGGTATTCAACTATCTGGCAACACTCTGGAAGGCGAATATCGTAATGTCTCCGGCCATGCTATTCGCTATTGGTCTGGTTTCGTTCTTTATCTCAGGTGGATTAACAGGTATTATCCTCGGTGACTCTGCTCTCGATATTAACATTCACGATACATACTTCGTTGTAGCCCACTTCCACATTGTAATGGGTAGTTCGGCTATCTTCGGAATGTTCGCCGGTGTTTACCACTGGTTCCCGCGTATGTTCGGTCGTATGATGAATAAGAAAATGGGATACCTGCATTTCTGGTTGACTATCGTGTCAGTATACGGAACGTTCTTCCCTATGCACTTCGTAGGTTTATCAGGTGCTCCACGTCGTTATTATGCTTACACAGCTTACGAAGGATTTAACGCTGCGTTAAATATTAACGCATTGATTTCAATCTTCGCAATTCTCGGTGGTATTGCTCAGTTGATCTTCGTGTTCAACTTCTTCTATAGTATGTACCGTGGCAAGAAGACTTCTCAGAACCCATGGAAATCTAATACACTCGAGTGGACCGCTCCTGTTGAGCCAATGCACGGTAACTGGCCGGGAGAAATTCCAACCGTATATCGTTGGCCATATGATTACGGTAAGCCAAATGCCGATGATGATTTCATCCCGCAAACGGTGCCGTTCTCTGCTACACCAAAATCAAACCTTCCGGGAGAAGAAGCATAAGTTCTCTCTTCGAAATAAAATACAAAGAGGCTGTCGATTGGGCAGCCTCTTTTTTGCTTCAGTAGCCTTTGCGTCCTCCTCTGCGACAGCTCAATAATGCTGAGCTCAGACGCGGCAAGAGCAGAGACTATGGGGCACTTTGGTAGCATGTAGGGTAGCTGTAGTGTAGTCTGAGTTGCAGTGCGGGTGAACAGAAAAAAACCTAAACCCCAAACTGTCTTAAATGATGGTCGAGGTGCTTAGCTGATAACTTGTCCCAATCCTCCACACTCATCTTTCCAAAAAACGGATGTGGTTGATTGTTGATTCCCGACGGTCCTCGTTTTTCGAATTCTCGAACCAGTTCAATTAAGCGGTCTTTTGCGGAATCAAAAGGCGGAGTATCTGTGATGATAAAATCTTTGTCGGTCGGACTGTTTTTTGAAAACGGCTTTTCGCTAGTAAGCAGTTTTTTGAAAAGGCCGCCAAGTAGAATTCCTATCAGAGATTGTTTTAATTGGCGTTGTCCGAAGGCTACTTCCAACGGACGCTGACAATGGGTGAGCATTTGACTCACATTCATTTTTCCCCATACGGCGGAAGTTTGCGGAGTTAGTTTTCCAATTCGGGTAATAAATTCTTCATTCTCTGATTTAACGAAAAGGCTTTTCATGATCGATTCTTTATTACAAGAACGAAAATAAATCAGACGTTATCAAGAGGAAGAATGACTATTCAGGAGACTCGCTGCCGATGTCGCGAATTTCGGTGTGTCGGATTTCGCCTCCCGTATTTCCGACGTACGTCATGAAGACACTATTGAGAAGACCGGCAACTACAGCGACATAGATCAATTTTGTGCCATATGGTTTTTGAGTAGAAAAGTAAGCGAACATAGAAATTAATCCGACGGCCATCGTTAACCAAAGACCGGTTTCTGCCCACTCTTCGTGTTCTTCAATCAAGGCATGCGGATCTTGGCCAATTGCTTTAAGTGCTTCTTCTGCTTCGTGACCGGTTAGAAATGCCGGTGCCGTAATGATGGCTGTAAAAATAAAAAACAGGAGTCCGGCTTTTTTTACATTCTCGCTCTTATTCAAAATTCCTCCCAGTAGCAATAGAGTAGAGAAGATACTGCCAATAATTGGGAAATGATTCAGCAGTAAATGTGCGTGTGCGCCGTTCATTTTTTAGTGTATAGAAGTGACATTAACTTTTTCGATGCCCGGTGTATGAACTTCGATATGTCGATCGTGAGCTTTTGATTCGTATTCGCTGATGATTTCGAGAATGTCGTAGTCGATAAACAATGTATCCGTTCCGTCGATTGTCAAAACTGAATATGGAGGAATTTTATCCAGCATGGTTTTTAATTTAACCTTATTAAGAAAATTGACATTCGTATGCAATTTGATTAAGTATACTTCAGTTTCGTGCTGAATTGTTTTCTTGACTACAAATTCGGCGTGATAGTTATCGCGGATAACAAATACGAAGGAAATTAAGAGTCCGATAGCAACGCCGCTGAGTAAATCAGTAGCAAGGATAATGACGATTGTAATGATGAATGGCAAAAATTGTTTCATTCCTGCTTTCCATATGCTCTTGAAAAGTTTAGGAGTTGCAAGATTATACCCCGTGATCATTAAGATAGCCGAAAGTGCAGCAAAGGGAATTTTATTCAACATGAACGGGAGAAAGGCAACGGAGAGTAGTAGGAATGCTCCGTGTGTGAATGAGGCATAGCGAGACCGGGCACCGGCATCAATATTAGCAGCACCACGCACGATTACAGCCGTCATTGGAATTGCTCCGATTAAACCACACACCATATTACCGATGCCCTGAGCAACGAGTTCACGATTCATTGGTGTAACGCGATTTTTCCTGTCGAGTTTATCGATGGCTTCAATGCATAACAATGTTTCAAGCGTAGCGAGCATGCCCATCATGATTCCATACTTCCAGAGTTCAGTAGAAGAGAAGAATTTAGTGAAATCCGGAAAAGAAATCGAAGAGAATACATTATCGGGTACTTGAACCAGGTGAACAGAATTAACCCGGTAATCTGAAAAAAGAATCGGCAACAGGTAGTTCACGAGTGTACAAGCTAGCACAACAACGAGTGCCGAAGGGAATCCTTTAAATTTTCGAGCAAAGGGTTGGCGCCAGGCGATCAGGATAAGAAGTGCGATCACACTGAGGATAATGGTATATCTCGAGAGGTGATGGTTCAGCGACTCAACATTTCCCAGAACGTTTTTAGAGGTAAACAATGTAAGGAAGCCGCTATTCCAGAAGTCAGGCTGATCGTATCCGAGGGCGAGCGGAATTTGTTTTGAAAGGAGAATGATGCCGATAGCTGCCAACATACCTTTGATAACAGACGACGGAATGTAGTTGGCAATCACACCTAGTCGAAAAACACCTAAGAGCAATTGAAATGCACCTGCAATAATTACGCTGAGGAAGAAGACCGATAAGTCGCCTGTAAAAAGAATAGCTGCAGCGACTACAGTCGACAAGCCGGCTGCCGGACCTGAGACGCTAAGCGACGAACCGCTAAGAAGTGAAACGATAATACCACCAACCATGCCCGATAGAAGTCCGGAAGAAAAGGGCGCACCGGAAGCGAGAGCGATTCCTAAGCAGAGAGGAAGGGCGACGAAGAATACTGACAGGCCCGCAGGAAAATCGTGACGAAGCCAAAGAATGCGGTATAATTTAGCTTTACGTCGGTATAGTGAAATCATAATCCTTGGTTAAAGGTACGATTTCAAGCCTACCTGTGAAAGTGACAAGTATCAATCTGTCTTAAAATTCATGTAATTTTTCAAGGTTCCACGTTCAAAGTTCAAAGTTCAAAGTTCAAGGTTCCAGGTGCGGGGATTCCGGAACTCCGATTTAAGGATGGCCTCTCCCCGTTAAACCTTGAACCTTGAACCTTGAACCTTGAACCTTGAACTTTAAACTTTGAACCTTGAACTTTGAACTTTAAACTTTGAACTTTGAACTTTAAACTTTGAACTTTGAACTTTGAACGAAAAAAAAGGCATAAAAAAAAGGCCTCCCACCCAACATCGGGAGACCTTTTGCACTTAATAAATCACCCTATACTAACGAACTATCATTAGTTTCTTTTGCAGGCTCTCTTTTCCGTTGATCAGCTGCACGGAATATGTTCCGGCAGGCAATGCATGGATGTCGAGAGTGGATGTTGGACCTACAGTATTTTTAACAAGCACTGTTTCTCCCTGGAGATTACGGATGATGATGGTTGCGGCATCTGTAGATGCGCGACTGATCATCAACGATTCAGAAGCAGGGTTTGGATAAAGTGCGATATCGTTTTTCTTAATTGAAGTAATGCCTGTTGTTCCTGAATTGATTTCAACACTGTCTACATTCGGAACGAAGTAGCGAAGAGTACCATCAAGAGAAACACCGCGTACGCCACTTAACTGGAAGTTAAGAACTGTACGTGCGCTCACATTGTCAACGATGACAACATCGAACACAGCAATTGTACTGTCGCCCGACATTGGTTGGTGATCCGTACGAACAGCTACGGCATCGATATAGCCGGCTGTCCAGTTCGGGCGGACAAAAGTAATCATGTCTGATCCCGGAGCTCCCAGCCATGAATTCGTGAATGCGAAATTAGAAGCCGTTGTGTCGATTACATTAGTAAGGAACGAAAGGCGGAATGCGATACCGTAGAGATCTGTAACTTGAGAAACAGAGTTGCCAAGACGTGCTTCAACGCTGAAGTTGTCGAGTGCATTTGCTGTATCAAGTGCTGCGATCAGATAGAAGTTGTCGATTGAACTTGTCTGATTCGGATTAGAAATACGGAAAGGGTGATTGAGGCCGTAGTTGGCGGCAATTGCCACTGTATCGTTTGCGTCGATAATACCATCACCGTTGCAATCGGCATGTTTGTAATCTACGCCACTGATGAAAGTGCTACCCCAGTCAGTCGTAGATTGCGCAACCCAGGCAAGCGAAGCACCTGAGCGAACAGGTCCGGTTGAACCGTAAGCCAACCCGATTGGCAATAAGTCGTACATGTTACATGTAAGATCGGAGTTAGCATCGCCCGGCCAAACATTCGGACTGCAGCTGTTGACGTAGATTTGATAAACGAAAGTTTGTGAGCCTACATATGGACAGGCATTGTCATAAACCTTAACATAAACCAGATATGGCTGAGAACGAACGTGACTGATATTTGTCGGCCAATTGATATTTACCATTCCGGTGTTGCCGGTAATGTTGGTAGAATACGTAAGGCCTGAAGCATCCACTGCTGTAAGGTCGATCGATACGATGTCGCTAACATCAGCATCGTTTATGTTCAGAGTGAAATTCAATGTATCATTCGAGCAAACATTGGCAACAAACGTGTTGTTTCCATTGATGCCTGAAAGTGTAGGGAGTTGATTATTCGAGTTTACCACTTGCACTTGCAAGTCGCGTGTCATACTGCCGATCAAAACACCATTACGGAATTCCAATACTTCGAAGGCGAATACATCAACTTCCGGATTAGACGGCGTCATTGTCATGTCGCCTGTAAAAGGATCAACAGAAAGAGGAGTTGAAGTACTGATTGGATTCAGATAGCTGAAGCCGGATGAATAAGGAATCGGAAGGCCTGTATTATCGAGTGCCGATGTAAGAGAGATCGAAATTGAATCGCCGTCAGAGTCGAATGCGCCGTTGTTATGCGTTTGAGTTAAGCCCTGACTTAAGATGAAGGTCGGGATATTCGAGAATTGAGGCGAGTTATTTACCGGTGCGTCGAGATTGTTGAGCGTAGCTCTGAAAGTAGCTCCGAAATTTGAAGGTGTTTGCAAATTCGTGATAGCAGCGTTGCGGCAGCAATCAGAATAAGTTAATACCCAATCATTGCA
Organism: Bacteroidota bacterium; assembly: GCA_016721305.1. Classification (GTDB taxonomy): domain Bacteria; phylum Bacteroidota; class Bacteroidia; order AKYH767-A; family 2013-40CM-41-45; genus JADKIH01. The sequence goes on from JADKIH010000008.1 coordinate 141,113, forward strand.
GCTTGGTAAAGTGATCAGACCCTGATAGTCCCATCTTTCGACGCCCGTGTATGTACCGCCATTACAAGTATTCGTCACCGCTGAACAGTTTGTAAGCACTGATGTAGGCGATGAAGCCGTTGGTAGCAGCGTGGCGTTCGTTCCGGATGACCCGCAAGAAACTGAGGATGCTGAAATCAATACGTTCGCCGGAGCAGGAATCCCCATGCAGTCGCGGTAGAGCGATACGTTCAGATTGTACACACCTGGCGAAACGTATGTGTACGTCAATTCGCCACCCATAATGTGCGATGCTTTTACTGATGATGCGAAAAGCATCATGATGGAGAAGAGGGTTAGTAAGAGTCTTTTCATTGTACTCGGTTTTGAGTAATAAACTTAGTGAAAATGAACGTACACAAATTCACGATACAAGGGTACCGGGAATAATCAACTATATCAATTACAGTTTAGGCGATTTGTCAAAGTAATATTGATTTTATAGATTTCGTATTTTGTGTAAAAATGCATATTATTGACTAAATATTTATCCTAAATTTACCATTTTGCCAAAGTAAAATTAGAATGGAGAACAGTAAACTGTACGAGATTTTATCAACTTTTTCGGGCCATGACTGGAATAGGGCTAAAAAACTGTTAAAATCGCCGTTTTTCAATGAAGACGGAGAAGTTGAACAGCTTTTCGAATACCTGTTGAACCAATACAAAAGCACCGGAACTCTGCCCGAAGATCGTGAAAAATTGTACTGCTTGTCCATGAAGAAAAGTGCATATAACGATAAGCACATGCGTTATTTGCTTTCTTTTCTCACCGGGCATATGGAAAATTACCTTGTGCAGAAGGATTTAGAGAGCGAGAAGGTGGAATTTCTCAATTTGAAGCATCGGGCCTTGGCCTCTCGCGGGAAATTAAAATCGGCTACTTATGTTTCTTCTTTATTGGAAAAGGAATTGGGAAGTATTCATTCTGCCGAATCGTTTCGTCTGCGTTTTCATTCTTCGATGCAGAGTATGGAAATGAATGCCAAGCAACAGCAACGGAAAGTTCCTCTCGAATTTGATACTGCACTTGATGCACTCGACGGATTTTATGTTGCTCGAAAGTTGCGCTTAGCCTGCGAAATTTTCAATGCTCAGAATATTTTGAATCGACAATATTCAATTCGCTTACTCGAAGAAATAAAGGCAATTGCCGACGACGAAAAGTTTAAGCTTTATCCGTCGATTTCAGTTTATCATCTTGTACTTAAAGACACTAACGGAGCCCGACAACGAAGAGCATTTTCGTGAGCTGCGATCAATGGTTTTAACAACGGGGAAATTGTTCAGTGCAAATGAGGAAGAAGAGTTGTATCAATACCTGAAAAACTATTGCATCAAGAAACTGAACACAGGGAAAACGAATTATGTAAATGAGCTTTTCGATATTTATAAGTCGAGCTTAAAGAATAGCCGAAATCTCAAGCCCGGAAAATTGTCGCCTTGGGAGTTTAAAAACATCGTAACGGTCGGCTTGCGTTTGCGTGAATTTGACTGGGTGAAATCTTTTATCGACTTGTATGTGCGTTATCTCGATCCGCAACATCAGAAAAATGCCACTGTATATAATATGGCAAACTGGCATTTTAACAAAAAGGAATATGCGCAAACGCTTCGATTGTTTCAGCAGGTGGAGTTTACGGATTTGTATTATCAGCTCGACACACGTGCAATTTTGCTGAAGACATATTTCGAAACTCAAGCTGTCGACTCTTTTTTTATCATGCTTCAGCATTCCGGACTTTTCTCTCCAGAAACAGATTGATTTCCGACTACCAGAAAAAGATTTATCGTAATCTGATCAAGTATTCCGTTCAACTCATGCGCGACATCGGAAACACTTCAAAAGTTAAAGAGATCTACGACGAAATTTTAGAGGTAAAACAGATTGCGGATTTCAGGTGGCTGGAGGAGAAGATGACTGAATACTTGCGCTAACTACTTACGCCAATCAATTAGCCAATTAGCTAATTATTGAGTGTGAGTAATGAGTGTAGGTAGTGACAATGTAATAGAAGTGTCAGAATTTGTTTGTCACGAGTATTATTGCAGGAAAATCAGATTTGCTACAGCTTTATCGCTGACATTTGTAGAGTAATAAATAGTATCTGTGATTCAGATCATACGAGTCACGATAAGAAGAATACTTTATTTGTAGCAATGAATATCTCCTTAATCCTTCATGACAATATTGTGACAGATAAAAACTGTTCATTTCGACCTTTGCACGCGGATAAAAATGAGTCAGCTTTGAATCTGTTAAAAACGATCGCTTTTACACATAAGACAACTCCGATCACGGAATTGAACCGATTCTTTCTCCACGAGGAAAATCGCAAGGAGCGCTTGGAGTTTCTCCAATACTCATGCGATATCGGCGAGATTTGTTACGTGCCGACTTGTAATCGTATCGAGTTCATTTTTACGACTCCTCAAACTCTCACACATTCATACTTAAGAAAGTTCTTTCAGAATTTTCGTGCCGACTGGAACGATAATGAAATTGAATTTGCCATTCGTCACGCCGAAATTTTTGAAGGAGAAGAAGCAGTTCGTCATATTTTCAATGTCGCATCATCGCTTGATTCATTAGTAATTGGAGAACGTGAGATTATCACACAAGTTCGTAAGTCGTACGAGACTTGTCGTGCCGAAGGTTTAACAGGCGATTCACTTCGTCTCTTAATCAAAGCAACGATTACAACTGCAAAACAGGTTTACACTGAAACGAAGATTGCGAACAATCCGGTCTCTGTTGTGTCTCTTGCTGAAAGAAAACTACGTGACTTTCATCTGAACCATTCGTCACGAATCTTAGTTATCGGTTCCGGCGAAACAAATACCAATCTGGCAAAATATCTGGTGAAGCAAGGCTTCAATAATTTTGTCATTTTTAATCGTACTCTTGGTAATGCCGAGAAGCTTGCCAAGCTCATTAAAACTTCCACAATTCAGGCAAAAGCTTTCAAGCTTGAAGACTTGTCAACTTACACAGGTGGTTTCGATGTTTTGGTAACATGTACAGGTTCTCCTGAAAAGCTTATTACTCCTGCAGTTTACAAGCATTTGCTCGGCAACGATACAGGTAGAAAAGTAGTAGTTGATCTTTCCGTTCCATCAAATATTGACTCTGCAATTTATTCTTCGAACGATATTTCGTTGATCGACATTAATGAATTAAAAGACATCGCCACGCGAAATTTAACAGAACGTCAGTCAGAATTTTTAGCTGCCGAAGCTCTCGTTGAAGAAAACATAGTGGCCTTCCGTCAGCTTTTCCGTACCCGTTCACTGGAGTTGAAAATGAAAGATGTGCCTGATAAAATCCGCGAGATAAAGGACAAGGCTATGAACGACGTTTTTGCCAGTGAAATTCAGGGACTCGACGAGCATTCACGCGAGGTTTTGGCCCGTGTGATGGACTATATGGAAAAAAAGTGCATTTCGGTGCCAATGGTTATGGCTAAGGAGATTATCCTGGAGACCAATAACTGACATTTGTTTTTTCTCATATGTTTTTTCTCATATTGTTTCGTGGAAAATTGCTTTAGTTTTATCCACCTTTTCTGATATTTAAAGTATGCGATCCCCGCTGATAATCGGCACCCGAGGAAGTGATTTGGCTTTATGGCAGGCTCATTACGTGAGTTCGCTGCTGACGGAGATTGGATTGGCTAATGAGCTGAAAATCATTAAGACACAAGGGGATAACATTCAGCACCTGAGCTTCGATAAGCTCGAAGGAAAGGGTTTTTTCACCAAAGAAATCGAAGAGGCGTTGTTGAGTGGCGAGACTGATCTGGCCGTTCATTCGCATAAGGATTTGCCAACAGAATCGCCGGCTGAATTAGTGATTGCCGCTGTATCTTCCCGCGAAGATCCGTCTGAGCTATTACTCATTCGCAAGCAAGCTGTAGACGCCGCTAGGAAATTTTGTCTGAAAGCAAATGCCATTGTTGGCACATCATCGGCACGACGGAAATCTCAGTTATTAGCCTTTCGTCCGGATGTGGAAATAAAAGAGCTTCGCGGAAATGTTCCTACGCGAATCAAAAAATTGTCGGAAGGGAATTACGATGCGATTTTGATTGCAGCAGCAGGAGTGGAGCGATTGGAAATAAATCTCGATGAGTTTTTTGTTGAACGATTGCAACCAAAAGAATTTGTTCCTGCTCCGGCACAGGGAGTATTAGCCATTCAGATTCGTTCGGCCGATAAAGATTTGTTCAAAGCATTACAGAAGTTAAATAATACATCCGTTGCCAAAACGATTTCCATCGAGCGCACCGTTCTGAATTTATTTCAGGGAGGTTGTCAGATGCCCGTTGGTGCGTACGCAGAATACGACGACGAGCGAGAAGTATATACGGTTCGCGTTAGTAAAGCCGAAGCATGGGATAAAATGCCGGTTTCTGTTTATTCCGAGTCGAAAGATGCAGAAGTGTTGGCGGGAAGAATGATTCAGAAAATCGCAGCATTCAAGCCGGCAACTGTTTTCGTCAGTCGTAATTCACGTCGCGACGATTATCTGAAAAACGTTTTGACGGGAAATGGATTTACCTATTCTTGCAAGGCACTGATTGAAACATTGCCCTTGCCGTTTAAAAGTTTACCGGATTGCGAGTGGGTGTTTTTCTCCTCGAAGCAGGCAGTGAAATTTTTCTTCGAGCAAAATCCGGAGTTGACCAATCAGAAGTTTGCTGCAGTAGGAAAGGTAACGGCTGATGCGATACGTAAGTATGGAAAGCGCGCAGAGTTTATTGGCGGGTCGACCGATACGAAGATGACAGGTAAGCAATTTGCAGCGAAAGTTGGCGACGGCAAAGTATTGTTTCCGCAGGCGAAAGGAAGTATGCGTTCCATTCAGCAGCAATTTGTAAAGTTCGGTCAGGCTATTGATTTACCTGTTTACGAAACGATAAAAAAGAATGAAGGAGAGATGCCGGTTGCCGATATATTGGTGTTCACTTCACCATCGAATGTAGATGCGTGGTTTGAACGCTTTACCATTTCTCCAAAACAAAAAGTAGTAGCCATGGGTGATGCAACGGCAAATGCCTTGCGACAACACCGCATTATCGGCTGCGCTCAACCCGATTCATTCGACGATGCCGGCCTTGCCCGTGCCATCTTCTCCATAAGTTCTAACGATTAAAAAAATAAAATCATGATTCAGCGTACACGCCGTTTAAGAAAAAACCCGATCATTCGTGAACTGGTTGCCGAAACTCGTCTTTCGAAAGACATGTTTATATACCCTTACTTCGTTGTAAAGGGAAATAATATTACTCAGCCCATCGAAGCGATGCCGGGCATTAGTCGTTTTTCGCCTGATCAACTCGTGAAAGATGTAGAGAAAGGATTGAAAGTCGGAGTCAATAAAATTTTATTGTTCGGCGTAGGCGAAGATAAATCGGAAGATGCGCACAGTGCATACGATCATAATACGGTTGTAGCCGATTCAATTCGTCAGCTGAAGAAAAATTTCGGCAACGATTTGTACATCGTAACCGATGTGTGTTTGTGTGCATATACGACTCATGGACATTGCGGAATTTTGCATAATGATTACGTGCAAAATGATCCGACGTTAAACATCCTTGCGAAGATGGCATTGACACATGCGCAAGCAGGAGCCGACATGGTTGCGCCGAGTGATATGATGGACGGACGCGTAGGAGCAATCCGTGAGATGTTGGATGAAAACAATTTCGAGAGCACGCCGATTATGTCGTATTCGACGAAGTTTGCATCGGCATACTACGGACCTTTCCGCGAAGCAGCCGATTCCGCACCCGGCAAAGGCGACAGAAAATCGTATCAGATGGATTACCGCAATGCACACGAAGCCGTTCGCGAAGCCATTATCGATGAACAAGAAGGCGCCGACATTGTTATGATTAAGCCGGCACTGGCATATTTGGATGTAATCCGTGCCGTTCGCGACAATACCGATTTACCTGTAGCTTGCTATAATGTATCAGCCGAGTATACCATGGCCAAAGTAGCGGCCAAAGCCGGTTTAGTCGATGGCGACCGCATTATCATGGAAAATATGTACGCATTTGCGCGAGCAGGAGCGAATATCATTATTACTTACCACGCTAGGGAGATTGCGGAGAAGGGGTGGGTTTAGGTTGTTTAACGTTTAACGTTCAATGTTCAAAGTTCAAGGTTCAAGGTTCAAAGTTCCGCGTTCTGGTTTCAACGATTTGAGTTTAAGTATGTGGGACTAAGTGTTTAAAGGTTTGGGAGATATAAAAAAAGGCCTATTTTTGTTAAAATTGGCCTTTTACCCTCTCCGTTAAGCCTCAAACCTCAAACCTTGAACTTTGAACTTTGAACTTTGAACCTTGAACTTTGAACCTTGAACTTTGAACTTTGAACGAACGGCACGGTGACAAATCTCATTAAAGTACAACCGATATTTCCCTTATATTTGCCCCCTCAAAATATCTTTAAAAAACCCATTATATATCAATATGGAACCTCAAAATGAAGTGTTGGATAATGTGATTATCAAATTTGCAGGTGACTCGGGTGATGGTATGCAACTTACCGGAACTCAATTCACCAATACTGCGGCATTATTTGGTAATGATCTGAGCACTTTTCCGGATTTCCCTGCGGAGATCCGTGCCCCACAAGGGACAATTGCCGGAGTATCCGGTTATCAGTTGCATTTTGGCAGCGTGGAGATTTACACTCCGGGCGACTTCTGTGATGTGTTAGTAGCGATGAATGCTGCAGCATTGAAAGCGAATCAGAAATTCCTTCGCAAGAGTGGAATTCTGATCGTGAACACCGATGGTTTCGATCCGAAGAATCTTCGTCTGGCCGGTATTGCAGAGACGGACAATCCTCTTGAAAATCATTCTCTCGATAATTACAAAGTGATCCGTATGGACGTTACAAAAATGACTCGTGCGGCCCTGTCGGAATCATCATTAGGTGTGAAAGAAATCGACCGCGCGAAGAATATGTTCGTTCTTGGTTTCTTGTATTGGATGTACAATCGTCCGATGGAGCACACTTTGAAATTCCTCACCGATAAATTCGGAAAGAAACCGGATATCCTCGATGCGAACGTAAAAGTTCTCAAAGCAGGTTACAATTTCGGTGAAACACGCGAAGAGTTTACAGCACGATTTACCATCGGTCCTGCGAAAATTACTCCGGGAACGTATCGTAACATCATGGGTAATCAGGCGACAGCACTCGGATTAATTGCAGCTGCACAAAAATCAGGCTTGCAATTGTTCTGTGGTACTTATCCTATCACTCCTGCGTCCGACATTCTTCATGAATTATCGAAGCACAAAAATTTCGGAGTAAAAACATTCCAGGCGGAAGATGAGATTGCGGCGATTGCTTCGACAATCGGTGCGAGCTTCGGAGGTTCTTTGGGTGTAACAACTTCTTCAGGTCCCGGTATTGCGTTGAAGACAGAAGCAATGGGTCTTGCACTCATGCTTGAATTGCCACTTGTAATTATCAACGTACAACGAGGCGGTCCTTCTACAGGCTTACCTACAAAGACTGAGCAATCAGATTTATTACAGGCAGTTTACGGACGTAACGGCGAAGCACCGATTCCGGTGATTGCAGCTGCTACGCCATCCGACTGTTTCAATATGGCATACGAAGCTTGTCGAATTGCATTGCATTCGATGACGCCGGTGATTTTATTGACCGACGGTTACATCGCCAATGGTGCTGAACCATGGATGTTCCCTAAGTCAGCTGATCTGAAACCGATCACTGTTAATTTTGCAAAAGAGAAAAATTCGGAAAATAAATTCCTTCCATACAAGCGTGATGAGCATTTATCTCGTCCATGGGCTATTCCGGGAACGAAAGGACTCGAACACCGTATCGGTGGAATTGAAAAGCAACACGAAACAGGTAATATCAACTACGATGCAGCGAATCACGAATTCATGGTGAAGATGCGCGAAGCGAAAGTTGAGAAGATTGCTGATTTCATCCCTGAGCAAACAGTAGAAGTTGGAACTACTAAAGGAAAGCTTCTTATTCTCGGATGGGGATCAACATTCGGAGCTATTAAGAGTGCAACATTGAAAGCACGTGAAGAAGGATACGATGTGTCACATGCGCAACTGCGTTACATCAAGCCATTCCCTAAAAATTTAGGAGAGTTGCTTTACAGCTTCGAAAAAGTAATCATTCCTGAAATGAACTCAGGTCAGTTGATCAAGATGATTCGCGATAAATATCTCATTCCTGCAGAAGGCTTGAACAAAGTTCAGGGAATGCCGTTTGCTGCGGAGGAGATTTATACAGCGATTACGAAGGCGCTGGGGAAATAATTAGCTGATTAGGTAATTAGCTAATTAGCTAATTGGTGATTAGTGAATAGTAAATAGTGTTAGTGTTGTCAATTAGTCAAAAGAAAATAAAAATATGGACGCTACTGTCGAAAAGTTCACCAGTAAAGATCTAGTAACAGACCAGGAAATCAGATGGTGTCCGGGTTGTGGAGATTATTCCATTGTTAAGCAAGTACAGACGGTGATGCCTGATTTGGGTATTCCTCGTGAAAATATTGTCTTCGTATCGGGTATCGGTTGTTCATCACGTTTTCCATATTACATGGAGACGTATGGTATGCACTCGATTCACGGTCGTGCAACGGCAATTGCGAGCGGATTGAAGGCTGCTCGTCCGGAGTTGAGTGTTTGGATTGTAACCGGTGATGGTGATTCATTGTCTATCGGTGGTAATCATACCATCCACCTGCTTCGTCGTAATTTTAATGTGAACATTTTATTGTTCAACAATCAGATTTACGGTTTAACAAAAGGCCAGTACTCGCCAACATCGGAAGAAGGAAAAGTAACGAAGTCGACTCCGATGGGTTCGATCGATCATCCGTTTAATCCGATTGCACTTTGTATGGGTGCCGATGCAACATTCGTAGCACGTACCATGGATCGTGATCCAAAACATCAGCAAGCGATTTTACGTCGTGCCAACGATCACAAAGGAGCATCATTCGTGGAGATTTATCAGAATTGCAACGTATTTAACGACGGAGCATTCGAAGTCTTTACAGAGAAGTCATCGAAGAAGAACGAAACGCTTTTCATGGAAAGTGGCAAGCCATTGATCTTCGGAGATAATAACGATAAAGGAATTAAGTTGGATGGATTCAATCCGGTTGTTGTTGATTTGACTGCAACAGGAGCATCGGCTAACGATATGTGGATTCACGACGAGCACGATCGCGTTAAGGCAGGTATCTTAAGTCGTTTCTTCGACAATCCTTCTAAGCCGGATCATTTACCTCGTCCTTTCGGTGTATTCTATGAAGAGTCGCGCGGATGTTATGAGGACGGAATGACAAGACAGATTGAAGAAGCGAAAGCGAAGAAAGCTGCTGATTTAGATGCGTTGCTTCGTGGCAAGGAAATCTGGACGATTAACTAAGCTAATTTTCCAATAAAATTTTAATCAAAGAAGGCTTCCATCAGGAGGCCTTTTTTGTTTTTTTTGAATCAATTGAGGTCATTTACCACTTAATAACATTAATATAATTTCAGGTATTTTTCTAAAAAGGCCGTTTTAGCAGTGTTTTCGGGGCATTAAAGGCGCCTGACTACCATTTTTGGGGTATTTTGCCTATTAATTGAGTGAAACTCAGCACATTTTATTATCTTGCCTACGTACAGCCACCACTGTTTCTCCCACATTTGAGTTTTATAAAACGGTCATCCTTGATTAAAAAAAGGGTGACTCTCGATATTTATATTATTTAATTAAACAACCACTACACAAACACCCACAAAATGAAATTTTTACTTTCATTAATGAGAGTGAACTGTCTATGCTTTAGTGCACTGAAAGTTACTCCGAATCGTAGCCGCTTATTTAACTCATATTTCAGAACGTTAGTTATCGTTTCTGTTTTCTTGCTTTTATCAGGCGGGAAGAGTTATGGTCAGAATCTAAATGATTTCCGAAGTATAACAACCGGAAGTTGGTTTGATATCGGGAGTTGGGAAATGTTCGATGGCGCCGATTGGGTGGCTGCCGATCACACTCCAACATATTTGGATGAAACAATTACTATCAGCAGCGGCCATACTATTACTTGTGCAGCCGAAGTAATACAGTTGGATCAGGTAGTTGTGATAAGTGGAGCAGAATTGATTTTCCTGAACTCGTCAGTAGATTTATCTGCCGCCAACGCTATTGAGTGTTCCGGTACAGTTACATTTAACGGAGCAGTTACCGATCTGTCTTTTTCCGGTACGGTGCTTTTAGTTCAGCCCGGTGCATTATGTAAACTTGAAGGTGAGGATATCTTTAATGGTGTAGGAGATATTTTAATTCTTTCCGGTGCGGAACTTCAAATTAATGGCACTGATCCAAAGCATTTTCAAAATGCTACGGTGACGAATGCAGGTACTGCAAATTGGAATGATATAGGTGCTATCGGGATTAGTCCATCAACTTTGTTTGTCAATGAAGGATCCTTTAATGTGTTTGCCAATGGTGAGATTAATAGCGATGGTCCGACTGAATCGGTTCATGCTTTTGTAAACGCTGTGTCGGGAAGCTTCAGTATGATGGGTGGTGGGACGACGACGTTTAATAATATTTCTTTCAGTAATAATGGTAATATGTATGTGGTTGTCGGCGATATCACGGCAAATTCAACAGCATCAAGTTGTGTGTCGAATGGTCAGATAACAGTTCAGCCGGGCACTACATTTCATAGTTCGATTGCGGTGGATTTTTCCGGAACAATTACCAACGATGGATTTTTTGAGAATTTGGCAACCAATGGCGAGGGAGTTGGAACGATCAACGGTACAGGACAAATTGGTTTTTTGGATGTGAATTTTGCAGATGTAGTTTTAGGAGGTAATCAAACAATTCTTTCGTCGCTTAATTTGAGTGGTCATACTTTGTCGACCGGATTATTCAGACTGATAATCGACGAGAACGCTTTGATGCAAGGAGCAGATATCAACACATGGACAACCGGAAGTGGGGGTTATGTATATGGAACGGTTGAGCGTATTTTCTCACCGACGAATGGAGCATTCACTTACTACATTGGTGATGCAACTTCGTTTGCTCCTCTTACGCTTACGCCTGTAGTATTTTCAACAGGAGGAATTTCGGCCCGACAGCAGCCGGTGATCATGCCGAAATTGGAAGCTCAGGAATAGTAGGTAACAAAACAGTGAATCGTACGTGGCATTTACAAAATGAAAGTGCCGGCATTGGAAATTACGATTTAACATTTGGCTGGGATGCCGTAGAAGCAGATGCAGGATTAAATACAGGATCTCTTTTAGTGGCTAAATATGATTCGCCAACTTGGGAAACACTTACGACCAATAGTTCAACTTCAAATTCAGTATCAGCCAGCTATATTGGACCAACGTTTAGCGATTTCCAAATCGGAGAGGCAAATTGTGTTACTACCGCAGAGTACAGATCGGTAGTAAGCGGTAGTTGGACTGATCCTGCTACTTGGGAAGTAAATTCAAGTTGCGGATGGATTCCGGCAACAACAGCTCCGTTTTGGGATGCCGATGTAATCTCAATTCAGAATAACACTACGGTTTCCATATTTGGTGCATCTTTTAACTTAAATGCATTTTTGACTATTGAGGCCGGAAGTACACTTAACATAGCGAGTGCAGGAGTCGATTTTGGTGATACTGCCGACGTGCAGGTACACGGACTTCTTGCTATCGGTAACCAAACTACTATTAACACAGCCGCGAATATCACTATCGATGGAGCTTGTACAATAGACGGCCAGTTCACATTGTATGGTAATGGAAGTGTTGTATTTGGTACAACTACTTTTGCAATTGCGCCGACAATAAACATATCCGGTTCAGGCCCTATCGTCTTTGACAATATTACTTTCAGAAATTCTTTGGGAACTCTCACATGGATAGATAACGCCGTTATTGATCTGGTCAATTACGCAGTTTTCCAAAATGATGCAACTTTCAATTGGGAGGGAGACGGTGAATTTATTTGTGATTCCGGAATAGGTTTTGTAAATAATAATGGAGTATTAAATAAAAATGGACCAGGCTTAGCTTCAATACTTGGAAATATCGATTTCGTTTCAACGAATACGATAAATTTGAATGATGGGTATTTTGATTTTTCTGCTAACGGAGGAGACGTTAGTGGTGCCCTGAACATTAGCTCAACGGCAGAATGGACCGGCTCTAGTGATGTCATCATGAGTGGCCAACTTATAAATGACGGAATCATCAGTAGTGCTAGTGGTATTGGCGGCTTTCGCGTACTAACAAATTCACTTGGGTTGGATATCCACGGCTCGGGATCGATAATGAATCTTCAAGCCGATTCTATTTCGCTTTCCAGTGATGTTAAATTTACAGGTCAACTTACTCTTGCTACAGGTCATCCAGTTCAAACAGGACCATACAGTATCATACTGCAGGACGGAGCTTCTGTTTTGAACGAAGGGCCAACTCAATACATCAACGGAAATTTATCACGTCAAATACCGCTTGGTCAGAATACGTTTGCGTTCCCTGTAGGGACGAGTACAACATATTCACCTGTAAGCGTGTTTTTCTCCGGTGTTCAGACTCCCGGATACTTAAGAATACACTCAACCGATGGAGATCATCCGCAAATTGCAAGCTCAGCTATTGATGCGGCTAAATCGATCAATAAATACTGGACGATTGAAAATAGCGGAATAGATTTCACCTCGTCTTCAAATTCTGCAAATGTTACTTTTAACTGGGCATCGATTGATAAGGATTCTCCTATCAACCTGCTCAATCTTTCGTTAGCATCCTACAATTCGCCGGACTGGACAGTACTTACGCCAGGGAACTTATCAAGTGGTGACTCAGTTAGTGCAATGTCGGTGACGTCATTTGGTGAATTCCAGATTGGTGAACCTGTTTGTGTTTCATCGCACGAATACCGCACGACCATGAGTGGCAACTGGAACGATCCAGGTGTATGGGAATTGTACGATGGATGCAACTGGGTATCAGGATTTGCTCCGGATAGTCAGTCTGTCACAGTTACTATTCAAAGTGGGCATACAATTATTATGAATAATGAGATCGTGCTTGCTCAAGACATTAACGTGGATAATGGAGGAAGCCTCGAGATCACAAATTCTTCATTATTTGTTTCTAGTTCGTTGAACGTAATTTCCGGTGGAAATCTTCAAACATCAAATGCTGCAATATTTATTCCGGCTTCAGCTATGCTTTCGTGTTATGGGCATTTACTGGTTACACAGAGCTCTGTTGTTACCTGTGATGGACAAATTGATATTTCGGGAGGCACTGGTGTCTGCGATTTAGAGGGCGATGTAATATTCAGTGGAAATGGAACTCTCAAGAATTGGTCATCATCAATCGTGAATATCAATGGAGCAGGAGTGCTTCATTTTTCAGATGGCTTCAATTATAATAATAGTGGCATTTGTAATTGGGATGGTTCGGAGACAATTTCTATTAACGGAGGAGTGACGAATAATTCCGTGATGAATTGGATGGGCAGTGGTACAATGACAAATGAAGGAACTAGCAGTCCATATTTGAGTGGTTCCGGTACTATCAATAAAACAGGAACCGGCACAATTATAATAGCGAATGATTTGGGCGTTAATTTTGGGCCTGTGAATATTCACTCAGGTGCAATTGAAATTATTACAAACGTATACTGTAGTTTTGACAACAGTCTTACTATTGATAGTGGTGCCAGCCTTATAGGTACCAATCTAATTTATGTCTGGGGCGGTTTGACCAATAATGGATCTATTGAATGCCCTACCACTTTCTTTCCCGGTTCGCTTATTCCGATCCACGGTACAGGTACTATTCGTGATTTAACAGCCGATGCAATTATATTCGGAGGAGATTTGCGAATTACCGAGCAACTTTCACTTACTAATGTTCTTCATACCGGGGGCAATAAGGTTATACTTGAAAACGGAGCTGTTATTCTAAATGCAAGTCCGAGTCAATTTATTGATGGAAATGTTTCGCAATATATTCCAGTGGGTCAGGGTACGTTTGCGTTCCCGATAGGTACAGGCACATACTCGCCGGTTAGCGTCTATTTCTCCGGTGTTCAAACTCCGGGATATTTGACCGTACATTCAACCAATGCAGATCATCCGGAAATACTGAGCTCAAATATCAATCCGGATAAATCGATCAATAAATACTGGACAATTGAAAATAACGGAATTGATTTCACAACTGGGCCCAATTATGCAAGCGTAAACTTTAGCTGGGATCCGGCTGACAGAGATAATACAATTGATCTATTCAATATTTCTATTGCAGCATACAATTCTCCAAGCTGGGCGCCGGTAGTACCGGTGAATTTATTCGGTACAGATTCTATTATTGCCATGTCGGTTTCATCGTTTGGTGAATATCAGATTGGCGAGGTGAATTGTTTGGCAACAAATGAATACAGAATGTGGCCGTTACTCGTCCCCTAGGCAGGACATTGGTAGTGGCGACTGGTCTGCTCCTGAAACATGGGAAGTAAACGACGGTTGCAATTGGGTTGGAGCAACAAATCCACCATCGGCAACCGACAGCACGATTACAATTCGTTCCGGTCATGTTGTCAATATAAATTCAGCTGTTAGTGCAGATGAATTAGTAGTTGAAAATGGTGCCACATTAAATGTGAACGAAGTGCTCACTGTGAGCGACGGAATTGGAACCGACCTCGCAATGGGTGGTACAATGAATCTTGTAAGCGGTGCCATCGATGGAGCAGGTAGTGTAGATATTCAGTTTGGCGCAAACTTCGTTTGGTCAGGCGGAAACATGCAGGGTAGTGGAACGACAAATTTTATTAGTGGTTCTGTGATTGCGTTTAACAGCTCTGCCGGAACTACAGCGTTGGTAGGACCTCGCATCCTGGATAATCAATCTTCCGACGTTCAAATTACAGGAGGCAGTTTATACTTTGCCGACAATGCGCAATTAATAAACAATGGAACGATTAATTTCCTGGATGATCATGGTATGTCATGGTTGAGCGGAACGGGAATGTCGGTAGTTAATAATGGAACAGTTCGAAAAGTTAGCGGATTAGGTGCAAGTTACATTCCGCAAGATTACAGAATTGCATTTGCTAATAATGGAATACTTAGTGTTACAAGCGGACAATTTGAATCGGTGTTGAGCGGCACGCAAATCGGGAATATTGACATCAGTACAGGAGCCTCATTTTTCGTTGGTGGTGACAGTGCGACTTTTACGCCACTCTCCACATTTACCGGTGATGGAACTCTTTACTTAACACCGCTAAATTCAATTACTTTTGATGATGGTTGTTCAATTGCTTCTACTCTGATTATTGAGCACTTAAGTGGTATAGTCAACTGGAATAACTCTCCGACTATTGGTAGTCTCCGTTTCCAAAATGGAACTATGCAGGGTAGTGGTACAATTGATCTGACCGGTCAGTTTGACTGGGTAGATGGTACAATGTCAGGTACAGGAACAACTCATCTCCTTCCGGGAGCATGGGGAGGCATTGGTTTCAGCTCTTCTCCCGCTAATGTGAGTTTAACCGGCGGACGAACTTTTAATATCGATGGAACAGGTTACAATGTATATAAGTCAGTTGATTTTTCGGATGGAAGTAGTTTCGTCAACTCAGGAACATTGAATTTCGAAAACGACGGCGGTTTCTTCACGGCGCCTGCCTCTACATCTTTCTTTACGAATAGCGGAGTCGTAAATGTAAACAGCACTTCTACGTGTGCCATTGTAGGTTCACCTGAAATGCTATTTACAAATACAGGTTCTGTAAATGTGAACGCGGGTATTGCTCAAATCAATTCCAGCTTAGGAACACAAGGCGGTTCATTTATGGTTGGATCCGGAGCTACATTGTCAGGTTCAGGGATGTTAGATTTTACGGGTGATACAATTACAAATGGCGGCTTGATTCAGTTGGCAGATTTAAAGATGATGGGAACGAGCGGACAACTTTTTGTCGGAACAGGAAACGTTAGTACGCTAACGCTAAGCAATAGTGCAGGATTCAGTTTCCTCACCGGAGAAAGTGCGTCTATGACAATTGACAATGTGCTCAATTTAACATCAGGAAAGTTTAATGCCGTTGATGGATCCCTTCTTATTGGAGAAAATGCTACAGTGAATGGGGCATCATCTGCAAGTTATCTTTACGGAAACGTGTTTCGTTATTTCCCGATAGGGCCGACTACTCTTGAGTTACCTATTGGGGATGAAAATTATTATCTGCCTGTGACTTTGGCAACGGATTTATCTGTGCCGGGATATTTAACGGCAAACACATCGGTTGGAGATGTTGCTTCCCCTTTAGATTCAACTAAAAGTGTGAATCGTTGGTGGAGAATTACTCCAACCGGATATACTTCCGGAACGTGTACGGCTACTTTGACATGGGACGCTGCCGATCTTGATCCGGGAGCGAATCCTGCGAATTTCGATGCGTTAATTTTCGATGGAGCGAATTATTCCCCGACAACAGTTTCCAATAGAACATCTTCTTCAATTGATGTTACAGGAAGTGTAGATTTCCAATACATCATAGTGGCAGAACCATTTGCTCCTCATGCTTTGGTTGTTGAAGAGAATGGATTGAATGGTGCATACACAACAATCAACGCAGCACTTGCAGCAGCTCACAGTGGCGACACAATTCTTGTTTATCCAAGAGCCGGTTCTGCAAGTTATGTCGAAGATGTAATAGCGCCTTCATTAACCAATCTGACAATTTTGTCTGCAACCGTCGATCAATTCCATGTCGATGGAAACGTAACACTTCAGAGCGGATGGTATGTTAGTGGAATGTATGTGACAGGTACGTTAGCAAATGCCGGTACTTCGTCGGGAGGCGAAACATTTATCAATGGTGGTGTGAACGGTAATTTCCAGGGATCACCTGATAATATTAATTGGAATCTGACTTTAACAGGCATGTCGTTGAATGCAGGTTGTACTTTTTATCGTGGAACGATTTCCGGTTGTAATGTGACATTTGTAAATACATGCTATTGTGATGTCATTTCTTTGAATTCCTCTTCAGTTGCAACTGACGATTCCATTAAAATCGTTAACAACTTATTTACCACTCAAGGTGGAGGAACATGGCTGTTCGTAGGTAATTCTACCACACAGTATTTATATGCTCAGGGAAATACGTTCCGTGTTCCGGGCAGTGAGGCATTTCACTTGTGGACAGTGAGACAGGGTGGAGCAGGAGTAAATTCATTCGTCAATAATACATTTACTGATCATCCGAATAACGGTGTTGGCGGAACCGGGATCTTTATGCAGATGGCTCCTGCTTGTCAGGTGCAAATCATCAATAACTTTTTCGAAAATTCAAATGTGGGCTTCTGGAATCCGGGCGACGGAGAAGTTACTGCGTTTAAATACAATTACTCGAATTGGGCGCTTCATGAACCTGCGAACCTTTACAACGGATTTAGATACATCAATGCGGATAATACCAATGACATTAGCTCAAACACAACACTCGACGCAAATTTCCGTCCTGTTGCAGGTAGCGATGCGATTGATGGCGGTGACCCGAATCCAATCTACAACGATGTAGATGCATCACGTAACGATGCAGGTTCATTCGGTGGTCCAAGCCCGATTTCAAGTGTATTCGGCTATCCTGCTCCGGCTACTGCAACATTCTATGCCGATGTCGATGGAGATGGTTATGGTAATCCGGGTTCTACGATAGACTCTTACGTACTTCCTTCGGGATACTCTATAAACAATTTGGATTGTGACGATTCAAATGCATTGATTCACCCGAATCAAACGGCTCCGACGAGCGGAATGGTTGCTTACTATCCGTTCAACGGAAATGCGAATGATACACTCGGACAAACAGCAGGTATCAACGGAAGTATATCGGGCGTTACACCTACAACCGGTATTACCGGTCAGGCTAACACGGCCATGCACTTCTCAGGAAGTAGCTATATCGATGTAGCCGATAATTCGATTTTCGATTTTGGAACGAACGATTATACAATGAGTTTGTGGATGAAGTATGCTTCACCACAAAGTAATGGTTGGGGGTATTCAATGGGAGTTGCAAAAGGCGGATACAATGTACCGGGCTTCCAGTTTTTTATTGATGATACCGGAACTCCGGGACAAATTCAGTTCAGATCATCAATGAACTATTTCTCAATTGCGAATATGAATGGAGTTATCAACGACGGCAATTGGCATAATCATGTTTACATGAGAACCGGAAATTTGTTGAAAATATATATCGATGGTGTACTCGTTGCTTCAACTACAGTTCCTGTTGAAGATCTTTCGAATAACTTCCCGCTTCGCTTCGGAGCTAATCAGGATAATACTGGAATTCAGAATTATCAGGGCGATATGGACGAAATTCGTTTCTACAATCGTTCACTCATGCCGAATGAAGTGTTGGCCTTAGCCAATGTTTCGTATGAAGTTTGTAACGGACTCGATGATGACTGTAATGGTCAAACCGATGAAGGTCTGCCAACATTCACATACTACCAGGATTTCGACGGCGACGGTTACGGTGACGCAGGTGTTACAACTGAATCTTGTTCTCTCACCGCGCCATTTGATTATGCTGCCAACGATTTAGATTGCGATGATCATAATGCCACTGTTAATCCATTGGCCACTGAAATTGCTAATAACCTTGTCGATGAAAACTGCGATGGATTAGATGTTCCGGTAATGGTGCAAACGGATTTTTCATGGGTGTATTCTTCTACAGAAGAAACCGGATGGGAAACTCCTTCATTCGATGCGTCGGCATGGCAGCCTGTCACTCAACTGGCAGCATCTTGCTTTGGCGGAACTTCTCAGGCAATTTGGGGTGATCACAACAGTGGCAATATTTCTTATCTGAGAAAGACGTTTACAATGGGCGATATCACCTCTTGTTATGTTCTTGATTACATTGTTGACGATGATGCAACATTCTATATCAATGGCCAGCTTGTGATTTTCGACGGCAACGGCGAGTCGACATCTGTAAACGGTGCTCAGATCGGGCAATATCTTATTCCAAATGCAACAAATACAATTGCCGTAAAAGTTACGGATGTTATTTGTTGCCAGTATTCATTCTGCGCACGCATACACGAAAGCGTTGGAACAATGACGACTTATTATGCCGATGTCGATGAAGATGGTTATGGGGATATTACTTCTCCATTTGCATCATGCGAACCGCTTCCGGGATATGTGACAGATAGTTCCGATTGTAACGATGCTGATTACAATATTAAGCCGGGTGCAATCGAAATTCCATTTAACGGAATTGATGAAAACTGCGATGGCAATGACGGAATTGTAGGTGCTTCATTAAACTTTGATGGAGTAGATGACTATTGTGTTGTTGGAAATCCGGTTCATTCGAACTTTACGTTAGAAGCATGGATTAAACCGACAGGTTCCAGTTTAACGGGAGTTTTAGCTTATGAAGGAAATCCTATTCTCTGGTCCGACGTTTACGGAACAGGAAATGATTTCACGCTTTCAAACTTGAATGATCGTATTGCTTTCCACGATGGATCGGGCGCCGATTTAACAGGAAATGCAATCGTAAATGATGGTAACTGGCATCATGTGGCATTGGTAAGAGATGGCAGTTCTAACTTAATCTCACTTTATGTGGATGGTGTATTAGATGTATTTACTACTTGTCCTTCTACACCATTGGATGAGCGTCCGATTATCTTAATCGGAGGAAATGAATATGACTTGCGTTACTTCCATGGTTCAATGGATGAAATCCGAATCTGGACAACGGCATTGTCGCCAAGTGAAATTGCTTCCACAATGAATTGTGAGATTCAAACACCGCTTTCCTTACTCGCTGCGAATTACCATTGCAATCAGGGTGAGGCATCAGGCGACAATACGGATGCGGAAATCCTTGTGCTTGTTGATTCAAGTGGACATATGGCGGATGCGCAATTGTTCAACTTTGCCCTTTCAGGGTCAACTTCGAATTTCGTGAGCGACTCAGGGGTAGTAAGTGGAGTAGCTTGTTCAACGCTCCCATGTTTTTCTGCTGATGCACCTGTTGTGACTCCAAGTGTGTCAAATGCATGTAGCAATCTTTCCGACTATCAATTAACAGCCAGCGGTCTTAAAAATGACAACACTCAATACGTATGGTATGAAAACGCATGTGGTGGAGTTCCTGTAGCTACAGGCGATGTTTTCTTCATTGGCACTCCAACGTCAACTACATATTATGTAAGAGGTGAAGGAGGTTGTGCACCACAAGGAGATTGTACTCCTTATTTCGTTACAATTGCTCCGATACCGAATTTGAGTCTGTCTTCTTCGGCAGCTTCTGTTTGTGTGGGTGATTCGATCATACTCACCGCAACACACGATCCGTTTACTTTCGGGTACTCATGGTCTGTTAGTCCGGTCGGCGATGTAATCGGCGGTCTTCCTATAGATGCCGGTGGTGATGTGAATACTGCTTATCCTACAGCTACATCTCCTTCTTATTATACTTATTCTATTACAATATATAATGACTTCTTGTGTCATAGCACTGCTTCAACAACGGTTTTGGTTTCTCCTAAACCAACTGTTACAGCAACGATACAGGATCCTATTTCATGTAGCGGAGCCGATAATCATATTCTGGTTTCTGCTGTCGATGGAATTGCTCCATATGCCGGAACAGGAACATTTACGATGAGTCCGGGTACGATGAGTTATGTTGTTTCCGATTCATTGGGTTGTTCAAATTCTGCATCGGTTACTTTGCCGGGAATATTATCACTCGACATACCTTCTCATCAGGATGTATGCTATGGTAGTTTGGGTGGAGTTTCGTTACAGACGATTGGCGGAACGGCTCCGTTCGTATTCACGGGCGATGATACCACGAATCTGGCTGCCGGAACATATACATATTTTGTTACCGATGTGAACGGTTGCGTTGCCACGGCAAACTCTTCGATTTCCATCGTTACTTGTATCTTCCCTCCGGTAACCGTATCTGATTCTGGTAAAACTGATGATGTGATCGGTTCTGAATTGACGCAATTGTCCAACGACTCAGCTTCATTCAGCGATACTTCGGGAACCTCATTCCAAATCGATCAGGGTGATATCCTCATTGAGATCTGTGCGAACATTGGTATGCGCGACAGCTTGTTTGCACTCGTGCAGACTCCATTCTATGCAATGACGGATTTCATCGATAATGGCGATTCAACTCAGTTCATTACAGGTTCTATTCCGATTGCCAATCTCACGAAGCTTAATCTCATCCCTGATCTGATTAACTTCACTCGTCCTTATTATCCACCTGTAAACAATGCAAGTCCTTACGGTATTGCATATACGAAGGGTGATATCGCAATGCGTGCTGACTCGGCTCGTAAGAATTTCAAAGTCGATGGAGAAGGAGTGAAGATTGGTGTAATCTCAGATAGCTATAATACACAACCAAACAATCGCGCCTTCCAGGATGTATTAAGTGGTGACTTACCGGGATTCGGAAACTCTTACAATCCAAATCCGGTTAGCGTGTTGCTCGAAAATCCATTCGGTAAAAAATCGGATGAAGGACGTGCGATGTTGCAATTAGTACACGACGTTGCGCCGAAAGCGAAATTAGCTTTCCGTACAGGATTTATCACGGCCGGCGATTTTGCAACAGCGATTAAAGAACTGAAAGACGATAGTTGTGATGTCATCGTGGATGACGTAACATTCATCACCGAGCCATTCTTCAAAGACGGAGTAGTGGCACAGGCGGTAGACTTTGTAAAAGGTCAGGGTGTTTCTTACTTCACGGCTGCAGGTAACTTCGGTACGAAATCGTATGAAGGAACATTTAGTCCGGCTCCTGCACCTGCAGGTTATATCGGTCAGGCGCACAACTTCGGTGGCGGCGACATTCAGCAGAATGTGAGACTTGCTCCGGGTGTATATACAATCGTATTGCAGTGGGAAGATTCGATTTACTCACTCGGACAATTGCCGGGAGCTCAAAATGATTTGGATATTTATCTCCTCGATAATTTCGGTCACCGTATTTGCGGATTCAACCGAACCAACGATGGCGGTGATCCGATTGAAGTATTGCCATTCATCGTAAAAGGAAATGCACTGGCGAACATTATGGTCGTTAAAGCATCAGGTCCTTCTAACGTACGATTCAAATACGTTGTCTTCCGTGGCGATATGACGATTAACGAATATCAAAACGTCGGCTCAACCGTAGTTGGTCAGGCAAACGCACAGGGTGCAATGACGATAGGAGCTGTATTGTACAGCAACACGCCTGCATTCGGTGTATCACCTCCGACATCGGCAACGTTCTCTTCACGCGGAGGAACATTGATCGACGGACAGTCACGTTTCAAACCTGATTTCATGGCTCCGAATGGTGGTAATACTACTGTTGGATTCGGTGCTCCGAATATTGATAACGATGCCTTGCCGAACTTCTTCGGTACATCAGCAGCGGCTCCACATGCAGCCGGCGTAGCGGCATTGTTGATTCAGGCAAGAAGAAAATACTATCAGGAAGATTTAACTCCGGATAGCGTTCGTTCTATTCTACAGCGTACTGCTATTGATATGTACACTCCGGGTTACGATACGGCTTCAGGTTATGGATTTATCCAGGCTGATGCGGCATTGAGAACATTTGTCGCTCCGACACCATTGATCTCATCACTTGAACCGCCGGCAGGATTCGTACCGGGAACTGTTCCAATGGACGTTACTGTCAACGGTGCATACTTTGAACAAAACTCACAGGTCTTCTTTAACGGAGTGCCGGTTTTTGCAACCTATGTAAGTCCTTCGCAAATTATCGCAAGCATTCCGGACTTCATAGGCAATCCTCCTTTACTTGTCTTCAATCCGCCAATGACTTCAAGCGCAGACGGTGGTTACTCAGACTCAGCATTCTTCTTCACACCTCCGAAAACGAAGGTGACTATCTATGCAAACGACAAAGTGAAGAAATACGGAGAACAAGTTCCGGCCTTTACTTATTCGATTTATGTAGATGGCGTACCTATCGGAGTTACTTCTTACACAGAAGCTCAACTCGGAATCGTAGGACGTATTCACATGACGACTACAGCCGATCATGAAAGCCATATTGGAACTTATCCGATTCATATTGCAATGGATGAGTTTGATTCCGCTATTGCCACTGACACTGCATTCATTTCTGCAAACGACTATGAGGTTGTTGACGGAGTGTTGTCTGTAGATCGTATGCCTGTTTTGGTTACTCCGCATGATACTACACTTACATATGGAGATCCGATTGAAGGATTCACATTCGATTATTCATTCGACGATGGCTCAATTGATCCTGCTGACAGAACAGCATTCAAGTCGGCTATCGAGACGGAACATCAGGCGAATATTGCAACACAAATTGCATTGGTTGATGGACGTGCCATCGTTAACGGACGTGCAATTGTTAACTCTGATTTAGAAAGCCTCGGCGTTCTTGTCAGTGGTCGTGCAATTGTAAATGGCCGTGCGATTGTGAACGGTCGTGCTATTGTGAATGGAGTCATGACGTACGATACAACAACAGTTGTTGACGTATCGCCACAATCATTCTTCAATTATCAGACAGATTCTGCAGTTACGACAATTGTAAACGGTCGTGCAATCGTTAACGGACGCGCCATTGTAAATGGACGCGCGATTGTTAATGGTCGTGCTATCGTTAACGGACGCGCCATTGTAAATGGTCGTGCGATTGTGAACGAAAGTTCGGTGAACGATACGACAAACGATAACGTAGTTGTCATTGTCGATCAGAACGACGTTTCGGCTCCGCCAGACGATTCAATTGATGTCCGTTCGATCAATATGATTACCGGAATGCAAGCAGGAGTTCATGCGATTGTACCGGGAGCATTGGTTTCTGAAGATTATGACATTTCATACAAACTTGGTGTACTCACTATTCTGCCGAAAGCACTTACCGTCACGGCAGCCGATACAGCATTCCCAGGTGGATCGACGCTTGCGTTCCGATCAGAAATTTCGGGATATGAATACAGCGATTCGGACAGTGTGATTACAACAGGTCCGGTTACATATAGTATTGTCGACAACGGAGGAAATGTGGTGAGTCAAAGTAACACACCGGCCGGTACATATGACATCGTTCCAAACTTACCATTGATTCAACCGGCAAATTACTCGCCGATTTATGTAAATGGTGTATTGACGATTTCTGATCCGGTTACAATTCATGTATCGAGCGATTCGATTCAGTGTGCCTTTGGAGTAGCTTCAGTTACTGTAACAGCTACCGGTGGTTTGGCTCCATACATTGGAGAAGGTACATTCACACAGTCTGCAGGAACTCAAACGTATATTGTAACAGATGCAAACGGAGCAACGTCATCGTTTACGCTCACTGTTGGTCAACCTGAGGAATTACTTGCTAGCTCGTCTTCGCCGGATATTGCTTGCTTCGGGTCTTCGGCGACAGTTACAATTTCTGCAACGGGCGGAACCGGACCTTACACAGGAACGGGATCGTTCAGTCAGTTCGCCGGAACAATGCCATATTTGGTGAGCGATGCAAATGGTTGTATTGCTTCAGTATTTCATTTCTTATCGCAACCGTCGAAAGTTACAGGTTCGGTATCTTCAACAGTTTCGAGCTGTTCAGGCAACGACGGAACGGCAACAGTAGTTGCATCCGGCGGGGCAGGAGGTTATTCATATTCATGGTCACCAGGCGGACAAACAACGGCAACAGCTGTTGGTTTAGGTACGGGACCTTATACAGTTCTGATTACAGATGCAAATGGTTGTACAGGTACGGCAACAGTGGTAGTGAATGGAGTAGGTATTGCACCGGCTCAACCGGCTCCGATTGTTGGACCGGCAGGGGCTTGTCGTAACTCATCAGGAAAAGTTTATTCTGTTCCTGCAGTTCCGGGCGCTACTTCTTATCAGTGGACATTACCAAGCGGAGCGACAGGTTCTTCAACAACGAATAGCATCACACTTGCATTCAACGGAACGTACAACGGCGGATTTATTTGCGTTGCTGCTGTGAATCCTTGCGGAGTAGGTCAACAGAGTTGTATGAACATCCCTGCTCTTATTACTTATCCTTCTGTTCCGAATCCGATTTCCGGACCGGCAACAGTTTGTGGCGGATCAACGATTACGTACACAACTTCTGCAGCAAATGCATTGAGTTATACATGGACGGTTACAGGAACAGGATTGTCGATTGTTTCAGGACAAGGAACAAATACGGTTAGTGTAAGCGTAGCGCCGGGCTTCGGTCAGGGTGCCATTCAGGTTTACTCTTCAAACTGTATTTCAAACAGTGCTGTTCGAGGTAAGGTTCTTACCGGTATTCCTGTCCATTCAAATCCGATCACAGGTCCAACGATTGTTTGTGCAAATTCAACAGCGACCTATTCGATGCCGGTTGTGACCGGAGCGACATCGTACCAATGGTCGATTTCGGGAGATGTTACTTTAGGAGCATCTTCAGTTACGTCGACTACAACTTCACAAACATTCATCTTCGGTCCGAACTGGACAACAGGAACATTAACAGTAACTGCCTTGAACGCTTGCGGAACTTATTCAAGAACGATGGCGATTACCTCGTATCCGAACCAGCCGGGAAGCATTTCCGGTTTGGGTGCAGGCTTATGCGGATTGAGCAATCAGGTTTATTCGATTGTTCCGGTAGCAGGAGCAACGTCTTATACATGGACGGTTCCTTCGGGAGTTAGTATTGTGAACAACACCGGTACATCGGTGACGTTGAATTTCACAAATGCCTTCACTTCGAATTCGGCAAATATTTGTGTCGTAGCGAAAAACGGTTGCGGTACAGGACCACAGCGTTGTTACACGGTAACATCCCGTCCTGCGATTCCGACGATTACCGGAAATACGACAGTATGTAAATCGAATACATCGGTATTGTACAATGCTTCATCGACATCGGCTGTGAGTACGTATTCATGGTCAGTTGTTGGCGGAGCAGGCTTAACGCCGGCAGGAGCAAATGCGACAGTGAACTTTACGACATCAACGGCAAGTCCGGTCTTGTTGAAAGCCATCGCCAATAACTCATGCGGTGCCAGCCAGCCGGGACAATTGTATGTAACGGTGAACTCAGCTTGTCGCGGCACGCTCGAAGAAGTTGAAAACGGAACAAGCGAATTCGTTGCTTATCCGAATCCAACTTCCGGCAAAGTATCCGTTGTATTCAGCAGTAAGAACAATGAGAAAGTGGTTATCAAGCTGACGGATCTCTTAGGTAACGTTCTCCAAATGGAAGAAGTTGTTTCCGTAGAAGGATTGAATACAAATGAACTCGATATGAGTACACTTCCGAAAGGAATTTACATTCTGAATTTGATTATTGAAGATTCATCGGAATCTAAGATGATTATCAGACAGTAAGATTTGATTATATAAAATTAAAAACGCCGGCATCTGGGAAGATGGCCGGCGTTTTAATTTTTATCAATTTACAATTCAGCGATTAAAGGGTTATGTGAGAATTGGATTAAGTTGAGTCCCTTGCCCTTATCGATATTTCTTACTAAGTTTGAATAAAACGATTCTGTGATGTGGCTAAGACGGGTAATGTTTTTTAAAATTTGGCAAAAATGAAACATGGTTTTATTAAAATCGGATTCAGGCAAATTGGTTTAAGACGCCTCTGTTTTATTTTCTTGCTTTTATTAGCAGAATCAGTCTCGTCGCAAACATGGTTGCATTTTGATACGTTGAATAGTGCAATTGCCAATAATGCTGTCAATGATATCACCGAGGATCGTGATGGAAATATTTGGATTGCCACCAATCAGGGAGTCAGTAAATTCGATGGGATAAATTGGATAACATACAATTCTTCCAATTCTCCGCTTCCGACTGATGTGTGTTATGCCATAGCTGCTCAAGGAAATATTATCTGGATAGGAAGTGTTCATGGATTAGTGAAAATTGATTCAGGCGTTTGGACAATTTACGATCAATTCAATTCGAATATTCCGGCCGGATACATTACGGATATAGAAATCGAAAGCGGTTCTGCCATTTGGATAGGTACATGGCAATATGGTTGTGCCAGATTTGAAGCTAATAATTTCACAAGTTTTCAAAGCACGAATTCAGGATTATCAGCCGATAATGTTATATCTATAGAATACCAGGCAGATTCAAATTTTGTATGGATTGCTTCCTGGCCTTTCGGTGGAGTGAGCAAATATGATTTCTCCGGGTGGCAAACATTTGATCCGACAAATTCTATACTTCCAACCTATGATGTAAATGGCGTTGCCATTGATGACTCCAACAATGTTTGGCTTTCAACATCGGCCGGAGTGTGCAGGTATGACGGACAAAGCTGGCTGGTTTTTGATACTTCAAATACACCGATGACCAATTTGCAAATCGTTAGTAAGCCAAAAATTGATTCTCATTCTAACGAATGGTTTGCTTCGAATTATATGGGCTTAGTTAAATTTGATGACTCGAATTGGACTTTCTATGATACAACGAATTCGCCTTTGACAGATAATGCAACAACGACGTTGTGGATAGACCGGAATGGCAACAAATGGGTGGGAACTTATAATGGTGTTTATGTTTTCAATGATTCAGGGGTGGTATTGAATGGAGTTCCGGAGCAGTCCCCAAAAATGAATGACATAACTTTGTTCCCGAATCCGGCAAATTCAACAATTGGTTTTCAATCTGAAATTGATTTTGAGCGATACAGGTTATTGGATCTTGAGGGCAGAGTTTTGCGTGAATCAATGATGGAAAGAGTTTCATCTGGGCAGAGTTACTTTGTTTCGGTTGAAGGATTAAAAGCGGGAATGTACCTGATCGATTTGTATTCCGATAATGGGTTAGTATATAGAAAGAAAATTACAAAGAACTAATGCATTATTTAGTGTGCATCCCGTGTTCACAGCAGTGAAATTTGATACTATAAAATTAAGAACGCCGACATCTGGAGAGATGGCCGGCGTTCTTAATTTACGCGATACTCTGTTTTAACTTAAATACTTCCCCACAATCGGCATTCTCCTTCCACTTCCAAAAGCCTTCGGCGAAACGCGAAGTATTGGGGGAGTTTGATGGTGCTTATACTCGTTGGAGTTCACCATTTTTAAAACGCGGCGGACGAGGGCTTCTTCGAAACCCATGGCAATTAATTCCTGCGGACCTTTGCGGTTCTCGATGTATTCGAAAAGTAATTTGTCAAGCAAATCGTAATCGGGGAGTGAGTCGGAATCTTTTTGATTCGGGCGCAGCTCGGCGCTTGGGGCTTTGGTTAAAATGTTTTCGGG
>JADKIH010000009.1 GCA_016721305.1 Bacteroidota bacterium
TCGAATCCTGCCAGATTCTATTTCCATAGACGTTATTGCACGAAATATCATTTTGAATTACTTCTCCACAAAGAAGTTCCTGCAAGGGACGTGTTCACTACTATTCTCGAGATGAATGATGTTTTTAGAACTTGATAATTTTCAACTCCGTTCACGAATCCTCCTTCGCAAATTGATGCAAAGGTTATATCATTGTCCGTTATCTTAACATCAGAGTTGAAATTATTCATTTCATGTGCAATTATTCCATAGCCATTTGAAGGTTTGCCTTTCAAATCAATATACGTCCCAATTTTGAATATAGTTAAGATTGACTTGAGTCATTGAACTTCCGTCGTTTAAAGGTAAGAAAATTCCGACTTTATTGCAATCAAGTTTGTTGTCATGGATTTTGATCTCTTTTCCAGTTCCTAATAATGAAACTACTCCTTCGTCACAGTTAACCGCATTATTGTTGAAACTTTCCATATTTACCCCCTTGCCAAGAACACCAATGGAACAATTTACAAAATCAGGAGTTACAGGATCATTTTCCTCCTTGGTTTAGAAACATTGAACTTCCATAGCCATTCAAATAAACAGCGACTCCGGATTCTCCTTTAGGAGCACCGTAGCTGTCATAGTTCTGAATTTGTTCAAATTTAACTTTTTCTACATTAAGATTGGATCGATATGCATGTACACCATAATTCAAATTCCTAAAATGCAAGTCGCCGGAAACGCTTACAACATTTAAAAACAAAACGCTGTCTGCGTCAATACCTGCGTAGGAATGATTTTTGGAGATCGGCAATTGTCCAGAATAGGGCCACTAAGTTTCGGTTACAGTCAAAAGTTGTGTTCCTGAATGTCGTATAAACATTTATTAAATTAAAAGAGAAAATACCGGGAGTTGGTTTAATCTTAATTCCCACGAAATCATTCAGAAAGTTTGTTCGATCAGAAAAAAGTGTTGAGCTTTCTCTCATCAACACTCCATATTGAGCATCTTCGATAGTTGATATGATCAAATTAACGGTTGAACCGGCTTGTGCCTGAATACCCTGTGACATTTCCGTACAAGAATAGATATGGCTATCATTTAATGTTAAAGTTTTTCCGGGAAGAACATCAATCACCGCTCCTGGACCCATAATGATATTATGACATGCTAGGAATGAAAAATTAGTATCAACAGTGAAAGTTCCGTTAATTAAAACCTTAGCCGCTCCTCCGTATAAACTTACAAAACCTAATGATTTAGCGTTGATGTTGGATAAATTGTAATCCGGTGGCGATTGGAAGTTGGAAGGTATGCAACACAATGCTGATTGAATTACATTCACCAAAACTGAATCCCTGCTTGTTGCGCCTGTTGAATCTGTGACGGTTAAGATATAATAGGCCGTTTGAGTTGGATGGATAGTATCTGATGCCAAGTTTGAGGAATAACCTGACGGAGTTGAACTCCAATGGTAGCTTAATGGCGGAACACCATTTTGTGCAGAGCCACTAAGAACTACAGAACTATAACTGCACGATAGCGATGCGTTCGTATTGGCATTAGCCATCAAACTATTACAGCCTCCTACATCCGGTTGGAATGCCGAAAGTGTGGTTGGCGAATGGGGCGCTTCATTATCCCCGCAATATGTTTTATAGTGATAGTTGACAGTAATTGGCGGGGCTGTCCAAGGCTGAAGAGGTGTAAAACTGATTGTCATAATAATCCGATTTCCCGACATTAAATACCCCGGATAACTGCCCTGCGGAGTGTTGAAGTAGAATGTGGTAGTGTTTGTCCCAGTTACTACTGCACTATCAGGTAAAATTGAAACCCCGTTCGAGCCATTTTGCACATATGTAAAACGATACTGAACATTACTTAGATAAGGATCATTGATGGTCGCGATAAGTTGAATATTTCGGATCGAGCCAGAAGAACATCTCAGTGTATCTTCTACTGAATCTGTTCGGCAAGTTTGGTAATGGATGTTGTTGGAGAAACTAAAATCTGTGACGGTAGAATCAAATTGCAAAAGAACGTTCCGCGTAAACTCAGCGCAGATTTGATGATTTTGAACTTGAGAACTGTCCGGGTACCCGCCACAATTCCAACCATAATTTATTTGGAAAGTCGTATCGTGCGTGAGACAAGTGGCTAAGGTGCCGCATATAGTGAAGTTGTGAGTAAAATTTGGTCCGAAATCGCCGGCATGATACATGAAAATCTGAGCTCCTGAAGGCAGTGTGTTAACGGACATGGTGTCTCCATCAATAATCATTGTGCTAAAGAAAGGCAGCTTTGGCAGATAGACAAAAAGGTTCTTTATGACGCCATCGTTATACACTAAATCATTAATTTGAAAATTAAAGCAGAAATTAGGTGTATCTGCTGGACTTGTCGTGATACTTTGTGCCCAGAAGTGAGAAGGGTTTTCCGAAATAATTGAATTGTCTAGGAGTGCGACTTCCATCGGAATTCGGTTCTGATTGGAGCAATTATTTAATGAGAGAGAAGTAGTGACAAATGATGAATCAACGTGGATAGCTGAATCTACTCCGCAAATTCTCCAAGCAAATGGGAAAACCAAGACCTGATGCAAATATTCATCCGAGGCAAATAATTTCGAATCACTACCGTAGAAAGAGGAATTGCAATTTGCTCCGTATAATGCCTAACCAATAGTATCGGCAAGAACATGTGTCATTGTTAAGTTTCCTGACAATGGTATTGTAATCTGTCCATCACATATCGCTTTATGCACATTGGGCTGGCACAGCCGTTGCTATACCAAGTCTTCACGACGGAGTATGAGTTATTTGTATCGAGGGCAGAGATAAGATAATTTCCATTTCCGCCAGGGAATTGCACTGATATTGTATCAATGTTTGGAACAGGTCGAAACTCGAACGGAAAAAGATTGGAAGAATGCCCCCCAATCATAATTTCATGATCAATGGACAGACTCTTATTGCATTGACTACCACTAAAGGAAATATGGTAACACCTACTTTTGGATAAACGGAATAGAAGTAGTGATTGATTGACTGCGCCTCGCAAAAATATAGTAGGCTGTCATTAAGCCTTCCAACTCCGGAACTTGCTAGTACTTCTACACCTAGCGAGTCAAGATGGTCAGTATATGCATTGTAACGGTGACCAAGAGCATAGTCTGCACCGGTCAGATACATATTAAGTTCAACAGTCCCACTCCATGTATTGTCAGATGGAGCTACTGATGTACCAATTTAGTAATTTCTACATACATGGAATTGGCCGCAGAGAGAAATGCGTTGCAGAGTCCAGAACATAAGAAGGAAGTGAAAATAAACTACGTATTGCAGTTTCACTCAAATCATAAAAATAGATATCAGAATGGGGATGAATTGCTAACAATGTAGAATCTCTGACATCATGAACGATAACAGCAAACATAGCATCAGAAGGTAATAAATTGGCTGTATATATACTAGCACCTATCCTCATTGTAATGTTGAGTTTATCCATACGAACATCAAACTCAGATGAATTGCTGTGCGGAATTTTCTGTTCAATATAAAGGTGTCGCAAATTCAAGCCATACGTTCCTCGTAGTGTAGCCAAATTGATAGAACCTTTATCTTCTACACTACCGTTTATTACGGAGTAAAGTGTATCACCGACAATCGAACTATTCAAGGCAATATCAGGATGTCCAGCAATGTATGAGGAATCAACTCTTGTTTGTGGTAAATCCATCAAGCCATCATTATCGAAGTCAACAAAACCAAAGGATTTTCGGGTTAGCGGCTCCGAGCTTGCATTTACAACACCTCCGGGAAGTGTGCAGCCATGACAGTGAATTGAGGCTGTGGCTTCTCGTTTTGCCATCGGAATTTCGCAGTTTGCATCAAGGCCACTCATATAGGTCTTGATAGAAAAAAACGGGTTCGTGTTGCTATTATTACAGCAGCATCCGGTAATTCGAAAGTACAAAGTCGAGCTATTCATAAAATCATAAAAGTTGTTCAGCGTGGTGCCACCAGGAACACTATCAATATTGAACACTACACGATATGAGCCTCCGGCTGCGCAAGTTGCTCCATTTGATTGAAAGGATTCAATTGTCCAAGAGCCAATACTATTACTTAATACGATGTCATTTGCCAATGAATGCTCAAGCGTAATACCCGGTTGTAGGTCAAACTGGAAAATCACTTTTCCATGAACCTGCATTAAATTCCCATCCGTTAGATCATAATCAGTTGAGAAGAAATTTGCTGCAGCTCGACTATAATCGATTTGATTGTGATCCTTTCCAAAATCCTGATTACTTATATGAAATTGAATTGGCGCGCTACAACCGGTATTTGGATCAGTATTAAAATTTAAATTGACTGGAGAAAAGTCCTGAACCAGGTACATTGGCTCTCCAGTCTGCGAAATGAAGAAAAGGGGTTCAATTCCGTACAAACCGTTTGCCATATCAAGGTAGGATTCACCGTGAACTTCATCGCCACATTCATCGAAACCATTAGCTTGTAAATACCAAGTATTGAATGATTTCGGAGTATCAAAGAGCGAATACGTATTGCGTCCATCATCGGGTTCAGCACAGCAATAGACTAAATCAAAATCAACCTCAACTGTATCATGTGGGTACAAGACATCAAATCTCTTTTGATAAGCACCAAGTGCATTTGGATAATTGTTTACAATACAATTTGGTAAATTTGGAGCATGGTAGATGTCTCTGAATAAATAAGCTGAATCTCCTTGAGGAATCCCATGAACCGTATGCATAGTTACTGTAATATGAGAGGAATCCGGAATGAAATATCGATACGTTGAATCATAGGCCTGATGACCAAGGAGAATTGAGAAATCTTTAACTACATTATTACTATCGTTCCATATTATGAATTTCCAGTGCGTCAACGGGTTTGCGGTAAATGTCGTATCCCAATAACTACCTGTTCCCGGAACATTAGGAGCCGGCTCGCTTCTCGAAATCAGGATGCGTGGTATCTTATCACCAAGGGTTATCAACCCTTCAGATTTTCTTTTCATGCATAGGTTCTCCGCGGTTCCTGAATGAGAGAAGTCATAACAACCATACAATAAATGAGACGAAAAAGTATTTGAATCAATTGGACATGTTGCAACACAAGTGGAATCAAAATTTGGGAAAGAAAGTGTTTCTCTTACGTGCAAGATCATGCCTGTCGGCACATTTGCAACGACTACGGGTAGACGAAACTGATGAGCATTGATACCTGTCAGGGAAGTCAATACATTATTGTTAGTGTCTTTGATTTCGACACTCTGAAAAAGAATGTTTCTGCACAAAATGGTATCTGTGAAACTTAGATAAACTGAGTCTGTTGAATTGCCTTCAATATTAGTGTAATCAATCTGGCGCACCACAGGTGAGCCGCCATGGGTTGCATTGAATACATCAATGTAATTCACGTTGAAGTTAGACGGTAATGTGGCAAAGCTGATACGATGCACTTGGTAAACAATTTCATTGGATACGTTGCCTTGGGCATCTGTAACTTGAACAGTCGCGATTGAATACGGAACAATTGCTGAGGTATCAGGCGCGCTGTAAAGTTGAAGAGAATCTATGTATTGAGTTATTTGTATCAGGAGGCATCGCAATTAATAACCAACGTGGTATAATTTCTAACTACAGAATCTGCTGTCGAAAACCCAGTTCCAAGAAAAAATAAATTCCTCGAACCAATGATAGTGTCAAATGACCCTGATAAGTATTCCCCGGGATTTCCACCCTTTATTCCTAAATAGAGAGGTCCGCTATATGTCTGCGAAAAGGTTAATTTAAGATGTACAGTTGATTGTTCACAGGCATTTACTGAACTTAGTGTTAGCAACCCTGTACTGTTTGCAAATTGTACGCCTAAATGTACCGCGCTTTGAGAAAATGAAACTAAAGTAATAATACCGAAGCACAACGATAGGATGAGATTTTTCATGGTAGATTGTATTAAAATAAAACAATAAACACTTCAAGACGCTTCCTCACAAAGCAGGCGAAAACTATCTACTCAGAAATGAGAAAGCATGATAATTAACAGTGGCTAATATATTTGATGTACTTAAAACAATTTCAGCGTCGGCTTGTCCTAAAATATTTAACCTGACCATCTTTCCTACCAACGCTGAAATGTATAAACATTTTTGAATTCACAAAAACGACTTTCAAACTTTTCCGCAAATGTTCCTATTTCGTATTTGAAAAATTGGAAAATCAAGACAATAAGTGATTTTTGTCAGGTTGTAAGTTTGTTGATTTTATTAGTTCAAGAATAGTTGTTGAGAAGGTATTCTCGATTGGGCTTTTTACAGAATAAGTGCGAATTGACTTGAAAAGTGAGAAATAAAAGACAATGAGAATGTTTATTAATTTAAAGCTCATCTAAAATATACCGCGTGAAACCAATACTAAATTGATTCGACTGGTTGAAAAATGCTAAATTTTATTCATTGTTTTGATTAATAATTTTGTCTGGCTGAGCCGATGTATTTAAATTCAAAATATCAATTCTAATACTAATTACCTGAGTTAAATACCGAGCTAAACAAATCTTTAAATCTAATCCCCGAAGTCAGATTGTTTTTGCTAAGCAAAGAATACTCGGCTAATCCGTGCAAGAGAAACTCCATCAACAAATACTTCTCCTCGCCTTTCATCTTCGGGAAAAATTTCTTCACAACGTCTTCAAGTCCGGGAACAGCATTCAGCGCTTTCATGTAATCTTTGTCGGAAATATCGTTGAGGATATCTACTTCGCCTCCATTGCCAAACCATTCAACAATCGGTGCAAACGGACTTGGCTCCTTTTTACGTTTTGCTTTTTCAGGATCAGGGAAGTATTTGTTGAATTGATGACGAATTGATTTTGAAATGAGATTCTGTGCAACAATCATAGATCCCTCTTGCTCACCTTCGTAAACCAATTCGATCTTTCCCGTGATCGACGGGATTACTCCCCAAAAATCGGAAATGCGGATGTTGGTTTTGTCTTCTTTGTTGATGATCATTCGTCGTTCCGCTGTTGAGAAAATATTCTCGTATCCGGAAATCGTCAATCGTGCTGATACACCGCTTTTGGGATCAATAAATTCACTCACGCGTGCTTCGAAGGCAATTTGCTCCAGTAGATTTTCAATTAGTTCTGTTGAGTGGATATTCTTCTTTTGATTGTCGGACAGCTTTGCTTCCTGAAGTGTAATTTGTTTGGCTACTTCAATGTCTTTCGGATAGTGAGTCAGAATCTGGCTCTCAATGCGGTCTTTCAGAGGGGTAACGATGGAACCTCGATTCGTATAATCTTCCGGATTGGCCGTAAAGACGAATTCAATATCTAAAGGCAAACGAAGTTTGAATCCGCGAATTTGAATATCGCCTTCCTGCAAAATGTTGAATAACGAAACCTGAATACGTGCCTGCAAATCCGGTAACTCGTTTATGACAAAAATGCCACGGTGCGAACGTGGAATGAGACCAAAGTGGATTACTCGCTCATCGGAATATGGAAGTTTCAAATTCGCTGCTTTGATCGGATCGGCATCACCAATAAGATCGGCAACCGAAACATCGGGTGTTGCTAATTTCTCTCTGTAACGTTCATCACGATGCATCCAATCTATTTCCAAATCATCACCGTGCTTCTCAATCATGTCGAGCGACCAGCGTGAAATCGGATGGAATGGATCGTCGTTGATTTCGGAACCTTTGATAAATGGAATATACTCGTCGAGAAGATTGACCATTAGTCGAGCAATCCGAGTTTTGGCTTGTCCGCGAAGTCCGAGTAAAAGGATATTATGTCTCGATAAAATCGCTCTTTCAATGTCGGGAATTACCGTTTCGTCATACGCTTTAATCGAATCAAAAATCTTTTCCTTATTGGTTAGTTTTTTGATCAGATTTTCTCTCAGCTCTTCTTTAATCGTTCTGCTCTTGTATCCCGAAGCTTTGAGTTGTCCGAGTGTTTTTATTTCGAGGTATTTTTTCATAATAATCAGGTGTGTCTTTTTAGATTTTTTTTCTTCTGTTTTTTTCAAAATCCTCGAGAACGTATTCCCCGAGTCCTCCCAAAGAGGTATAAAATGCTTTGCCTCCATTTGCTTCACTAAATTCGTGAATAAATGAACGAAGATATTCGTCTTCGGCGACCATAAATGTGGTAATAGGTATTTTTAACTTACGACAAGCTGAAGCCAGATTCAAACACTTATTGATAATCTTCCGATCCAGGCCGAAACTATTCTTGTACAGGTGCGCGCCTTCACGCATACACGACGGCTTTCCGTCGGTAATCATGAAGACTTGCTTATTCGGATTCTTACGACGACGCAACAAGTTCATCGCTAATTCGAGTCCGGCAGGAGTGTTTGTGTGGTACGGACCCACTTGTAAATATGGCAAGTCTTTCACTTCTATCTGCCAGGCATCGTCGCCAAAAACGATGACGTCGAGTGTGTCTTTCGGATAACGGGTACGAATTAATTCGGCCAATGCCATTGCAACTTTCTTCGCCGGTGTAATACGATCTTCGCCATACAAAATCATCGAATGAGAAATGTCAATCATCAGCACCGTTGATGTCTGCGTCTTTAACTCCTTCTCATTTACTTCAAGATCGTCTTCCTGCAAATGAAAATCGGAAATACCATGATTGATTTGCGCATTCCGAATCGAATCCGTCATGGCAATCTGATCAGCCGAATCACCAAAACGATATTCACGGTGATCGCTAGTCATTTCATCACCATTTCCGGTAAAGCGCGTTTTGTGATTGCCCTGCTTCGACTTCTTTAATTTGCCGAAAAGTTCTTCCATCGCATTCTTGCGAATGGTCTGCTCAGTTTTGGGCGTAATGCCGATTTCTCCGCTGGCGTTATTTTCTTTGATATACCCTTTATCCTTTAGGTCTTTCAGAAAATCCGCCATCGTGTACTCATTATTAGTGAGCTTATGTTCACGATCGAGTTCATTGAGCCAATTCATCGCTTCCGAAAAATCGCCGCTGGTATAATTGAGCAATTGCATGAAAATCTTGAACAAGCGTTCAAAAGGAGATTTTTCATCGCCGTTGTCTGTAAACTTACTGAATCGGTAGCCGAGCATATTTCAAAGGTACGAATTATACAGTTTAACAGATTGCGGTTGGAATTGTTTTAAGGGTGATCGGTTTGTCGGTGAACTGTGATCGGTTCATAGTGTTTATTCCATCGCTCATTATGCCTGTGGTAGATCTATTAGTTAATAATTCGATAGATTCTCCTCCTTTCCAATATTTCAAAATTGTATATTGTTACCCCATACATCGCAACCCGCAACCCGCAACCCGCAACCCGCAACCCGCCCCATGCCCAACCTCAAGCTCTTCAAATCCTCAGCCGGCTCAGGAAAGACCTTCACCCTGGTCAAGGAATACCTGCTTTTGGTTCTTAGGGCTCCTGACGATTTTCGGGCTATTCTGGCCATTACGTTCACGAATAAGGCTGCTGAGGAAATGAAGTCGCGTATTGTCGAGGCTTTGGTCGAATTGTCATCCGGCGAAAAGGACCTTTGTACGAGATTCTGGAAAAGAACTTCCCAAATTGCCGATTCAGGTTCGGGCGGAGAAGGCATTAAAAAACATTCTGCACGACTACTCCAATTTCTCCGTATCCACGATTGACAGCTTTTTCCAAAAGATCCTACGTGCACTGGCAAGAGAAATTCACCTTCCTCTAAAGATGGAAGTTGAAGTGAGTACCGACGATGCAATTCTTTCAGTAACGGAAGCACTCTTTAGAGAAATCGGAAACGATAAAGAACTCACTGAATGGCTTACCGATCTGGCCATGCAGAAAATTGATCTGGATAAAGGCTGGAATATCGAAAACGACATCTCACTTGTTGCAAAGGAAATTTTCAGAGAAAGCTCTCATCACGATAAAATTCTTACCCGCTTGGAGATTAAGAACATCTATGATGATCTGATCAAACGTCGTTCAACATTTGTCAAAAAGATGGAAGCGCTCGGGAAAGAAGCGCTTGCTGCCATGGCCGGTGCAGGTTGCAGTGTCGATGATTTCTCATACAAATCGACGGGAGTGGCCGGGTATTTTCTCAAAATTATTAAGCCAAAAAAATTCGACGACTACGCTCCTACTGACCGTGCCATCAAAGGAATGGAAGGCAGCGATGCATGGTTTTCTAAAAGCAGTCCGAGAAAGAATGAACTCGAAGGTTTTGTTTCTTCAACGCTCATTCCGATTTTAAATAAAGCCAATCAACTTTTTACTGAGGGATTCCGCGATTACGTGACGGCTGATGAAGTACTGAAGAAAATCTATCTCTTCGGATTGGTAAACGACCTGCAATCCAAATTCCGTGAATACCGTCGTGAGAATAACGTCATTCTTCTTGCCGATACCACTCGTTTATTGAGTGATGTCATTGAAGGAAACGACACGCCATTCATTTATGAAAAAACCGGCAATCGCTACAAGCATTTGCTCATCGACGAATTTCAGGATACGAGTTTGTTGCAATGGCAAAATCTCATGCCGCTTGTCATTAACACTCTAGGCAGCGGATTCATCACGCTTGTTGTAGGCGATGCCAAACAATCGATCTATCGCTGGCGCGGCGGAAATATGAACTTACTGATTCGCGATATCTTCATTGATCTGGTAAATTTTCGTTCGCTTTTCAAAGAAGAAGCATTATCGACCAATTACCGAAGCAAGAAAGAAGTCGTTCACTTTAATAATTCATTTTTCGAGACGGCTACCGAAATCATCGGTGCCGAACCGGAGATGAAAGATCATTCGCTTCTTGGTTTAGCATACGGCAAAGACCTTGCACAGGAAGTAGCTGAGAAAAACACGACCGGCGGTTACGTCGAAATCGGATTTATCGACAGCGACGAAATTGAAACGCCGGAAGAGGATGAAAAGGCCGACTGGAAAGATGAAGCCATGCGACGAATGCTGGCCGAAATCAGAACTTTGATCGACGAAAAGAAATATATTTATCGAGATATCGCCATTCTGGTTCGCTCGAATGTAGAAGGAAATAAAATCGCCACATACTTATTGGAAAATGGCATTGAGAAAATCATCAGCCCCGATTCGCTTATGCTTTCCTCCTCTCCAAAAATTACTTTCCTTCTGAATGTCTTTCGCTTCTTATCGCATCAGGAAAATGAAGTTGCCCGTGCAGAGTTGTTGTATTATTACGCGCGTTTCATTTCTCAGAAAGACATACCACTGCATTCTGTTTTCTCCGATCACAAAAACTCTCCGTCTCTGGCAAAAAGAAAAAACGAGCAATACACTTTTTGAAACCGATCATTTACACACAAGTACTTTCAATGAATTATTGCCGGAGAGCTTTACAGCACATCTGACTTATCTGGCCAATCTGCCCGTATACGAGTTGAGCGAACAGCTCATTAAGATTTTTGATTTCTACAAAGAGCCCGATGCTTTCGTTCAGCGTTTTCAGGATCTTGTTCTGGAATATAATGTACGAAGCGATAGCAGTCTGGATGGTTTCCTGACATGGTGGGATTCGAGCAATACGGTGAGCCAGTCTTCTGTCATCACTCCTGAAAACGAAGATGCAATTCGCATCATGACAATTCACCGTTCAAAAGGACTTCAATTCCCGATCGTCTTTATTCCGTTTGCCGAATGGGAACTTACTCCGAAAAGCAATCAGCTTATTTGGTTGGAAGCAGCTGTTGAGCCATTCGATGAACTGGGGAAAACCGCCTTAATGACTTCGTCGAAGTTGTTATCGACACATTACAAAGACGGTTATCAAACTGAAGTAAATCAAACGATGTTGGATAACCTAAATCTACTCTATGTGGCCTTTACACGTCCGGAAGAAAAACTCTGGATCTACTGTCCGATCGAAAAAGAAAAGAAAACCGGTGCGAATGAACTAAATAGTACATCTAAGTTGATTTATCGCTGCGCGTTACGACTGAATTTAGGTTCGGAGAAGACTTTGCAATTCGGTGAAAATTCTGCCGCACCGAAGCGGAAGGACAAAAAGACTGACGTCGATTCAGAAGCTCTGCAGATGTACCCTTCCAATCGCTGGCAGGAAAAACTTGCCTTGTCCACGCACTCAAACGATCTCATCGAATTGCTCGAAGACAAAAAACTGAGCAAAGTAAATTATGGAATTTTAATCCATGCTTTGCTTGCAGAAATACGTCACGTTGGTGAAATTGATCAGGCCATGGACAGATTTGTCTACACGGGAATGATCAGCGAGAATGAGCGTTCGGAAATGCTGAAAGAAGTGAACGAAATTCTGGCTCAGATCGAAATTGCTGCGCTGTTTTCCGGTGAAATGGCGGTGAAATCGGAACGCGAAGTCATTCTTCCAACCGGCGAACTGCTTCGCCCCGACCGGGTTTTGATAGGAGCAGATGAAACGCTCGTCGTCGATTTTAAGAGCGGACAACGACTGAAGAAGCATGAACAACAGATTTCACGATATGCCGATGTATTGAAACAAATGGGATATCCGAACGTGAAGTCTAAGCTGGTCTATCTGGCCGAGCGTAAAGTCGTTGAAGTATAGCCGTTTGGGCTGTTCAAATCCTGCACTTTCTGTTGAAATTCTCTCTTGTAAATTCACCGATTTACCCTTAGGTTTGAGGCTTATTCCACCCTACTGATTATGTACACCAATAGAACGCTTCAGGTTACTTTAATTGATGATGATCCCAATATGCGGGAAATGCTTCACGATTTCTTTTCCGGAAAGTATAAGAATTGCAATTGTGAAAGCTATTCAACCGGTGAAGAGGCGCTCCAGAAGATGTATGCCGAACCGAATCTGATCGTTCTGGATTATCACCTAGATTCTTCCGATGCCTCGGCCATGAACGGTCTTCAGGTGCTCAAAAAGGTGAAGGATAAATTCCCGAATGTTCCTGTTATCTTTTTATCCGGACAGGAAAAAGCAGAAGTAGCTGCCAACACGATGAAATATGGTGCTTACGATTACATCGTTAAAAACGAAAGCGCCTTCCACCGTCTTGAAATTATTTTCAATAACATCCTTGGGCATGTTGAACTGAAGAAAAATCTGGGTACTCGAAGTTCTTCAACACGCTCTTAGTAGTTTTGGTAGTGGCAATGCTTATCGGCATCGTTGTTTCCAAGATGGCCTGATCGGATCTAACTTCTTATTCCATACACCTTGCAGCTTAGCAACCGATATGTCTATCTCGACAGTTCACGCGGATTGGCAGCAATGATGGTATTTGTTATTCATTTTATCCGAATCTTTTCTCCGGCATTTCTGTCTAATGAAATTGTCAATTCCCCTCTGAAATTTCTCATCGATGGTGATGCGGCCGTACTGTATTTTTTTATTCTGAGCGGATTTGTACTCACGAAGTCAATTCAGAATACAAAGATTTCAGTTAAGTCATATCTGAAATTTTCCGGACGACGCTTCCTGCGAATTTATCCCGCCTTTCTGCTCACATTACTTCTCACCTTCTGGCTCTTCCCTCTATTTACACAGACAGATGTAACAAGTTGGTTGAACGGCTTCTGGAAAACGTATCCGGGCACAAAGGGATTATGGGAACAAGCGATTCTCATTTATCGAATTCCGAATGATCCTTCGCTGCGATTACTTCCTCACGACTGGACGCTTTCCGTGGAAATGGTCATTTCATTATTGTTGCCTTTACTGGTTTTACTGTCCAGAAAATCTGTGTGGCTGACTCTAATTCTCACCTACATAGCCGTTAGAGTTCTGCCGATCGATCCCTTCGTTCTCTTTTTTGCGTTAGGCGTGTTAATCGCTTTTCAGGGAGAATTTCTGAAAGAACAATGGAAAAAACTAAGCCTTTTTGGACATGTAATTTTTGCAATTTTAGCTGTCCTACTTATTGAAGCCGAAACTTTGTCTGTTGGCTTCTCCCGAATCCTTGATCTCATTCTGATCAATCATAAAGCCTGGGGAATGGCTCTATTACTTATCGGCTTGATCTCCTCCGAATCGATTCAAAAATTGCTTAGTATAAATCCGCTGAATTTCCTTGGAAAAATATCGTACAGTTTTTATTTGTGGCATTTTGTAATCCTTGCAATTCTGTTTCAAAACTCATTAAACACAAATCCGCTTGCTAACTTTGGTCTGTCATTGATGATAGCACTTGTCGTTTCCGCTCTTTCCTTCTTTTTAATCGAAAGACCTTTTCTCCTTCTCTCAAAAAAATGGCTGAAAGATTAACGACACTGTAAAACCTTGAATTTGTATCATTTAAGACCTTTTTAAAGAATGATAAAAATCAAGAAAATCATCGAAAATGATGGTAACTTTGTAGCCCTTTAAAGACCTCGTCTATGTCAAATGCAATTTATCAGGTACCCGTTGCGATCAACGAACCTGTTCTGAATTATGCTCCGGGAAGTCCGGAACGTGTAGCTCTACAAGCAGCTCTCAAAAAAATGCGCAGTGAAGTGCGTGATATTCCTATGTATATCGGCGGACAAGAAATCCGTACCGAGAAAAAAGGAAAAGTAAGACCACCGCACGATCATCAGCATGTGGTGGCAGAATTTTCTCAAGGCGACAAATCGCATGTTGATATGGCGATTCGTGCAGCATTGTCTGCGAAAGAAGCCTGGGCAAATTTCAGTTGGGAACATCGTGCATCGATCTTTTTAAAAGCAGCTGAATTGTTAAGCGGACCTTATCGCGCGCTTATCAATGCTGCAACAATGGTTGGACAAAGCAAGAGTGCTTATCAGGCAGAGATCGATGCTGCTTGTGAAATGATTGACTTCCTTCGTTTCAACGTTCAGTATATGCGTGAAATCTATACGCAACAACCTATTTCTTCTAAAGGAATTTACAATCGCGTTGAACAACGTCCGCTCGAAGGATTCGTCTTCGCTCTCACTCCATTCAACTTTACAGCTATTGCCGGAAACCTTCCGACATCGGCCGCAATGATGGGAAATACGATTGTTTGGAAACCGGCTAACACTCAAATTCTCGCTGCCAGCATTCTCATGCAAGTATTCATGGAAGCA
This sequence comes from Bacteroidota bacterium, assembly GCA_016721305.1. Taxonomy (GTDB): domain Bacteria; phylum Bacteroidota; class Bacteroidia; order AKYH767-A; family 2013-40CM-41-45; genus JADKIH01. The sequence continues at coordinate 15,068 of JADKIH010000009.1, forward strand.
GGCGTTCCTCCGGGAGTTATCAATTTGGTGTACGTTTCCGGACCGGATGCAGGTGACGTTATTTTCAATCACCCTGACTTTGCCGGAATTCACTTTACAGGTTCTACCGGTGTATTCCAGGATATCTGGAAAACGATCGGAAACAATATTCACAAATACAAAAGCTACCCTCGTATCGTAGGTGAAACAGGCGGTAAAGATTTTATCCTTGCTCACCCTTCTGCTGACGTAAAATCACTCATCACAGGATTGACTCGTGGTGCATTCGAATATCAGGGACAAAAATGTTCGGCAGCTTCTCGTGCATACATCCCTAAGAGTATGTGGGCTGAAGTAAAACAAGGTTTGATTGATGATATCAAATCGTTCAAAGTTGGTCCGACGGAAGATTTCTCTAATTTCTTCAATGCGGTTATCGATGAAAAATCGTTCGACAAACTTGCGAAGTACATCGACGAAGCAAAAAACAGCAAAGACGTAACCGTTGTTGCCGGGGGAACTTACGACAAGTCAAAAGGCTGGTTCATCCACCCGACTGTCCTCGAAGTAAAAGATCCTTATTACGTAACAATGTGTGAAGAGCTTTTCGGACCGGTACTTTCCATCTATGTGTACGATGACAAAGACTTCGAAAAAATCCTCGACGTAGTTGATAAAACTGCAGCTTATGCATTAACAGGTTCTGTGTTCTCACAAGATCGTTATGCATTGGATATGGCCATGAAAAAATTGGTGAATGCTGCTGGTAACTTCTACATCAACGATAAATGTACAGGTGCTGTTGTAGGTCAACAACCTTTTGGTGGCGGTCGTGCTTCCGGAACTAACGATAAAGCAGGATCAATGATCAATCTTCTTCGTTGGGTTTCTCCTCGCACAATCAAGGAAACTTTCGCTCCGCCGACAGATTATCGCTATCCTTTCCTGGCTGAAGAAAACGCCAACGGTAGCGCTAAAAGCACGGTAAAGGCCAATTAAGGCTCAAAAAACAAATATTTTTACCAAAAGCCCGGTTAAAAGCCGGGCTTTTTTATTGACTCAAGCTCGGTCTACTAATCAACAATAAACTGTTATAATTCGAGTTTTTAGTCTTGAAATAGTAGTCTCTTCAAAGCTACTTTTATACCATGGCAAAGACTCAATCGACCTTCCAGAAATATCTTCCTATTATCAAGAATAAATACCTGCTGACATTTGTAGGCTTCCTTGTTTGGCTCACATTTTTTGACCGAAATGATTTTATTACCACTTCTGCCTATCGACATAAGTTAACTGAACTGAAGGCGGAAAAATCACACTACGACGAAGAAATTCTGAAGTATAAGCAAAATCTAAATGAGCTTATGACAGATCATGAAAATCTGGAAAAATATGCTCGTGAGAATTATTATATGAAGAAAGACAACGAAGACATTTTTGTAATTGTCGACGAAAGCGTTTCTAAAAAGCAAGAAGATTAATTCTTCAAAATGCGAACAGGTTCGCAACGAATCCCCTCTCCGATTACTGTCACCATATAAACTCCGGTAGGAAGCACATCAAGCCCTCCTACCTGAAATGTATTTTCTCCCTGTACTAATTCTACATTTTCAGAATGAACCTTTAATCCGGATTGAGAATAAATGTCAATCGACGCATTTCCTGCTGTCGGAACGGCCAATGAAACTGTTAAATTATCATCAAACGGATTTGGACTGACGGACTCAATTTTAAATTCTTTAATCGTTTCATCTACATGAGCACTTATAGGTCCATACTCCTCCGAAGTGCCATTGTAATCTACCTGAACAATCTTGTAAAATGATAAACCGGTAAAAGGATTTTCATCTTTGAACGAGTAATCTATTTCCCGAGTTGAATTTCCATTCCCCTTTACAATTCCAATATTTTCAAATGACATTCCATCCTGACTCCGTTGAATTTCGAAGTGGTCGTTATTGATTTCACTTTCCGTAACCCAAATCAATTTCACAGTTCTTTCCTTTTCTTCAGCATAGTATTTTACCATTTTTACCGGAAGCGGATTGAAACCATTTATATGAAGGGTGAAACTACCTGCATAACCTATGTAGTTGTCGACAGCAATGTAATAATAGTTGCCCGGTACCAATCCGGATACTGTTACTCCGAGTGTACCTGTGGCAGAAACGTATTTAGCGCAGCCCATTTGAACAATTAAATTGTTGTAAAGTGTCATAAATGGATATTGCAATGTTCCGAATGCTCCACCTGAAATTACATCAATCTGCATGTTTGGTGTTGTAGCCAGAAATTTAAACCATCGATTATTATTCGGGCCATTCGTCCAACAAGTACCCTTGGTACGATCTCCGTTTGCATACACCGTAGAATATGCCGCTTGTGGCGATGTCCAATTATTGAATTGTGTTAACTCAACGGCTCCTTCTTTGTAATTATATGTTGGCTGATCGTCGACACAAACGGTAAATGATCCTTTATAGCCGGTGGAATTATCAACGGAGATATAATAATTTCTTCCTGTAGTCAATCCATAGTAGGATAACTCAACTGTCCCGGTTGCCGTAGCATATCTCATACAACTCACAACATTATTGAGGGTATCCCATATAGTCACATAAGGATATTGCATTGTTCCGTATACTCCTCCTGTCTTTACCAGCACTGTCACCGCAGCGGTAGTGGCATTAAACTTAAACCAAACGTTATTATTCGGACCATTCGAAAAACAAGATGGTCTTGTTCCATCGGCCGTTGCATTTGACGTCGTATATCCGGCATTCGAAGAACACCAATTGCTGATCGATGACAATTGAACGGCACCTGCCTGGAAATCATAAGTCGGTTGATCATTTGCGTAGAGCGAAAAAGTTCCGCGATAACCTGCTGTTGAATGATTATCCACGCTGACGTAATAAGTTGCTCCCGGAGTAAGACCGATCTGCGACAACTCCAAAGTTCCTGTCGATGTGGTATACATTGCACAGCCTATTTGATTCAATGCAGAATCCCATAATGCGATATACGGATATTGCATAGTTCCATATGCTCCACCCGATTTCACCTGCAACGTAATCGTGGATGTTGTCGCATTAAATTTAAACCATCGATTATAAGATGGCCCGGTGTTCCAGCATGAACCTTTTGATCGGTCTGCTGTTGCATTAATAGTGCTGTATGCCGCATTGGCCGACGACCAATTCGAAAGCGACGGAATCAGAAGTGCACCTTCCATGAAATTATAATTCGGCTGATCGTCGACGTAAAGAGAGAACGTTCCTCTATATCCGTTATTATTGTAGTTGTCGACGGTGAAATAATATCTGCCTCCAACATTCAAACCGTTAACCGACAATTCCAAAGTACCGGTAGACGTGCTGTACTGTATACATCCAACCTGATTCAATGCCGAATCCCAGACAGCTATGTACGGATATTGTAAAGTTCCATACGCCCCTCCGGAAAGAACCTGAATAGTTGCAAATTGAGTTGATGCTGTAAATGAAAACCATCGGTTATAATTCGGACCGGTATTCCAGCAATTACCTTTGGAATGATCGGCAGTTGCGTTCACTGTTGTGTACGCTGCATTCGCCGAACTCCAATTGCTCGTCGATGGAATAGCAATGGCTCCCTCCATGAAATTATAGGTAGGTTGATCATCGACGTTCAAAGAGAATGTACCTCTGTAACCTGTGTTGCCATAATTATCGACACTGATGTAGTACCTACCTCCAACCGAAAGACCGCTTACTGAAAGCTCTAAAGTTCCTGTTGCCGTGCTGTATTGAATACAACCAACCTGATTCAATGCCGAATCCCATAAAGCAATATATGGATACTGTAAAGTTCCGTATGCTCCGCCTGATAAAACCTGAATGGTTGCAAACTGAGTTGAAGCGGTAAAATAGAACCAACGATTGTAATTCGGTCCGTTATTACAACAACTTCCCTTCGAACGATCGGCCGTTGCATTGATTGTCGTATATGCCGCATTTGCCGAAGACCAATTACTTGTCGATGGAATTGCTAATGCTCCTTCCATGAAATTGTATGTAGGTTGATCATCTACATAGAGTGAAAAACTTCCTCGATAACCTGTACTGCCGTAGTTGTCGACACTAAAATAGTATTCTCCTCCGGGAGTTAAATTGCTAACCGATAACTCCAGCGTTCCTGTCGAAGTCGCATATTGAATACAACCTACTTCATTTAAAGCTGAATCCCATAAAGCGATATATGGATACTGCATCGTACCATATGCTCCGCCGGATTTTACCTGAACGGTTGCAAACGGAGTTGAAGCAGTGAATTTAAACCATCTGTTATAATTAGGGCCGGTATTGCAACAACTTCCTTTACTCCTATCTGCAGTGGCATTCAAGGTGGAAAATTGTGCATTCGTGGATGACCAATTGCTTGTTGAAGGAATTGTTTGCGCTCCTTCCATAAAATCGTACGTCGGCTGATCATCTACACTTAAGGTAAATGTTCCGCGATATCCGGTGTTGCCGTAATTGTCGACACTAAGAAAGTAATTTCCTCCCGGTGTGAGATTTTTAGCAGACAGTTCAAGTGTCCCTGTTGACGTTGAATATTGCATACAGCCAATCTCATTCAACGCAGAATCCCAAATGGCTACATACGGGTATTGCAAGCTTCCATACGCACCGCCGGATTTAACCTGCACATCAATAAATGATGTAGTCGCCGTGAAACTAAACCAACGATTGTAATTCGGACCTGTATTCGCACAAGAGCCTTTTGATCGGTCAGCTGTTGCATCAATCGTTGAATAAGCCGCATTGGCAGAACTCCAATTTGATAAGGAAGGAATTTGAATGGCGCCTTCTTTAAAATCATACGTAGGCTGATCGTTTACATATAAACTAAATGTCCCACGATAACCGGTAGCACCGTAATTGTCGACACTGAAATAATAAGTTCCTCCGGGTGTTAATCCAACGGATGATAATTCCAGCGTACCTGTTGCCGTCGTATACTGCATACAGCCTAATGAATTCAAAGCTGAATCCCAAAGTGCGATATACGGGTATTGCAAGCTTCCGTAACTGCCGCCTGATTTTACCTGCAAATCAATTGCATTAGTAGTTGCTACGAATTTGAACCAACGATTGTAGTTAGGTCCTGTATTCCAGCAACTGCCTTTTGATCGGTCAGCTGTTGCCGATAAAGTTGTATAAGCTGCATTTGAAGAACTCCAGTTTGATAGTGAAGGAATCAACAGTGCGCCTTCATAAAAATCGTATCCGGCCTGATCGTCGATGCTTAATGAAAATGTTCCGCGGTATCCGGTGCTGCCATAGTTGTCGACTGACAAGTAGTAGCTTGCTCCGGGAGTCATAGTTATTGACGATAATTCCAAAGTTCCTGTTGCCGTAGCGTAAGTTGCACAACCAAGTTGGTTTCCTGCGGAATCCCACAATGCCAAATATGGATATTGTAATGTTCCATAAACACCTCCCGATTTAACCTGTGCTACCAAAAAGTTGGTGGTAGCCTGAAAACGAAACCAAACATTATAATTTGGACCTGTATTCCAACATGAGCCTTTAGCCTGATCTGCTGTGGCACCTACCGTTGTGAATTCGGCATTTATAGAATTGTAATTGGAAATGGAACTGATCACCGTTGCACTCGCCTTCATATCGTTCGAAGGAGGTGCCGCATATGCTACTTGCTTGAATCCAAAGTTGCCCCAGATGTAAAAGAATGCAAATGCTAAAATACCAATAACGGATCCTCTAAGAATTCGTCGGGTGAGTAATTGCTTCTGGAGTCGTAGTTTGCCTATTACTCAGACGCATTCTTTTTTTGTGTGTTGCGGCGTTGCATATGTGTAGTACTTTGTATGACACACATGCGAAAAGAGTTTTTACAAAAAAAAGAAACTCTTACATTCTGATCTTACCGTTCAATAAATGACGCTGTAAAAGAAAATGCTTGTTTTTAGAAAAAAAATCAGCACACAGCCATGAGAAATAAGTCTGTACACTAAAAAACTTACAATCTGAAGGTTACTTTCAGATCAATTCTGAATAATTGAAGGAATTTATCTCATAAGAAGTACTTGCACTTTTTGGTTTTTTGAAATTTCAACTACGCCAAAAATTTCAATATTCTCCAAAAGCTCGTCTCAAGGAATCGGCGATTTCACCCAACGTGGCCAGATTTTCTACAGCATCAATAATCGGAGGCATTAAATTTCCTCCGTCTTTAGCTGTTTGTTCAACTTTGGCAATGCAATCATTTGCTTTCTTCGAATCGCGTTCAGACTTCAGCGTATTGATCTTCTTTATCTGCAATTGGCGAATATTATCATCCACCATAAAAACTTTATCAAATGGAGGCTCCTCCATTGCAAACTGATTTACTCCTACTATGATTCGTTCGTTCTTTTCAATTGATTGCTGATAATCGTACGAAGCTCTCGCAATTTCATTCTGAATAAAGCCTGCTTCAATCGCACTCACCGATCCGCCCATGGCATCGATCTGATTGATATATGCCCAGGCCTTTGCTTCGATTTCATCGGTCATCGATTCAATGAAGTATGAACCGGCTAATGGATCCACTGTGTCCACTACTCCGCTTTCATAAGCAATTACCTGCTGAGTTCTCAATGCGAGTCGTGCCGCTTCTTCCGTTGGTAAGCTGATGGCTTCGTCGTAACCATTCGTGTGCAGCGATTGTGTTCCGCCAAGTACAGCCGATAAAGCCTGTAGAGTAACGCGCATGATATTATTCATCGGCTGTTGCGCCGTTAATGTTGACCCTCCTGTTTGAGTGTGGAAGCGCAACATCATTGCCTTCGGATCTTTTGCACCTAAATCCTTCATCATCTTTGCCCACATTCTTCTTGCCGCTCTGAACTTTGCGACTTCCTGAAATACATTATTGTGTGCATTAAAGAAAAAGCTGAGTCGCTTTCCAAAAACGTCGATGTCCAAACCTTTTTCTATAGCGGCTTTCACATATGCTTTTCCATTGGCAAGTGTAAATGCCAATTCCTGAACAGCGGTTGATCCGGCCTCACGAATGTGATATCCGGAAATGGAAATCGTATTCCACTTTGGAACTTCTTTAGAGCAATACTCGAAGATATCGGTGATGATACGCATCGATGGCTTCGGAGGATAAATATAGGTCCCTCGTGCAGCGTATTCTTTTAAAATGTCGTTCTGAATTGTGCCTGAAATCTTTTTGATATCGGCACCTTGTTTGCGTGCAAGTGCAATATAAAAGGCTAATAAGATTGATGCAGTCGAATTAATCGTCATCGACGTGCTGATGTTCTCCAGATTAATTCCGTTGAACAAAATTTCCATATCACGAAGTGAATCGATGGCAACTCCGGCCTTGCCTACTTCTCCGTCTGACAAATCGTGATCCGAATCGTAACCAATCTGTGTCGGCAAATCGAATGCAACAGACAAACCTGTTGTTCCCTGATTCAACAAGTAATGGTAACGGCGATTCGATTCTTCCGCCGTACTGAAACCTGCGTATTGACGCATCGTCCAGAGCTTGCTCCGATACATGTCATGCTGAACTCCTCTGGTAAATGGAAATTCTCCCGGTGTTTCTTTAATGCCCGGATGTTCAGAATAAACTTGCTTTATCTCAATACCGCTTTCGGTTACAATTTTCTTTTGATCTGCCACAATAGGGAATATTACTTGTTACTGAATTAACCAATTAACTTTTTTGCTTCTGACTTTAAATAATCAATTGCTTTCTGAGTAGGAAGCATTTCCATTTTCAATATTTGCTCGAAAATTTGCGAGCTCATCTGAATTCCGGATGCATTGTTACCGACATGACTGAATGCATTATTGATAATGCGAATCATATCTTCTTTCGCAGTCTTTACTTCATCCCAAGCCTGCTCTGACACATAAATTTGCTGAGAAAGATTGTGTTCGAATTCTGCACGAATCGTTGCCACAAGATCTGATTGCAACTGTGATGCAGCCATTCCGCCACGATGTACACGCACCAGAATTGAATTCGGCGCAATTCGCTCCAGAAAAAGAACAAGTCTTTCGTAGGACTGCAATTTTAGAGGTAACGATTCTCGTTGCTTAATGCTCTTGTCTTCTGCACTCTTCATGTGCATGTCTTTTTCCAAAAACTTTCGGAGTGTCAGAGTATGCGAATCCAGTGTTCTCTTGATCACAAGATACATGCCCATCATCACCAGCAATGCCGGAACAAAATAAAGCAATACATCGGTAACTGATTTTGTCGTGTCCATATCTGTTATTTTTTACCAGGAACGGTATTTAGTTGTGCTTTCAAAAAGACTGCGCATAAGTTTTTGTTCTTTCGGTCCGAAAACCAGACTTCGTCTTTCGTAAACGCGTGTAGCCACTTCGATGGCATCTTCAATGCGATACGAAGCAAATCCTTCGGATCCACCCCAAGCAAACGACGGAACAAATTTCGGAGGAAATCCATTGCCGAATATGTTGGCACTTACTCCTACAACGGTTCCTGTGTTAAACATCGTATTGATACTGCATTTTGAGTGATCTCCCATGATCAGACCGCAGAATTGCAAACCTGTATTGATATAATCTTCGTGCGCGTAGTTCCACACTTTTACTTTTGAATAATTATTTTTCAAATTCGAATTATTGGTGTCGGCTCCCAGATTACACCATTCACCTAAAACAGAATTTCCTAAAAAGCCTTCGTGGCCTTTATTGGAATAACCAAAGATAACCGAATTACTCACTTCGCCTGCTACTTTACAATGCGGACCAATTGTAGTCGCTCCGTAAATCTTTGCTCCCATCTTCACCTGAGAATGTTCTCCCAGCGCAAATGGCCCTCTGATCATTGCACCTTCCATTACTTCAGCATCTTTGCCAATGTATATGTATCCGGTTGATGCATTCAGAATAGCACATTCCACCTTCGCACCTTCTTCGATGAAGACTTTCTCGGGTGCAATAACTGTATTGGACTTACTAATAGCTTGCGATGTTTTCCCTTTCGTCAGCATTTCGAAATCTGACGCAAGCGCCTTTTCATTGCCGGAAAAGATATCCCATGGATAACGCAACTGATCAATTTTCATTGTCAGTTCCTGATGATTTGACACCTCGATCTCGCTAATTTGTGGGTGCGCATCTGCCAAAGCTCCGGTGCGCAACGCAACAGTGAGTTCTCCCTGCAGTAGAGATGTATTCGGAGCAAGCTTTTTGATCTCTTCAATCAATTCAGGCGTTGGTAAAACGGATCCGTTGATCAGAATGTTGTCGTTGCTCTGAACCAATGGAAAGCATTCCTGCAAATAGGATTCAGTCAGATAACTGCATTTGCTCTTTAAAAGAAATTCCCATTTCTCACTGATCTTTAAAATGCCCATCCGAATGTCGGCTACAGGGCGTGTATGTGTTAACGGGAGAAGGGTTTTGCGAGTCTTGTCGTCGAAGAGTATAAAGTTCATTCGTGTTAATTTAGGCTTTCAAAAATAGACATTGTCGTTAAAGAAAAGTCCCTTGTGAAAACAAGGGACTTTTATTTTTTCAAGAACAAAACAGCTTATTTAGCTACTTTCTTCTTAGCGAAACGTGCGTTGAATTTATCTACACGTCCGGCAGTATCGATAAGCTTCATCTTACCTGTATAGAACGGGTGAGACATATGGCTGATTTCAAGCTTTACAAGCGGGTATTCGTTACCATCCGTCCACTTTACTGTGTCTTTGGTTTCGATTGTTGAACGTGTTAAAAAGGAGTAATCGCAAGAGATGTCCTTGAAAACTACCATTCTATAATTCTTCGGATGAATGTCTTTCTTCATGATCGGTCAAAATTGAGGGTGCAAATGTACACTTTTATACCAATTCTGCAAATCATTTTTATAGTTTAGTCAACGTTTTTAACAGAATAATGAACATTTCGGCCTCGGCCTGAGCAAAATACGACAATCGCCCGAATTTAGGGACAAAAACATCTAACGATCGGATTTTGAGGGAAAAACGGAATTTTCTTGACATTTAGCTCAGATGAGTCTATATTGAACGTCCAAATTAGATGCAACCTGTTCCGTCCGGTGAATGATCGTTTTTCATTCCGGGCATTCGAGTGGACGGTATATCACAAACTATCATTGAAAAATCGCGCCCTATTGGCCGAACCTGTAACCTATGAAGGAAGAATTGATCCAGCAACTGGAAGCACTTCTCAAAGATGATGCTTCCGATGAAATTTTATCGCGCGCCGACGAAATCAAGAATGAATATCTGAAGGCCTGCGACGACCTCCAACGAGAACAACTTCAGGCTTTCTTGGCTGAAGGTGGAAACAACGACGATTTCGAGCCGCGCAAAGATCCGCTCGATACGCGTTTCAACGAACTCCTTCTCATTTTTACTGACCGTGAATCCAAATTAAAAAAGGTTCTGGCCAATGAAGTGCAATCCAAACTGAAAGAAAAAGAACAAATCGTTGCCGAACTTGAAAAACTGATCGCCGAAGAAACCAATATCGGTAAGGCTTTCCAGTCGTTCAAGGAACTTCAGACAAAGTGGAACGAAATTGGAAACGTTCCTTCGCGCGATTATAAAAATCTCCAGAGTATTTATCACCGTCACGCTCACAACTTCTATTACAATATGAAGTTGAGCAAGGATTTGCGTGAACTCGATTTCAAACGAAACTTCGAACAGCGATCTCAGTTGCTCACTAAGATTGAATCTTTGATTCCAATGGATAATATCAAAGGAATCGAACGTATGATCAATCTTTACCGCATGGAATGGACGGAACTGGGCCCTACGGCGCCTGAAACTGTTGAGCCGTTGCGAACGCGCTATCGTGAGTTAATCGGACAAGTCTTCCAAAAGATCCGTGCTTTCTATCAGGATCGCCAGAAGGAAGAAGCTGTCAATCTAGAAGCGAAGCAAAAGATTCTGGAACGTGCCAAAGCAATTGCCGAGGAGAATTTTGATTCTGCAAAGCAATGGCAGACGATGACGGAAACACTCAATCGTATGTTTGATGAGTGGAAAAAGATCGGCTACGGACCGAAGCAGGAAAACGAAAAAGTGTGGGAAGATTTCCGCGCAGGGCTAAATACATTCTATAATAAGAAACGCGACTTCTTTGCCGGCATCAAAAAGGTGCACAAAGAAAACCGCGATAAGAAAGTTGCTATTATCGCAAAAGCAGAGGCCATTGCCAATGCTACTCATGAAAGCTTCGAAGAATCGACTAAGCAAATCCTCCAGTTACAGAATGACTGGAAAACAGCCGGTCATATCGAACAATGGGAAGAAAACAAGCTTTGGAAAAAATTCCGCGAGGCTTGCGATAAATTCTTTAACGCTAAACGTGAGAAATTCAGCGAACGTGATGCAGAACAGCTTAAAAATCTTGCTTTAAAAGAAGAACTGATCAAACGTGTAGAAGCCTTTACTCCTTCCGGAAAGAACAATGAAGATTTGGCTACGCTCCGCTCCTTCTCCGAAGAATGGAAAACGATTCAACACGTTCCTTTCAAAGAGAAACAAAAGATCTGGGAACGGTTCAAGAAACTTCTTGATGCAAAATATGATCAACTCAAGATTGAAGCGAAAGAAATGCACTTGCACAAATACAGAACAAGTGTCGAATCACTCACTCAGTCGGAAGATTCAGGAAATCTGGTTCGTCGTGAGAAAAATGCTATCAAAGAAAAAATTCACAAGCTTCAATCAACAATTGCACAGTACGAAAACAACCTGGGCTTCTTCCGAAACTCCAAGAACATGGGTGGTCTCCTAAGCGAAGTCGAAGGAAATCTTGCTCGTGCTAAGGAGGAGATGGAAATGTTGCAGAAGAAGTTGAAGATGTTTGTTGATTAACTAAATTAGCTAATTAGCTGATTAGCTGATTGGGATACGAAACTAAACAGAAAAGGCCTGACTTTGTCGGGCCTTTTTTCATAATTATAAATTTTGAATTCATCATTCAAAAAAAAAGGGCCCCGAAGGGCCCTGAGTTAGGGATAGAAAAAATGAACAAACGAGAATCGTTATTTCTGTAATGAAATCTTTTGCGTTACACTTTGGTTATCCACTGAGATTCTTAACAAGTACAGACCGGCTGAGAGATCATCACCATTTACAGTGATTGTGTATTTACCGGCAGTCTGACGTGTTGCACCTGTCGATTTAACGCGGTTACCTGTAATTGTATATACTTCTACATTTACGGCTGCGCTGTGTTCTAAGGTATAAGAAACTGTCATTTCACTGCTGAACGGATTCGGATAAGCTGCAAGGTTCAGATAAGACAATGAAGGGTCTTCAATGCCATTTCCTAAACGGTAAGCCGTGATCGTATCGCAGAAGCAGAATGTATCAACACCAATTACTTCACAAACACAAACTGTGTATTGTCCGGAAGTCGTATAAACGTGTGTGATAGAACCTGTAAGTGATGAATCAATTGTACCGTCACCGAAATCCCAAACGATAGAAGATGGAACTCCGCATGGTGAATATGTAGTAAATGTCATTGGAACGCCTGCGGGATTTAATGTATCAGGTGTTACTACAAATACTGGCTGACAAGCTGTCGAATCGCTGACAACGCGGCAGAATGTATCTGAACAACCGCTTGCTGAATCAGAAATAGTAAGGCATACAGTGTAAGGACCTGCTGAATTGTATTGGTGATACGGATTCTGTGATGTTGATGATGAACCATCACCAAAGCTCCACAACCATGTTTGTGTAGGTGTTGAAAGATCGATGAACTGAACAGCATTCCCTCCCATAGAATCAGGAATAAAGGCAAATGATGCCGAGCATGCTACATGACCTCCGATTATTACTGAATCACAATATGTATCGGTACAACCTGAATCCTGAACGGTCAGACATACGCCGTAAATTCCATTTGCCGCATACTGATGTGAAACATTGTTTGCGCCAATGCCTGTAAATGTTCCGCCATCACCGTAAGTCCAGGTGAAAGTCGCTGATGAACTTACTGCCGTATTCACAAACGTTGCCTGATTTCCTGCTACCTGTGAGTAGAATGTCGCATTACATACGCCTGAGTTAGAACTTGTCACATACTGGCAGAAAGTATCGCTGCATCCTGCTGTAGAAGAAACTGTCAGACAAACATTGTAAACACCTGCAGACACATAAACGTGATTTGGATTTGCCAACGTCGATGTAGTGCCATCACCAAAATCCCATGAATAGGAAACGGTGCCGCTTGTTACATTCGATGCATCGTAGAAGTCGAATGAGTTATTGGCAGGATTCTGATATACATAGAAGAATGACTGACATGACACAAAGTTCCCAACCGTTACCATATTACAAGTCGTGCTTGAACAACCTGTTGATGTCGTGATTGTCAAACATACATAGTACTGTCCCGCTGAGTAAGTATGCGAAGGGTTTTGCGAATTTGAATAGGTAGAGTCACCAAAACTCCATGACCAGCCGACAATGCTTCCCGATGCTGAGTATGATGAATCAGCAAAGTTGATGGTATTTAAACCGTTCGACATTGCATCGAAACCTGCCTGACAACCGCCTGCTGTAGCCACATTCACATAGTCGCAATAAGTACTTGAACAACCCGTGGTCGAAGTAATGGTTAAACATACGAAGTATGTTCCCGGACTTGAATAAATGTATTGAGGGTTCTGAAGTGTACTTACAGATCCATCACCAAAATCCCATGCGTATGATGCAATAGGGTCATTCGATACTGATCCATCCGTAAAGTCAACAATAATAGTTCCCGGTGTGGAAAAGTAGCTGAAACCTGCCTGACAAGAACTACTTGTTGCTCTTGTCAAAATACTGTCGCAGAAAGTCGATGAACAACTGTCAGAGAATACAACGGTCAGACATACTGTCGCTGTTCCTGTGAAATTGTACTGGTGAACAGGATTCGAAGTATAGCCAAAAGTGCCATCGCCGAAAGACCATGTGTACGATACCGGATTGCCGGTTGCACTAAATGAACTGTCGTAAAATTGCACAACGGTTCCCGAACTGTCATACGTGACAGCGAAAGATGTGCTGCACTGTGCCTGGCTCTTCTGAACCGAGAAACCCAGTAACATCACTACAGCCATCAACACCATCTTGAGGTTGAAAGCTTTTTGATTTTTTGTTTGAGTTGATTTCATTTATTTAAAGATTAGGGGTTAGTTTGAGATTTCTGCAGAATACTTGTAATTGATGACTCAAAAGTACAAGGACATTGTCATATTGAAAATTGAATATTGAATATTCTTACTCGTTCAAACAGTGCTAATAAGACATTTTATTGCATTTTAGGTGATTTTTTAGTCTTATTATCCTTTGCCAATTTCAATAAATTCTCCCTCATTCAGAAATTAAAATTTAATTGATTCCCGCCCGTTTGAAATCAAAATTTATCTTTGCGGCCTATGTCAAAACGACTTCTCCTACCCTTTTTGGGATTGATCATCCTATCAGCTTTCTTTTCATGCCGGAAGGACGATTTCAGTTCGGATCCTAATTACAAGCTTGAGTTCTCTCAGGATACGGTTATGTTCGATACGGTCTTCACGAGTGTGGGCAGTTCAACGGAAGTATTTACTGTCTATAATAACAATCCTGATCCGATCAAGATTTCATCACTTCGCCTGGAATCAGGCTCATCCTCTAGTTACAGACTAAACGTAGATGGGGTTTCCGGGAAAATCATTCTCTAATGTTGAAATCGGCGCAAATGATTCAATTTTTTTTTTTCGTTGAAGTTACAATTGACCCTTTGAATTCTACTTTCATTGTACCAGATAGAATCCTTTTCGAAACAAATGGGAACTCTCAATGGGTAGACCTTGTCGCATTTGGACAAAAAGCAATTTTTCATAAGGCTGACCCCAATTCTCCAGACTTTCCTTTCTTTATAATTAACCCTCTTGGAAATGAAACTTGGGATAGTACTCTTCCTCATGTTATATATGGTTATGGTATTGTTGATTCATTAACTTCACTTACCATCAACCCCGGAACTTTAGTCTGCTTTCACCCCGGTGCTGCTCTTATCGTTTACAATTCGGCCTCATTGCATGTTGAAGGCACACCGACAGATAATGTCATTATTCAAGGCGATAAATTGCAATATAGCTACACTGATATGGCCGGACAATGGGACCGTATTTGGTTGATGGCCGGATCTAAAAATTCGACAATTCGAAATGCCGTCATTAAAAACGGAAACATCGGGTTACAAGTTGACACGTTTGCTACGGCCAACGACTCTACTTTGTATATGGAGAATGTAATCGTGAAAAATATGTCGACTCACGCTTTACTTCTGCGTGGATCAAAAGTAAGCGGCTACAATTGCGTATTTGCCAATTGCGGATCGAATGTGGCTAACATTCTTTACGGTGGATATTACAAATTCTATCATTGTACGTTCGCGAACTTCTGGTTTAACAGCACACGACAGGATCCTGTTTTACTAATGAACAACTATTACAATAACGGTCCTCGCGGATTAACCGCCGATTTCGGAAACTCTATTGTGTATGGAAACAATGAACAGGAATTGGGACTGGATTCATTTCCGATTAACGGATATTACAATTTCCATTTCGATCATTCATTGCTGAAGATTGAGCCATCGTTTAACACGACAACTCCATTACACTACAGTAATATCGTTCGTGCAAATGGTTCTGCAAACAATCCGAAATTTGTTGATGTTTCAATCGGAAACTATCTATTGGATACTTTGAGTGCAGGTTTCAATGTCGGTGATCCTGCCATCCTGAATATCTTCCCTTCTGTTCTCAATAACGATTTGCTAGGGAATTCACGCCTTGTTAATACTCCTGATCTTGGGGCTTACGAACGTCAGCAATAATATGAGTGCCGTTTATTCGATTGCTTACCTTCCTCCTGTTTCCTACTTACAAAGTTGCCTGGCCGAAGGTGTCATTACTATTGACTCGCACGAACATTTCGTTAAGCAGACTTACAGAAATCGTTGTTGTATTTATGGCCCGAATGGAAAACAGAATCTTGTTATTCCGTTACAACACGAAAACATCTTCCGAACTGCTATTAAAAATGTGAAAATTGCCAATGAAGAACGCTGGCAAATCAATCATTGGCGATCGATAGAAAGCGCCTACCGTAACTCTCCTTTCTTCGAATACTACGAAGATCAATTTCGTCCGTTTTACGAGAAAAAATACGACTTTCTGTTCGACTTCAATATGGAATTACTGGAAGCTTTGTTCAAATGGTCGAAGAAAAAAATTGAGATCCGTTTCACCGATGAGTACAAAGCTGAA
This sequence comes from Bacteroidota bacterium, assembly GCA_016721305.1. Taxonomy (GTDB): domain Bacteria; phylum Bacteroidota; class Bacteroidia; order AKYH767-A; family 2013-40CM-41-45; genus JADKIH01. The sequence goes on from JADKIH010000009.1 coordinate 31,370, forward strand.
TTGACAAACTCGTCTGACTACCGTCAAAACTTTCATCCGAGAAAAACGTTCAGACTATCAAACCGTATCACCAGGTCTTTGCCGATAAACACGATTCATACCGGATCTTTCGGCGATAGATCTTTTGTTCAACACATCTTCATTTTAAAATTCAGAATTATAAATTCATAATTCTGAATTTTGAATTCTGAATTTTAAAGCGAAAGCACTTCGGCGATTTTCAGCAAGTCATAAGGAAACTTCTTTTTCCCGACTACCACTTCGGAGTAAGGAGTATGTACGATTTCGTTATTGACAACTCCAACCATTTCATTATTCTTTCCGCCAATCAGAGCTTCAACGGCGGCAACTCCTAATCGACTGGCTAAAACTCGGTCGCTGCAAGTCGGACTTCCTCCTCTTTGCATATGGCCAAGAACGGAAACGCGAGTATCGTACTGATTGAAACGTTTCTTCACTTCTGCGGCTACTTCATAGGCATTACCGGCATCATCGCCTTCGGCCACAATAATAATCATCGACGATTTTTTTCGCTTCCATCCTCGGTCAAGAATCTTAACGATTTGCTCTATGCGAGTCTTTTGTTCCGGAATGAGAATAGCTTCTGCTCCACCTGCGATACCACTGTATATAGCGATCATTCCGGCATCGCGGCCCATTACTTCGACAAAGAATAAACGATTGTGAGAATCGGCCGTATCGCGGATCTTATCGACTACCTGAACGACGGTATTCAAAGCTGTATCGAATCCGATTGCGTAATCTGTTCCGTAGATATCATTGTCAATCGTTTTCGGAATGCCAATTGAAGGAATTGAGTATTCACGACTAAAAATTTCAATTCCGCGAAATGAACCATCGCCACCGATTACCACCATGGCCTCGATACCTGCTTTTGAAATGCTTTCATAAGCAAGTTTGCGCCCTTCTGTTGTTTTGAATCGTTCGCTGCGTGCAGTTTTAAATATGGTTCCTCCTCTTTGAAGGATATTGGACACACTGTGTGAGTTGAGCGGAACAAAATCGGCATTGATCATTCCTTCATAGCCCTGCATGATTCCGACAACTTCCATTCCGTGATAAATACCGGTTCTGACAACGGCACGGATAGCGGCATTGAGCCCCGGACAATCTCCGCCTGTTGTGACTACTGCAATTTTCTTTGGGTGTTTCTTGTTCATTTCTCTTCTTGCTTGCTGGCCTTTTTAGAACCACGGTACAGTTCAAATTTCATCATTCGACATTCCAATGCACCATTGTACAATTGAATTTTTGCCGATGGATGCAATCCGATATTTTTTGCTGCTTCTCTATTGGCCGTTAGAACCCATGCCGTACTTCCGGCATATTTACTCTTAAGCTGATCTCCGATTGATTTATACAATTGAAATAAATCATCATCGGTAATTCGTCCGCCGTATGGTGGATTTGTAACAATTGTTTGTGCAGTTTCTGCCGGTGTATAATCTTCGAATGGCATAGCATTAAACTGAATATCCCTCAGCACACCTGCAGCATTTGCATTTTCTCGTGCATAACGAATCACCATTTGAGAGCGATCGATTCCTGTAATAGTAAATGAAAGTGATGGCAACTCAGCTTTCTTCGCTTCATCGAGTAAGGAACGCCAGAGGACATCGTCGTAATCATTCCAACGCTCAAACCCAAACTCGTTTCTGAAAATTCCGGGAGCAATATTTCGAGCCATCATGGCTGCTTCAATGACAAGTGTTCCACTACCGCACATGATATCGAGGAATGGACTCTTTGCATCCCAACCGCTCAGCATAATCATTCCGGCAGCTAAGGTTTCATTTAATGGTGCCTCACCTTGCTGCGAGCGATATCCGCGCTTGTGTAATGAATCACCGGAACTGTCGAGCGAAAGGCTGGCGATATTTTCATGCAAGTGAACATTCAACCGCATTTTAGGAAATCGTAAATCAACACTCGGACGCTCGCCTGTTTTTTCGCGAAACTGATCAACGATGGCATCCTTCGTCTTCAAAGAGATGTACAACGAGTGTGTCATATTCGAATACGACGTAACAGCATCGATAGCGAGTGTGTCTTTCACAGACAAATACTGACTCCAGTCGATCTTTTTAACTTCATCGTATAGTTGCTGCTCAGTAGCTGCAGGAAACGATACAATCGGTTTCAAAATCCGCAGCGCCAGTCGGCTATACAAATTGGCCTTATACATCACCGACTGATCACCCTCAAAGTGAACAACACGAGTGCCCTTTTTCAACGAGCTAGCCCCCAGGCTGCTCAACTCTTTCATCAGCATGTCTTCAAAGCCAAAAGATGTCTTGGCCAGCATGGTGAATTTTTGTTCGGATTTCATTTGTGGTTGATTGGTTGCTTTGAATGGTATTAGAGGAGTAATTAGTAATTGGTAATTAGTAATTGGTAATTAGATTGCGACTTGAGAGTGACAGTTGCTTTTCCATGAATTCTGTGTTAGTAGCTTTAAGAGCAAGTCAACTTACTACTTACAACTTACTACTTACAAGAAGCAACTAGCTTTTCGCCAACCACCCCTTCTTAAAAAGAAGATCAGCTGCGCTATCACAATCACGACCATGATTATGCAGATCGTAATATAGCCGTATGGCGAATAGAGTTCGGGCATATTCATTGGGTTGAAATGTCCGGTCTCAGGGTCGACACGGGAGAAGTTCATACCGTATAAGCCTACGATGAAGGTTAACGGAATGAAGATCGTAGATATAATCGTCAGAACTTTCATAACCTGATTTAGTTTGTTGCTGACGGAGGAGTGATAAACGTCCATGAGAGAGGCTGTAACCTCTTTGTATGATTCCACGATATCCATCAATTGAATACAATGGTCGTATGTATCGCGGAAGTAGACGCGTGTCGCTTCACAGACTTCGGCAAAACCGGAACGCAATACGTCATTCATTTTATCACGCTCACTCCACATAATTCTTCGCAGACTTATAAGATCCTTCTTGATGTGAAGCACCCGGTTCAATGCATCTCTCGTAGGATTACTCATGAGTTCATCCTGCAAATCGTCGAGGCGATCGCCGAGTCTTTCGAGTAATGGGTAATAGTTGTCGATGACGACATCCATCAGCGAATAAGCCAGATAATCAGAGCTCATCCTGCGCATCACACCTTTACCCTGGCGAATCCGATCACGAATCGGATCCAGTAAATCTTCGTACTTGTCCTGCAGTGTAATGACAAAATTCTTACCCAGAAAAATACTCAGCTGGTCATTTTGAATGATTACGTCTTTTTCAGCAAGTACACGTGAAGTAAAAAAGACATGCCCCATGTACTCCTCTGCTTTGGGACGTTGATAAACGTTGACGACGTCTTCCATTTGAAGACGGTGAATCTTGAAGTAGTCGGCCAGATTTTCCAGGAACTGCTTATTGGAAAATCCTTTGATATCAAACCAGTGATTCATTTGAGGCTTGCTTTCGAATTGCGCCCGGATATCATTCAATGAATGCAATTCTGCCTCATGAAATTCATGTTCGTTATAGTAAAATGAATGAATGTTCAGGCTGAGCGCGTCGGCCGGAATGTTTAGGGCACCCGGTGCAGCTCCCGGAGGAGAATGACGCATTTTCTTTCTTTGCCTCTGAGTATTTCGTTTCATGGCCATAATCAATGGCTCAAAAATACGGCTTCCTGCGTGGCCCTTTCATGCCAAACGGGATAGTTATTGACAAGCAGATGGGAGTTTAGAGTTTCGCTATCGTTATCGATAACGATAACGATAGCGATAGCGATCAGGACTTAGGTGCGAACTTGCAGTATGGACGAATGCCGCACTCGTTACACTTCGGCTTGCGAGCGATGCAGACGTATCTTCCATGAAGTATAAGCCAATGATGTGCGATAGCCAGCTTTTCTTCCGGAATATATTTTACTAGTTGCTTTTCGGCTTGTAACGGATTTTTTGCATTCGATGTGAGACCAATTCGTGCCGAAACACGGAACACGTGCGTGTCGACTGCCATAGCGGGTTTAGCGTAAACTACTGAGGCTATTACGTTGGCTGTCTTCCGTCCGACTCCGGGTAATTTCGTCAGTTCATCTACAGTGTCGGGAACTTTATTCTGGAAATCGTTTACAAGCATCCGCGCCATGCCCGCCAAATGCTTTGCCTTGTTGTTCGGATAGCTGATACTTCTGATGAGAGGAAAAATATCTTCAGGCAAAGCAGTTGCAAGAATTTCGGCTGTCGGATATGCACTGAAAAAGCCGGTGTAGTCATATTGACTCGCTTATCGGTGCATTGAGCCGAAAGAATTACCGCCACGAGCAGTTCATAAGGATTACCATAGTGTAATTCCGTCTCTGCAAAGGGACGTTCTTTCTCGAAATATTCAATCACCTTTTCGAAGCGCTCTTTTCGGGTCATGGCGCAAATATACGCTGCCGATTTTTACCATGCATTATCGGCTATTTACCAGATCAAAGTCCCGAATAGCTTAATTTTATTGGTTTTGGGCCTGTTCGGCTGTACTTTCAATACATCATTTCAAAACAGGTTTTGCCTATGGTTTAAAAAAACAGAAAAGGTTAGAGAGAACAAAAAAGACAGTGCACTCAAGGTACACTGTCTTTTTTTTTTGACCTCCAGGCAAAGCAGAACGGAGGTTCTAATTAGCGCCATTGGGCGGGCCTATTGGCGCGCAAACTGAAGTATATTATCGATACACTTTTCAGAAACCGGTGGTACGGTTACATCCAGTTGGGAGATTACCTGAATCAACTCATTATACTCACCCTGAATCAGCGGATCACCATCAATCGCACGTTGTGTACGGTCGCCGTCGGTAAGGCCGCTTTCGTTGTATGCATACTTCAGTAAATCGTTGTAAGTAGTAGTTTTATTCATGCTGTTGTATTTAGTTTACAGCACTTATAACGCACCTACTTTCGCCTTATTGAAGCTATTTGAACTTTTTTATTCTTTTATCCGAATCGACTCTTTTTCAACCATTTCCCGCATCTTAATCACGGCATAATGCATACGGCCCAGGGCTGTATTGATATTGATGTCGAGCATCTTCGAGATTTCCTTGAAAGAGAGTCCTGCGTAATGACGTAAAATCACTACTTCTCTTTGCTCATAAGGCAAACGCTCGAGGAGATTTCTGACGGTCGCAATTTTCTCGTCATAAATAATCTGATCAACGGCATTGCGGCTGTTGGCCGGAATTACGTCGAATACAGAAAACTCTTCGGAGTCGTGTTGCAACGGCATGAGTTTTTCCTTGCGGAAATGATCAATAACGAGGTTATGGGCGATTCGAAGTGCCCAGGGAAGGAACTTGCCCTGCTCGCTATAGGCTTTGTTACGGAGGCTGGAGATGATCTTAATGAATGTCTCCTGGAACAGATCTTCCGCCAATTCCTGATTCTTCACCAGAAAGTAAATGGTAGAGTGAATCCGTTGCTTGTAACGGTGAACGAGTTCAGTAATGGCTTCTTGATTCCCTTGCTGATAAAGACGCACCAGGTCTTTATCGTCCATCATGTGGATTTTAGTCATAGCTGTTCTGCTTTAAGTGGATTTTAGTTCTCTTTAAAGTAGATTTTTAGCTATGCTTTTCCTCCTGATTTTAAGTGTAAAAAATGATGGTTAATTAAGGTTCTGCGACATGCTTCTGTCGCATTTGTAGATCAAATATATAGTATCTAAACGCAAAATCCAAATATTTTTTTTGACTATTTCAAGATAGTTCTTACACCCGATTGTTAAAAAACGTGTTTTTGGCATCAAAAGGTCCGCCGGGAATGGCCGTCTTTTTCCCGGCTTTTAAACAGAATGGGGATAATCTTGTTATCGGAAGTGGATTCAAAAAGCTACCTTTGCAAATTCGCCAATTTATGCAGGACATAGACAAACTCGATGCACGTGATTTCATCATTATCAAAGGTGCACGTGTACATAATCTCAAGAATATAGATGTAGCCATTCCGAGAAACAAATTCGTTGTCATAACGGGTTTGTCGGGATCGGGAAAATCGTCGCTTGCTTTCGACACTTTGTATGCCGAAGGTCAGCGTCGGTATGTGGAGAGCTTAAGCAGTTATGCACGTCAGTTTATCGGACGAATGGATAAGCCGGAGGTGGATTACATTAAAGGTATCTCCCCTGCTGTTGCCATCGAGCAAAAGGTAAATACTCGTAATCCTCGTTCTACCGTTGGCACATCTACCGAAATCTATGATTACCTGAAATTGCTTTTTGCCCGTGCAGGAAAAACATACTCGCCTGTTTCCGGTCAAATTGTAAAACGTCATACGGTCGAAGATGTGGTTTCTCATATTCAATCGTTCCCCGATGGCTCAAAAGTAATTTTGCTTGCCCCACTCTTTCTTCATCCGGGGCGTTCGATAGAAGATGATTTAAATGTGCTTCTGCAAAAAGGTTTTGTCCGGGTAAAAGTGGCCGGAACGATTTTTAAAATCGAAGATTTACTCAAAGAAGAAAAGCTGCTTAAGCAAATTGGTTCTTCTTCCGTTGCAAAAGAAAAGCCTGCGAAGAAGACTGTAAAGAAAAAGGTAACCGAGCCGGAAGAAACACCGGTTGCTCCTATTCCATCTGCTGTTCAAATTGTAATCGATCGTATTAGTGTGGCGAATGCCGACGAAAGTAATCAGTCGCGTATCGCTGACTCCGTGCAGACAGCCTTTTTCGAAGGGCATGGCGATTGTGTTGTGGAAGTCCTGCAGGAAAATGAAAATATACTTACGCATTTCTCCAATCGTTTTGAGCTCGACGGAATAACATTCGAAGAGCCCGGAACGCAATTGTTCAGTTTCAATAATCCTTATGGAGCTTGCCGAAAGTGCGAAGGTTTTGGTTCGATCATCGGCATTGATGAGGACTTAGTCATTCCCGATAAATCACTTTCTGTTTACGAATCAGCCATCGTTTGCTGGCGCGGAGAAAAGATGAAAGAATGGAACGATGAGCTGATTAAGAAGGCTTACAAATTCGACTTCCCTATTCACCGCCCGATTTATGAATTAACAAACGAACAACGTCAATTTCTTTGGACGGGAAACTCCTACTTCAAAGGAATAAACCAGTTTTTCCAGTGGGTAGAAACGCAGACCTATAAGATTCAATATCGCGTTATGCTTTCTCGCTACAGAGGCCGTACGGTCTGCCCGGATTGTCGTGGCACACGATTACGCCCTGATGCAAACTTCGTGAAGGTTGCCGGCAAATCGATTACTGATGTCGTGCTTATGCCGGTTAGCGAAAGTCTGAAGTTCTTTAATGAAATTCAGTTGAGCGAAAATGATATGGCTATTGCCAAAAGAATTCTGCTCGAAATAAAAAACCGTTTGCAGTTTTTATCGGATGTCGGCTTGGGTTATCTTACAATGAATCGTTTGTCGAATACTCTTTCCGGCGGAGAATCGCAGCGTATCAATCTGGCTACTTCTTTAGGTAGTAGTCTGGTTGGTTCTATGTATATCCTCGATGAGCCGAGTATCGGCCTGCATCCTCGTGACACCAATCGTCTGATAAAAGTATTGAAATCTCTTCGCGACGTCGGTAATACGCTGATCATCGTTGAACACGAGGAAGAAATAATGAAAGCTGCCGATCAGCTGATCGATATTGGTCCTGATGCCGGCCGCCATGGCGGTGAATTGATTTTCCAGGGAACATTTAAAGAAATTTTAAAAGATACTAAAGGCTATACCGGTCGATATTTAAGTGGCAAGGATGTCATTCCTCTTCCTTATCGTCGCCGTTCACCAAGCGGTTTCATCAAAATCGAAGGTGCACGAGAAAACAATTTGAAAAACATCAATGTCAAAATTCCACTCGGGATTATGACAGTTGTAACCGGCGTCAGCGGTAGCGGTAAAACTTCTTTAGTCAAGAAAGTTATTTATCCGGCTTTGAAGAAAATTCATGGTGGCTATGGCGAACAGACAGGTGCGTTTGATCGCATCTCCGGCGACTACACTCGTTTATCGGCTGTTGAATTTGTCGATCAGAATCCGATCGGTAAATCGTCGCGTTCCAACCCTGTTACCTATGTGAAAGCATACGATGAAATTCGTGGGCTCTATTCTGATCTCCCGCTCTCACGTGCACGCAAGTATAAGCCATCGCATTTTTCATTCAACGTTGAAGGCGGTCGCTGTGAGATGTGTGAAGGCGAAGGTGAAGTAACGATTGAAATGCAATTCATGGCCGACATTCATCTCCTTTGTGAATCGTGCCAGGGAAAACGTTTTAAGCAGGAAATCCTCGACATCGAATATCGCGGAAAAAATATTTCGGATATACTTGATATGACGGTCGACGAGGCTATCGAATTTTTCAGCTCGCCGATTAAATCATTCGGAAACGACGCGAAGATTGCCAGTAAACTGAAACCATTGGCCGATGTTGGTCTTGGTTACATACGACTGGGACAATCGTCGAGCACATTGAGTGGCGGAGAAGCTCAACGGATCAAGCTTGCCTCCTTCCTGCAAAAAGGAAATGCTCACAATCACACGCTCTTTATTTTTGATGAGCCTACAACAGGCTTGCACTTCCATGATATCCGAAAATTGCTCAAAGCATTCGACATGCTCATTGAACAGGGTAACACCATTCTCGTTATTGAACACAATGGAGAAGTCATCAAGAGTGCGGACTGGGTAATTGACCTGGGACCGGAAGGCGGTGACAAAGGCGGTCAACTAGTATTCGAAGGGACTCCCGAAGATATGGCCACCCTTGGATTTATCTAAGACGAGAGTAGACAAACTGTTATCTCAACATTGCCTCTATTTCTACTCTTAGAAGACTAAAGAGGGGACGAATACGGCATTATACTTAACTCTTTTCAAGATATTACACCAATCACTTTAAGAGAGGTTCCTAAGCTTGATTAAATATCGCATTTAATGACTTGACAGTTCGCATTCTATACAAACTCAGGAAAGCCAATATTTCAGTTTAATAAATTTGTTCATCTGAATAATTTTCTATTTTTGTCACGAACCAAACACAAAACCATCTACGACTGTTATGTCAGATCACAATCACCAGCGCGACGAAGTTTTTTCCAAATCCGTGAGGGCTGGAAAGCGTACTTATTTCTTTGATGTAAAAAGCACGAAAGCGAACGACTATTATCTCACGATTACCGAAAGTAAAAAACGTGTTGGCGATGATGGTTCACCATTTTTTGAAAAGCACAAAATCTTCCTTTACCGTGAAGACTTCCATAAATTGCCGAATCATCATTACAACGACAATAATAATTCAAATACCGGATCTTTTACGGATGTGGATTTTGATGATCTTGGGAAGTAAATTCAAAATTTCGAATTCAGAATTCAGAAAGAAAAAAGTAAGTAACAGCCCGGTTGATTTTCCGGGCTTTTTTATTGCTAAAATATCTTGAGAAATGACTCAAGTTCTAATTGGTTTTTAAATCCTCACCGCTACCTTTCTGTCATCATTGAGCTCTATGGGTGTCCCCTTCAGAATTCAGAATTTTGAATTCAGAATTCAAAAATCAAATGTTGGTAACTTTCCCCTCTGAAAGCAGCGGAAAACCCTTATTTTTGCACTTTGTCACTAATTATGAAAGTTACCTATTACGGACATTCCTGTTTTTTGATCGAAATTAACGGTAAAAAGCTGTTATTCGATCCATTCATTACGCCAAACCCTCTTGCGTCCAAGGTGGATATCAAGACGATTCAGGCTGATTACATTCTGGTTTCTCACGGACATTGGGATCATTTGGCTGATCTGATCACGCTTGCCAATCAAACGCAGGCAACGGTTATCAGCAATTACGAGATCTGTACCTGGGTCGGAAAACAAGGCTATGCGAAGACTCACCCGATGAATATCGGTGGTCACTGGATCTTGAATTCGGCAAGGTGAAATGCGTGAATGCAGTTCACTCAAGTCAGTTACCTGATGGCACATATGGCGGAAATCCGATGGGCTTCCTCATCGAAACTGAAAAGCAGCATTTCTACTATGCCGGCGATACAGCATTGCATTACGATATGAAGCTGATTGGCGATTTCAAAAAGATGAACGTAGCCTTCCTTCCTATCGGAAACAATTTCACAATGGGTATTGATAACGCTGTTATTGCCTCTGACTTTATTCGCTGTGAAACGATCGTCGGAATGCATTATGATACATTTGACCCGATTAAAATCGATCATAACGATGCCCGCAGAAAATTTGAGCTCAGCGGAAAAGAATTATTACTTCTCAACGTTGGTGAAAGCAGAGAAATCTGATCACCGGTAAAAACCACTACACCATGGGAAAAATCATAGCAATAGCCAATCAAAAAGGCGGCGTCGGAAAAACAACGACGGCCATGAATCTGGCTGCGAGTTTAGCTGTACTCGAATACAAAACATTGTTGATCGACAGCGATCCTCAAGCCAATGCCACTTCCGGTGTCGGTTTTGATCCTCGTACAGTAAAGACGAGTATTTACGAATGCATCATCAACGAAGCAAATCCGAAGGATATCATTCTGAAAACAGAAACTCCGAATTTGTTTCTCCTCCCCTCACATATCGACCTCGTCGGTGCGGAAATCGAAATGATCAATCTGCCAAGTCGCGAACGTAAGATGAAGGACGTTCTTGCTTACGTGAAAGACGAGTATGATTTTATCATCATCGATTGTTCGCCATCGCTTGGTTTGGTAACCATCAATGCATTGACGGCAGCCAATTCGGTGATCATTCCTGTTCAGTGCGAGTACTTCGCTCTCGAAGGTTTGGGCAAATTGCTCAACACGATCAAAATTGTTCAGAGCCGTCTTAATCCTGAGCTCGATATTGAAGGTATTCTTCTCACGATGTACGATAGCCGTTTACGCTTATCGAATCAAGTGGTGGAAGAAGTTAAAACGCATTTCCAGCAAATGGTATTCGATACCATCATTCAACGAAATACAAAATTAGGCGAAGCTCCAAGTTTCGGTCAAACGATTATCATGCACGATGCAAGCAGCAAAGGATCGGTTAACTACCTCAACCTTGCCCGTGAAATCCTGCAGAAGAATAATCTGACGAAGATCAAAGAAGCCGATAAAAAAATAGCAATTACTGATGAGCACTAAACGAAGCGCACTCGGAAAAGGTCTTAGTGCCTTACTCGAAAGTGCCGATACCGATGTTACCTCGAAAACTTCAACTCCCGATTCAATGGGAGCCGTTGTGGGAGCGGTAGCACAGATTCCCCTCGACCAGATTGAACCCAATCCGTTCCAGCCACGTGTCGATTTTGACAGTGATTCATTGAACGAGCTCTCGGCTTCGATTAAAGAACAAGGCATTATTCAGCCGATTACCGTTCGTAAGCTCGGCTACGATAAATATCAAATCATTTCCGGTGAACGTCGTTTCAAAGCATCGAAACTGGCCGATCTGAAATCGATTCCGGCGTACATCCGTGTAGCCAACGATCAGGGCATGTTGGAAATGGCGTTGGTGGAAAACATCCAGCGTCAGGATCTGAATGCACTGGAAGTTGCATTAAGCTACAAACGATTGATTGATGAGTGTTCACTGACTCAGGAAGAATTAAGTGAACGTGTCGGAAAAAACCGCAGTACGGTAACTAACTTTTTACGCTTGCTGAAATTGCCACCGGATATTCAGGCTGCCATTCGTGATCAGAAAATCTCGATGGGACATGCACGCGCTATTCTTGGAGTAGATGACATTTCGAAGCAATTGATGATGTTCCGTGAAATTCTGAACAAGCAACTCAGCGTTCGTGATGTTGAATTACTTGCTCGCGAAACAGGGAATAAATCACCGGGAAAGAAAAAAGAACAAGAGCTAAAGAATCAGCTTTCATTTGAGTTCAGCAAAATTCAAAACATTCTGACCAGTCATTTCGGTGCGAAGATCCAATTACAACGTGCTAATAATGGCAGCGGGAAAATCGTTATTCCTTTTACGAACGACGAAGATCTGAACCGCATTCTCGAATTACTCAATTACTGAGACTCCATCTTTACTGGATGAACTCTCTCAAAGCATACACTTTGCGTCCGGTTATCTGTGTTTTATTTATTTCCCTTTTCATGCTCTTTTCTTTGAAAGGGAATGGTCAGTCGACTGATTCATTATCGGTGATGGCCAAAAAACGGGCTAATCGTGCTGCCTTGTATTCTGCCATTCTTCCCGGTCTGGGACAAGCTTACAACAAGAAGTATTGGAAGTTGCCTATACTTTATGCAGGCTTTGGAACGCTTTATTATTTTATCCATTCCAACAACGTCGAGTACCAAAAGTATAAGACGGCCCTGCTCTACCGTTACGACTCTGATTCGCTCACGATTGATCCGTATGAAAAATATACGACAGAAGACATCAAGATCCGTCGTGACTACTACAGAAGAAATCGGGATTTGAGTTACATTCTCACCGGCATACTTTACACGTTAAATATTCTCGATGCTTACGTCGATTCCCAGCTGATGGATTTCGATGTCAGCGACGATCTTTCCTTACATACCGCTCCGGCTATTTTTCCTATGGCCGACGGAACGACAACGGCAGGACTTCACCTTACCTTAACCTTTAAATAAGCTCGCATCATGAAAATTGCATTGATCGGTTACGGAAAAATGGGCAAGACAATTGAACAGCTTGCTATCGAAAAGGGACACCAGATAAGTGCGGCATTTGATCTGAGTAACAAAGATCAATTTACCGTTGATGAATTGAAAAAAGCTGATGTAGCAATTGAATTTACGCAGCCCGATCAGGCAGTCGGAAATATCAAAATGTGTTTTAAAGCAGGTATCCCTGTTGTGTGTGGCACTACAGGTTGGATGAAGCAATTCCCCGCCGTTCAAAAAGAATGCACTGATGGCGGCCATTCACTCTTCTATGCGTCCAATTACAGCATTGGAGTGAATCTGTTTTTCGAAATTAATAGTCGTCTGGCCGAGCTCATGAAAACTCAAGGCCAGTATGATCATGTCATCATTCACGAAAGTCATCATCTGAAAAGCTCGATTCTCCGAGCGGAACAGCCATTACCTGGCCGATGAAATCATCCGCAAATTGAGCCGATACAAAGAGTGGGTCAATTACAAAGTGAATGAAAGCGTCGACTCCGGAAAGGACAAAAAGGGTGAGCTTCCGATCTTCTCCAGTCGCGAAGACGAGGTTCCCGGGACTCATATCGTGAAGTACTTCTCTGATGTGGACGAAATTGAAATCATGCATAAAGCACTGAATCGTCAGGGCTTTGCTCTGGGTGCGATTGCTGCGGCGGAGTGGATCAAAGGCAAAAAAGGCGTGTTCGGGATGAAAGATTTATTAAAACTTTGATGTGCAAAATTAACAAGCCATTAACCAGTATCTAATGGCGACGGTCGTACATTAGCAATATTAAACGGAAGCAAGATTCACTATTTCTCTAAAAAGATATCTTAAGCTTGCTCCCTTCACCAATTAAAAATTACTCATGGCCCGATTCAGAATAAGCTGGGATCTCATTAAAGATATTGTTTTCGGAATTTTCACCCTTGGCGTTTGGTTTCTTTTGAAACCAAGACCCGGACAACGCAAGTCATTCTGGCGTGAATGGGTAGATGCCATCATCTTCGCCGTCATAGCAGCCACAATCATTCGTACTTTCTTTATCGAAGCCTATACGATTCCAACTCCGTCGATGGAAAAATCCTTACTCGTCGGAGATTTCCTATTTGTTTCTAAAGTAAGCTATGGAGCACGTGTTCCAATGACACCACTCTCCTTCCCTTTCGCACATCATACGATGCCTTTCTTCGGAGGTAAATCATATCTCGAGTGGATCAAAGTAGGTTACCATCGTTTACCCGGCTTCGGTCACATCAAGCATGGTGATTGTGTTGTCTTTAACTGGCCGGCCGAAAATGAAGGTCGCCCTATCGATAAAAAAGAAAATTATATCAAACGCTGTATTGGTGTTTCCGGGGATTCATTGATTATTCGCGATCGCCAGGTTTATATCAACGGTAAGATCTACACTAATCCGGATCGTTCGCAATCATCTTACAGAGTAGTAACTGACGGAACAGGCTTCAGCGAACAAGTCATTGAGCGTTTGAGATTATACGACGGCCAACGACTTTCTGCCAATGAATTTACGCTCTTCCTGACATCTAAGGAAGCCGAAGAATTGCGTGGGTTTGTAAGCGTAAAAAGTGTGGAAGCAAATACTTTCCCTGCAGGCATGACGCAAGACGGCATTTTCCCGTTTGAAAGCGAGAGACACTGGAATCTGGATAACTTCGGACCGGTTTGGATTCCTAAAAAAGGCGTTACTATTAAAATCGATAGCTCCAATATTGGGATTTACAGAAAGGCAATCGGAGAATACGAACATAATACACTTGAAGAACGCGGCGGTAAAATCATCATCAATGGTAAGGAATCGACAGAGTATACTTTCAAGATGGATTACTTCTTCATGATGGGCGATAATCGTCATAACTCAGCTGACTCGCGCTTCTGGGGATTTGTTCCTGAAGACCACATCGTCGGCAAAGCCGTATTCATTTGGATGAGCTGGGAAACGAATGCTAGCTTCTTCAATAAGGTTCGTTGGGGAAGATTGTTCCATACGATTCCTTCGGGGACGTTTGAATAAATTCAAAATTCAGAATTTTGAATTTAAAGTAGTTTTTGCATCGCCGCATACTGCAGCAGCATAATCGTCTTCGCGTCTTTGATTTCACCTGATTGAATCATTTGAAGAGCATGATCGAATTTCATTTCGAGCACTTCAATATTTTCTTCTTCGTGCTCTGCTCCGCCGCCTTCGCTTACTTTCATTTCTTTGGAATATTCGGCTACGAAAAAGTATAGAATTTCAGTCACAGACCCCGGCGACATATACGCTTCGAAGATCTTACGAATGTGCGAAACTTTGTAGCCTGTTTCCTCTTCAGTTTCGCGACGGATGCAGTCTTCCGCATTATCCTTATCGAGCAAACCTGCACATGCTTCAATCATCAGTCCGCTTTCGTTTCCATTGATATAAGTCGGCATCCTGAATTGACGGGTCAAAACAACGGATTGTTGCTCTTTATTGTAAAGCAAAATCACCGCCCCATTTCCGCGATCGTACGCTTCTCTGCTCTGAGTTATGACACTTCCGTCTTTCTTCTTAAACTCAAAAGTTAGTTTACGGAGCGTGTACCAGTTGTCGGATAGGATTTGGTTGGAGAGGATTTTGATGTTGGGGTTGGTCATCTTGTTGGTAAGTTGTAAGTAGTAAGTAGTAGGTAGTAAGTAGTAAGTAGTAAGTAGTAGGTAGTAAGTAGTAGGTAGTAAGTAAGTAGTAAGTAGAAAATAGTAAGTGGCTAGGATAAAAGTGTGAGTCTTTTTACAATATGAAATTAATTTTCTTTTTTTCGATAACGATTAGATTGTAAAATAATTCTGGCTCAAAGTAATAAATACCAATAATAACCTGTAAGGCAACTTACTATTTACTACTTAACTTACTACTTACAACTTACCAGCCAAAGATCCCAACCACCCCACCGTATCCACTCCATCCGCGTAATTCCACAGCTTGGGCGATTGGGTGTTGCCGAAGCCTACATGATTGGCTTTTAGTTGAGGATTGGAAAGCGTTTCGGGAGCAGCGACGATGCATTGAAGGTTTTCAGAATTTTCGAGCAGGTGTTTTTCCAATTCCTGCCTATTGGAGTAACGTTCGTAGTGCAGAATGGAAATTGGTGATGCTATTCTCGGGTCTTCCATGATGATAAGAAAGCCGTTTTGTAGGAATGGGACTTGCTTCAGTAGTAGAACGGAATTATTGTATTCGAAATTATTCATGTACTGATTGTGATTCATGATTTCATTAAACGAATACATCGCTTCAAAGAACGGATCAAAAATGTAATCGGAAGGAACATAGAGCTTCGACACATTTCTGCATCCCAGTCCGAAATATGTGAAGACATCTTTTCCTAGCATTTCGAGTTGCTCCTTTGTTTCACTGCCGTTTAAGACAGCAACTCCATTTCTGTTTTTACGAATGATATTCGGATACTTTCCGAAGTAATGCTCAAAGTAACGTGCAGAGTTATTACTGCCTGTTGCAATCACAGCTTCTATTCCTTTTAGTTGTGCAACAAAACGAATACGCTCTTTCAACCTTGGGTCGATTTCGATAAGCAAATCTGCCATGAATGGAAGTAAGTATGGATCATCGCTTGCATTTTTCCCGAGGTAATTATGACCGGTCACAACAACCGACAATAAATCGTGTAAGCCGACGAATGGAATATTTCCGGCATTGATCACTCCTACCGTCATGCCTTTTTCTCTTGGCTCACCGTATTTGCCAAGCCACAGCTCCACCTTTTCCTTGCTTAAAGCCAATGCCCATTGGTCGATGGACATGATACAATTGGCTTCCGTGAACCAGGAATTGGCTCGTGAAGCAGAGCGAATTGTTTCCTTTAAAGGAGTCGATTTATTTGGATCCGACTTGTATTCGGAAGACATTTGGGCTAAGCGACGACCGAATTCGGCCAGAATAGCTGTATAATCCTGCTTTTTCATGAGTAATGTCAGTTTAAAAAGTTCGATTTCGTTCTTTGAAATGAACATTTTCTACTTATTTTTGCTGCGAAATTTAACCCCAAAAGTAGAAAAGGAACAGATATGGCTATCATGATTACCGAAGAATGCATCAACTGTGGTGCATGCGAACCAGAGTGTCCGAATAACGCAATTTATGAAGGCGGTGCCGAATGGCGTTTTTCAGACGGTACTAATGTAAAAGGAATGTTCAAACGCATGGACGGCAGTTCAGTAGATGCTGATGCTGCTCAAACTCCTGTATCGATGGACACTTACTATATCGTTTCTGACAAGTGTACAGAATGCGTAGGCTTCCACGATGAGCCACAATGTGCTTCTGTTTGTCCTGTTGACTGCTGTGTTGACGATCCTAACTTCCGTGAATCGAAAGAGGCGTTGACCGGTAAAAAAGACGCAATGCACTCTTAATCGCCATTAAGAGTCAGAATATCAAAGGCCGTTTCACGTTATGTGATACGGCCTTTCTCTTTATCTTAGGACCATGAAATTAAATCGTCTGCTCTTCTCTTTTGCTTGCTTTTTAAGCCTCTTTTTAGGCGCAAGTACGCATGCTCAGACAATAAGCTCCGATTCCCTTCAATCTGTCATCAAGCAGATCCAGCGTGGCGAAAACGACTCCATTCGTTTCCGGAACAACCGGATTTTTAGCCAACTCCTGGAAGACTCACTCCGCAAGCCGGAATCCTTTACCGCCGATTTTTCGTCCTGGAAAAACCTCTCCGTTATTAGCGACCCGGAGCATACGATACGAATTTACACATGGACTTTCCCGAATTATGCGGGCAGTCAGTACTTTTATTACGGCTATATTCAACTTAAAACAAGTACTCCTGATAGTCTGATAATGATAAGTTTAGCAGACTCTACCTCTAAGATTCTTAAACCCGAATCCGAGAAGCTGAGGGCTGATAAATGGCTGGGTGCTATTTACTATTCGTTAGGAAAAACCAAGAGATCAGGGGTAACTTACTATACCCTTCTGGGATGGAAAGGCGTTAATGAATCGATGACAAAGAAGGTAATCGAAGTGATGGCGATTGAAGATGGAAAGGTCAAATTCGGTTTCCCGATCCTTAAGACCGGAAGCGTATTTCGAAACCGAGTCATCTTTACTTTCACCTCCCAGGCCAGTATGACTCTTCGATTCGAAAAGGATGGCAAAGAGATCGTTTTCGACCACATCAGCAATCCCAAAAAAGGCGATTCACCCAATCTGAACCTACTCTCAGGTCCCGATGGCACATACGACAAGTTCAAACAAAAAGGCGGCCGCTGGGTTATCCAACACGATATCGATGCTCGAACCGATTGGGAAGCAAAGGAACCGAAAGAGTAAGTAGTAAGTTGTAAGTAGTAAGTTGACTTAGGATTGGGGCCATTGGCTAATTTGGAAGAGGCAGCTGTTAACTTGGCCGACCCCCACTAATTACTAACTACCAATTTCTAATTACACACTTACTACTTACTACTTACTACTTACTACTTACTACTTACTACTTACTACTTACTACTTACTACTTACTACTTACTACTTACTACTTACCACTTACCAAGAAGAATTACTAGCTTCGCACCCGAAATTCCCATAAAATGAATAAAGTTAAACTCTTCATCCCCGGTCCTACGTACGTTCATCCGAGCGTGTTGGAAAAGATGGGAACTCCGATGATCGGGCACCGTACTCCGGAAGCATCTGAACTTCAGAAAAACATCTCGATGAAAATGCGTGAGCTGATGTTCACTGAATCGAATAAAATTGTTCTCAGTACATCATCGGGCACGGGTTTAATGGAAGGTGCCATACGCAGTGCCACTCAAAAGCGCGCCATCGTTTTCTCTGTCGGTGCTTTTGGTAAACGCTGGCATGAACTGGCTGTGCTCAATGGCATTGAAGCTGATCTCCACGAAGAAGAATCGGGGCAGCCTACTATGCCTGAGACAGTAGATCGCTATCTTAAAACGGGCAAATACGATACGGTGACCATCACCCATAACGAAACTTCAACGGGTATCATGAATCCTATTGAAGCTATTGCTGATGTGATTCGTAAGTATCCGAAAGTGGTGTGGCTGGTGGATTGCGTCAGCTCACTAGGCGGATCCAAAATCGAAGTGGATCGACTGGGAATCGATGTTTGTATCACTTCATCACAAAAAGCATTGGCACTTCCTCCGGGAATGGCCATTGCATCTGTTTCTGCAAAGGCTGAAGAACGTTTTCAGAAGAATGGGCATCGGGGATATTATCTCGATTTCCTTACTCTCTGCGAATACATCGACAAGAAAAATTATCAGTACACCTGTACTCCATCGCTCTCGCATATGTTTGCCCTCGACTTTCAGCTCGATCGCATTATGAAAGAGGGTATCGAAAATCGCTTTATTCGTCATATCGAAATGGCAGAGCATGTGATCAACTGGGCAAGCCATTTCTTTAAGGTCTACCCTGCTCCCGGTTTCGAATCGCTGACGGTAACTACGATTGCCAACACCCGCAATATTGACATCAGCGCCTTGAACAAAGAACTTGTTCAGAAAGACATGATCATTGCCAATGGTTATGGCGAGCTTAAAAATAAAACATTCCGTATCGGACATATGGGAGATCTCACTCTTGAAGATGTGACTTTACTGACTGATACAATCGAATCAATTCTAAAATTAAAGTAATCCTCTAATACTATTATGGCCATTTTAAAACCCTTCAAAGGCATTCGTCCGAAAAGTAATTCCGTGACACAAGTTGCGAGCAAACCATATGATGTTCTCGATGAAAAAGAAGCTCGTAAAGAATGCGAAGGAAATCCGCTCTCGTTTTATCATGTCATTAAACCGGAGATCGATTTCGCCGACGACTTTGATCATTACGCTCCTGAAATTTACAAAAAGGGTATTGCTAATTTTAAGCAAATGGTTAAAGACGGAGTGTTTTTTACCGATGAAAAAGAATGTTATTACATCTACGCTCAAACGATGAATGGTCGTCGTCAGTACGGAATAGTAGGCGCTGCCTCTATCGACGATTATTTCAACGATGTAATAAAGAAGCACGAGCTTACTCGTCCTGACAAAGAAGAAGACAGAAAGAATCACGTACGTTATAGCGAACTAAATTACGAGCCGGTATTTTTCGCCTATCCTAAAATGCCTGCACTCGATCGTATTGTTGAAGAAGTAATCAAGAATAAGCCTGAGTACGATTTCACGGCTGATGACGGAATCGGACACACATTCTGGGTTGTCAATTCTGATCAGCAGATCGCCGACATCACTAATTACTTTGCGCAATTGCCGGCGACTTATGTAGCCGACGGTCACCACCGCACGGCAGCAGCTGCATTGGTTGGAAAAGAACTAAGAGAGAAAAATCCGAATCACACCGGCAAAGAAGAGTACAACTATTTTCTCGCCGTTCATTTTCCGGACGATCAATTAGCCATCATGGATTATAATCGTGTAGTGAAAGATCTAAACGGCCTCACTCCTGCCGACTTCCTCAAGAAACTTGAAAATAGTTTTGATGTAGAGGAAAAAGGCAGCAAAGAATTTCGTCCGATGAGTTTGCACGAATTCGGAATGTATCTCGAAGGAAAGTGGTATAAACTGACAGCTAAAAAAGGCACTTACAACGATGCAGATCCAATCGGTGTTCTTGATGTTACCAATTTTATCGGAGCAAATTCTGGAGCCGATTTTGAATATCAAAGATCTTAGAACAGACAAGCGTATTGAATTTGTCGGAGGACTTCGCGGTTTAGGTGAGCTCGAAAAACGGGTAAACAACGGCTCGATGAAAGTTGCTTTTGCGCTTTACCCGGTAACGATGAAGCAGCTGATCGACATTGCCGACAGCGGTAAGATTATGCCTCCGAAAACTACGTGGTTTGAGCCTAAATTAAGAAGCGGGCTCGTTCTGCATTCGTTGGTTTAAGCATTCAGTAGCGAGTGCATCAATTTGCTGCCAGGCTCTACAGCCGAAGGCAGACATGCTATCAGTCGGCCATTCTCATCGAGCAAGTACTTCCAGAAATTCCATTGCGGTAAGCGACGATTCCATCCGTTTTGAGTCGGATTTGTGAGCCAATTATACAATGTACTCTGAGCATTCAGCCTGATTCCGATTTTTTTCATCACCCGAAAGGTAATTCCGAAATTCACCTCACAGAATTTAGCAATGCCGGCATCATTCTCCTTCTCCTGCTTCCCGAAGTCATTGCAAGGAAAAGCGAGAATGACTAATGAACTCTTGTAGGTATCCTGCAACTGCTGTAAGTCTTTATACTGTCTGGTAAAACTACAGCGGCTAGCCGTATTTACAATCAGGATCTTTTTTCCCCTATATGCTTTCAGATCAATCTCCCCATTAGCTTCATCCTTCAATTTTGAGTCAAAGATGGACGGCAAGGAATTAGAATCTTTGCCCGGAAAGGCAGGTTTAGCAACGAAATTGCCAATGATGCCGGATATAAGGAGCTTATAGTAAGTCAAACGAGGAAACACAGTATGCATAAGTCGCAGTGCAATTAAGTCAAAGATACCATTTTCTTTTTGCAGCAATATTTGGTCGTTACAAACTTCTGAATTTACTTTACAGCCTCATGATCAATGCTGAAGTGTACCAATCTTTGCTGGAAGAGTTAAAACCCTTCAATGCTACTCTACTGGCAGTAAGTAAGACTAAGCCTGTTGAAGATATTCTTGCTCTGAAATCACTCGGACAAAAAGTTTTTGGAGAAAATTATGTTCAGGAACTAGTCGCAAAATCGCAGGAAGTTGAAGAAGTTGACTGGCATTTTATCGGACATCTTCAGAGCAATAAAGCAAAAATGATCGTGCCTTTTGTGTCGCTCATTCACGGAGTCGACAGTATTAAACTCTTAAAAGAGATCAACAAGCAGGCAGAAACGATTAATCGTATACAACCCTGCTTAATTCAGATTTTTATTGCCCGGGAAGAAACTAAATTCGGTTTGTCCATTGACGAAGCGACTGATTTTCTCACAGGAAATGAACTCGCCGGCCTGTCGAACATCCGTATCGATGGATTTATGGGAATGGCAACTAATACAACTGACACTAAACAAATTCGTCGCGAATTTCAATCTTTACGAAGTCTATTTGAATTATATCAATCAACACACAACTTGTCAGTTTTATCAATGGGAATGAGTTCCGATTATAAGATTGCGCTGGAAGAAGGCAGTACGATGATTCGCATCGGATCGGCTATTTTCGGAGAACGAGTTTATTCAGAAAAAATATAATGAACAGCGGAGTCATCTTTGCATTGCTCACCGTCATTTCATGGGCAATTTGTATTTTTCCTTTTACTCAGGCAGCACATCGTTTGGGATCAAACACATTGAATCATTTTCGATTGTTGGTCGCCATGATTGTGATGGGCATAATTGGATTCGTTGTAAGTCCTTCAGATTTCATTGCCCTTTTTTCGTCAGATTATACCAATGCCTGGCTTTGGTTGGGTTTGTCGGGGATTGTCGGATTAACCATTGGTGATTATTTCGCCTTCGCGATGTACACTATTCTCGGCCCACGACTGGGAAGCGTGCTTACAACCTTTGCTCCAGCTGCCGCACTTTTGCTGGGAGTTTTATTGATCGGCGAACATATATCATGGGTAGGAATTGTCGGAATCGCAATCACCATTGTCGGCGTAAATTTTATCAGTTTAGGAAAAAGCGAAAGAATTAAAATCCCCAAACACCATCATCAAAATATTTCGAAAGGAATTTTATTCGGAGTGATATCGGCATTTTGTCAAGGAGCCGGATTGGTTATGGCTAAAAAGGGTTTCATGATGGAAGCTGCTTTGCATCAAGATCTGCATCCATTTCATGCCACTTTTATTCGTTTGTCGATTGCAGCGTCGTCGCTCTTCCTTGCAACCGCACTTCAGGGACGAATCAAGGAAATCATGAAACCAATAATGGAAAATCGTGATGGCGGAATCAGATACGCTCTGGCAGGAACTCTCTTTGGTCCCACATTAGGTGTTTCACTATCGCTTTATACGGTGGCTATTCTAGAACCATCCGTTGCTCAAACAATCTTCTCGCTCGTTCCTGCATTTGCATTATTTATCTCCCGATTTTTGACAAAAGAACGAATTACATGGCAATCATTATTGGGAGTTACGATTGCAATGAGCGGTGTGATTATTTTGATTTGGCGAGATGAGATTATCCGATTTATGTAAGCATGCAACATCCGTAGGACTTTAATTCGGATTACTTCGTGAATCCAATTCTGATCCTAAGCCTGATTTCCAATGGAGATTTGCTTTTGTTTAATCCGGAAAATTATTTCACTCTTTGCACTATAGCCATCATCGCAAGTGAATAGGAATACAAGCCAAAACCACTAATGCTTCCAATGCATTTTCCGGCAATCATTGAATGATGTCGGAATTCCTCCCTTGCAAAAACATTTGAAATATGCACTTCCACAACGGGAGTTTTTATAGCCGCAATCGCATCAGCTAATGCTACAGAGGTATGCGTATAGCCTCCGGCATTGAAAATAATACCGTCGCCTTTAAAACCATACTCATGCAAATTGTTGATCAACTCCCCTTCTACATTGCTTTGAAAGTATGTAATCGTCACGGCAGGAAATTCTGCCTTAAGCTTGATCAGGAAATCTTCGAAACTGCTTGAACCGTAAGTTTCCGGTTCGCGCTTTCCAAGCAGGTTTAAATTCGGGCCGTTGATGATGTGAATATTCATAGCGTTGCTCTCCGATTGGAGGTATCTGAACTTGTTAGGATGATCCCATTCCGGCACGTCATACTATCAGCCATGGAATAGTGCATTCAGGGCGCAAAATAGCGACAATTATTCAAAATCGGATGTGAATAAGTTTTTTGCCGAAACTCCTGCAACTAGTGGGTTTTTGTGACTTTTGAGAAAGATCAATCGCGGAATATCTGAGCTGGAAAAGTTACATATTGGGGTTTAAGTCTTATCTTAAACTGGAGCGCTCCTTGTCTTCAAATTCAATTGAAGCCTATTTGCATGATATTGCCATGCTGGAGCAGTTTCTCACCGTGACTAAACAATCGGTTTCTCCGACAGAAATTAAGCTAAATCATCTGCGTGATTTCATCAAGTGGATCAACGATCTTGGATTAAGCGCCCGGAGTCAGGCAAGAATAATTTCCGGACTGAAAGGTTTTTTCAAGTATTGTCTGATGGAGAATATCATCACCGATGATCCGGCACATTTGCTCGAAGCGCCACGTTTGGGACGCAAGTTGCCCGACACTTTGAGCATCGACGACATTAACAATCTTATCGGCGCCATTGATCTTTCGAAGCCTGAAGGCATCCGAAACAAAGCTATGCTAGAAACGCTGTATAGTTGCGGTTTACGGGTAAGTGAGTTGGTTGGACTTAAACTCTCCAACGTCCATCAGGAAATCGGTTTCCTCAAAGTAACCGGTAAAGGTGATAAGGAACGACTAGTTCCCATCGGTAGCGTTGCCATCAAACATTTGAGAATTTACATCAATGAAGTTCGTTGTCATATCAAGATTCAACATGGCTTCGAAGATTCAGTCTTTCTTAACAAAAACGGAAAATCACTCACGCGTGTGATGGTTTTCTTGGTGATAAAATCATTGGCACAAAAAATTCAACTTAAAAAGAGTATCAGTCCACACACGTTCCGACATTCTTTTGCAACTCATCTCATCGAAGGCGGTGCCGACTTGAGAGCCGTTCAGGAAATGCTGGGACACGAATCGATTACGACTACCGAGATATACACACATTTAGACCGAGACTACCTAAGGGCATCCATTATCAAACATCATCCCCGGGCATGAACAAACTGATGAAGAATTATATCTCCACTAAATTTCGCTTGTTAAGAATGAAGCACTTTTTGCTGCTCGTTCCTGTGATATTTATATCCATGACGCTTTTTATCAAATCAAAACCGGCCTCTTCTACTCTGCCTTTCGCTGGCGATACTTTAGAGTTCTCTGGACACAAATGGCTTTCTAAAGAATCTAACGGTAAGCATACAGGACCCGGGCATAATTACTTTTCGGGTAGTAAAGAAAATGTATATGTCGATGATAACGGCAAATTGCACTTGCGTCTAACCTATCGCAACGATAAATGGTACTGTCCGGAAGTCCGGATGCTCGAAAATCTGGGATACGGGAGTTACATTTTTCACATTGACTCTCTGATTACGCCGCTTGACAGAGATATCGTAGTAGGACTTTTCATGTATGATCATGATGATACTCTTAATTTTCACAATGAAGTTGATATCGAATTTTCACAGTGGGGAAAGGACGATGCTTTGAATACTCAATATGTAATTCAACCCAAAGAAGCTGAAGCTTATCGTTTCAATACGGATTTTAAGCGTTGCACCAGACATGTGATGGAAGTCCGGAAACGAAAGATTGTCTACAAGTCGTATTACGAAAAAGACAGCACTCAAAAATCAAGCTGTCGGCCTTACTCACGTCATACTATGTCGCTTGACAAGGAGTATAAATCTTCAAACGAAAAGGTAAGCATTAATGTCTGGCTGTATCGTATGTCGGAGCCTTCAAATCTGAAAGAATTCGAAATCGTTTTTTCGAAATTTGAATTCAAACCGTTTCCACTTGCAGGATTTATTGATCCTAAACCTAACGAAAAAGAGTAAGTATGCTTGCCCGCGGTTTCTTTTCTGTCATCCTGCTGATTATTGCAAATTTCTTCATGACATTCGCATGGTACGGACATCTTCAATTCAAAAAATGGAATATCCTTCAATCGGCCGGACTTGTGTCCATCATTTTGCTTAGCTGGTTGATTGCATTTCTGGAATACATCTTTCAGGTTCCGGGTAACCGTATCGGCTACGAAAACAATGGTGGTCCGTTCAATTTATTCCAACTGAAAATAATCCAAGAAGTGATCACGCTTGTCGTTTTTTCCATCTGTAGTATTTACATCTTTAAAACGGATAAGCTTCAGTGGAATTACCTCGTTGCTTTTGGACTGATGATTTTGGCGGTATTTTTTGTTTTCAAAAAATGGGATTAACGCCTCAATTAGAACAGATTCAAGCAGTTGATTCCTGACCACAGTAGCCTTCTCTGAGCAGACAAAGGCCATTGACGAAATTTATTCACGAATAGAGGGAAATATGAACAATTCCCTTAAAAGGCGGATAGGTTATTTATCTTTACCGAATCATCAAATTTTTATGACCAATATCGAATTTAACAAGAATGAAGATGCCATGCGCCAACTGGTCGACCAGTTGAAACATCGCCTGTCGAAAATCGCTGAAGGCGGTGGTGCAAAAAATGCTGCCAAGCAAAAAGAGCAAGGAAAAATGCTTGCCCGCGAACGCATCGAATATCTGATCGACAAAGGAAGCGACTTCATCGAGATCGGTGCATTTGCTGCCGACGGAATGTATGCCGAATATGGCGGTTGCCCTGCTGCAGGTTCTGTAGCCGGCATTGGGTACGTGAGCAAACGTCAGTGCATCATTGTCGCTAACGATGCGACGGTGAAAGCCGGCGCCTGGTTCCCAATGAGCGGAAAGAAAAATCTCCGAATGCAAGAAATTGCCATGGAGAATCATCTGCCAATTATTTATCTGGTCGACAGTGCCGGTGTATTTCTTCCGATGCAGGATGAAATCTTTCCTGACAAAGAACACTTCGGACGAATTTTTCGCAACAATGCTGTGATGTCGTCGATGGGCATTATCCAAATCGCTGCCATCATGGGTAGCTGCGTTGCCGGCGGTGCCTATCTGCCTATCATGAGCGACGAAGCAATGATTGTAGACAAGACCGGCTCTATCTTCTTAGCAGGATCTTATTTGGTGAAAGCAGCTATTGGCGAAGACATCGACAATGAAACATTAGGCGGAGCAACTACTCAGTGCGAAATTTCGGGAGTGACAGACAATAAATTTCCGAATGATAAAGCAGCTCTCGATCATATCAAGAATATCATGAGCAAGCTCGGCAAGTTTGATTCTGCCGGATTTAATCGTGTGAAAGCAGTAGCTCCGGCAAAAGATCCGAAAGAACTTTATGGAATTGTTCCGACCGATGCCAGCAAGCAATACGATATGCACGAAGTCATTTATCGCCTCGTAGATAACAGCGAATTTGACGAGTACAAAGATGCCTACGGTCAGAGTATCATCTGCGGATTAGCTCGTATCGATGGCTGGGCTGTTGGTATTGTAGCGAATCAACGTAAAGTGGTAAAAAGCAAAAAAGGTGAAATGCAATTTGGCGGCGTTATTTACTCCGACTCGGCCGACAAAGCTGCTCGCTTTATCATGAATTGCAATCAACGTAAAATTCCTCTCGTATTTTTGCAGGATGTAACCGGATTTATGGTTGGTTCCCGCAGTGAGCAAGGCGGAATTATTAAGGATGGCGCTAAACTGGTTAATGCAATGAGCAATTCCGTTGTTCCGAAATTCACTATCGTTATCGGAAACTCATACGGCGCCGGTAACTATGCGATGTGCGGAAAAGCATATGATCCCCGACTGATCGTCGGCTGGCCTACGGCTCAGATTGCCGTTATGGGAGGTTCTCAAGCAGCAAAGACATTATTGCAAATTCAAGTGAGCGCCTTAAAGTCAAAAGGAAAAGAAATCACCAAAGAAGACGAAGCGGAATTACTTAAAACAATTACCGATCGATATAACACTCAAACTTCTCCTTATTACGCAGCGAGCAGATTGTGGCTCGATGCTATTATCGACCCAAAAGAAACACGCAAGTGGATCTCCATGGGAATCGAAGCCGCCGAACATTCGCCGATTACGAAGCAGTACAACGTTGGAATCCTTCAGACATAAATCAAAAAAATAAAGTCAAAAGCTAAAAGCTGCCGGGTTTATTCACGGCTTAAGAATTCTCAAAACCCCATCAGCAATTCCCCCCAAGGCAACTTACTACTTACAACTTACTACTTACCAATTACCACCTACTACCAACATGAGCCTACTAACCAAAATCAACAAAGTCAAAGAATTTCACGAGACATTCGGACTTGAATTCCACGAGCAGCCAACAGCCGTAGTTTCAGATCGTATCATTGCCTTGCGTCATCGTTTAATGGCAGAAGAGAATGATGAGTATTTGGAAGCATGTCAGAAAGGTGATCTTACACTGATTGCCGATGCTTTGGGCGACAAAATGTATATCCTTTTCGGGACGATCATCGCTCATGGCTTGCAGCACAAGATTGAAGAAGTTTTCGATGAAATCCACCGTTCGAATATGAGCAAATTGGATGATCAGGGGAAACCTATTTACCGGGAAGACGGTAAAATCATGAAGAGCGAGAATTACTTCCTGCCTGACATTAAAAGCATTCTGGAAGTTTGATCTTGGGCTCGATTTTCCCGAAAAAACAACGTATATTCGCCCTATTCTTACCCCATAAATTATGATTAAAATTACCTTTCCTGATCAGAAAGTCAGGGAATACCCGAAAGGTACGAGCGCAATGGAAATTGCGAAAAGTATCAGTGAAGGTCTGGCCCGAAATGTACTCGCCGCCAAAGTAAACGGTGAAACATGGGATGCCGGCCGTCCAATCCAGGAAGATTCAACTCTTCAGTTACTGACATGGGAAGACGGTGATGGTAAATCTACCATGTGGCACTCGTCTGCACACTTGATGGCTGAAGCTCTTGAAGCTATTTATCCGGGCATCAAATTCGGTATCGGCCCTCCGATCGATCACGGTTTCTATTACGACGTTGATCTGGGTGATCACACCTTGTCGAGTGAAGATTTCAAGAAAATCGAAGACAAGATGATGGAACTCGCCCGTAAGAACGAGAAATACGTCCGCAGAGAAGTATCGAAAGCGGAAGCCCTCGAATATTTTACGAAGAAAGGCGACAACTACAAGCTCGACCTTATTTCGGAACTTGAAGACGGAAAAATCACTTTCTACGAGCAAGGAAACTTTACGGATCTCTGTCGTGGACCTCATATTCCTGATACCGGTTTTATTAAGGCTGCCAAGCTGATGAATATTGCCGGTGCTTACTGGAGAGGCGATGAAAACAACAAACAGCTTACCCGTATTTACGGTATCACCTTCCCGAAGAAATCATTGTTGGATGAGTATCTCACGATGCTCGAAGAGGCGAAGAAACGCGATCACCGTAAAATCGGAAAAGAGCTCGAGATCTTTACATTCGACGACGATGTAGGTCCGGGCTTACCGCTTTGGTTACCGAATGGTGCCGCTATTATCGAGCAGTTAGAAAAGTTGGCTAAGTCAACTGAGCAAGCTGCAGGTTACGAGCGCGTTCGCACGCCTCACATTGCGAAGGAGTCAATGTATCTGACAAGTGGTCACTTGCCGTATTACGAAGACAGTATGTTCCCTCCTATGATTATGGACGGCGAGAAATACTATCTGAAGGCAATGAATTGTCCGCATCACCATAAGATCTTCAAGGAAATCAATCCTTCTTATCGTGATCTCCCTATTCGATTGGCTGAATACGGTACTTGCTACCGATATGAGCAATCGGGTGAGTTGTTCGGACTGATGCGTGTTCGTTGCTTACAGATGAACGATGCTCACATTTACTGTACGAAAGAACAATTTGCTTCTGAATTCCAGGCGGTGAATGATATGTATCTGAAGTATTTCAAAATCTTCAATATTGACAAATACATCATGCGCTTCTCTGTTCACGATCCGAAAAAACTCGGCAAAAGTATGTCGACAATCCGGAATTGTGGAAAGAGACCGAAGACATGGTACGTCAGGTTCTGATCGATTCGAAAATCCCTTATGTGGAAGTTCAGGATGAGGCAGCCTTTTACGGTCCGAAAATCGACGTTCAGGTTTGGTCAGCAATCGGTCGCGAGTTCACTTTGGCCACAAATCAGGTCGATTTCGCGGTTCCTGCTCGTTTTGGGCTGGTTTACAAGAATAATCAGAACAAAATGGACACGCCGATTTGCATTCACCGGGCCCCACTTGGAACCCACGAACGCTTCATTGGCTTCCTGATTGAGCATTTTGCCGGAAACTTCCCTATCTGGTTAGCTCCCAAACAGGTAAGTATCCTTAGTATAAGCGAAAAATTCAACGACTACGCGAAAAAAGTTTTACAATTACTAATAAATTCCGATATTCGCGGCCTCGTTGACATTCGGGATGAAAAGATTGGTAAGAAGATCCGCGATGCAGAGATGAAAAAAGTTCCTTTCATGCTCATTATCGGAGAGAAAGAATTCAACGAAAACAAAGTATCTGTCCGTCGTCACGGCTCCGGAGATGTGGGGAACATTCCTCTCGAAGAGTTCGCTAAAATGGTTCAGGATGAAGTAAATAATAGTCTAGGAGTTAATTAAATAATCACAATCCAACAAGGAGGTTCATATAGCAGCGCCCAATCAACCGAATAGGCCACCATCTTCTTTCAATCGTCCTCCGGGAAGCCGTCCACCATTCATGTGGCCGCGGTCCGGTGAAGAAAAGAAGACGAGCATCGTATCAATGAAAAAATTCGCGTCCCTAAGGTTCGTCTGGTGGGTGATAATATTACGAGCGACATTTATTCAACTGAAGATGCATTAAAACTGGCTAAAGAACAGGAGCTGGATCTCGTTGAAATCGTTCCAACGGCTGATCCCCCAGTGTGTCGGATTGTCGATTATCAGAAATTCCTCTACGACAAGAAAAAGAAAGAGAAAGAATTAAAATCGAAGCAGGGAAAACAGGTCGTTAAAGAAATTCGTTTCGGCCCGAATACCGATGAGCATGACTTCAATTTCAAAGTCAAGCACGCGATGAACTTTCTCGAAGAAGGAAATAAAGTAAAGGCTTACGTTCACTTCCGCGGCCGTTCGATCGCCTACAAGGAAAAAGGAGAAATCATCCTCCTCAAATTTGCTCAGGCATTGGAAGAATACGGAAAGGTAGAATTACTGCCGAAGTTAGAAGGAAACAGGATGTTTATTCACTTAGCTCCTATTCCTGTTAAGAAGAAGAAATAATTGTAACAAGTATAAATAGTCAAGCTAATGCCTAAAACTAAAACACATTCCGGTGCAAAGAAACGGTTCAAATTAACCGGTACCGGAAAGATTAAAAGGAAACATGCTTACAAGAGCCACATCCTGACAAAGAAGGAAACAAAGCGCAAGCGTAATCTTACGCATGCAGGTTTGGTTTCAACTGCGGACACGAATCGTGTGGAGCACATGTTAGTTATGTAATCCTAATTAATCCAAAACAACAATCTATTTATTAACCCGGCCACAAGCTCAAGATCCCCTGACGGGACGCTTTCGCCAAAAACCAACAAACAATGCCTCGTTCAGTCAATGCCGTCGCATCCCGTGCACGGAGAAAAAAAATGTTCAAACTCGCCAAAGGTTACTGGGCGCGAGGGAAATGTTCTTACAGTCGCTAAGAACACAGTAGAAAAAGGTCTCGGTTATGCTTACCATGATCGTCGTACTAAAAAACGTAACTTCCGTTCACTCTGGATTCAACGTATCAATGCCGGTGCTCGTGAGCACGGTCTGAGCTACTCTGAGTTAATGGGTAAAATACACGCAAAGAATCTTGGCCTGAATCGTAAGACTCTCGCTGATCTCGCCATGAATCACCCTGATGCTTTCAAAGCAGTGGTTGATTCGGTGAAATAAAGATAACTACGCCATAGTTTTTAGTGAATGAAAAGAGGACCGGAAACGGTTCTCTTTTTTTTTGTCCCCCTCTCACACTCTGACTCCTTGTGACTATAACAAGCGTGTCACACTTTGCGAAATATTATGTTAAACCCGATTAGCTGATTAGCTGATTAGTTGATTGGCTGATTAGCTGATTAGCTAATCAGCTAATTGACTAATTTGCCAATTGCTGCAAGCGAGCCTTCGCCTCCTTGTAAGTTGGAACAACACCCAAAGCCGCCGTGTAGTCTTTCCGTGCGGAGGCTTTATCGCCCAGCATTTCATAGCACACTCCCCTGTTGTAAAAAGCTTCAGCGTATTGGTCGTTTGTGCGAATAGCATCGGTATAATTCACTATGGCGTCTTTGTAGTTTTTGCGCATTACGGAATTGATATATCCCATATTGTAATACGCATCAGAATAGCTGGGATCAATTTTCAAAATAGTTCGATAATCAAGCATTGCCTTGTCGACTTCATTGGTGTTCTGCAAAAACAATCCTCGATTATAAAGTGCCTCAGTACTGGAAGGACGAAGCCTCAGGGCATTATTATAATATTGAAGTGCAAGGAAACTTCTTCTGACAGAATAAATATTACCCAGCTGAATGTATGCATCGTAATCTTCAGGCTGTAAATCGACAACGGTATTAAAACTGGAAACTGCCAAAGCTGTATCACCCTTTTCCTTATAGACAAAGCCCTTTAGATAATAGGCTTTCACCAGATGCTTATCGATTTTCAATGCTTCATTTGCATAGAAAATACTTTTCTGATAACCCTTGATATAGAAGTATAACTCAGATAACTTTAAATATCCTTCCGGATTCTTAGGATCAATCTTCGTGACTCTTTCAAAACAGTCTGAAGCTTTTCTTATTTGATAAGTCTTAAAACTGATATCGGCGAGCAATAACAAATACGGAACCTTATTCGAATCCAACTGAACAGCTTTAGATGCATCGGAAAATGCAGAACTCATCACATTACGCTGAACAAAAATCTGAGCTCGCTGGAAATACAAATCAGCTTTTTCAGGATTTGCCTGAATACCGTCGTTCAATTCAGTAAGATTGTCTTTGGGGTTGCTTTCTCCGCAGGAACATTTGTTTTGAGAGCGTCTTTCTTTTCGGACCGGTGCAAGAGAAAACCAATCAGGAGGATCGAGAGAATATATACCGGGCGGATGAATTTCATGCCGCAAAAATAGTAAAAAGGAATTCTTAGCACCTAAGTGTTCTCATATTAAACACTTAGGCGCTAAGAATTTATAATTATTCGGCTGCTGCAGAAGCTTCCAGCATCGTAGCGCGAATCTGTGATTCCAATTCTTCAGCCAACTCAGGATTGTCGAGCAATAGCTGTTTAACGGCATCACGGCCTTGTCCAAGCTTCGTTTCATTGTAGCTGAACCATGAGCCTGATTTCTTAATCACGCCTTTATCCACGCCCAAATCAACGATCTCGCCGACTTTGCTGATTCCTTCTCCATACATGATGTCGAATTCAGCCAGACGGAATGGAGGAGCCACTTTGTTCTTCACCACTTTTACTTTCGTACGGTTACCCACAACGTTTTCGCCATCTTTTAACTGACCGATACGACGGATATCCAAACGAACGGAAGCATAAAACTTCAATGCATTACCACCTGTCGTTGTTTCAGGATTACCGAACATCACACCAATCTTCTCACGAAGCTGGTTGATGAAGATGCAACAACAGCCGGTACGACTGATCGTAGCAGTAAGCTTACGAAGTGCTTGCGACATCAAACGAGCCTGAAGACCCATTTTACTTTCGCCCATCTCACCTTCGATTTCCGCTTTTGGCGTTAAAGCCGCAACGGAGTCGATAACGATAATATCAATTGCACCTGAACGAATCAGGTTTTCTGTAATTTCCAATGCCTGCTCACCGTTGTCAGGTTGTGACATCAACAGATTCTCAATGTCTACTCCTAATTTCTGTGCGTAGAAACGATCGAACGCATGCTCAGCATCGATGAAAGCAGCGATACCGCCATTCTTCTGAACATTCGCAATGGCATGAATCGCCAACGTCGTCTTACCTGATGATTCCGGTCCGTAGATCTCAATCACACGTCCTTTCGGAAATCCACCAATTCCCAGGGCCATATCTAAAGTAATAGAGCCGGTCGAAATCGCTTCTACCTGTTCTACTGCTTCATCGCCCATTTTCATAATCGTACCTTTTCCGTACGCTTTTTCGATTTTGTCAATCGTCAATTGCAGCGCTTTCAACTTCTCTTTCGCTGACTCTTTTGCTTCTGTTGCCATAGTTTTTTAAGCGTTTATTTTTTTGTTTTTATTCAATGATTGCAATACGACCATAAGGTGTATATACAAATGTGCTAAAACTTTTGATTCATGCTACCTTTGTTCGTAAATTTTTTAACAAAAAGGACTTAATAAAAGATGAATGATTGTGTTGTAGTCATTTTTGGGCTGTTTTTCCTACTCATAAATTAGCTAATTAGCCAATTAGCTAATTAGCTAATTCTCCCGCATAAAAGAAATTACTTCCTATATTCGCTACACTACCTTTGCACCGAAAACTAAACCTAAACTATCATATGAAAAAAACACCTCTACTCCTCTTGTTGGTTGTGTTGCTGTTCTCTTGTAATCCAAACGACAGCTCCATTAATCCGCAAAACACTTCTTCCGGCGATGTGCTGGTAAAGAAGGCTAAAACTCTTGCTCTGCCTGAGGGCGATGCTTATTCGGCTGATCAAATGAGCAAAATGACAATTGACCTCATTCAGAAAGAAGGCGACTTCAAATGGGAAAATCAGGATCTGAAAATGGTATGGTCGGCCGCGAAAGTAACCGGATTGGTTGCCGTGGGTTATCAGCCTGCAGGGTTTCAGAATATTGATCAGAACATTTCTAAGATCAATATCCACACTCCCGAATGGATCGCTGTGCATGATGCGCTGATTGAATTAGTAATTGCTGATATGAGCAAGGCTCTCGATCGCCAAGTTTCACGCGAAGAAGTTATTTCGGAAGATCACAACACGTTGCCGATTCTTGTTTTCAAAACGAGCGATCGTCAGACTATTACCGACTTAGTCAATTTGCAAAATGTTCGCTATGCTGACCCATACGGCTATTATCCGATCAGTACGAACTCTTCATCCGGTTGCGGAGGCTCTACTTACGCTTTGAATTCTGCCGATTATACTTCGATTACTCGGGTTGCAAGCAATCGTGGAACTACAACAATGTGAATATTCCTACTGCTTGGAATTCTGCGCGTGGCCGCAATATAAAGGTAGGTGTAATTGACGCGGGTATCAGCAGTACACAAACTATGCTGAATGGTCAGTTTAATAATGGCGCCTCAAATGTCGGTCGTACAATTACTACGGGTTACACTTATGGATCCAGCGCTTTCACAACATGCGCTCACGGAACATCGATGAGTGGCCTGGCAGTTGGTCCTCGTAATAATGCAGGTCTTTCAACCGGTGTTGCTTACGAGTCCAATCTTTATTTTATTCGTGCATGCAATGATGTAGTGCTCGATGAATCTGCCGAAATTTCAGGAGTACGCGATGCACTGATCCTTATGGGCAACACCACCGACTTGAAAGTTATCAGTATGTCGGTTGGAACGCCATTTTCAAGCAATGTTTTAAAGATGGAGTGAATTACGCAAATGGAAAAGGCAAGTTGATTTTTGCAGCTGCCGGAACTTCCTTCAGCTGGACTAGCTGGTGGGGTGTAATCTATCCCGCAGCTTATAGTGCTTGTGTTGCCGTTACCGGTGTTAAAGAAAGCGGAAGTACCTGCTACGACTGTCATGATGGTCGTGAAGTAAAATTCACCATTCCGATGGAACGTAATTCAAACTCGAACCGCACTTCTGTATCACTTCCTGTTAACGGAACAACTCCGACATATGTTGGCGGCTCTTCATGTGCTACGGCCATTACAGCCGGTATTGCAGCCTTAGTATGGTCTGTGAATCCAAATCTGACCGCTACACAAGTGTACAGCTGCATGAAAAGTACGTCACAGTATTATCCGACTCTCACAAGTACTCACGGCTACGGAAATCCGAATGCAGGTGCGGCTTGTGCGATGGCGGCTACTTTGTAGTAGATTAGCTGATTAGCAATTTCGCAAAGCAGTATATAAAACTAGCTAATTAGCTCATCAGCTAATTAGCTAATTTTTTTGCTTAAAAGTCAAACGAATCCCCCCCGTCTCCTGCATCGCCGGTCTCGCATTTTTGCGGTTGCGGAAGAGATTGCTTTCGGAGTTGCCGATTTTATAGGTGAAGTTAAGCATGGCCACTCGCGATTCGCGCGAACGCCAGCCGGTCATTGAATAATATTCACCTGTGTTAAGCATTTGGAACTTTCTTGTTTTGAAAATATCGGACACATTCAAACTCAATGATCCTTTTCCATTCCAGAAATCTTGTTTTAGTCCGGTATCTACTCCACTCATTCCTTTTATCTGTCCATTCACTGTCGTCATCGGTGCCATATAATTTCCGGTGATTTGCAAATTGGTGTTTTTCCCTAAACGAATTCCTGCATTCAATCGTGCCGACCATTGCGTCGAATTAGTCTGGTATTCCGAATTTACATTCGTACCGTTAATTTTGTTTTGATACAAATTGAAACTGGCCATTATCGAACCGGCCTTCTCAAACGAGTAACGGATTATCGCTTCAACACCTGTGTTTTCGGCCGAAGAATAATTAAGAGTTGTCATTGTGCTGATTTCCGGTTGAAGTATTTACTGTACGGTTACGGCTAATCATATCGTCGGTATGACGGTAATAAACTATTGTAGTAACTGTCAGCGATTTCATATACCGCGAATACGCAAGCTCCAACGAATTAATATACTCCGGCTTAAGAAATGGGTTTCCTTTCCGAATACTCAACGAATCGGACAAATCAACAAATGGATTTAATGCACGCGACTCCGGGCGATTCACTCGACGGGAATAACTAATTTGCAATTCGTTCTTCGGGTTTGCCGTGTACTTTAAAAATGCACTTGGGAAAAACGACAGGTAATCATTGCGATATTTCTGCCCCATGGTTTTAGAATCGATAAGCGAAAATGTTTGCTCGGCACGGATTCCGGCATTATAATCGAACTTTTTTAACTTACCGGTATACATGGCATAGACTGAAGCGATTTGCTCATTGTAAAGGAATTGGTCGGATCTTTCGGTATTGAATTCGTAAACGCCTGTTGTTGGATTCCAATCTGAATAATTCAAGTTATTGGAAAGGTAACGTTCGGTGCCTTTCACTCCCGCCTCCAGTTTCCCTCCTCCTTTTACAGGTTGTACTAAATCGGCCTGAGCATTTCCATTTTTATATGTATTAGTATTTGGATTTATCTGATAAGGCAATCCGCCAAAATCATAAAGACTACTGTAATATTCGTTTTCATCGTCACGATCATTTGAAGAAAAGGAAAGATTGCCTGTAATATATCTTTCAGATTTTTCGAATGTCTTCTTGTAATCTGCATTCAGATCGTAGGTTAAATTCTTGGAATCTTCGGTATTGTCGCGGTAAAAATTACTGAAGCTAACCAGATCCGGATAATAGAAATTGTACTGAATTTGCTCCGGATGCGTTTCCATACGAGATGTAACGGAAGCACTCACACCAAGTGTATTAAACTTGTTGATATAAAATCAGAACCAATCTTTCCGGTATGGACATCCGACTTATTCGTCCCTGCCATTGAAGTATGATAATAATACGGCAACTGCGAAGGGAAGAAATTGTACTGTGTATTCTCGCCTGTTATGCTTCTTGACTCATGACGGAATACATAATTAAAGTAGATATTGGTACGGGGTGTTCTGTTATTTCCACCGATGGAGAGATTGTATTTATCGTTCGTACCGGCGCCTACGGAGATGTTTCCGTTCATGCCTTTCATCTTTTCTTTCTTCGTCTTGATATTAATGATACCCGACATACCGCTTGCGTCATATTTCGCAGAAGGATTTGTAATCACTTCGATCTGCTCAACAGCACCGGCAGGAATCTGCTGCAATACGGCACGACGATCACCGCCTAATACGCCTGAAGGTTTTCCGTCGATTAAGATGGTGACGTTTTCATTTCCACGCAGACTGACCTTTCCATCAATATCGACTGTGACGGAAGGAATATTTTGCAAAACTTCAGTTACTGTACCTCCTGTATTGACAATGTTCTTATCCAGATTATAAATTTTGCGATCAATAGAATTGATCATCTCTGATTTTTCACCCGTAACTGTGACCGTTTTTAAGCTAGTCGAAGAAGATTTCAACTTGATCATTCCGGCGTCTACTTCAAGACTCTGTGGATTGATCGTTATCACTTCCGAAAAGGCAGCCGTGTAACCGATAAACGACACTTTCAGTATTACTTTTCCCATCGGAACTTCGTCGACGATGAAATTGCCTTTCTCATTCGTCTGAACTCCACCGACCAATGACGAATCGCGCACCATCAATACAGCTACGGAAGCAAAGCTTACCGGTTGATTGGTCTCTGCATCTCTGATACTTCCGAAAATCTTTCCGGGCTTCGGCATTCCTTTGCCGCCATCAGGTCTTTGTCCTCGTGTTCCTCCTGTTTGCTGGGCTGTCGCAGATACAGCTATTAAAAGCAGCAATGCAATAAATGATATTCTCATCGGTGTAAAATCTAGATTACAAATGTAGAAATTGTTGACGAAGAATGGCCTAAAATTGGATTATGCTTACCTAAAGATGTGTTCATAATCGGGCCTCCCCGGCAGGATAAAATCGAAGGATTCCGTATACAAGCGGATGAAATATTGCGTCAGAATGGCTTATCTTCGTGGCAAATCTGATTGCTCATGATTCCTCTAGCCGAGCGAATGCGACCTGCTGATCTCGACCACTATATCGGTCAGACTCACTTAGTTGGACCCGATGCCATCCTTCGTAAATCAATTGCACGGAACATAATTCCGTCTATTATTTTTTGGGGACCACCCGGAGTCGGGAAAACAACGCTGGCAGGAATTATCGCCAAAGAACTCAAGCGTCCATTCTATGTTTTAAGCGCAGTAAGTTCGGGAGTGAAAGATGTACGGGAAGTCATCGATAAAGCTCAACGATACCAGCACGAATTAAAAGTTGTTCAGGGAAGTCCTGTTTTGTTCATCGATGAAATTCATCGTTTCAGCAAATCACAACAGGATTCTCTTTTGAATGCTGTTGAAAAGGGAATAGTGACTTTGATCGGAGCCACAACGGAAAACCCTTCATTCGAAGTTATCTCTCCACTCCTCTCCCGTTGCCAGGTTTATGTGCTCAAAGAATTAAGCAAGCAGGATCTGATTCGCATTGTTGAACAAGCCATTCATCAGGACGCTGAATTAAAGAGACGAAAAATTACTCTCGAAGAAAGTGAAGCGCTCCTTCGACTTTCAGGCGGAGATGCGAGGAAGCTTTTAAATCTTCTGGAACTGGTTGTAAATTCTGTTCCTGCCGATGCCGATCTCAACATCACGAATGAATTGGTGCAGTCGATCATTCAGGAAAAAATTGCCATCTACGATAAAAACGGAGAAAAGCACTACGACATTATTTCTGCTTTCATAAAGTCGATGAGAGAAGCGATCCGAATGCGGCGATTTACTACTTGGCACGAATGATTCGTGGCGGTGAAGATGCACTTTTCATAGCACGTCGTATGGTAATCTTTGCCGCTGAAGATATCGGCAATGCCAACCCAACGGCTTTGGTTATTGCAAATACCTGTTTCGAAGCGTGTCATAAAATCGGTTATCCGGAATGTCGGATCATACTTTCACAAGCTGTCACCTATCTTGCCTCTTCTCCGAAGAGCAATGCCTCTTACATGGCGATCGATGCGGCTTTAGCGAAAGTTGATGAGACAGGCGACTTGTCGGTTCCTCTTCACATCCGTAATGCTCCTACCAAATTGATGAAAGAGCTTGGCTATGGTGCCGGCTACGCTTATGATCATTCCCGCGAAGGTAATTTCGCAGGACAAGAATTTCTTCCTTCAGAAATCAGCGGAACTACTTTCTACGCCCCCGGGAAAAATGCCCGTGAGCATGAGATCAGAAGTTTTTTGAAAGCGCTTTGGGGAGAAATATGGCTATTGAGGAATTATGAATGTATAATTTAGAATTCAGAATTATGAATTCCTGCTTTCTCAATTTTTAGCCCGGTTTCTAATTTTAAATTCTAAATTAAAAATTCTAAATTATTTATTATACTTCTTCAACCCCCACTTCTGCATCAAATCATTCCAGGTATTAAATTCCTGACGATAAAAGACACCGAACCCTTGCGTGTACGGCGATTGAGAATAGTTGATGATATTGTCGGCATTGGAACGATTGAAACCTTTTAAGCGGAAATGTCCGTCACCGATTTTATATTCTGCGTAAAAATCACCAACTACGTTGGCTGTGGATTGATCACTCATGTAACCGACGTTTCCGGAAATGGTGAGCTTATCGTTGAAGAGTGATTTGGAAATGATAATCTGAAATTCGGTCGGACTATATGTATCCTTTGCCCTGTAATTGAAACCTAAATTGACTTCTTTACTCAACTGCCCTAGCCAGTTACTCACCTGATTCGACAATAACTCGGAAACACTTGCTCCGGCTCCTGCTCCGGCATCGAGACGGCCGGCAGCTTGTCCGGCTCCGGATTGCGGTAGGAACTGATTAAAGACAAGCAAGCCGAACATTTGTCGACTGATCTCCTGCTCTGAGTTCAAATAGGACTTCACAATACCTTCAGCCGTTGGATCCAATCCGCGTGCAACAATTTCGTAATTAATCGTCGGATTCATAAGCTTGTTCGACAAGAACAATCGGCAATCGACAGGGATACGGCGCTTATAGGACGAATCTGCAAGGATGTTATACAAAGATGATGTATACACGACATACACAGCTGAAATGTCTACAATCGCCTCATAAGGATCGCCGGCTTATGTAATACGACTGCCGTTGTCAATTGTAAACTTCTTGTTGATGAGATTCTGCAAAGTAAAAAGGTAGTCTCCTGTTTCAATTGTATAGGTACCATACATATTGAAATTACCGGCTGTATTAATATCAAGACGTAAACTTCCTGTTCCGCTGCCGGTAATGACGTCGCCAATTTTCTCGTCGAAGATGATATTCATGATCGCATTTCGGTTCATGTCGAGATTCATATTCAAACGTACGCCGGAGAGATCGACATGACTGCCCCGGTTGCTCTTCGCGGCCTCTGCTCTGTGATCAATGAAGGTGATGAATTCATTCTTGCTGATGTCGGAATAGGTGTTCAATGGAATATTCACAACAGTTCCTTTATCCGGACTGAGTGAAATATCCATATTCATATTCGCAATAGGTCCGTAAAACTTGGCGTAGCCGGATGCATTCGCCGTTCCGTAATAAAGTGAATTGTCTTTTGCTTCAGTATGCAGAATCTGAAATTTTGTGGCATTCATTTCTGCATCAAACCGAAAGTCATGAAAATTACTATGAGTCACTGTTCCATTAACCAGGGCTTCCTGATTATTATCGTCGGTCAGATGCATATCTTTAATTACGAATCGATCTTTCTCAACGCGGACACTTGTGCTAAACGAATAATGAGTTTGAAGATAATTGACCTTTAAACTAGCTTTATTCAAATCGACTGTCCCTTTAAATTCAGGACGGTTAAATGTACCTCCCATGTGTAAGTCCGCCGTCACTTTGCCATACACATTCGACATAATATCACTGATATATCTTTCAATAGGATGGATATACAGATTATTCAGTTTTACATCGTAATCAATATTGTCTTCTTCTTTTGTAACGTAATAGTCTCCCTTTATATCAATGATTTTCGCCGTGCCTTTAATTGCAAGTATAGAGGAAGAAAGAATCTCCTTATCACTATTGTAATTTGAATGGATAGCTACGTTTCCGATCGTGTCGGCATTGATTGAAAACGAATTAATATTTATATCGCCTTCTAATTGTGGTTTACTGTAGACATCCGATAAATTAATGCTTCCATCCATCAATCCGCCGAATAGCCCTTTCTCTGTTTTCAGAATAGTATTAAGGTGTTCAAGACTAAAACCACTGAGACTAATATTTAATTTATCGGATGGGTTCTTACTGATAATTCCACCAAGGCTGATTGATTCAACATCGCGGCTAAAGTGCAATTTTCTGATGTCAATTTTAGATGAATCAATTTCAACAAAATTATTCTTATCCAGACTCCATGGATGATTTTCTAAAACGATATAGGACGAATCGATTTTGAAATTAAATTTTGACGCTGAAAAGAAATTAAACTCACCTTCGAGGTGTCCACGATTTACAAATGTGTCTTCATCAGCCAAACGCAAAGTAAAAAGCACTTGATTGTTCTTTGCCACCGCACTGAGAGAAGGTAATTCGACAACAGATACTTCCTGATCATTTAGTACTCGGGTGGACTTCGCATTAACATCTAGTCGATCGTTGGCTGCAGCAGCAACAACGTTCAGATTTTGAAAAGTAAACTTTTTATATCTGATGTAAGGCGTTGTCAAATCAAGATTAAAATCTTTACTACTGCTATTAAAATGCCCTTTCAATTCTGTATTTGGTGCGAAATCCCACGATGGGAATAAGGTCTCTGTAAAGACATTTAAGTTTTTAAGTCGGATACTGTATGTAAAATTCTGATTGCTCACGAACGACTTCTTCGGCAAAATAACGGAAGGCAGATATTGTGGCAGAATTTCTTTAAAGGCATCACCTAATGTTGCAAATTCAAATGAGCCTTTGAAATGTGCATCAAAGTTGTCCGATGTGATGTCGATCGAACGGAAACCACTTTCAATTTCGGAATTTATACTTATCGTATTGATGTGATACAAACTCATCCCACTCTGAAAACTGGTATTCTCAATC
Source organism: Bacteroidota bacterium (assembly GCA_016721305.1). Lineage (GTDB taxonomy): Bacteria > Bacteroidota > Bacteroidia > AKYH767-A > 2013-40CM-41-45 > JADKIH01. Next base: position 73,694 of record JADKIH010000009.1, read on the forward strand.
TGAATATCTCCGACAATGTTATCAGAGCGATTACCCTTAAAATGAGTACTGATCCTTGACTGAATACTTGTCTCCCCGGTTAACTTAAACAAATTCAGTTTTTCGAGTTCAGCGTTTTTGATGTCGGCAAGAAAGTCGAATTCAGGAAGTGGCTTTCGGTAATCGATCGTTCCTTTGAAGTCCAATGCGAGATTCGGTTCGTCAACCGATACGGCTCCATTGAACAATTTCTTCGCAATCTGACCATCAACTTTAATGTTGTGGTACTCGTACCCTCTATAAACAAGTGCGTCTATTCCTCCGTTCAAGGTTGCATTGACATTCTCGAGTCGAAGCCCGTTACCTTTTACATTTACGCTAAGTGTAACCCGACCCATATCTTTGATCTTGGCTATCTGCCCTACATCGAAACGATTTGAAGATAAATGTCCGCTATAGTAAGTTGATTTTTTCTTGATATCATACTTCATATTCAAATCGGAACTGATCATTCCGATAGCCGTATTGATTGTTCCGTAGGCAACAAAGTCATTATAGAAACCATTAAAACGGCCTTTGAAGCTTACGTCACCCAAACAAGCAAAGTTCTCCGGAACAACCACATGATTCTTCTCTGTGAACGGATCAACAGGAATCGTTTCTATATCTTTTTTTGTGGTAAAAATTTCCTGAGCATCGACATCAAAATAAGTATCTTCAATTTCAGGTAAACCATTGATGGCAACTGAACCCTTGAAGAATGAATGATCACCCCACTCTATTCGAACATTCTTGCCCTTGAACTTATTGACCGAACCTTTGAACAATCCGTCCAGCTTGACCTTTTTATCGATTCCCTGCAAGTCAGTAGCGAAGTAGGAAATATCCTTGAATGAAACAGTAGAATTTCTAAAATCTGATTTCCATCGGATATTATGTGTGAACTCATCGAAATCAGGGAAACTGTCATATTGAAAAACTAAGTCAGTACTTAAATTAGTATTCGGCGATTTTATCACCAGCCCATTCATCCGGATCTCCGTAGTCGACACTTTTGCATCGGCTGAAAATTCATCCACCTGGAACCCTGAAGCTTCTTTGAAACGCAGCCCGCTGATCACGGTAAAGATCGAATCGTTTTTAGTATAGAAGTTGGAAAATTTACCGTTGATACCAGAAACATCGAGGTGTTCAAAATCGACGCCGAAGACCTTTGCTGTATCGTCTTCCACTTGGCGGCGGAAGGTCATGTCTTCCAGTACCAAAGCAGTAACTCTTAAATCCCAAGGTGCCGAAGGTGTTGTGTCTGTTGATGCGAAGTAGTCGGATAGAAACTGAATATTATCGTGTTCCTCCCCGTGATAACGAGTCAGATTAAACTGCCCTTTGGAAAGAGAGAGCTTGCTGATCTTCAACAAATGTTTGTTCGTACTGATACTTCCAATCGACGCGTTTAACTCATCGAGCCAAACAAGTGTATCGCCATGTTGATCTTCTACATATACACCATTGAGGACCACACTTTTAACCAATCGAATACTAACTCGTTCAACAGAAATTTTGGCATTTAATTCAGAACTGAGGTAAGAAGTAACCCGGCGACCGAGCCAGGTTTGAACCGTATCGACCTGCAGGACGAGAAAGACCAGGCAAACCAGAAAAACCAGAATGCCCAGAAGCCAGAGGAGTATACGTTTTAGTTTTTTGATACTTTTGGATTTTAAAAGTCCTTGCCCGAAGGCAAGATTCATACCGTGGAAAACATCTTCATACTTGGAATAGAATCGTCATGCGATGAGACTTCGGCATCGGTGCTGAGAGGCAACGAGGTGCTTTCGAACGTCATTGCCGGTCAATTACTCGTCCACCAATTTTACGGTGGTAGTACCCGAACTGGCCTCCAGGGCCCATCAGCAGAAGATTATTCCGGTCGTAGAAGAAGCTCTTCGACAGGCAAATATAACGAAAAACGAACTTCAGGCGATAGCTTTTACAAGAGGGCCCGGATTAATCGGGGCTTTACTGGTCGGTGTCTCTTTTGCCAAGGCCATGGCTCTGGGACTGAACATTCCATTAGTAGATGTAAACCACATGCAAGGGCACGTTCTTGCTCATTTTATCCGGAAACCGGGAGAAGACAAAGACATGCCTGCTTTACCCTTTCTTTGCTTGACTGTCTCGGGCGGACATACACAAATTGTTCGCATCAATAGTCCATTACAAATGGAAATTCTCGGTGAAACGAACGATGATGCCGCAGGTGAAGCGTTCGATAAATCGGCGAAAATTCTTGGACTGCCCTATCCCGGCGGGCCGCTGATCGATAAGTATGCAGCTCAGGGAAATCCGGATCGTTTTAAGTTTCCGAATCCGTATGCCGAGGGCCTAAATTTTAGTTTCAGCGGTCTGAAAACTGCTATACTTTACTTCATCAGAGACAATGTAAAAAACGATCCATCGTTTATCGAGAATAATCTGAACGACATTTGTGCTTCGATTCAAAAAACCATTGTCGATATACTGATGAAAAAAATCAGATTAGCAATTGAACAAACCGGTATTAAAGACATTGCCATTGCCGGCGGAGTGAGTGCTAATAGTGGCTTAAGAAATGGAATCAAGTCGCTGGAAAAAGAAGGTTGCCGAGTGTTCATCCCTGCTTTCGAATTTTGCACCGATAATGCAGCTATGATTGCCATGGCAGGTTATTTTAAATTCCTCGAAGGAGATTTTGCGAGTCAAGATGTAACTCCTCTGGCGAGGATGCATTTTTAAAGCCCCCAAAAAAAATCAAAAGTCAAAAATCAAAAGCCAAAAGGCTTCCATACCAAAGATTGGAATCGAATGACAAAACAACTTAAAATTTCGCTCATAACGAGTCTGCTTCTTGCCTTTATTTTCTCCTGCACCAACAACCAAAAACCTCTTGCCGATGAAAATGCAGTGGTTGATAAGAAAGATGATGCATTGTCGATGATGCAAAACTACCTGTGCGGTCTCTGGAGTTATGACAGTGCAAATATCCTGAACAATGAAGGTTACTTTTTCAAGCCTGATGGCACGGTGGATTTTGTTGCAAGCGAATATACCGGTGAATGGAAAATGCTGAGAACCGATTCGCTTATTATCTCCTATTCTTTTTACAGCGAGCACGGTGAAATTGAATACAAAATCAAATCAATGACGGCCGATCAAATGATACTGGCCGACGCCGATGGTGAATATATCTTTCGAAAAGTTCCTTTCGGAATGAATGATCAGGAAAGTGTGATCACCGGCTTCCATGGCACACTTTCGCCTGAGGATTCGAGAGAATATAATTTCGATCTTCCTTCAGCAAAAAAAATACGCATCACTTTAAGATCGGATAATCCGAAAATGACAATGCGAATTTTTGATCAGTTTAAAGAAGTTACTTCTGCCGATGTACAGGCATGGCAGTCAATTATGGTACGAAGCGGGAAATACAAAGTCGTTGTCAGCCTTCCTAAAGGTGCCGGTAAGGAGAATGAGGATTTTGATTTGAAGGTTTATGGGAATTAGTAAGTTGTAAGTTGTAAGTAGTAAGTAGTAAGTTGACTTATTAAAAAAAAGAAGCGGCTTGTAGATTGGTTCTACAGGCCGCTTTTTTTGAATTATGAATTATGAATTTTGAATTTTGAATTATGAATTACCAGATTTTCACTCGTAAGGAATCCGGTCTCCACATTTTGTCGCCTTCTTTGATGCCGAATGCTTCGTAGAATTCAGGCATGTCGCTGAGCGGGCCGTTTACACGGAGGAAGTTCGGAGCGTGTACGTCAGTCATAACTTGCATTGCTAATGAAGCATCGCGGGCATGGCCTAACCAACCGAGTGTGTATCCGAGGAAGTAACGCTGCACAGGAGTGAGTCCGTCGATCTTCTCCCCTTTTTTGTATTGTTCTGTTTTCTTGAATGCATCAAGTCCGATAACCAATCCGCCTAAGTCGGCGATGTTTTCTCCGAGTGATGCTTTTCCATTTACATGAAGACTGTCAAGCACGACGTAAGATGAGAATTGCTCTTCGAGAATTTTTGCACGCTTGCTGAAATTAAGTGAGTCTTCTGCCGTCCACCAGTTCGATAGATTTCCGTTCGGATCAAACTGACGACCTTCATCATCGAAGCCGTGCGTCAATTCGTGTCCGATTGTTGATGCAGCTGCATAACCATAGATAATAGCATCATCGGCTAATGAATCAGGTAAGCCGGGAATTAGGAACTGCGCAGCCGGTAATACGATTTCGTTATTTGAAGGATTGTAGTATGCATTGTAAGTTTGAGGTGTCATTTCCCATTCTGTCCGATCAACCGGCTTATTGAGTTTGTCAACATAATAGTTATACTGCCATGTACGACATTTCAAAACATTCATAGCATAGGAAGAACGATCCAGGTTCATTGAAGAATAATCTTTCCATTTATCAGGATAACAAACCTTACGAGAAATTTTAGCCAATTTAGCCACTGCTTTTTCTTTTGTCGGCTTACTCATCCATTCAAGATTATTGATGTGATTCTTGTACTCGTCCATCATATTTTGCGTGAGTTTGTCGTAACGCTGACGCATCGTTGGCGAAACGAATTTCTCTACATACAACTGACCTAAAGCATCACCGATGAAGCCCTCTTCTGCATCGAGAATTCTCTTCCAGCGCGGACGTTGAGCTTTTGTTCCTGTCAAAATAGAGCCGTAGAAATGATAATTCTGCTGATCGAAAGCTGAGCTCAATTCGCCTGCAAAACCATTGATGAGATTCCAACGCATGTACGTTTTCCAGTCTGCAATGCTTACCGTATTCAAACTCTTCTCTACTTGCTTGTAGAATTCAGGCTGTCCTACGATAACCGTATCGACGCCTTTAATATTCATTTGAGTTAATAATTCAGACCAGTTGATCGACGGTGTCAGTTTTGAAAAATCGCCAATCGACATTTTATTGTAATTCGCATACGGATCGCGCAAATCTTCCAGTTTGCGGGAAGCTTTTGCCAGATCGTATTCAATTTTATAAACAACAGCGCTGTTAGCCGTAGCCGTTTTTTCATCATCTCCTAAAAGCATGAACATTTTTTTCAAATGCTCTTTATATTCTTTGCGAATATTTTCTGTCCGTGCGTCGGTATTGAAATAATAATCACGCTCAGGCAAACCGATTCCGCCCTGATAAAAATGGAGAGCATATTTCTCACTATTCATTTCATCCTGGTAAATTGCATTGGAATAAAGAGGTGAGCCGGCGTAGATCTGGAACTCCCCGATTACTTTCATCAGATCAGCTTTCGTTTTGATTGCATCAATCATTGCAAACTGTGCATTCAAAGGCGTTACTCCCAGCTTTTCAATCGTAGCGCTATCCATTCCTGTTGACCAGAAATCGCCGATTCGTTGAGCATTACTTCCTTTTTCGGCTTTTGTGTTGCCGGCTGCTTCATCACTTAAGTTACGAAGCTTCTCGTATATGTCGTTACGAACCAGATTGGCAATTCCCCAACGGCGTTCGCTTTCAGGAATCGGATTGTTTTTCATCCAGTTTCCGGTGGCATATTTAAAAAAGTCGTCACCCGGCTTTACCGTGGTATCGATGTACTGAAACAAGAAATCATCTTCTTTCACATCGGCTGTTGATTGTTTCTTTTCAGAACATGAAAGGAGCATCAGTGCCGGAAACAGCATTACAGAAATTCGTTTGAGCGTACGCATCAGTTGTTATTTTTGGTTTAGTGTTTTTAAAAGCGACGACAAATCTAATCATTGCCTGAACCTGCCCAAATTCTTAAGAGAGTTTAACAATAGAATCGGATCAAATGATTTTCAAATGAAAGTTGAGGAATGACGATGATCATCCAAAGTCCTAACGAGCTGATTTTTATACATTTTTGGAGCTTTGAATGGCTTTGTTATTCTATTTGAACAAAACGTGACAAATAAACCCCAAACAATTCTGTATTTTCGGCGAAATTCCAACACTATGAAAAAATCTGCCCTTGCTCTTCTGACCATTTTGATTTTTGCCGGCTCATTGCCTCTCGTTGCTCAGGACCCGCATCATGGACATACTTCAAATGCAGCACCTGATACGACAACTCATTTTGCAGCGGAGAAGCATTTTTCAAAAGTCCGTCAGCTGACTTTCGGAGGCGATAATGCTGAAGCTTATTTTAGTTTCGACAGTAAGAAAATCGTTTTTCAAATGACGAATCCGGATTTTAATGCTGTATGCGATCAGATCTTTTCTTCGGAATTGGAAACATTTAATCCGCGTTTGGTAAGTACGGGAAACGGTCGCACGACTTGCTCCTACTTCCTGGCGGGCGATAGCACATTTATTTATGCAAGTACTCATGAAAGTGCTAAAGAATGCCCTCCAAAGCCGGCTCCGCGTGCCGATCATAAATATGTATGGCCGATCTATGAAACTTTCGACATTTATAAAGCCGACATGAAAGGCAATATCATCCAAAAGCTGACGAATAACCCCGGATATGATGCTGAAGCAACTGTTAGCCCTAAAGGCGATAAAATTGTTTTCACCAGCCTTCGCACAGGAGATCCTGAACTTTACACGATGAATATTGACGGCAGCAATGTGAAGCAGGTCACTAGCGGTTTAGGTTATGATGGCGGAGCTTTCTTCTCGCCCGATGGCACTAAACTTATCTTCCGTGCTTCTCGTCCAAAGACAGAAGAAGAGGTTAAAGTCTACAAAGAACTTCTGTCTCAAGGTCAGGTGATGCCAACAAACATGGAACTTTTCATTTGCAATGTCGACGGAAGCGATCTCAGACAAGTCACTCATCTGGGTGGTGCAAACTGGGCTCCATTCTTCACACCGGATGGAAAAAATGTAATTTTCTCAAGTAATCACGTTCAGAAGGGCTATCATTTTAATCTGTGGATGTGTGATCTGAAGGGCGAAAATCTCGAACAAATCAGCTTCGATCCTGTTTTCGATGCCTTCCCTGTTTTTTCACCCGACGGAAAGCATCTGATCTTCTCCTCTAACCGAAATAATGGTGGTGGGCATGATACGAATTTGTTTATTGCGGATTGGAAGTAGGTTGCGAGTTGCGGGGGGGTTGCGGGTTGCGGGTTGCGAGTTGCGGTTGCGGTTGCGGGTTGCGGGTCGGTTGGGTGCGAGGTGCGGGCGGGGTTGCGGGGGGCCAAGGGGCATCACCGACTTTGAAGTAAGTTACAATTAAGCTTCATTTCTGATACAGCTATTGCAGCGACCTATCCATAGTCTCCGGCACAACGGCCAAACCCCAAGTCAACTTACAACTTACTACTTACTACTTACTGCTCAAGCCCAAATATTACGTATTTTTACCGCTTCAAATTAAGCGTCCCTACCATTAGGACGACTTTTACGAAATCATCTTTTATGAAGCCAGGACGTATTCTGATTTTGCTTGTTATCATTTTAGCAGGATTCATCATCTATTACAATAAGTTCCGCCAAACAGGTCCGGCGAATCCCAATGCCGGTTCTAAAGCTCCTCAGGCAGTTTTGGTAAATGCCGTCGTTGCATCAGGTTCGACGATTGAGAACGAAATCAACGCTACCGGAAGTATTCTGGCCAACGAAGAAGCTGAAGTCAGAAATGAAATCGGCGGACGAGTTGCAGCGATTTACTTTAAAGAAGGTACGGCCGTCACAAAGGGCGAACTTTTGGTTAAAATTGTGGACGACTTACGCGCCTCTCTGGAAAAACTGATTCTTCAAAAAGAACTTGCCACTAAAAATGAAGCCCGTCAAAAAGACTTGCTCTCAATAAAAGGTATCAGTGAGCAGGATTACGAAACGACGCTCAACCAACTTAATACGATCAAAGCTGACATTGATTTTGTAAAGGCATCGATTGCTAAAACAGAAATCAGAGCGCCCTTTGATGGAATCATCGGACTGAAGAACATCAGCCCTGGTTCTTTTTTAGCCCCAAATACTCTTATCGCCCGCATTCAGGATATTGATCCGGTAAAGGTTGAGTTTTCCATTCCTGAAAAATATCGGGAGATGATTTCGCTTTCGACTGAAATTCGTTTTACGACTCAAGCTTCTCAGAAGGAATTCACAGGACAAGTCTATGCTTTCGAGCCTAAGATTGATCTTGAAACGAGAAGTTTCATTGTAAGAGCCCTCTCGCCTAATCACGATAAAAAAATCTTCCCGGGATCGTTTGTGAATGTGTCGGTTCCTTTCAAAAAATTGGAGAATAGTATTGTAATTCCAACGCAATGTGTGATCCCTGATATGAAGGGCAAAACTGTTTTTGTGTCGCGCAATGGATTAGCTGCAAAAGTTCGGGTGCAAACCGGTATTCGCAATGATTCAACGATACAAATCACAGACGGTATAGTTCCGGGCGATACAATTCTGACTACCGGCATTATGCAGGTTCGTCCGGACATGCCTTTGAAAATTACTGTTGTCAATTAACTTTTCGCGAACGAAGCAACTATGTCATTAAGCTCATTAAGTCTGAAACGTCCGGTGATGGCGATCGTCTTCTCGATCATCATCATTCTCTTTGGTGCCATTGGTTTCGGCTATCTAGGTGTTCGCGAATATCCTTCGATCGATCCACCGGTTATTACCGTTCGTACTGCTTACACGGGTGCAAATGCTGAAGTAATCGAGTCTCAAATTACGGAACCATTGGAAAAGGCTATCAATGGTATTGCCGGAATTCGCTCTTTGTCGTCGGCATCTAATCAGGGATCGAGTAACATCACCGTAGAATTTAATCTGGAAGTCGATCTTGAAGCAGCGGCAAATGACGTGCGCGACAAAGTTTCACAAGCGGTACGACAGCTTCCACAGGATATCGATGCACCGCCTGTCGTGACTAAATCCGATGCCAACAGCGACGCCATTATTTCGATGACGGTAGAGAGCAACACACGAAATCATTTGCAGGTAAGCGATTTTGCAACGAATGTAATTTTGGAACGGTTGCAAACCATCCCCGGCGTCAGTACGATTCAAATCTGGGGTGAGAAAAAATATGCGATGCGAATTTGGTTACATCCCGATGAGCTGGCTGCTTTTCACCTTACTCCTATTGATGTACAAAGTGCACTAGCCCGACAAAATATTGAATTGCCCGGCGGAAAAATCTCTGGAACTTCTACAGAGTTAACGATTAACACACGGGGCAAACTGATGACGGAAGATGATTTCAATAATCTCATCATACGTTCCGATGCTGCCAATACAGTTCGACTAAAAGATATCGGTGAAGCTCGGTTAGGCCCCGAGAATGAAGAAACAATTCTCAAGCAATCAGGCACTCCAATGATCGGACTCGCCTTAGTACCACAACCCGGATCCAACTACATTGAAATTGCTGACGAATTTTATAAACGTTTCGATCAGCTGAAAAAAGAACTGCCAAAAGATTTTAAGCTCGATATTGCTCTCGACAATACTCAATTTGTACGACGATCAATTGGTGAAGTGGAAGAAACTCTACTTATTGCTTTCCTTCTCGTTGTCATCATTATCTACTTGTTCTTCCGTGACTGGCTGATTGCTATTCGTCCACTGATCGATATACCGGTTTCATTGATAGGTGCTTTCTTTATTATGTATCTGGCAGGTTTCAGTATCAATATCCTCACACTCCTTGCTATCGTTCTCGCAACAGGGCTTGTGGTCGATGATGGAATTGTCGTCACTGAAAATATTTACAAGAAGATTGAAGGCGGCATGAAGCCGATGGAGGCTGCAGAAAAAGGATCGAATGAAATCTTCTTTGCCGTTGTTTCCACCTCGCTGACACTTGCTGTGGTCTTCCTTCCGATTATCTTCCTCCAAGGTTTCGTCGGGCGACTCTTCCGGGAATTCGGAATCGTCATGGCCGGAGCGATATTGATTTCAGCCTTCGTATCGCTTTCCCTCACCCCTGTTCTAAACGTTAAACTTGCCCGAAGAAATCACAAGCATTCTCGTTTCTACGAACGCACAGAGCCATTCTTTGTGAATATGACGGAAACGTATCGTCGTTCACTCACTAGTTTTATTAAAGTACGTGGCTGGGCATGGACGATTTTAGGATTAATAGTCGGGCTCATATTTCTCATTGGATCTAATCTTCAATCGGAGCTTGCTCCATTGGAAGATCGGAGTCTTATTCGTATGCAGGTCACCACTCCGGAAGGCACTTCGTACGATTACATGGATCATTATCTGGATCGATTGGTATATTTCATCAACGATTCCATTCCTGAGAAACGAATTTTGTTGAGCGTAACTGCACCGAACTTTAGTGGATCAGGAGCTGTGAACACCGGATTCGCACGTGTAGTTTTGAAGAATCCCGATGACCGTAAAAGAAGTCAGCAACAGATTGCCGACTATCTTACTAAAAACATGAAATACTTCCCGGATGGAAAGGCCTTCGCTCTGCAAGAACAAACCATCGGCGTTGGTGGTCAGGCACGAAGCAGTTTACCGGTTCAATACGTTATTCAGGCTCCTTCTTTCGAAAAACTGAAAGAGAAACTTCCAAAGTTTATGGAGCTAGCTACTAAAGATCCAACCTTCCAGGGTGTTGATGTAAACTTGAAATTCAACAAGCCTGAACTCAATGTGCAAATTGATCGCAATCGCGCATCGGCATTGGGCGTTTCGGTAAGTGATATTGCTCAGACATTCCAACTAGCCTATAGCGGAAGCCGGATTTCTTATTTCACAATGAATGGAAAGCAATATCAGGTTATCGGGCAGGTCGATAGAATTAATCGTGATGAGCCTTTGGATCTAAAATCACTGTATGTGCGAAACACTAAAGGTGATATGATACAGCTGGACAACGTCGTAACGGTGAAAGAAGAAAGTAGTCCGCCACAGCTTTATCATTTCAATCGCTACAAATCAGCAACGGTTTCAGCCGGACTTGCACAAGGGAAAACTATCGGCGATGGAATTCAGGCGATGGATAAAATCCGCAAAGACGTTTTGGACGACTCATTCAGCACAGCTTTATCGGGTCCTTCGCGCGACTTCTCAGAAAGCGGTTCCAATATTCTCTTCGCTTTCATTCTGGCATTAGTACTCATTTACCTGATCCTTGCCGCACAGTTTGAAAGTTTCAGAGACCCGTTCATTATCATGTTAACCGTCCCGCTCGCGCTTGGCGGTGCTGTTCTTTCATTGTGGATGTTTAATCAGACATTGAACATCTTCAGTCAGATTGGCATCATCATGCTTATCGGATTGGTTACGAAGAATGGTATTCTTATCGTTGAATTCGCCAATCAGCGCAAAGCACAAGGGCTTCTTTTAAAAGAAGCCGTTATAGATGCTTCTGTATCTCGTCTGCGTCCAATTCTCATGACAAGTATTGCAACCATTTTAGGAGCATTACCAATTGCAATCGGATTGGGCAACGGTGCGCAGAGCCGAATTCCGATGGGTATTGTCGTTGTAGGTGGCTTGTTGTTTTCTTTGATTCTTACTCTCTATGTCATACCTGCCGTGTACACTTATATCTCACGTAACAAAAAACAAAATGATGAAGAGTAAAATTGCCTTTCTTCTTATTTTGATTTCTCCTTTCATTTCGAATGCACAGGATTCGCTTCTGACGCTCGACAATGCGATAAAAAATGCGCTCGAGAGTAATTTCGATGTACAGATCTATTCTTCGATGAATGCCGAGGCAAAGAATAACGCAACTGCAGGAAACGCAGGAATGCTCCCGAATGCCGATGTTTCCGGTGGCTATGTAAAATCGGTCAGCTCGATTGACCAAAAATATAGCAGCGGTTCAGAAATTAAGCGCGATGGATCCGGCTCTTCTGTCCTTTCGATGGACGCAGGTATTACATGGACGATTTTCGACGGAATGAAAATGTTTTATACGCGCGACAAGCTCAGCTCTGTTGTACGTCAGTCGGACCAGCAGTTAAAAATTCAGATAGAGAATACGATTGAATCAATTATCAGCGCCTACTACTCCATCATTAAGAATCGTCAGGATCTGAAAGCTGTTCGAGAAGAACTGACTTTGTCGGAAGACCGACTAAAGATAGCTGAAAGAAAACTCAACAATGGCTCAGGTTCGAAGTTAGATATGCTTTTGGCAAAAACCGATTTCAATAAGCAGAAGTCAATCGAACTGACAACGCAATCGCAGCTCGATGCCGCCATGATTGAATTGAACAGGTTGATGGCAAAACCGCTCGAGAATAAGTATCAGACAGAAGATTCGGTTATTATTTCCTACCGCCCGGATATTCAGCAAATGAAAAAGAGCTGGAGAGTAAAAATGCTACTGTGGCTTTGTTCGAGATCAATTCACGCATTGCTGAATTAAGCCTGAAGAAAGTCAGTCGATGCGCTGGCCAAAATCGCTCTGTCATCCCACTACGTTTACAATAAGACAAAGAATGATGCAGGCTTTTCACTTTACAATCAAAGTAACGGATATAATTACGGGATTACGGCAACACTTCCTCTCTTTCATGGTTTTAATATCACACGACAAATCCGCAATTCGCGATCAGAAGTATTGCAGGCCAAGCTGGAATTGTCGTCCATCAAAGAACAAATCAGCGCCGAATTACTCAACAGCTATCGCAATTTTTCCAATCAACTTGAACTTTTGAAGATGGAAGAAGAAAACATAACTTTCGCCCGTGAAATTTTGAATGTGGCGCAAGAAAGATACCGTCTCGGAATCAGCTCTACACTTGAAATGCAGGACGCTCAACGCGTTTTCGAAGAATCCGTCAGCCGCCTCACCACAGCGCGCTATAACACCAAATTATCCGAAACAAGATTGAGGAGATTGAATGGGGAGTTGGTGAAGTAGTAGCGGGTTACGGGTTACGGGTTGCGGGTTGCGAGTTGCGACCCTGCTCACTCAAACTGTTACTCAAACTCGCACATCAGGAGTTGCGGGATTCAGCAAGCTCATCCACCCGCTTACAGGTTGCAACAACGCAATTAACAAACAGTCAACTTACTACTTACTACTTACTACTTACTACTTACCACTTACAACCTACCAATGCCCATCACCAACCGCCTAACCCACCACTTCCAAAGCTTCATCAGGAGTCAGAAGTTCTCCGGGGTTGCATTGTTGACGCTGACGGTTGTATCGTTAATACTTTCGAATTCGGGCTTTGCAGAGTCGTATCAGAATTTCTGGGAGCACGCTTATCAATTGAACAGCTTCGTTCATTTCAGCTTAGAGCATTTGGTGAATGAAGGCCTTATGGCTTTTTTCTTTCTGCTTGTAGGACTAGAAATAAAGCGAGAGTTTATGGAAGGCGAATTGTCAGGCTTCGAAAAAGCTTCTCTTCCGATTGGCGCTGCGTTGGGCGGAATGATTTTTCCGGCGCTCATTTTTGTTCTTTTCAATTTCGGAAAGTCAACTGCTTCAGGTTGGGGAATTCCGATGGCGACGGACATAGCTTTTGCTATCGGTATACTTTCTTTAGTTGGCGATAGAATTCCAAACTCCTGCAAAGTGTTGCTTACAGCGATAGCGGTTGTCGACGATTTAGGCGCTGTGATTGTGATTGCATTATTCTATACATCATCGCTGCAAACAACTTATCTGATCAGTGCCGGCGGAGTATTTTTGATTCTACTATTGATGAATCGTTTTAGAGTCAAACAAATCGGGCTGTACTTTATTCCGGGGATCTTTCTGTGGTACTTTATTCTTCAATCCGGAATTCATTCGACGATTGCCGGAGTACTTCTGGCAGTTACTATTCCTTTGAAAGCAGGAAATGAATCTCCGTTGACAAAGCTCGAACACCTTCTCCATTCGCCGGTGAACTTGTTGATCATGCCAATCTTTGCCTTGGCTAATACACTGATACCGATTTCCGGATCACTCACAGGAATTTTGAATAATCCGGAGAGCTTCGGAATTTCACTCGGACTCATTATCGGGAAGCCATTAGGAATTGTATTATTTACGCTTCTTTTGATCAAGTTTAAAGTAAGTCGGATGCCCGAAGGTTTAACGCGCAAGCATATAATTGGCTTAGGTTTCCTTGGTGGAATTGGATTTACTATGTCGGTTTTCATTTCACTGCTTGCATTCGCAGAACCTTCGTACGTGATCAGTGCAAAGCTGTCAATTCTTATCGCTTCACTCATTTCCGGAGTAATCGGATTCATCATTTTAAAATCAACGCTGAATGATCAAAGATCCTGAAGAAATTGCTGCTCAGCTTCGTCTTCCGCACGGCGAGCGTGCAAAAGAGATTACAGACTTTATGGAGAAAGCCAACGGACCGATGTATGATTTGGCATTAAGTCCGATGACGTTCGCTCCCGGTGATTCTGTGCTTGAAATTGGTCCGGCCAATGGCGCATTCCTGAATCGGATTTTTGAAAAAGAGAATTCAATTGTCTACTCCGGAATTGACCTTTCGAAAGACATGGTTGATGAAGCAAACAATACTCACAAAGCACTGGTAGCTTCAAAAGCTGCTTCATTCGTTCATGGCTCTGTAGAAGAAATGCCGTTTGAGTCAAATTCGTTTAATCATATTTTTACGGTAAATACGCTTTACTTTTGGCCGGATGTCATGAAAGGATTTGATGAAATTCTTCGCGTACTAAAGCCCGGAGGTGATTTTTCGATTGCCATACGTTCGGCTGATACGATGAAAGTGCTTCCTTTTGCAGCATTCGGATTTCGATTGTATTCGGAGGATGAATTACGAAGCATAATGGAAAAATTGCCTCTTTCTCATTTCAGAATCGATTCTCGTAACGAAAAAATCAAGCTGCCCGATGGAAATCCGGCCGAGCTGACCAATCACTGCGCTTTTGGAGTGAAAGCTTAAAATCCCTATCATTGACCAAACGAAAAAAAAGTACCTGAATGCGGAAATTTGCCTTCTTCTTATTATTTGCAGCGTTGGCTCTGAATTCTCATGCGCAGAAAGTCGTAAAGCTCACTATAACCGACAATCTAAGCTCAGCAAGTCGCTTCTCATATGGCAAACCGAAACCGGCAGCGCCGAAGGATCACTTCTATCTTTTAAGCGATAAGGGAACTCAAGTACTATTTTATGCTGAAGTTGCTCCATCAGATAGTGTCGGAGTGAGAACAACGCTGAAATTCGTTGCATATAAAACCGATGGTGGTAAAGATGAATGGGTGGATGAACGTTCAATTGAATTAAAACCGGGTCAGTCGTATGCAATGACGGCGATCAACTTTTTCTCAACAGGAACATACAGAGTTACCGTTACGTCTGATAATTCTAATGAAGCTCAGGCAGTCGGTACTTTTATTATTTCAAAATAGTCGACAACTGAACTTTTCCTCAATACCATTGTTCTTTTTATAAAGCCGACAATAAAATCGGATTAACCATCATGACTATGGAAAATATACCAAGTGAATTTCAGGAAATTGCTACCGTAGGTGGTGGCTGCTTTTGGTGTACTGAAGCACAATTTCAAATTCTGGATGGAGTGGTTTCTGTGGAATCGGGGTACTCCGGAGGAAAGATCAAAATCCTGCATACAGAGAAGTTTGTCTGGGAATAACCGGTCACGCCGAAGTCATTCAGGTCGTCTTCGATACGCGGAAATTAACCTACACCGATATTTTAAAAGCCTTCTTCGTTTCTCACGACCCGACTCAATTGAATCGCCAGGGTAATGACGTTGGAACACAATACAGATCGGTTATTTTTTATCATAGCGAAGCACAACGAGAAATCGCTGAGAAAATCATCAGTGATTTAACAACAGAAAAAATTTATTCAGCCCCCATCGTAACCGAAGTATCACCCTTTAGCGTCTTCTACAAAGCCGAAGATTATCACCAAAACTACTTCAATCAAAATCAGGATCAGCCCTATTGCTATTACGTAGTCACACCAAAGCTGGAGAAGTTCAGGAAGGTTTTTGCAGATCGACTCATGCGGTAGTCTTTAGCCTGTAGCCATTAGTCTGTAGCCCGTAGTTCTTAGTAGGAAACCGCTCAACATTTAATCAAGTCCGGAATAAGTGCAACAGCTAAAACTCCAAGTCAACTTACGACTTACTACTTGCTAATTACCAATTACTAATTACCAATTACCTGCCTCTCAAAAAATAAAGGAGCCAACCACCAAGTTGACTCCTTCCCACCACATCCAATAAATATTTTAATTGTTCTGCACGAACGAATTTTCGAATTAAATACACCAAGATTTTTGGCGAAATGTATGAGGCTCCGGGGATCGACTTAATCAAGTAAGTCCTTCTTGCTTATCAAGCGCTAATTTTGGATTTGCACTTGCTTTTTTTTCGGAACAAAACTTGAAATTTTCCGAGAGTTTCACACACATCTAGTCTAACGCCGGCACATTAAAAAAGGTTCGTAAAAAATATTCGGGATGTAAGTTTAAGGAAAAAGTAATAGGTATATCTTGGAATAATCCTACTACGACAACACTTCCCCTATTTCACAGTAGGTCATAAAAAAAGGAAACCAGATCGGAATCCCTCTTTTCTAAATATCCTGTGTGAATTTTACTTCACCTTTCCATCCTGATCAAAGGTTGTAACAACCTCATTCTGAATAGTATAATATGACTTATTGCCATCTTTATCCACTACCATAAATACGCGATACTCAGCAGTCTGACCGGTTTTGACTTTGCATAATAGTCAGTGATAGTAGCCGGAACGTCAGAAGTTGGTAATTCGTACTCGTTTCGAAGAACTACATCATTTGCATCAAAGACCGTGTTGCGCATCTTCTTTGACTGATCGTAATACGTGGCTTTGTAATTTCCGTTTTCCATTGTCCAAACCAAACGGTTTGCATCCGGATGAGATTGCTTGAATGCATCCTGTGTGTGATGCGGCGGAATAACAACCTGTGCCATCGCCGACATACCGAATAACAAGAAACTAAAGAGGACAAACTTTTTCATGTTTGAAGTTTTTTGGTTTATGATTGGTTAAATATACGGATTTTTCTTCGTTTGTGTTGCGCGTTGTTTGGCGAGATGCGGGATGCGAGTTGCGAGTTGCGGGTTGCGGGTTGCGAGTTGCGAGTTGCGGGCTTCGACAAGCTCAGCCAACGGGTTGCGAATGGCGAAGCCAATCTTCAATCTTCAATCTTCAATCTTCAATCTTCAATCTTCAATAACCCACCCTACTCCGCATGCTCAATATCCCATGCATCAAACAATGTATTTAGAAACAGATTCTCATCAGGCGTTACCTTTTCATCGGCACTCACAAGTTTAACTGCGAAATCCATGAAATGTACTCGCTCGTCCTGCGTAGAATCCTGATAGAAATCGTCCATGCATTTCTGAAAATGGATAATGTAATCTTCCGATTTCAAAATGCTGATTTTATCCATAGCCCCGTCGAGGCTAACGTGAAAAGGATAATTCTCTACCAGATATTTCCGGATCACGAGATCTTCTTCCACGGAAAATTTTCCATCGACTACCGACAGCAATTGAAGCATGTGATATCCTGCTTCTACTTTATTTAATTTGTGTTCTGACATATTGGAAAAACGTCTGAATTAACGCTTTGTTTAGCTTGTGTTAAAATAGATAAAAGCTTGGCTTAAAAACAAGTTTAACGATAAAAATAAATGCCTCGGAATGACTCAAAAAAGCGGGAAATTTGGTCCGCTTGGGGCAAGTCGGAGGTCAAAAATTAGGGAAACAATAAGAAAATACTGACCTTTACAGGGAATTTCAGAAGATTTTGCATGAAGGATATTATTCACTTATTACCCGACACCGTCGCCAATCAGATTGCAGCAGGAGAAGTTATTCAGCGCCCGGCTTCGGCAGTGAAGGAACTTCTGGAAAATGCCGTCGACGCCGGCAGTACGAATATTGAACTTTTTATCAAAGATTCCGGCAAAACGCTTATCCGCATTGTCGATAACGGTTCAGGGATGACGCCTTCGGATGCCCGAATGGCTTTTGCGCGTCATGCCACTTCAAAGATAACTTCGGCCGACGATCTCTTTGCTATCAAAACCATGGGCTTCCGCGGTGAAGCAATGGCGTCAATAGCTGCCATCGCTCAGGTCGAACTGAAGACGATGAAAGAAGGCGAAGAAATCGGCACAGTCATCGAAATCGAAGGCAATGAATTTAAAAATCAGCAGCCGGTAGGAATGCCTCCGGGTACTACGATCTCGGTGAAGAATCTTTTCTTCAATGTTCCTGCCCGCAGAAATTTCCTCAAATCAAATTCGATTGAAGCACGTCACATCCTCGAAGAGTTTGAACGTGTTGCTCTCCCCCATCCTGAAATTGCTTTCAGCCTGAACTTAAATGGCAGTGAGCAATTCCGCCTTCCTATATCCAACCTGCGTCAGCGTATCGTGAGTATTTATGGCAATCCGTATAACGAACGTTTAGTTCCGATTCAGGAAGAAACCTCTCTCATTACTATTCATGGCTTCGTTGGCAAACCTGAATTTGCCCGCAAAACTCGCGGTGAACAATTCTTCTTTGTCAATCGTCGCTTTATCAAAGACGGCTATTTGCATCATGCCGTTACCAATGCCTTCGAAGAACTTTTACCTCGCGACAGCTTCGCATCATATTGGTTGTTTATTGAAATCGATCCTTCGAAAATCGACGTCAATATTCATCCGACAAAAACAGAAATCAAGTTTGAAGACGAGCGATCGGTTTATGCCATTGTCAGAGCTGCAGTAAAACGTTCGCTCGGACAATACAGTGTCGCTCCTGCCATCGACTTCGATCAGGAAACAACGTTTGACGTGCCACACTCCATGCGTTTTAAGCCCGTTGTTCAGCCGGGCGTTACAGTCAATACCGAATACAATCCGTTTCAAAAAGACAATCGTTCGGTTTCTCAGGCCGGTTGGCAAAAAGTGTACGAGGACATCCGAAACACGGCTGTTGTCTCTGCTCCTTCGCCTGTAGAACTTGATGTGCAAACAGAATCCCATGCGCAATCATCTTTCACTGCCATTCAGTCCGGTCCTTTTCTGATCGCCAAAACACAGGAAGGAATTTTACTGATGGACGCTACAGCTATTCACGAGCGTATCATCTACAATCGATTGATCCGAAATATAGAAAACTCAAAGAGCAGTACGCAACAATTACTTTTCCCGATAAACGTTCAGCTTACGGCGGCCGACTTCCAACTTATAAAGGATATCGAAGCCGAGATACGACAAATGGGTTTTGATATGCGTGAATTCGGATTGAATACTTACGTCATTCATGGAACGCCACCGGGAATTCCTGAAGGAAAGGAAAGAGATGTGCTGGAAGATATTCTTGAACAGTATAAACACTACGCCAATACGCTTTCATCGGAATTCAGGAGAAAATTGCTTTTCAATGGCCAGAAGTATGGCCTTTAAACGCGGACAGCAATTAAGCGATCAGGAAATTCAATCGTTACTGAAGGACTTTTTCGATGGCCCGACTACTGACAGAGGAATCGACGGTAAACCGTGTATGAAACTGTTGAAAAACGCTGATCTGGCTGATCTGCTCAAGTAATTATTATCCCCATCTTCATGCTTGCTAATTCCCGCTATGGGAAATCTATCATATGAGTTACGACAATTATCGTCCCGCCCCATTCAAAATTCTTCCTCCTGTTGTGAAGAATCTATTGATCATTAATGGAATATTCTTTCTGGCGACTACAATTCTCGAGCAACGAGGTGTTCAGATGTATGATACTCTTGGACTGCATTTTTTCCTCAGTTCCAAATTTAAGGTTTATCAACTTTTCACCTACATGTTCATGCATGGCAACTTCATGCACCTACTCTTGAATATGTTTCAGCTCTGGATGTTCGGCTATGCTATCGAGAATGCCTGGGGGCAGAAAAAATTCCTGCAATTCTATCTGTTATGCGGACTCGGTGCTGCTGCCATGCAATTTATCATCGGCTATATTGAGTATCAACCCATGATTTCTCTTGTCGATGCCTACCTGAAAGCGCCGGGACATGATAGCTTCAGAGCATTAATTGAATCACCCGAAATACGTTCCTATATCAATCCCCAGGCACTCACTTCTACCGGCCGTCTGAGCGATGCCTATGATCCGTTCATGACATACGATGCAGGCACTGCGCTGACTCAAAGCATTGATATCGTCGACAGCATTCGAACCAATGTACTGGATTCGCCATTGCTTGTTGGTGCTTCCGGTGCAGTCTTCGGTATTCTGTTAGCATTCGGAATGACCTTCCCCGATATACTGCTTTACTTCTATTTCTTCATACCTATTAAAGCCAAGTATGCCGTGATTATTTTCGGAGTACTGGAAATGTTTGCCGGCGTTGCCAATTTCACCAATGATAATGTGGCTCACTTCGCACATATCGGAGGACTCATCACCGGCTTTATCATTATTATGATCTGGAATCGGAGAAAGAAAAAAATCAGTGGAATAATTTCAGCTAAACTTTATGACTGATTTTCGAAACAACACTAAAAGTTTTTGGGATACGAGTAGCGCGTTGGTTAGAATACTTTTAATCAATGTCGCGATCTTTCTAGTGATCCGAATCGTAAATGCGTTTAGCGGACTGTTTCAAGTTTCGCTCTTCTCGTTTGAATCTGTTTCATCGTGGCTGGCCATTCCGTCGGCTTTGGGAAAACTGCTCATGAAACCGTGGACGATTATCACTTACATGTTTTATCACTGGGATTTCATGCATATTCTCATCAATATGCTTTGGCTTAATTTCATGGGAAGTATCATCATGGAATTTCTCGGCGGAAAAAAATTAGTGAATATTTATTTGTTGGGCGGAATTGCAGGTGGTATTCTATATGTTATTGCCTTCAACACATTCCCGCTTTTCAAAAATTCAGTTGATAGTTCTTTTGCTCTCGGCGCATCGGCCGGCGTTTTAGCAATCGTTATGGCCGCTGCAACGCTGCTTCCTGATAAAAAAGTGAACTTGCTTCTAATCGGCAGTATCTCTCTTAAGTGGATCGCTGCCATTGCTATTCTCACCGATCTGATCAGCGTAAGTGGATCAAACGCAGGTGGCCATATCTCTCACTTAGGAGGTGCATTGATGGGATTTCTCTACATCCGTCAATTGCAAAAAGGAAGAAACCTTGGTGCATGGATCGAAGCGATCTTTCGCCCATTCAGCGGAAAATCATCCCGCATGCGTGTTGCTCACCGCCGTGGAATGAGCGACGAAGATTACAATGTGATGCGTCGTTCGAAGCAGGAACAAATGGATGAAATTTTAGACAAGATCAACAAATCAGGATATGGAAGTCTTACTCAGGTAGAAAAAGATTTCCTCTTTCAAATGAGTAAGGAAAATAAATAATGAGCTCTACGAAAGAACAATCAGGCAACAGCTCTACACTTTTCTCACGAATTGTGTGGATACTGAATATATTTGCCATGATCGGTCTGCTTCTTTCCTATCTCGCTTCCATGATCAGCCCGAGCACTTGCTGGTGGCTCGCTTTATTCGGACTCGGTTTTGAAATCATGTTGACTATCAATATCGTCTTCATCATCTACTGGCTGATTTTCCGAAAAAAGAAAGTTTTCATTCCGCTGGCTCTTGTATTGCTCGGAATCGGAAAAATATTCGGCGTCGTTCAATTTAACTCAACTCCAAAACCCGAAGCTGAGGTACGAAAAGATGGTGCGCTCAAAATCGTCAGCTATAATGTTCGCCTGTTCGATTTGTATAATTGGTTTCACAGCGGACAAACACGTGCTAAAATATTTCAATTCCTTCAAGACGAAGATCCGGATGTAATTTGCTTCCAGGAGTTTTTTTCGAATGATCGTAAACGTCCGGAGTTTAAGAACTCCGATACACTACATACGATTTTGAAAATGCCATATTCTCAAATTGTCTATACGCTTACTCTTCGTAAAACCGATCATTGGGGAATTGCGATTTACAGTAAGTATCCAATCGTCAATAAAAAGGCGAATCCGTTTGAGGAAAAAGGCGGGAATGTTTTTATCTACTCAGACATCAAAGTCGGCGACGATACGATTCGTGTTTTCAATACCCATCTCGAAAGCGTTCACTTCGGGTGGAGCAGTTATCATTTCATCGAAAACCTGAACAACGACGATGTACAACAAAGTGAAATTGCCGGTGGAATGACGATTTTACGAAAATTGAAAAAAGCATTTATCAAACGTGCCGATCAGGTTCAGGTACTTCACGATTCACTTGACGCAAGTCCTTACCCAATTATCCTTTGCGGTGATTTCAATGATACGCCTTCTTCGTATTCCTATTCTATTCTGGCCGATGATCTGAAAGATTCATTTCGTGAAAGCGGTTCAGGCCTTGGTAAAACTTACACCGGTCCTTTCCCATCTTTTCGAATCGACTATATCTTTCATGATCCGCGATTCTCTTCTTCGAATTTTTGAAACGCATGAGCAGAAATTATCAGATCATTATGCCATCAGTTGCTTATTGAAGTTAAAGCACGAGGAGAAGAAATAATCAACCGGCTTTCCCCGAACACTCATCATTGGTCTCTTCCTCCATTTTCAGCCTAAATTTAACGTTTCCTTAGGCGAATCTCTCTGCAGCTAACTTGGCTGGTGGGCCACTTTTCCTTACTTTCGCAGCATGAAATCCGCACCAACTGTTTCCTTTCATACCCTTGGGTGCAAGCTGAATTTTGCCGAGACTTCTACGATCGCAAGACAGCTTAAAAATGCTGGTTTTCAAAAAGTTGAGTTTGAAGGTGGCGCTGATGTCGTTGTGATCAATACTTGTTCTGTTACGGAAAATGCCGACAAGGAATGCCGAACAATCGTTCGTCGTGCCATGAGTGCTAATCCGGATTCGTTCGTAGCCATCATCGGTTGTTATGCTCAGTTGAAACCGGAAGAGATCGCTGCTATCGACGGCGTTGATCTTGTTCTTGGTGCAACGGAGAAATTCAATTTGGTTACTTACCTCGACTCACTCAAAAAGAAAAACTTTACCGAAATCCATTCGTGCGAAATTGAAGATGCAACGACGTTTACACTTGCCTATTCATTAGGTGATCGTACTCGTGCATTCCTAAAAGTTCAGGATGGATGTGATTATACTTGCTCTTATTGCACAATTCCGCTTGCTCGCGGAAATAGTCGCAGCGATAAAATTGAAAACATCGTTCGTCAGGCGAATGAACTTGCTTCGAAAGGCGTGAAAGAAATCGTTCTCACCGGAGTGAATATCGGCGACTACGGAATTTTTGACACGAAGGATGGGAAACGTGAAAATTCTTTTTTGGAATTAATTCAGGCACTCGACAAAGTTGATGGCATTGAACGATTCCGCATCTCTTCCATCGAGCCTAATTTACTGACTGACGAAATTATTTCCTTTGTCTCTACATCGAATCGGTTTGTTCCACATTTCCATATTCCATTGCAATCAGGTTCCGATAAAATTCTCGGACTGATGCGTCGTCGTTACCGCAAGCAATTGTATGCCGAGCGAATTGCGCATATCAAAACTGTGATGCCGGAAGCGTGCATTGGTGTTGATGTTATCGTGGGATTTCCCGGAGAAACAGAAATTGAATTTCAGGAAACATATTCTTTCCTTCAGGAATTGAATATCTCTTATCTGCACGTCTTCACTTATAGCGAGCGTGAAAATACCGATGCTGTTCTCTTGCAAGGTGTAGTTCCAATTCATGAGCGTAAGAGGCGAAATAAGATGTTGCGCATTCTTTCCGAGAAAAAGCGTGCTGCATTTTATCTAGAGCACATCGGCAAAACTTATCCCGTATTACTCGAAGAAGAAAATCGTGACGGCGAATTGCAAGGCTATACTTCGAACTATATTCGCGTTTCAGTCCCTTACGACGAATCGCTTACCAATTCCATACATGAAGTTCAGGTAACATCCTTCGACGGAGGTGTTAGCGCAAAGGCTGAACTATTAACCGTTAATGCGCATCGTTCCTAAACTCTAATCATGTACGCCGGACTCTCTGATTTCTTTAATGACATTTTCGGAACGCACTTCGCTTATTCCTTCCCACCGACATTCGGTTTCCTTGTAGCAATTTCCTTTTTGCTCGCGGCATGGACATTAGGGCTGGAGTTAAAACGAAAAAAAGAACTTGGTTACTTTGCTCCTACTATTCGCAAAACCGTTATTGGCGAACCGGCTTCAAAAGCTGATATGTTTTGGAATGGTGTTTTCGGTTTTATCGTCGGATCGAAATTAGTTTATGCAATTACCGATTCAAGTACATTTTTCGAAAATCCACAGGAAGCAATTCTCTCTCTGCACGGAAGTCTCATCGGTGGTTTAGCCTTCGCAGCTTTCTTCGCTTATCTCAAATTCCGCGAGAAGCAAAAAGAGCAATTGAAGGAGCCGAAGATTGTTGAAGAGAATGTTTACCCGCATCATTTGGTTTCCGAATTCACGATGGCAGCTGCAATCGGCGGACTCATCGGTGCTAAGATTTTTCACATCTTCGAATACTGGAGCGATTTCATGGCCGATCCGTTTGGAATGTTCTTCAGCGGAAGCGGCTTGACGATGTATGGAGGACTTATTGTAGGTGGCGCCAGTGTTTTGTGGTATGGGAAAAAATACAACGTGACTCCTTTGCAACTATGTGATGCTGCAGCACCGGGAATTATGCTGGCTTATGGAACAGGTCGACTTGGTTGTCAAATTGCCGGTGATGGAGATTGGGGAATCGTCAATACATTACCTAAACCAGGTTGGATGAATTTCCTTCCTGATTGGTTTTGGTCGTACACATATCCGCATAATGTAAACAATGTCGGCGTTCCGATTCCGAGCTGTATTGGCAATCATTGCTATCAATTGCCGGAAGGAGTTTTCCCAACACCGTTGTATGAAAGCATTGCCTGCATCTTATTATTCTTCCTGCTCTGGTCGATGCGCAAAAAAATCACTTCTCCGGGAGTATTGTTTTCCGTTTATCTCGTCTTCAATGGCATTGAACGCTTCCTGATTGAAAGCATTCGTGTGAATTCACAATATCATATCGGAGGAATTGCATTTACTCAGGCACAATTAATTTCCGTTCTTCTTTTCATTACCGGAATTACCGGCATTCTTCTTCTTCGTAATCGTTCTCCTAAAATCCAACAGGTATGAATCTGACGGCTCTTCAATCGCTGTGCGCCGAAGTTTGCAAGCTCACTGCCGAAACCGGCAAATTTATTCTGGAAGAACGAAAGAAATTTCAATCCTCATCGATCGAAAAAAAAGGCCACAACGATTTAGTGTCGTATGTCGATAAAACATCGGAGCAACAAATCGTCAAACGCCTCAAAGAACTTTTGCCCGAAAGTGGATTCATCACCGAAGAAAAAACGGAAAGCAGAAAAGGTGATGTGTACAATTGGATTATCGATCCGCTCGACGGAACTACGAACTTCATTCACGGCATCCCTTGCTTCTGCATCAGCATTGCGCTAACGATGAATGATGAATTAGTTCTCGGCGTTGTTCACGAATTAAATCTCGACGAATGTTTTTCAGCCGTAAAAGACGGCGGTGCATTTTTAAATGGCAAAGCTATTCACGTTTCACAAATCGATAAGCTTTCCGATTCACTCATCGCAACCGGCTTTCCCTACCACGACTACGACCGTATGAAACCCTATATGGAAGTATTCGATTGGTGTATGCGCAACACGCACGGTTTACGCCGCCTGGGTTCAGCCGCTGCCGATCTCGCCTACGTAGCCTGCGGACGCTTTGAATCGTTTTACGAATACGGACTGAACGCCTGGGATGTCGCAGGTGGCGCCATCATTGTAAAAGAAGCCGGTGGAGTTGTGACTGATTTTTCAGGCGGAAATAATTTTGTGTTTGGGGCGGAGTTGATTGCTTCGAATGCGAAGGTGGCGAAGGAGATGACAGACGTAATTCAAACAAAATTTTCTGCAAGCAAATAAATGCTTCATCAATCTCTCGAAGTAATCTCGATTAACTGATTTTTGACGGCTCTATCAAGTCAAATAAGTTGCCATACAAATCAGAGAACACCGCAACTGTCCCCCACTCCTCTACCACCGGTTCACGCACAAAAATAACTCCCTTCGATTTCATCGCAGCATAGTCGCGCATCAAATCGTCGGTGTGCATAAAGATAAAAACTCTGCCGCCTGCTTGATTGCCGATGCTTTGCTCCTGCTTTTCGCCGGAAGCTTGCGCCAGGAGTAATGAAAATTGCGGATCGCCTTTGGGTGCAACACGAACCCAGCGTTTGGTTTCGCTCATTACTTTGTCTTCGAGCAAAACAAAGCCGAGCTTATCTGTATAAAATGAAATGGCTTCGTCGTAGTTTTTTACGACAATGGCAATTTGAACAATCTTCTGTGTCATGATTTTTTTTCGAGCGAGAATAATAAAACTTCCTTTTGATCGCCGGGGATAAGCATTTGCTTTTCGAGGCGCATTCCTAGTTTTTCGAGCAAGCTGATTGAGCGTTCATTCTCCGGATCGGTAATGGCATCGATGCGATTTAATCCGTGAGTGGAAAAGCCTTCTTGTAAAATTGCCTTAGCGGCTTCAAGTGCATATCCGCTTCCTCCGAATTCCGGAAGAAAAGCGAAACCGATATCGGTATGTTCAAGAACATCGCGTTTGATCAGGCCACACATTCCGATGAGCTTTCGGCTTGATTTTAACTCGACACCGGATAAGCCGTAGCCGAATTTGGAATAGCTCATAAACGGTCCTTTCTGCAGATATGAAACCGCATCACGATTGGTGTGAATGTAGCGATCGCCAATAAATTTCAACCAGCCAGGTGTGTTGCATATACTCACCACGAATTCGGCATCGCTTTCTAAAAAGTGCCGGATAAAAAGTCGTGGTGTTTCGAGTTTGATCATTTCCAGAGCATACAAGGAATCGGTAGCAGGTATTGTGAACAAACAGGTTTACCTTTAAACTTCGCAGGCTTCCATCCTTTCATGCGCATGATTGCCCCGCGTAATTTATTCTTGCATTCGTCGGATGCTTTCAAGCGCGGGAAATCAACGCTCACTACCTGTCCTACTTTATTAATCGTAAGTGTGATATAAACAGAAGTGATAATCGCCTTTTCATTCTTCATACAATCCGAAACCACGGGCACGATTCGCTGTCCGATATAATCGAACAATCCCGTCTCCCCATCCTCATAAGCCGGCATCGTATCCGGTTCCGCACATATCTTATCACACGGCTCCACAGCATTCTGTGCCTTCAGCTGAAATGAAACAATAAAGATCAGGAATAGGGTCGCAAGTACTTTCATGGATTCTCTTCTGTTATTCGGGGGAAA
The DNA here is from genome assembly GCA_016721305.1 of Bacteroidota bacterium. GTDB lineage: Bacteria > Bacteroidota > Bacteroidia > AKYH767-A > 2013-40CM-41-45 > JADKIH01. Next base: position 100,983 of record JADKIH010000009.1, read on the forward strand.
GTTAGTAATTAGTGGGGTTTATGGGTGGTGGTGGGGAAACTTTTTGCCGGTAGTAAGTAGTAAGTTGTAAGTAGTAAGTTGACTTATAATTAGGCATTGGCTTGGCTTTGGATTGGGGATTATGCGTTTTTTTAACAAATTGATGGCTTTTTTTTACCGATAAGGAAAATTCCAGAATAAGCCCAAACAGCAAGTCAACTTACTACTTACTACTTACTACTTACAACTTACTACTTACTACTTACTACTTACTACTTACTACTTACTACTTACAACTTTCTACTTACAAATCAGAACTGTATCGACCCCGTCTCAATCTGATGCACGATATTCTCAATAGCTTTATCCTTACCCTGCGGATCGTATTCGTCTTTGAGATCGTGGCCGAAGAGTTTGGCGAGGCCTTGGGCGAAGAAGGCGTTGAATGAGCCTTTCAGTTGTTTGATGAGCTCGTATGAGGTGTGGCCGGTTTCACGGTCTATGAGCTTGATGAGGACGTTGCCTTGATTTATACTGAGCTTCTTAATCGTTTCTTCGAAATCCTTTCTTACCTGCTCTTCTACTGCTTTGCGGTAACGGCGTTTTTCCCTGTCCGACGACATCGTTGCCATTCGTGCATTCATTTCATTAAGCTTAACGGCTGCCAGTCGCGCGTAGGATAGACTTTAATTACGTTGAATCGCAAACGGTAATACTCCTGCAGATTTTTGATGTAGTCGGGACTGGTTTCCTCAATCTTTACTTCAGGAAGATTGATGACAGGAATGGTATCGTCTTTCTCGATAATGTACGGAACACGGTAACCATTGGCCACTTTCACAGGTGCCTGAGCGGAAACCCGGAGAGATGACATTGAAATCAGAAGAAAAAATAAAAATAGACTGGTGGTGATTTTCATGTTCGAATGAACGGTAGAATTTTCGTCTCTTTGGGTAAAGACGTCGCTCTCCTTTCAAATAATATGCCTAGTTTCTTAAGCCGCCACGATTCGTTTTCCAGTTCGAAACAGCCGTTTGCCCACCTGTAGTCGAACTTGCTTCTACTCCGCCGTACTGAAGCTGATGTACAGCTAATAATGCCGCAATCTGCTTTTCATCAGCAGGACGTGAATGATCCATTCCCGGAGTGAAATATTTTTTGACAAAGTTTGTATCGAAATGACCTGTTACAAATGCTTCGTGATTCATTACGAAATGACAGAAGCTTAATGTAGTTGAAACTCCGCTGATATGATAATCTTCAATCGCACGTTTCATTCGCTCGATTGCTTCTGTACGATCTTTTCCGTACACGATCAGTTTGGCAATCATCGGATCGTAGTAAATCGGAATCGCCATTCCTTCTTCGAAAGCATCGTCGACACGAACACCGGGGCCTTGCGGAATTTTATAAGAATGCAAAGTTCCGATATCAGGAAGGAAATTGTTTTCCGGATCTTCAGCACACACACGAATCTCGATGGAGTGTCCGGTGATTTTCATATCTTCTTGCGTGAACGATAGCTTCTCGCCTCTCGCCACTTTGATTTGCTCTTTTACTAAATCGAGACCGGTTATGTATTCTGTAACCGGATGCTCAACCTGCAAACGAGTATTCATTTCGAGGAAATAGAAATTCATATTTTCATCGAGCAGAAATTCTACTGTTCCGGCGCCTACATAATTACATGCCTTTGCTACTTCTATTGCACAGCGTCCCATTTCTTTGCGAATTTCTTCCGTAAGAACTGACGACGGTGCTTCTTCCACTAATTTCTGGTGACGACGCTGAATACTGCATTCACGTTCGAAGAGATAAACAACGTTGCCGTGTGTATCGCCTAATACCTGAATTTCTATATGTCGTGGTGATGTTACATATCTTTCAATGAAAACCGCGCCATCGCCGAATGAAGACACCGCTTCACTCACAGCCAGTTTCATTTGCTCTTCGAATTCGTCGAGATTAGAAACCGTACGCATTCCTTTACCGCCACCGCCGGCAGAAGCTTTGATCAAAATTGGGAAACCGATTTTCTCAGCTAGCTTTTTTGCTTCACCAACATCTTCAATAGCCTTAGCTGTTCCCGGTACGAGCGGAATATGATGCTTCTCTGCTGTTGCTTTCGCAGCCAGCTTACTTCCCATCATTCGCATTGAATCTCCTGTAGGTCCAACGAAAATCAATCCTGAACGTTTTACTAAATCAGCGAAGTCGGCATTCTCCGAAAGAAATCCGTAACCCGGATGAATAGCATCTGCTCCCGTATCTTTTGCTGCCTGAATTATTTTATCCATCACCAAATAACTCTGCGATGAAGGCGGCGGACCAATACACACAGCTTCATCCGCATACCGAACATGCAACGCATTCCGATCCGCTTCCGAATAAACAGCAACAGTTTTGATACCCATTTCACGGGCCGAACGCATCACCCGAATAGCTATTTCACCACGATTGGCGATGAGGAGTTTCTTCATAGGGAGCAAATGTAGGATTTTTATAGTAAGTAGTAAGTTGTAAGTTGTAAGTTGACTTGCACTTAAGGAAATGGGTAAGTTGTAAGTAGTAAGTAGTAATTTGACCGGGAGTTGGGAGAAGCTTAAGGTAATTTTTTAGCTCCACTTCGTACTTTAAACCGTCTGATGGCTGAGAAAAGTGATTTTTAAAAGAAAATCATGGATTTATAGCCCAATAAAAGCGTATGCTATGCTCGCCTTATGGATATCCCCCTAATTGCAAGTCAGATTACTACTTACAACTTACTATTTATAAATCGCTCCAAGTATAGGTCAACTTAGTACTTACAACTTACTATTTATAAATCGCTCCAAGTATAGGTCAACTTACTACTTACAACTTACTACTTACTTAGCCAGTGTATGATACCCAATCAACCGATAAACCAACTTCGCCAAAGTATACTCCGACAAAATTGAACCTTCGATTGGTGCGCACTCAAGTACGTCGAAGCCGATAACATTTCGTTCGGCGAAAACACGACGGAGGAATTCTAAGGTTTCGTTCCAGAAGAGGCCGTTTGGTTCGGCAGTGCCTACGGCAGGCATGATAGACGGATCGAAACCATCGGCATCGATTGTTAAATAAACATCCTGCGGTAACGCAGCAATGGCTTTGTCCATCCACTTCGCGTCTTTACGAATGGCGTGAGCGTAAAAAGTAGTAATGATATCGGACGACTTAATCAAATCAGATTCTTCTTTGCATTGTGCACGAATACCGATTTGCACAAGAGGAACTTTCATATCGTGAACACGCTTCATCACCGATGCATGCGAGTAAATATTTCCGTGGTAATCCTGACGTAAGTCTGAGTGCGCATCGATTTGCAGTACTCCCAGCTTCGGATATTTACGAAGGTGTGCGCGAACAAATCCGTTCGTCACCGTATGCTCTGCTCCAAGAGAAACAACATACTTTCCGTCGGCAATTAGTTTCGATGTTTCCTGATCGATTAACGCCATCGCTGCTTCATCCACGATGTTCGTGAAATCCATTTCAGGAAGCGTAGCAATACCACCCTTGCGATAACTTTCCTGATCCAATTCCTCATCGTAAAACTCCACAAAGTGCGAAGCACTCACCATCGCCGCCGGGCCTTTTGCAGATCCTTCGAGATATGATGATGTGTATTCATAAGGCACTTGCTGAATAACGTATTTTGCTTTTTCGTATGAAGCGAGCTCGGAATCAGGGAGGGCTAGGAAGGCTTGTTCTGCGGGTAATGCTTTCATTTTTGGGGTAAGTAGTAAGTGGTAAGTAGTAAGTTGACTTGGGGTTGGTAATTAGAAATTAGTAAGTAGTAAGTAGTAAGTAGTAAGTAGTAAGTAGTAAGTAGTAAGTAGTAAGTAAAGTAGTAAGTAGTAAGTAGTAAGTAGTAAGTTGACTTGGAGTTTGGTAAATTGTAAGTAGTAAGTAGTAAGTTGACTTGGGGTTAAGCTCTTTTGCTCTTCCTGGATTTACTGTAAATCAAAAGTCGTAAGTGGTTTGTGATTTTAGCACGACGGCTAAGCATCAAGAACTACTTACGACTTACAACTTACTAATTACCTATTTCTTCAAAACAGTGTTAACCAAATCCGCAGCTTCCTTCAACTGAATTGCAGAGAAAACTTTAAGGCCGCTGTCGTCGATGATTTTCTTGGCTTCGACGGCGTTTGTGCCTTGTAAGCGGACGATAATTGGAACCGGGATAGAACCGATGTTTTTGTATGCATCAACGATACCTTGTGCAACGCGGTCGCAACGAACGATACCTCCGAAGATGTTTACGAGGATCGCTTTTACGTTTGGATCTTTCAGGATGATACGGAAAGCTTGTTCAACACGAGCTGCGTTAGCTGTACCTCCTACGTCGAGGAAGTTGGCAGGATCTCCACCGGCTAATTTGATGATGTCCATCGTTGCCATAGCAAGACCGGCACCGTTAACCATGCAACCAACGTTACCGTCGAGTTTTACATAGTTCAGATTGTGCTCGCCTGCTTCTACTTCGGTAGCATCTTCTTCAGAAGTATCGCGCATCGCTAAGTAATCAGGGTGACGGAACAAACCGTTTTCATCGAAACTTACTTTTGCGTCAACGGCAATGATTTTATCGTCAGATGTTTTTAAAACCGGATTGATTTCGAAAAGAGAAGCATCGATTGAATCGTACGCTTTGTAAAGCGAAGCAATGAATTTTGTCATTTGCTTGAAAGCCTCACCTGATAAGCCGAGGTTGAACGCAATCTTACGAGTCTGGAAGCCTTGAAGACCAACCGACGGATCGATTTCTTCTTTGAAAATTAAATGAGGAGTTTTTTCAGCAACGGCTTCGATGTCCATTCCGCCTTCGGTAGAATACATGATGATATTGCGACCCGTTTGACGGTTCATCAATACACTCATGTAAAATTCTTTCGTCGGAGATGCGCCAGGATAATATACATCCTGAGCAATCAAAACCTTACTAACCTTTTTCCCTTGCGGACCTGTCTGGTGCGTAACCAAATTCATTCCGATAATATCTGTAGCACGAGCTTTTACCTCGTCGAGATTTTTAGCAAGCTTCACTCCACCGCCTTTACCACGGCCACCGGCGTGAATCTGAGCTTTCACAACCCACCAGTTCGTTCCTGTTTGTTTTGTTAATTCCTGAGCTGCTTCTACAGCCTTTTCAGGAGTGTCGGCAACGATGCCTTCCTGGATACCTACTCCAAATGATTTGAGTATCGACTTTCCCTGGTATTCGTGAATATTCATTTTGTCCGGATTATTGATTTTATAATGAGCGCAAAAGTATCATTTTTTGTGATTTCGAGAGCTGATTATTTAAGCAAAAAACAGGAAAAAAGTGAACATTTTCAACGTCTCCGACTTACTTGCCTCCCAGATACTTACGCTTCATTACGCCAATGTGGTGACGCTCATGGACTAACATGAAGTAAATCAATGCTCTCACACTTACCGGGTTCTGATTGGCGATTCCGACCAAATCGAGCTTTTCGGGGTCCATATTGCCGATGAGGTGAAGGGTCGACTGACGAACGGTGTATAACTCGTCGGCTATGTCGGCCATCGTCCGGCTGTCGTAATTGGCATTGGCTGCATACTCGTCTTCTTCCATGCCGGGCAACGACTGCTTATCGCCTCGCATAATGGATAAAGCACGGAAATTAAAAATACGTTCCGTATCGATAATATGTCCTGCCACTTCGCGAATCGACCATTTTCCCGCTTCATAACGAATCGAGCCCTGTACATCGGACAATGACTTTAAAAACTGGTAAGTCATTTCGCCCTGAGCTATGAGGCCTTTGTAAATATCGTTTTCGAGAATATAATGGCGGTACGACTCATAGTACTCACTCATCATTCCGACTTCGGGTGGTAAAATAGCTTTATGCATGACGTTAATTTGTGTGTTTGCCAAAAATACATCATCTTACTATGCAAATGATGTTGTTAACTTTTCATTAACCCGGATTTCCGACTTAGGCAATTATGTTTGTCAGACACACGTCCACTGCATGATCAAACGCTTTCTACCACTTCTTTTCCTTTATTCTTTCTCGCTCCCGTCTTTTGGGACCGTTATACCAAAGATTTATAAGGCAACATTCACCGCTACTCCTGTTAAAATCGATGGACTCATCACCGATACAGCATGGAACAAAGCCATAGTAGCCGGCGATTTCGTACAACTCGATCCTACAGAGGGAGCACCGGTTACCCAGCAAACGGAAGTACGTTTGCTGTATGACAACTCCGCTGTTTACGTTAGTGCTATGTTATATGATACACACCCGGATAGCATCCTATACGAACTTGGGAATCGCGACGAAGGTGACAATCTGAACAGCGACGGCTTTCGTTTCGGATTTGACCCATACAACAAACGACAAAACGGATATGTGTTCCAAGTCTCTGCTTCAGGTGTACAAACAGAATATTATGACGACGATTATACTTTCGATGCAGTCTGGCAATCTGCTGTTGCAAAATTACCGAACGGATGGTCCGTCGAAATGAGAATTCCCTACTCTGCTTTTCGCTTCCCTGCGGGCGATGAACAGGTTTGGGGAGTTCAGTTTGCTCGATTGATCCGACGAAATCGTGAGTATGATCAATGGACGCTCACTCCAAAGAACGTACAGAACAGAATGAACTTCTGGGGAACGATGGAAGGCATTAAAAATGTTGATCCACCGCTGCGACTTAGTCTCACACCGTACATTTCTATTTACACTGAGCAAGCACCACGTTATTTGAACGGTGAAATCTCAGGTCATGAAAATTCATACTCATACTCAGGTGGCGCCGATTTAAAATACGGAATTGATGAGCGTTTTTCGCTCGATATGACGTTGCTTCCCGATTTTTCACAGGTAAAAAGCGACAACAAAGTAAAAAACCTTTCTGCGTTCGAAACTTTCTATTCGGAGAACCGACCGTTTTTCAAAGAAGGTGTTTCGATCTTTTCGAAAGGCAATGCATTCTATTCCCGACGAATTGCCTCGACGCCTGAAAAATTTTATGACGTGCCGAATGAACTGGCACCTGATGAAACTATAGAGAAGAACCCTGACAAAGCTCGTCTGCTCAATGCAACGAAAGTATCAGGAAGAACAGACAAAGGACTTGGTATAGGTTTGCTGAATGCGATTACAGGAAATACCTATGCCGTTATCAGAAAAGCTGATGGTGGGCACAGGAAAATCCTCACATCGCCACTAACTAATTTCAACGTTCTCGCACTTGATCAGCAATTCAAGCATAATTGTAATTTCTATCTGACAAACACTAACGTATTACGCGACGGAAGCAGTCGAGATGCAAATGTACTAGCCTCCGGCGGACGTTTCGAAAACAAAAACCACGAGTATAGCGTAGCCGGCGGTTTTACACTCAATCATATCGTTGAAAATTTGCCTGACAAAAAAATCACGAATGGTCACATCTACTATGTTGCTGCTGATAAAATCAGTGGCGCATCCTGGTATGGAGCTTCTTTCGAAACAGCTGATAAAAATTTCGATAAAAATGATTTAGGCTATAGTTCTTATCGCGATTATACTTCGCTCAACGCTTATTATACATATAACTTCTTCAATCCGTTTTGGAAATATTTTAAGACAGGAAATGTTACTGCATACTTGGGTCGCAGCGGACGATTAAGCGATCACAATCGTTTAGCCAGTATCAATGCAGGAATCAATTTCTTCCTCCTGCTCCATTCCAATTGGTCCATTTTCTTTGATATCGGAAACAATTTTCTGGAAGGTGCAGACTACTACGAGCCGCGAACGGAAAACAGATTTAATGTAACGCCGAAATCTCTGTACACTTCACTGAGCATGACGACTAATTATAACAAAGCTTTGGCTTTCGATTTCGGTGGAAGTTATACCCGGAAAAAAGCTTGGGAAAGCACGTATGGCTATGTCTATATTGCTCCAATTGCCAGAGCAAGTGATCGACTAAGCTTCCGACTTGATTATTCTTACAGTGTCGATCATAACGATCGTGGTCATATCACAGATGACTATGCTACTCAATCTATCATTTATGGCAATCGATCAATCACAACTGTCGAAAATGCACTGACTAGTAGATACCTGTTCAAAAACGATATGTCGTTGAGCCTTACCGGCCGCCACTATTGGTCAAAAGGAAATTACGACGGTGCATTTGTACTTGGCAGTGACGGCGAGTTTAGTCCAAGCACATATAGCTCTTACGAAGAATATAATTTCAACTCCAATTACTTTACCATCGACTTAGTCTACAACTGGCAATTTGCTCCCGGAAGCTCTTTCATCATCACTTACAAAAACCAGATCTTCGCCGACGATTCAAATGTAAGCCTACACTATCTCGACAATTTCAATTCCCTCTTCGACCAACCGCAGACGAATTCGGTGTCGTTGAAGGTGCTTTATTACCTTGATTACAAATCACGGAAGTAATTAGCTAATTAGCTGATTAGCTAATTAGCTAATGTGGGACTCGAATTAAAATGGGATTAATCTTTTGAAACCCTAAAAGGCTTATCATTTTTTATAGCTGATTGTGGAAGGATATTTTTTCATCAGCTAATCAGCTAATCTCCCAAATCAGCTAATTAATTTCCTATCTTGCCACCATGGTCACGGCGGAAGAAAAAGAATTATTGGCGGAACGTCTGATTACCGGTAATTTGTACAAACTGAAGCATTTATGCTCAACTGTACAGCCGGAAGAATTGGCCGATATCATCAATGACTCTAAGGAAATCGATTACCTGAAAGTGTTCCAGGTTCTCGATGCCGAAAAGGCCATTAAGACTTTCGAAAATCTTGACTTCAAAGTCCAGCTAGACCTTCTCCGAAACTTCAGTCTGGAGCAAGTTGCTTCAACACTGAATCAAATCAGTCCGGATGACCGTACCGCTCTTTTCGAAAAACTTTCGGAAGAGACCCTCCAAAAATACCTTTCCCTCCTCTCCGACGAAGAACGAAAAACGACGAAAGAACTTCTGCAATATCCGGAAGACTCTATCGGTCGATTGATGACACCGGATTTTATTTCAGTGAAAGAAGATTGGACGGTCGTTCAGGTATTGGATTACATCCGAAAAAACGGAAGTAATAGCGAAACGATCAGTAATATTTATGTGACAGACAGCAATGGCTTCCTCATCGACGATATTAAAGTGCGGGACTTTTTACTTGCACCACTCGATAAGAAAGTGAACGAATTGATGGACTTACAATATGTGAGCCTCAATGCACGCGACGATCAGGAATCGGCTATCGAATTCTTTAAGCAGACAAATCGTGTAGCTCTCCCGGTGACGGATTTTAAAGGCCTTCTGGTCGGTATCATCACCATCGATGACGTTGTCGATGTGATCGAAGAAGAGGACACGGAAGATATCCAGAAGTTCGGGGGTACTGAAGCTCTCGACGAACCGTACCTGAAGATCTCTTTGTACAAAATGATCCGTAAGCGTGCCGGCTGGTTAGTCATTCTCTTCCTTGGAGAAATGCTCACGGCTAGCGCGATGGGTTATTTTAATGACGAATTAAACAAGGCCGTTGTTCTCACGCTTTTTGTCCCTCTCATCATCTCCAGTGGCGGTAATAGCGGATCTCAGGCAGCTACGCTGATCATTCGTGCTATGGCACTGGGTGAAGTAACCTGGCTCGACTGGTGGCATGTAATACGTCGGGAAGTCCTATCGGGCCTCACACTTGGAAGTATACTTGCCATTATCGGATTTTTGAGAATTGCCATTTGGTCTCAGTTCACCACTATCTATGGTGATTATTGGTTTTTAATAGGTCTTACGGTTTCATTTACGCTCGTAGGAGTCGTCATGTGGGGAACATTGATGGGATCTATGATTCCAATGCTCTTAAAGAAAATAGGAAAAGATCCTGCCGTTTCTTCAGCTCCGTTCATCGCAACGCTCGTCGACGTTACGGGTTTGATAATTTATTTCTCGCTGGCCTTCCTTATTCTTCGCGGAACTCTTCTCTAAACCGAAGCTTTAAAAAGCTATTTCAAAACCGTTCCTGTCATTTCCAATTTGATCTCCGGCATCAAAGGATCATTGATGTAAACGCTGGTAATTCGCGAATCTTTACCGTCTTTTCCAAAGGAATCAAATTCAATTTTAATCGTCCCACTTTGTCCGGGAAGAATCTCAGTCTTTGTGGCTGACGATTTGATACAGCCGCATGTCGACTTCGTTTTGTGAACGAGTAATGGCTTCTGTCCGTCATTGAAAATAACAAATTCATGCGACGCTTTTTCTCCGGCATGAATTGTTCCATAGTTGTAACTCGATTCAATCACTCTCGCTTTTGGAGAAAGTGAATCTGCGGGACTTGCAAAAAACTCATCAATAGTAGCAGTGATGTTTATAGGCTTTACCGGTTGCTGATTGTCGTTGGTGTTTAACGATATCCGGTCAAGCACAAAACCAAAATCGTTTCTCTTCGCCACATCATAGGTAATCACAAGTACTCCTTCTTTCCCTACTTCTACCGTAAGCTGCGCCGGACTAATTTGAAGGTGGCTCAGTTTATTCTGAACACTTACCGTGATTGGTGTCATGCCTGAATTAAACATGCGAAGGGTATCCGTCTTTACCTCATTATTTTTTACCCGTCCGAACGACAAAGTTGATTTGGTAAAACGAAGGCTGCCAATTCGCTTAGCATATTGATCATTCAATGTCGGAGGTGTTTGTGCAAAACCTGCAACAAATGAAAGAAGTACGATGACTGAGCAAAGAATATTTTTCATACAATCACGAATGAAGGGTTGTATTTGTCTGAATAAAACCTACGAAACTTTAGAAACCGGATCCTTTTGGGAAATAATTTCTTTCGCAAGCAGATCAAGATCCATTCCATCGAAAGTCCCTGAACTCATCAGCAAAAATACGCTGTTGGAACTGTCAATTGCTGTCAGATCTTTACGCAATATAGTAGAATCTGTGTAAACTTTTATCTTTTCATTCTGAAAAGCTTTGCGAACCATTTCAGGACTTATTTCCTTGAGCTTTTTATGCGCAATCGTATGAGGATTAAAATAAACGATGGCTAAATCAGCCGTATCCATTGAACCTGCATACTGTGCAAGGAAATTCTCATTCAAACTGCTGAAGGTGTGAAGTTCCATACAGGCTACAAGCTTTCTAGAAGGAAATTGCTGTCGGACAGCTTCTGTGGTAGCCTTAAGCTTTGATGGAGAGTGCGCGAAATCCTTGAATACTGCAACAGTCTCATTCCTCTGCAAAAGTTCCAAACGCCTTGCTGCTCCTTTAAATCCGGAGATGGCAGCAAAAAAGCCTGATCGGAAACCTGAAGCTGATTACAAACCAGTCGGGCTCCTTCCATATTCATCAAATTATGATCGCCAAAAACCTGTAATGGCACGTCGCCTTGGGCTGTTTCTAATATAGTCACTCCATTTACAATCCGATGTTTCGGCAATCCGTACGCCATCTTCCCGGCCTTTATGGCGGATGATGAACAAACGGTTTTTACCTCCGGATCATTCTCACAGTAAATAAGCTTCCCTGTTGAAGGAATACCTTCTGCGAAAATGCTGAATTGCTTTACGTAGTCTTCGTATTGCGGAAAAACATTGATGTGATCCCAGGCAATACCGCTGATCAATCCGATCGTCGCCTGATACAAGTGGAACTTCGGTCGGCGATCGACAGGCGAAGAAAGATATTCGTCGCCTTCTAGAACAATCAGCGGAGCTTCGCTGATGCGTACCAGCGTATCAAATCCGTCGAGCTTCGCTCCTACCATATAATCGAAATCGATATTTTGAGAACGAAGAACGTGAAGGATCATTGCAGTAATGGTCGTCTTTCCATGGGAACCACCAATAACTACGCGCACCTTGTCTTTCGAATGCTTGTATAGAAATTCGGGATACGAATAAATCGGAATACCAAGCTCCGTGGCGCGAATCAACTCGGGATTATCGGCCCGGGCATGCATACCTAAGATGACGCCATCGAGCTCCTTAGTGATCTTCTCCGGAAACCAGCCGTCTGCTTGCGGCAGCAGTCCTGCTGCCTTCAATCGAGAGCGGGAAGGTTCGTTTATCTCGTCATCAGATCCTGAAATTTTATACCCTTTTTGATGGAGGGCAAGGGCCAGATTGTGCATAGCAGCACCACCAATGGCAATAAAGTGAATTCGTTCTGTCATTAGTCCGAAGGTAGCACTTGTGAAGCCTCGCATTTTGTAGAAAAAGAAGCAATTTCCACATCGTTACTAACACTGCTTTTCACTATTTTGCAGCTTCAACAAAAGGCTATGAATCTCTATTCGATCGAAACAGGAAACTTTAAACTCGACGGCGGTGCCATGTTTGGCGTCGTTCCAAAATCCATCTGGCATAAACTCAATCCACCGGATGCAAACAATATGTGCAACTGGGCTATGCGCTGCCTGCTCGTTGAACATGGGAATCGCCTTGTCCTAATCGATAACGGTATCGGAAACAAACAGGATGCGAAATTCATGGGCTACTACTACCTGAATGGCGACGATAAGTTGACAAACAGCTTGAACAAAAGAGGCTTTACGGAAGACGATATCACGGATGTGTTTTTAACACATCTTCATTTCGATCATTGCGGTGGCAGTATCAAATGGAATAACAACCGCGACGGATACGAAACGGCCTTCAAGAATGCAACCTACTGGTCTAACGAAGCTCACTGGGATTGGGCAACCAAACCGAATGCTCGTGAAAAAGCAAGCTTTTTAAAGGAAAATATCCTGCCGATTCAGGAAAGCGGTCAACTCAAGTTTTTGAAAAAAGGCGATTCACTTTTCGACGGATTCAACATTCATTTCGTAAGTGGACATACTGAATCTATGATGTTGCCGATCATCGATTACAAGGATCGCAAAATTGCCTACTGCGCCGATTTGCTCCCCTCTGCCGGTCACATTCCGCTCGCATACGTTATGGCTTATGATACACGTCCTTTACTGACTCTCGAAGAGAAAGGCGTATTTCTGAAAGATGCTATCGACAAAAATTATGCGCTCTTCTTCGAACATGACGCTTACAATGAATGCGGACTGCTTGAAGCGACAGAAAAAGGTGCTCGCTTAAAGTCGACTCTGCGTCTCGATGAATTATAAATCGAAGACGACGGCTCCGTTTTTTAAATTGTAATTTCTGATTTCACCACGAGAAAAACGATTCGAAAGTCGAATGCAACGCGCTTGTGATGTGTCCTGCCAGAATATTTCGTACGAATACTTTTTGCGAAGCGTGTCAGTCTCCCATCTTATTAGCATACCGGAAAACACAACGGATGAATTCACCGATATGTATTTCGAATTATAAGCACTGAAATTTCCCAAATGAACCATTTGCCTGTCTTTTCTAAAGCACTTTTGCTGAGTCAATCTTTGATTCGATAGTATAAGTGACTTTAACGAATCTGTATAGAACAAAATCGATTTTCGACTCCATGAAACTTCAAAGCAAGGCTTTATCGGATCTGAATAGAAAACAATTTGCTTTTCATCAACTTGAATTAGCGATCTGAAAATTAAAGCAGACAGAAATACTCCCACAAAGCACATGGCCGATCGTAACGAGCGAAAAGATTTCTGAACAAGATAATATGTTAGCGATAGGATAACACCGTAGAGCAAAAACATTTCGATGCCGGTTAGAAACAGTTCATCACTTACGGCAAAAGGCAATTTAGATATTTCGATCGCCAGAAAATTTTGAATAAAAACAAGTTTCGAAGTCAACCAACCTGCTTTAAGAAGTATCCATGGAAAAGGTTTGAATGCGAGTAAAAAAATGCCGGCGAAGATAGCAATGGTCGAAACGGGAATGATTAACAAATTCGCCAATATAAAATAATTGGGAAATTGATGGAAGTAATAGATTGAAACAGGAAGAGTGGCTAGTTGTGCAGCCAGAGAAACGGCGGTTAATTGCCAAATCATTCCGGTAAGCTTTTGTTCAAAGTAAAACCACTCGAAGATATATGGATAGAAAAACGAAATTCCCGCAACAGCCAGGTAGGATAGTTGAAAACCTACATCGAAAATCAGCATCGGGTCGAAGCAAATCGAAATAACAACGATGGAAGCTGCAAGAGTGTTATAAATATTCGAATCCCGCCGAATGGATTTGCCAATGAGTATAAATGAAAACATCATCGCAGAACGAATAACGGATGGCGATAATCCTGTCAGCAATGCGTAAAACCAGAGTATAATGACAATGATAAAAAGTCGAGCTAACCACCAGTAACGTTTGCCCTCCATTCTCTTTAGAAGAAATGACAAAAGGGTAAAGACCAATCCTACGTGCATACCACTTACAGATAAAACATGCAATGTACCGGATGCAGAAAATGCTGCCATCGTTTCCCGATCGATTTCATCGTCGTAGCCAAGCACTAAGGCTGATAAGACCGCATATTCATTTCCTGTAATTCCGGCTTTTCTGTAAGTTTGAAGCAAATGATCTCTCAGGCTTTCTGCAAAGCGAAGCAAGTGAAAGTTATCAGGCGAACGACAAACTTGCCATTGATCCGTAGAAAGGCGAATCTGACAATAAATATTTTTAGGGCGGATCTTGTTTTAAAATCATATTGTCCCGGATTCAACGGCGCCTTTATGGCTTCGGGAACTTTGGAAAAGAAAATTTGATCTCCTGCCTGCAGCTTAGCTGCCTGCAAGTTTTCGGTAAGCGAATCATCGTTCAAATAGAGATAAATTTTGCCGCAAGCACCAATCCAAATTCCATCCCTGTGAACATAGTTGATTTTGCCAGAGCTCTTCTCCCCGACTTTGTTAACGTTGGCTTTTGTTGGATTTCAACTACAAATCCATTGGCACCGTTTATTCTCTCAAAATAGTAATCCGATTTCCTGTCGTCGTTCAGTTGTGAAACAAGATAACCGAAACTGATAAATACGATCTGGAATAAAATCCCGGGCACAATCTGCCAACGATATTTCTTTTTATGAAATGCAATTAAAGTAAGTAGCAAAATAGATACTAATAAAAGCTCATTCCCAACCAACACCATCTCGTATCGATAAAGCACAATACCCAATATAAAGGCAGGTAAAATTCGGGAAAATGGAGCCTGGCGAAAAATATTCACCCGGCGAAAATAAATGAGGAGGGAATTGAAAAAACGGTCGGTGAGTATTTACTCAATGCACTCACCATCATTTATTAGAAAATCAGGAACGGCCAAGAATTATCAAAGCAGCTTTAGCCGATGCCCCTGTGCCTCCCAATTTTTGTCGAAGCTCGCTATAATCTTCCAGTAAGCGCGTCCGAAAACCCGGATCGAGGATTTTTTTCAATTCACTAACAAGATTCTTTTGATTTAACTCGTCCTGAATCAACTCCTTCACCACTTCTCTATCCATGATCAAATTGACGAGAGAAATAAAATTGATTTTTATCAACCAACGGGCAATATGATAACTGATCTTTCCTCCTTTGTAGCACACTACTTCCGGAATATTTAGCAATGCAGTCTCAAGAGTTGCTGTTCCTGATGTCACCAAAGCTGCATCAGAAGCACTCAATAGCTGATATGTTTCTCCGCTGATCAATTTCACATTCTGATTACCTATCAGACTTTCATAATACGAACTCTTTTGAGAAGGAGCACCGGCAACGACAAACTGGTATTGCGGGAATTCTGACATCACAGACAACATCAATGGTAACATCGTATCAATTTCCTGCTTTCTGCTACCTGGCAATAATGCCACTAAAGGTTTGTCAGAAAGATTATGCTTACGATAGAATCCTACCTTATCGTTGAGCTTTTCCTTTTGCTGATCAATCGCATCAAGCAAAGGGTGACCAACGAAATCGACATTGTAATCAAACTTCTTGTAAAAATCTTTTTCGAAAGGAAGAATGACAAGCATCTTGTCGACCATCTCGCGAATTTTATAGACCCGGGATTGCTTCCAAGCCCAAACTTGCGGAGAGATGTAATAATATACTTTGATTCCTTGCTCCTTAGCGAATTTTGCAATGCGCAAATTGAATCCGGGATAGTCAACTAAAATAATCGCATCCGGTTTATAACTCAAAATGTCCTTCTTGCAAAAATCGATATTATCTAAAATGGTCCGAAGATTCATGAGGACTTCGGTAAAGCCCATGAAAGCAAGATCACGATAATGCTTTACCAGCGTGACTCCCTGCTGTTGCAACAAATCGCCGCCCCAGGCACGAAAATCGCACAATGGGTCCATTCGTTTCATCTCACGAACCAGATTCGATGCATGTAAGTCGCCCGATGCCTCACCGGAAATCAGATAATATTTCATGAGAGAAGAATAACGATTAAGACGATGAATACATAGACGAAAGTTGCACCTATCACACCGCGTGCCGTTTGCTCCTTTTTAGAATTTAGAAAAAAGAAAAAGACAATCAGATTCATTAGTACTGACAAACTGATTACATGGCTCAAGACATTTCCCTTCATGTAAAATCTCAGTGTTCCGAGAATTGACCGATCAGGAAAACTCAATAGTGAAAAAACCGCAAAAGCAACAGGAGGTGCAAGCAAACCTGAAATCAGGCCGATGAGAAATCTGTCCTTAAACTTTAGCATCAGGAGCTGAATTTATAGTAATACAAATAGCTCCCGAAAGTAAGCAAAGTTAAGGCAAAGAGGAAACCTTTACCCATTTCTTCCTTTTCCGATTCACCATAATATATCGAAAGGTCAAAATTGAAACAAGCAGTGAAAACACAATCCCTCCGGGCATAAATTGATAGATCACCAATGAAGTATATTGATTGATCAACAGACGCAAACCGAAAAAGATTGCATAATTACAGGCAACACAGATCAATCCCCAGAAAATCCCTGATACGAAGGTGTCGCCGAACAATTTATTTGACATTGTAATCGAGTCCGTTCAGGAATGGTATTGCATGATGTGCTGTGAAATCAAATTGCACCGGAACGACAGAAATGTAGCCATTAGCCAAAGCCCATTCGTCGGTATCCTGACCTTTATCTTCGTTGATGAATTTGCCCGTTAACCAGTAATATTTCCGTTTTGTCGGATCTGTTCTCTCATCGAACTCTTCCACCCACTTTGCCATAGCCTGACGACACACTTTCACTCCTTTGATTTCATCGAATGTCATTTTCGGAATATTGACATTAAGCAATGTTCCTTTCGGCAATCCATTTTCCAAAATCAACTGTGCGATACGGCGAGCGTAGATTTTTGCGGCAGAAAAATCCGCATCCAAAGCATAATCAAGCATCGAAAAGCCTGCAGAAGGGATACCTTCTATAGCGCCTTCCATAGCTGCCGACATTGTTCCCGAATAAATAACATTGATCGAAGAATTGCTTCCGTGATTAATTCCCGAAACACAAAGATCGGGCTTTCGGTGAAGAATTTTATCGATAGCAAGCTTCACACAATCAACCGGCGTACCGCTGCATTGATACCAATTATGATTTCCATGCAGATCCACTTTATCGACACGCAATAAATTGTTAATCGTAATAGCATGTCCCATTCCGGACTGAGGACTATCCGGAGCCACCACAGTAATATCCCCTAAATCTTTCATCGCATCCACCAAAGCATGTAGCCCCGGCGCCGTAATTCCGTCATCGTTAGTAACCAGAATTACGGGGCGTTTTGATTGTGTCATTTTCTTGAATTGAGGGGTAAAAGTAGCAAAAAAAAGTAAGTGGTAAGTTGTAAGTAGTAAGTTGACCTACACTTACACACTCTACTTACTACTTACTACTTACCATTTTAAGAGATCACCACTTCCCTAACCGCCTTCGCCTTTGCTTCAACCTTCTTTGGCAGGGTGAGTTTCAGCACGCCGTTGATGTATTCGGCAGAAATTTGTTCGGTTGCTACGTGATCAGGCATGGTGAATGTGCGAGAGAATGTTGAGTAAGAAAATTCTTTGCGGGTGAATTTACTAGTCTCTTCTTTCGTCTCGTTCTTCTTCTCAGCAGTAATAGTGAGTGTTCCATTTTCTACTTCTACTTTGAAATCGCTTTTCTCCATTCCGGGAGCAGCAAGTTCAACCAAATATTTCTCCGGTGTTTCACTAATGTTAACAGCCGGCATTGACTTAAATGGATTCTTGCCAATCAGTTCTTCGTTCAGGAAATCATTAAAGAAATCTCCAAACACTGATGGTACGCGCGGAAAGCGATCTACGTTTTTGTTGTTTTTAAATTGAATGAGTGTCATTTTTTTTCCTCCTTTGAGTTTTAAATTTTACACAGGCCATTCGTCAACTCGCATACCAAAATAAAAAAAATGCCAAGCTGGCTTCTTGGTGGGCTTCGAATTGCCAGCTCGGCAGTATCGATTGAGTGGGGATGAAAAAATGGCACGGGGTGCGGGGTGCGGGTTGCGACAAGCTCAGCCAACGGGTTGCTCTTCTGCTCACTCAAACTGCAACTCAAACTCACACTAAAAACATAGTAAAAAAAAAAGCGGACCGTCCCCGATCCGCTTCTAAAATATATTCTATAGTCCGTAAGCTGCAAACTCTAATTACTAATTACTAATTTCTAATTTCTAATCACCCACCCCAAGTCAACTTACTACTTACTACTTACTACTTACTACTCACTACTCACTACTTAAACTGTTCCTTAAAATTCTTCAACTCCGCCATGAAAGTAGTTTCCGTCATCGCATTATCATTCTTAAAGAAGAACACTCCACCCCAGTTGTAAACTACTTTCTGGAAGTTATAAGCGGTTCCGTCTTTTTTAACAACTGTTCGGTAAATAGTTCGATTCGTTTCTTTAATAGTTTCTTCGGTTACGCCTTCTTTATAATCTGAATCGACAATCTTCGGCACCGGTGCACTTGACTTAGCACTTACCGTCGGCTTATCATCCTTTTTCTGAGCTGCAGCAAGGGCTGCTTTCTTTGCTTCAATCTCAGCCATTGCTTTAGCCTTGCGCTCTTCATCAGCTTTAGCTGCTGCTGCACGCGTAGCTGCATTTATGGAATCCTGACGATTCTTATCAGCCATTAACTTCGCCTGACGTTCTGCTTCTGCTCGATCGGCAGCTGCATGCTGAGCCTGGTAAATAGAATCTTGTTTAGCTTTATCTGCTGCTGCCTTTTTCTGACGATCAGCAATTTCTTTTTCAGCAGATGCTCGCTGAGCAGTTGCCAATGAATCCTGACGGGCTTTTTCCTGATTATATTTTACGATACGGTCGGCTTCTTCTTTAGCACGAGCATCGGCATCTGCTTTGGATTTTGCTTCTGCATCCGCCTTTGCTTTCGCTTCTGCATCTGCTTTCGCCTTTTCAGAACGCGCACGTGCTAATTCATCCTGGAGTGCTTTTTCCTTCTTCTCGGCAAGTGCTTTTGTTCTGCTTCTTCTTTCGCCTTTGCTTCCGCAGCCTGTTTAGCTTTCGTAGCTGCTAACGCATCTGCTTCTGCTTTATCTTTTGCCTTTCTTTCATTCTCAGCTTTTAACTGTGCTTCCGCTTCCTGTCGAGCTTTTGCATCGGCAGCAGCTTTCTTCTGCATGGCTAAAGCATTATCAGTTGAGTCTTTCACAAATCTCTCACGCTCTTTTGCTTTTGATTCTGCTAATTTCGATGCTTCTTTTTCAGCACGTAATCGTGCTTCTTCCTGCTCTTTTGCTCTCTTCGCATCTGCTTCTGCTCTGGCTGCAGCTTCCGCATCGGCTTTTACCTTCTGACGAGCAGCAATATCGGCAGCATTAATTGAATCTTGTCGTGCCTTTTCTTTAGCCGTAGCAAGTGCATCGGCTTTCGCTTTAGCATCGGCATCGGCCTTCTCTTTTGCTATGGCATCGAGTCGTGCCTTTTCTGCCATTGCCTTATCGAGTGAATCTTTTCGGGCTTTATCTTTAAGTGCTGAGAGCTCTCTCAAGCGGTTTTGTTCCTGTTCAACGCGGGCCAGTGAATCTTGTCGTGCTTTTTCCCTAGCCTCTGCTTGTACTCTGAGTCGGTCTTGTGCTGCTGAAATACTGTCGGCCTTTGCCTTTTCGCGATCTGCTAACATCTTCGCAGCCGAAGCTGCAGCGCTTGCTTTAGAAATAGAATCTTGTCTTGCTTTTTCTCTTTCTGCGGCTAATCTATCCTGTTCTGCTCTCTTCGCCATCAACTCGGCTTCACGGGCTTTTACTTTTGCCAGCGAATCATTCCAGGCTTTGTTTAACGAATCTAATCGTGCTCGCTCTTGCTGACGATTTAACTCCTCAGCTGTCTTTCTCGCCTGATCCTGTTCGTTTAAAATTTGCTTACTATAAGTTTGATCGTATTCAAAGTCTTCGTAAGATGGGTTATATGAAAATTTTGCAACGGCTTTATTCATCGACCGATCCTGAGAAACACCGGCGATGTCGGCAAACATATCGATGTTGAACTCTTTCTGATAAATGATATCGGTCTGATCGGCCGGAACTGTCGTATTAAACTCGAGTGTCTTGGTCACCAATCCGTCTTTCAGAAATTTGATGGTGTAATTTTTCTGCAAGGTCAGATTGAAGGTGAATCCTCCGTTATCTTTCGACACGGCCGACTGCTGCGGAATACCGGATGCATAATACTGAATGCTGACTCCACTTTCAGGCTTGTTGTCTTTACGAATTTTGCCGGAAATCTGTACGTAACCCGTTTGTTGAGCAATGGCGGTAATCTGTGCCAATACAAAACAGATTAAGACGACTGATTTGGAGAGTGTCTGGGAGAATCGAAAATTTAACATAGTGACTAAACGGAATTTTATTGATTGTATTCTCTCACCTTTTTCTGTGAGAATTAGAGATGCTAGAATTTGCAGGGCCCATTCTATGCAATCATCTTACCAAATACTATATTTTCTGTGAATTGTTACACTTTTAATCAATGGAAAATCTCATTTGCCATGACTAATGCCTCCTTATAGGCACTTTCATTCAGATTCAATCTTTCGAGCCCTCCGAAGTACCCAATCAGACTCTCTGTTGCCAGATTTCCGACAAGATCGTCATCTGCCATCGGACAGCCTCCGATGCCATTCAGGGCTGCGTCGAAGCGACGACAACCACTTTCAAAGGCAGCTCTGATCTTTTCTTCTCTGGTTTGCGGGAGCGAATGCAAATGGGCTCCAAATTCAACTTCCGGAATTGCAGGAATCAGTTTGGAGAAGAGGTATTTGATATTATCAGGGTTGGAAACGCCAATCGTGTCGGATAAAGCTATGGTACGAATCCCCATTGCGTCCATCTTTTTCACCCAATGAATTACAATTTCAGGCGACCATTCTTCACCATATGGATTACCAAATCCCATCGAAATGTAGACGACGAGCTCTTTTCTGCTTCGGATGCATATTTCCTGAATTTCTTCCACACGGACTAAAGATTCCTCAATGGTAGAATTGGTATTGCGCCTCTGAAATTCCTGTGAAATTGAAAACGGAAAGCCCAGAAAGCTGATCTCATCAAAGGCTGCTGCTTCTTCAGCACCGCGTACATTGGCAATAATCGACAAGAGCTTTGTTGATGTGCCGTCCAATCGAAGTCCTTCTAAAACCTCTCTTGTGTCGCGTAACTGTGGAATTGCTTTGGGCGAGACGAATGAACCAAAATCTAACGTGTCGAAACCAACTTCGAGCAATTTATTGAGGTAACTGACCTTAGTTTCTGTCGGGATGAATGTCGGCCAGCCTTGCATGGCATCACGCGGACATTCTATGAGCTTTATAGGGAATGATGTCATGATTAACGAATCACTACTCCTTTAGCTTCTATGATAAGTTTCACTTCGGGATTTACAATTGCAGCTACTTCCTCATCGCTTTGTCCTTCGTCCTTCGCATAATCTCTCAACTTCTCAACTGAGGTTGTATCATAGTGTGCCAAACCCTCTACCAAAGCTGTTTTTCCGGCAAGGTCTTTTGGAATTTTAAACGAATGATCTTTCATACGCACTAACAATTCCTGTCCATTACCCTGATCATATTTAAACCAGCAGCCTTCGGCCTGACAAACCTGTTTAATCTGACCGCTTACTTTCATGTCTTTTGAAGTTTCAGCACCCATGGCAGCAACCAGCTCCGTAACCGGAACAGCAGCTGAGGTATCGATTGCTGCCCCAAATGAATGGTCGTTGCCGGAACCCGCATTATTACAGGCCTGGAGACCTAAAAAAAGCGCCGATGAGTGTGAAAACAGTTATTTTCTGCATAATTTTTCGTTTTTCGAGCAAACAAAACTACTAACAATCATTCGATTTTTACTGAAGGATTTGAAGAGCAATGTGCCCATTTTTGGCCCAAAAAGGGTATTTTAAAATAATTAAAAGGAAGATTACGCTTTTCTGAGGTTGCAAAAGCTTTCAACGCCCGATTGTTGACTATTCGTTTGAAACATAATGGCCTGAATAATTGGTTAAAAGGGAAAATAATTTATTTTTGCACCCTGTTTAAAAAATCACAGCAACTCAAATGGCAGAAAATCAACAGGATCAGGATATTAACGTAACGGAAGCGATCGATAAAACCGAACACTTTATCAATCAGAACAAAAAGAGCCTTGGAATCATCCTCGGGGCTTTGGTAGTTGCCGTTGGCGGTTACCTGTTTTACCAGAAAGTTTATGTGGCTGACAAGGAAAAAGCAGCTCAGGAAGTTCTATTTAAAGCAGAGAACTATTTCTTCACAGATTCATTGAAGCAAGCGATCAACGGCGACGGTAATACTCCTGGCCTTGAAGAAATCGCAAACGATTATAGCGTTAGCCAATCAGGCAATCTGGCGAAATACTATCTCGGTATGGCTTATATGAAATCGAAAGATTACGAAAAAGCAATCGAGACATTGAAAAGCTACGATGCAAAAGATGAAATGACAGGCGCACTTGCTCTTGGAGCGATCGGTGATGCTTACATGGAAACTAAAAAAACTGACGAAGCAATTTCTTTTTACGAAAAAGCATCGAAGGAAAAAGCTAACGCCTTCACGTCACCTATCATGATGATGAAGTTAGCTGTTGCACAAGAATCAAAAGGAAATTATCAGGCTGCGAAAGATGTCTATACAGAAATCAAAAAGTCGTATCCGAATTCAAACGAAGGCAAGGCTGCCGATAAGTACATCGCCCGCGCCGACGCTATGATGAACAAATAAAACTTCAAACCGGGCTTCCACCCGGTTTTTTTTTGCCCATGTCTTCAGCTCAACACAACTTATCCGAAACAGGTCATCTCCCCGATGCATCACGTATGTCTTTTTCCGTGATCATTTCCGAATGGAATCCTGAAATTACCGAAGCACTCTATCGTGGCTGCGTAGAAACGCTTATCGCTGCCGGCTGCACAAAAGAACACATCACCCGCCATGATGTGCCCGGCTCGTTTGAGCTTCCCCTTGGCGCTAAAATGGCTGTTGAGAACGACAAATCAGACGCTGTCATCTGCATTGGATGTGTGATCCAGGGCGAAACGCGTCACTTCGATTTTATCTGCGACGCAGTGGCCAATGGAATCATGACGCTCGGACTCAATTCGGGCATTCCGGTAATTTTTGGAGTTCTCACTCCGCAAAACCAACAGCAAGCTATCGATCGTGCCGGTGGAAAACACGGCAACAAAGGAATCGAAGCTGCTGCGACGGCAGTGAAAATGGTAGAGCTCAGGAGGAAATTTTAATTTAAAATTCAAAATTTTAATTTAAAATTCAAAATTTTAAATTTAGAATTCTGAATTTAAAACTGTACGGCTTCCACTTCATTAAACAATTGCTTAATTAAATTTTTTTGTGCGACCCCGATGGGGTCGGATCGATTTGCCATTTCACGGGCTACCAATATGCGACCCCGATGGGGTCGGATCGATTTGCAATTTCGCGGGCTACCAATATGCGACCCCGATGGGGTCGGATCGATTTGCAATTTCGCGGGATACCATTATGCAATCACAATGGGGTCGGATTGTTTCGCTATTTCGTCGGCTATCGTACTGCGACCCCAACGGGGTCGAATATTGGTAGAAGGAGAAATGCGCCCACCACAACCGACCCCAACGGGGTCGTACAATTGCCGTAGCATTAATCAATCACGTCCGGAAAAAGGATTTTGAATTTTTAATTCAGAATTCTACAATTGGAATGCTTTCGTAAACTCCTTACCATCGACATTCAAATGGAGGAATACGTACCATGAGCCAAATGATATTGTGAAAGGGATATAGATTTAAACTGGTCTCCTGCGCTGTCTTGCGAATTGATTTCGTCGGCAGCCAATTTCCCTTCTTGTGAGTAAATGGCTATATGAACATTCGCCGGCTTGCTTAGATTATATTTAACGAATAAATAATCTGAGGCAGGATTTGGAAAAAGCACCGGTTCAGAAACTATTGCCAAAGAGGTAACGGCTGTTGTATTCAGAGTGTCCTGATATTTAATTGACGTTACAATGCCTGTTCCACTTGTATTGATTTCCAATAAAGGAATTCCTGATCCTGCTCCCCAACCACTTATATTCGATAGTTGTTACCGGAGGAAGATTCAAGCCAAACCCAAGTGAATCGATGTACACACTGTCTTGTTCTATCACAGTTGCTTTTGTACGGAGAACATTAAAAGTACCTAATGGAGTAGTTAAACTTCCCCATCCGTCTACTTCCGTGCTGCGTGTTCGGGCAATTGAATAGTAAAGGCCAAGTGTCGATGTCAGATCAAGTGCATAACCGCTATTACCGGAATCAGTCTGACCAAATGTGAGTGGCAAATTATAAATTACATCTTGCGGGGAATAAGCAACAGGAAGCGGTGCTCCATTGACAATTGCTCCAAAACCTACTTGCTTAAAGGACGAAGTAGAATTGTAATAGAAATTCCAAACATCGCTTACGTTGACCGTTCCTACAGCGAAACTATTTCCATGGCTTGCCAGATTCGAACGATTCACATTAAAAGCAAAATCTACAAAGAACACCGACAACAACGAACCTGTCGAGGATTCATCGAAAATCGTATCGGTTGTCTGAGAACTATAAGTCAATTGTGAATAATCCCAATTGTAATTTGCTCCCGTCAAGGTTGCATCCATTCCTG
This sequence comes from Bacteroidota bacterium, assembly GCA_016721305.1. Taxonomy (GTDB): domain Bacteria; phylum Bacteroidota; class Bacteroidia; order AKYH767-A; family 2013-40CM-41-45; genus JADKIH01. The sequence continues at coordinate 126,088 of JADKIH010000009.1, forward strand.
AAAATGCAACACCGGTACTTACCGTATAGAAATCACCCGAATGCTGTAAGTCATTTGAGGTGATAGAGATTTGAGCAAGTGAAATCAATGGCATAAATGCCAGAAGAAATATGTAGATTTTTTTCATAGGAATTGTTGAATCTTATACCCTCAAATATAGTGAAAAGGATTGAAAGGGCAAGGGTGTTGCCTCTGGTATTTAGTCTTTAATCCGTAGTCGATAACCTGCAGGCAAAGTGAATCCGGACGTTCAAAACCCGCAACTCGTATCTCGTAACCTGCAACCCGCAACCCGCAACTCGCAACCCGCAACCCGCCTCCTACTTCCCCATTCCCTCAAACCGATTAATCACAGCTTTCGAAACTGCAGTAAGAGGCAAACGGACAAACTCGGAGCAGATGTTCTGAGAAGCAAGTAAACCTTTGACTCCGGATGGATTTCCGTCGACGAAAATGGCGTGCATGGTGTCGAATAATTTGTAATGCAATTTGCGTGCTTTATCAAAATTGCCTTCAAGGCACATGCGAATCATTTCTGAGGCGTCTTTAGGAAGCGCATTCGCAATAACGGAAATGACTCCGTCAGCACCGGCCGCAATCATTGGTAAGCTGATTACATCATCGCCACTGATGACGAGAAAATCTTTTGGCTTGTTCTTGATTATTTTCATTGCCTTTTCCAGATTGCCTGAAGCTTCTTTTATAGCAACAACGTTTTCTACTTCGTGAGCTAATTGCAAAGTAGTATCAGCATCCATATTACTACCTGTGCGTGTTGGCACATTGTAAAGAATTACCGGAACAGGACTTGCATTGGCAATCATCTTATAATGCTGAAAAATTCCGCGCTGCGAAGGTCGATTATAATAAGGAGAAACAGACAAAATCGCATCGACACCGGAAAAGTCGTACTCCTCAATTGTATGCAGAATTTCCTGAGTGTTATTTCCTCCAAGACCTAAGACGATAGGTACTCTCTTGTCAGTGATCTCTGTAACGAAATCCAAAACAGCACGACGTTCGTTAGAACTCAACGTAGCTGATTCACCCGTTGTTCCGAGCGGAACGAGGTATTCCACCCTACCGTCGATGCAACGATCGATCAGTTTGCGGAACGATTTAAAATCAATACTACCATCCTTGTGCATCGGTGTGACCAAAGCCACGCCGGTTCCTTTGAGCTTATTGAGGTTCATTCGTCTTTTTTAGCAGTTTCAGGAAATGTTCTATTTCTTCAATCACATTTTTTATCGGCGGTTCACCTTTCAGCTTCACCATCATATCGTAGCAATCGGTATAAGATTTTACATAGCGCCCCACTCTAAAACGGGCGTGCGACATAGCTGAGATATATCGCAAAGGAAAACATTTACCGGAATTGAGATTGACAAGGATATCAAATTTTTCTTTGATAAAATTATCTACGATCGGATTTACCGGAATCATTTTAAAATTAAGGTCTTTTCGGGTAAAAAAGTCGAGTCCGTATTGTGCAAACTGGCTTTGCGGCAATTCCTTCTTATCGACAAAACCCATGGCAAGGATATCTTTCTTGTACGTACCTCGAACAGTTTTGACGTATGCCTTTACCATTTCATAATCGCGTTCATCTGTTGCATCGTACAACATACCGATTTTTAGTGCTTCATCAAATCCCACAATCTCGCGTTTCAGCTTGAGTTTTTTAATCTCCTTCCTGAAGTGCATTTGCCCCAAACGGGCGCGTATGTTTTTGCTGAGCTTCATTATCCTCCGATCATTTTCATAAATTCGTCTTCGTCGATTATCGGTATGTTTAACTTCTTCGCTTTTTCAATTTTTGAATCGCCGGGTTTCTCACCTGCAACAACAAATGTTGTCTTTGCGGATACCCCACTTTGATTCTTTCCTCCGTGTTGTTCAATAACGACTTTTACCTGATCGCGGTCGAAATTAGTCAAAGTCCCCGTAACCACAAACGATTTACCTTCGAGAACATTACTAATCATTTTAGGCATAGAATCGGCCGATAATTCAAATTGCAAGCCGGCATTTCGCAAGGCTTCCACCTCTTTACGATTAGCAGCGACTTTGAAATATTCGAGAACGCTTTCAGCAATCTTCTCTCCTATTTCCTCAACTTGCAGTAACTGTTCTGAACTTGCCTTTTCGATTGCATCCATCGACTTAAAAGCTATTGCCAGTTTCTTTGCCACGGTTTCTCCTACATATCTGATCCCAATAGCATATAACACTCTTTCAAAAGGAACTGCTTTTGATTCTTCAATGCCTGATAAAATTTTCTTCACCGACTTTTCCTGCAAGCTGATTTTTTTAGCCTTCTCGCCTTCTTCACCTGAAATTATTTTTTCTAATCCGATCAACTTATCATAGGTAAGCGAATACAAATCGGATGGCCTGTGAATTAATTTGTTATCAAAGAGCATTTCAATCTTCCCCTCTCCCAAACTATCTATATTCATTGCCTTTCTGGAGATGAAATGTTCGATACGGCCTTTAATCTGCGGCGGACAACCATTTACGTTCGGACAATAATGCTGCGCTTCGCCTTCCTTTCGCTCCAATTCTGTACCGCACTCCGGACATTTCGTAATGTATTTTACCGGATGAGAAAATAAATCACGTTTACTCAGATCAACGGCTGTGATTTTCGGAATTACCTCTCCGCCCTTCTCAACAAAGACCTGATCGCCGATTCTCAAATCGAGTTTTTCTATCTGGTCAGCATTATGCAAAGTGGCCCGACGAACGGTAGAACCTGCCAATGCAACTGCTTTCAAATCGGCAACGGGAGTGATTGCTCCTGTACGTCCGACCTGATAAATTATATCGAGCAATGTCGTGCTCGCGCTTTCTGCCTTGAATTTATAAGCAATTGCCCAACGTGGAGATTTAGCCGTGAATCCCAGATCTTTTTGTTGTCGAATAGAATCAACTTTTATCACTACTCCATCGGTATCAAAAGGCAGCTTTGTACGCTTCTTCTCCCAAACGGCTAAATAATCCAATACTTCGTCGATATTTTTACAACGCTTCGTATGTTCCGATATCTTGAATCCCCAACTATGAGCAGCTTCGAGAGATTCCTGATGTGTTTCGTACGGCAAATTTTCTCCATACAATGCGTACAAGAAACAATCGAGATTTCTCTTGGCAACGACAGCAGAATCCTGCATCTTAATGGTGCCTGCAGCTGCGTTACGCGGATTTTTCAATAAACGATCAGCAATCTCGTCTTCACTATAGCCGTCTTCCGACAATTGTTCGGAAATCTCTTTATTGATTTTATCGAAAGATGATCTTGGCATTAAAATCTCACCTCTGATCTCAAATTCTTTCGGGTAATCATCGCCATGCAAAACCAAAGGAATCGAACGAATTGTTTTCACATTGGCCGTCACTTCGTCTCCCTGAACTCCATCGCCACGGGTCACAGCTTGTTTTAATTTACCATCGACATATGTCAATCCGATGGCGACACCATCGAATTTCAATTCGCAGATATATTGAAATTCATTATCGAGTCCTTTACGAACGCGCTCATCGAAATCACGCAGATCCTGTTCGGAATACGTATTCGACAACGAGAGCATCGGATATTTATGTTTCACCGAATTGAACTCCTTCGTCACCGTTCCGCCTACACGCTGAGAAGGCGATTCCGGAGATGCCAGTTCAGGGAATTGCTTTTCGAGACGAATTAACTCTTCGAGCAACATATCAAAATCGTAATCGCTTATAGCCGGTGACGCCTGAACATAATACTTGTAATTATGCTCATTGATTTCACTAGTTAATTCTTCGATTCTCTTTTGGGCTTCAGCTTTCGTAATTTCCTTCATATTATATTGTATGCCGATCCAAAGTTAGTACCTGAAAATTCGGCGTTCATATTTGTACTAAGTCAAGTCAGTATTCTGAATTCTAAGTCAGGAACCTTCAAAGATAATTGGAAAATTGAAGGCTTTTTAAGCAGTTTGATTATTTCACCGCCCTGATCATGCGGAATTTACCATTCAAATCCTTCCGAAGCTCTATATTTCTGAAACCGAGTGAGGAGAGCATGCTTACCACCTCTTCTCCATGAGCTTCATTGATTTCGAAATACAATTGACCTCCGGCTTTCAAACCGCTTTTAGCTAATGATGCAATTTTTCGGTAAAATATGATTGCTTCCGCATCAGGAACAAATAATGCCAGATGTGGTTCAAATTGCAAAACCCGGTGGTGCATTAATTTCGATTCGGATTGCTTTACGTAAGGCGGATTACTGACGATCAAATCAACATCAACCGGCAACTTCTCCAAAGTACATCTTCTTTGAAAAATTCTTCCTGTAAATTCAGCTTGAGTGAATTTCGTTTGGCGATTTCAATTGCCTCATCGGAAACATCTATTCCATAAACATTTATTTCAGTGAAATGATGCTTAAGAGCTAATCCAATGCAACCGCTGCCGGAACAAACATCTAATACCGAAGCAACATTTCCATGAGCTTCGATTTCTTTCGCTATCCACGTTACAAGCTCCTCTGTTTCCTGACGAGGAATCAACACACTTGAATTCACTTCGACTTTCAGTCCGTCGAACCACGCAAATCCAAGCACATATTGCACGGGAACACCTTCAAGCAGCTTTTGCAAAATCGCTTCCAGACACATCTGCATCGGAAGAGCAATGATTTCGTCCTTTCGCAAACTCAAGTCGATCTTACGAAACTTCATCACTTCTTCCATGACAAGAAAAATAACTTGCTCGGCTTCGTGACTATCATAAAGCGGAACAAGTTTTTCTCTCCAACGGGAAAGGATCGATTCGAGGGGTTGCATGGGGTAAGAAATTGAGGTAAAGGTAAGCAGAAGCAGTAAGTAGTAAGTAGTAAGTAGTAAGTGGTAAGTGGTAAGTGGTAAGTGGTAAGTGGTAAGTGGTAAGTGGTAAGTGTAATTGGTAATTAGAAATTAGAAATTGGTAATTAGTAATTAGTAATGGTAATTGGTGTAATACTGATGATTATTTGAGGGTTACCCAATCTTCAATATTCAATCTTCAATCTTCAATCTTCAATAAAAACATATCTTCCCAATCCCCTAGGTATTTCCCCGGGCTCTTGTTATTTTCGCCACGTGATGGATGAACTGATGATGCGCATTTGTTTGCAGTTAGCGGAAAGAGGTGCCGGGTATGTGGCGCCTAATCCGTTGGTGGGCGCTGTTTTAGTACATGACAACGCCATCATCGGCGAGGGTTATCATCGGCAGTTTGGTTCGGCTCATGCTGAGGTCAATGCGATTAACGATGCTATCGCTAAAGGTTTTGAGTCACTCCTATCTCAATCGACGTTGTATGTGAACCTGGAGCCGTGTTCTCATCACGGGAAAACACCTCCATGCTCCGATCTGATCATTCATCATAAAATTCCCAGAGTAATCATTGCCAACGAGGATCCTTTTCCGGAAGTGAATGGACGGGGAATTCAAAAATTAAGGACAGCCGGAATTGAGGTTGTTACAGGTGTTTTGAAAAAGGAAGGAAGAATTCTAAATCGGCGCTTCTTTACCTATCACGAAAAAAAACGGCCCTACATCGTTTTGAAATTTGCTCAAAGCGCTGACGGTTTTATCGCTCCCGAAAATCCGACACCTGAAAACAGAAAAATCAGTAATCCGATTAGTGATCGAATCGTACATCAATGGCGTTCTGAAGAAGCTTCAATTCTAATTGGAAAAAATACAGCCCAAATAGACAATCCTGAACTGACGGTTAGATTGGTCAAAGGGAAAAACCCTGTTCGAGTTGTGATCGATCACAAAAACGAATTGCCGGCGAGCTTGAAAATCTTTAATGAGCAGGCTGATACTATTTTACTGAACTCTTCAGTAGACGAAGTGTCCGGAAAAATAAAGCGGATCAAATTTCCATCAACGAATCTGATCGAAAGTATTCTTTCAGCTCTCTATAATGAGAAGATTCTTTCTGTCCTTGTAGAAGGAGGTGCTTCTATTCTTTCACAATTCCTCGAATCGGGAATGTGGGATGAATGTAGGGTTATAACTTCATCAAAAAAGCTTCTCAACGGGTTAAAAGCCCCAGTCGTCACTGGCAATTCAATTGAAAAAATGAATGTCGAAAATGACAGCATAACAATTTACGCAAATAACACCGGTAATACCCTATGGAACTCTTAAAAACACTTTGCAGCATTCATGCTCCTTCAGGAAACGAAGGTGATATGAAGAATTTTGTTCTCTCATATATTAATGAGAATAAAAAAAACTGGAAATCTCCGCCACAGATTTTTGAGGGCGACGATTTTCAGGATTGTGTCGTGCTGGTTTTCGGAAAACCACGCACTGCTGTTTATGCGCATATGGATAATATCGGCTTTACCGTTCGCTACGGCCATCAATTGGTAAAGGTCGGTGCACCACGCACAGAATCGGGATATGTGTTGACAGGAAAAGATTCTAAAGGAAATATTGAATGCCTTCTGCGAAAAAATGAAGAAGGTGAATTGAGCTACGATTTCGTCAGAGAAATTGAACGAGGGACGGATCTGTCTTTTAAGTCAATTTGGCGCGAAGATGATGAATCGGTTCAAAGCTGTTACATGGACAATCGTTTAGGTGTTTGGACAGCTTTACGACTGTGTGAGACACTAACCGATGGCGCCATTGTATTTTCCTGCTGGGAAGAACACGGAGGCGGCAGCGTGCCTTATCTGACTCGCTTTTTGTATGAAAATTATAAAATCAAAAAAGCTTTGATTTCCGACATAACCTGGATCACCGATGGCGTTCATCCCGGAAAAGGTGTAGTTATTTCGATGCGCGATACAGGGCTTCCTCGCCGTTCCTTTGTCAATCAGATTATTCGACTGGCCGAAAAAAGTGCTGTTCCATTTCAACTCGAAGTCGAAAATGCCGGCGGATCCGACGGAACAGAAATTCAAAAACAGCCTTATCCGATCGATTGGGTTTTCATTGGTGCTGCTGAAGAAAACGTGCATTCACCCGATGAAAAAGTAAACAAAGCTGATATTAAAGCGATGCTTCAATTGTATCAATACTTAATGAAAGAGTTGTAATTAGCGTACACTCAAGACTTTTTGAAATACTGAAGCATAGCCTCCTGCATCTTTGCAGGCATTGCTACCGGACGGTTCATTGATTTGTTTATGAATACCAACGTCGTCTCCGCACGATTCAGAAGTTCGTTTTTTTCATTAAAAGTCTCATAGGTAAATTTTATTCGCGCTGCCGGCATTTCATTCACCGTTGTTCTGATCGTCAGCAAATCATCATAGAATGCCGGCTTGAAGTACTTAATGGAAAACTCAAGCACAGGTAACATAACTCCCTCGAGTTCCAACTGTTTATAATTGAATCCTAGCATGCGAAGCATCTCTACACGGGCAACTTCAAAGTATGCAGCATAATTTCCGTAATAGACATATCCCATCTGATCCGTCTCTGCATATCTTACTCTTATTTGAATATCGTTGGTGATCATCGCTAAAATAATTTTCGGTGAAGATAGAATTGGAATCAAAATTTTTTATCATTGCTACCCCGTTTCCAAAAAAATAATTTTCATGCGATTCAAAACGACTGCCCTTTTCCTCCTATTACTTGCCGCATCGTGTACTCAATCGCATGTGATTACCAAACAGGATACACAAACTTACGTTTTTTCTGATACGACGGTTTCTGCCATCGACAGCAGCATCGACAAAGAGATATTGCCTTACCGACTGAAAGTTCAATCAGAAATGAGTGCAGTTCTCGCAGTCAGTACGAGTCCGATCGAACGTGGAAATCCGGAAAGCAAACTGGGAAATCTGATGTCGGATGCATGCATGGATCAATGCACAAAGAATTTCAAACCTGCCGACGGATTAGGAGCCGACTTTGCTATTTTCAATAATGGAGGATTACGTCGTCCGCTTCCGAAAGGATCAATTACTCGCGGAGATGTTTTTGAATTGATGCCTTTTGAGAATGAATTGGTAGTTGTAACAATGACGGCAGAACGAATCGAAAATTGCTTAACTTCATCGCAAGTAAAGGCGGGGCGCCGGTTTCAGGAATTCGTCTGACAATAAACGGAAACAAAGCTGCGAATGTGCAGATAGCCGGATTACCCTATGACTCAACTCGAACATACAAAGTTCTTACATCCGATTATCTTGCTAACGGTGGCGATTCGTATGAATTTTTTCTTGGCGCTCCAAGAGAAAGCGACATGATGAAAGTCAGAGATGCCATCATCAATTATCTTGTCGAGCAAAATAAAGCAGGAAAGCAAATAGATGTTAAACTAGACCAACGAATCGACAATGCACGGTAGAAGAGATTTTCTAAAAAAAGTAACCGGCAGTCTGGCTTTAGCCGGCCTTAGTGCTTTGCCATTTGATTTGCTGGCTGATCGCGGGCTGACGAAAATCACCATTCTCCATACGAATGATACTCATTCACGAATAGATCCATTTCCTGCGAATGATCCGAAGTATCCGAACATGGGTGGCGTTGCTCGTCGTTCCGCTCTGATAAGAAAGATTCGTTCCGAAGAAAAAAATGTACTCCTCCTCGATTCCGGTGATATTTTTCAGGGAACTCCCTATTTTAACTTGTATGGAGGCGAATTAGAATTTAAATTGATGAGTGAAATGGGTTATGATGCGTCTACACTCGGCAATCATGACTTCGACAATGGCATCGACGGACTCATCAAGCAAATGCCACATATGAATTTTCCTTTCTTAAATACAAATTATACCTTCTCAGGTACTGCTTTGGAAGAAAAAATTCTGCCGTTCAAAATTTTTAAACGCGGTGGAATAAAAATCGGAGTCTTCGGAGTCGTATCGAACTGCAAGGACTTGTCGATCCGAAATTATACGGAAATATTATTTATAATGATCCGCTTGTTAATGCGAACAAAATATCTACCTTGCTGAAAAATGAACATCACTGCGATTTAATCATCTGCTTGTCGCATCTCGGTTACCGATACAACGACAAAAAAGTTTCAGATGAAATTCTCGCACAGCAAAGCGCTCACATCGATCTCATTCTTGGTGGTCACACACACACTTTCCTGAATGAACCTGTGAAATACAAAAACGCAGACAACAAAGAAGTACTTGTTGGACAAGTTGGATGGGCCGGAATCAGATTAGGAAGAATTGATTATTTATTTGATACAAAAAATAGAAAAAAAGATACACTTGCCTCTACTGTAAAAATTTGTGAAAATACAATAGCAGCATAATTTTTTTTTTATTTTTTTTTACAGAATATTTGTTGACGGAAATTCAAAAAGGGGATATTTGAAAATCCAACAACTCGAACTCCAATACAAGGGAACACCGCCTAAAGAACTAAACAATTAACCACCAAAAAATTTTTCTTGAAAACCACTATGGAGAAGACTTGCGAGAGTGTTTGGAAAAAATGCCTGCAAATCATTAAAGATAATGTTAGTGCTCAGAGTTTCAAAACATGGTTTGAACCCATCAAACCGATTAAACTGGATGGAAAAATTTTAACCATCGAAGTCCCTAGTCAGTTTTTTTACGAATGGCTCGAAGAACACTACATTACACTTTTGAGAAAGACCATTCGTCAGCAGTTAGGAAACGACGGACGATTGGAGTACAGCATTGTAATGGAACATGCTACGTCGGAATCAAAACCGTACACGGTTAAAATTCCAACGCGTTCACATGCGGAGTTAAAAAACTCTCCATTGAATGTACCGATGAATTCAACTTCAAATACTATTCGCAACCCATTCATTATTCCGGGTTTAAAGAAAGTTAACGTTGAATCTCAACTCAATCCGAATTACACTTTCGAAAATTTCATCGAAGGTGATTGCAACCGTCTCGCCCGCTCTGCCGGTTATGCCGTTGCTAACAAGCCCGGAGGAACTTCTTTCAACCCACTCCTTATTTATGGTGGCGTTGGTATGGGAAAAACTCACTTGGCTCACTCTATCGGTATTGAGATCAAAAATCAGCACCCGGGAAAAACCGTTCTTTACGTTTCTTCCGAAAAATTCACTCACAAATTCATTGATGCCGTTCGAAATAACGAACAAAACGACTTTGTTCACTTCTACCAGATGATCGACGTCCTCATCATCGATGATATTCAGTTCTTTGCCGGCAAAGAGAAAACTCAGGATGTATTCTTCCACATCTTCAATCACTTGCACCAAACAGGTAAACAGCTGATACTCACTTCCGACAAAGCTCCGGTTGACTTACAAGGCATGGAACAGCGTTTGCTGAGCCGTTTCAAATGGGGATTAGCAGCTGATCTGCAAATGCCTGATTTGGAAACTCGTATTGCCATCCTCAATAAGAAGATGTATATCGACGGCATCGAACTTCCTAAGGAAATCGTTGAATACATCGCTTATAGCATCACTTCTAATGTTCGCGAACTCGAAGGCGCTTTGATCAGCATCCTCGCTCAGGCCTCTTTAAACCGCAAGTCTGTGACGTTGGAATTGGCTAAGCAAATGATCGACAAATTCGTGAAGAATACAACTCACGAAGTTTCAATCGACTATATCCAAAAGATCGTTTGCGATTATTTTGACCTCCCTATTGAAATGCTGAAGTCTAAAACACGTAAGCGTCAGGTAGTTCAGGCTCGTCAGATTGCCATGTACTTCGCTAAGAACATGACAAAATCATCTCTTAGCAGCATTGGTGCTCATTGCGGTGGTAAAGATCATGCTACTGTTCTCCACGCTTGCCGTACGGTGAACAATCTGATTGAAACCGACAAGAAATTCAAGGCCAGCGTTCTTGAATTACAGAAAAAAATCAGTATCAGCGGTAAATAATCCGCCTCAACCTACTTCAAAACCATCGGCCCAAACCGGTGGTTTTTTTTTGACTTCCAATTCTCGAATTCTGAATATAAAACACTAATAGTATCTTGCTTCCATTATCACTCCGATTCTATTCTCATGAAAATTACCGAAGTAAAATCGCAGGCCGACGAAAAGAAATTTCTTCTTCTCCCGCTTTCTATCTATAACGATGACGCCAATTGGGTTCGCCCTCTTGATAATGACATATTAAGTGTTTTCGATCCCGCTAAGAACAAATTCTTCCGCCACGGAAAGTGTACTCGCTTTCTTCTGGAAAGCGGCGATGGCCGAACGATCGGTCGTATCGCCGCTTTTGTCAACGATCGCACTTCGGCAAAGGAAGGTCAACCAACGGGCGGAATCGGGTTCTTCGATTGCATTAATGATCAACATGCAGCCAATTTACTTTTTGATGCCGGTAAAAACTGGCTCGCCGGTCATGGTATGGAAGCTATGGACGGGCCAATCAATTTCGGAGAACGCGACAGCTGGTGGGGACTGATTACAGAGGGCTTCACTCCACCGCCTTACAAAATGAATTTCAACAAACCTTACTATAAACAACTATTCGAAAATTACGGCTTCAAAACCTACTTCGAGCAATGGTGCTTTTCGTTAAAAGTCAAAAATCGTCTTCAGGAAAAATTCTACGAACGACACGCTCAAGTCAAAGCTAATCCTGATTACCATGCTGAACACATCCGGAAATCTCAACTGGCAAAGTATGCCGAGGATTTTCGACTCGTCTATAATCAAGCCTGGGCCAAACACGGTGGTGGAAAAGAACTTGAACAGAAGCAAGTACAAGGCTTCTTTAAGCAAATGAAAACGATTATCGATGAAAAGGCAATCTGGTATGTATACTACAAAAATCAACCTGTAGCAATGTGGGTCAATTTGCCCGACATCAATCAGCTTTTTAAAAAGTTTAACGGAAAACTGAGATTAGCTGAAAAACTCCGTTTCATCATCATGCTTAAACAAAACCGAATCAAAAAACTGATCGGACTCGTGTTTGGTGTGGTTCCCGAACATCAGGGAAAAGGTGTCGATAGTTTTATGATTGTCGAAGGCGCTAAAATTCTTCAGCATAAATCGGCGTACGAAGAATATGAAATGCAATGGATCGGAGATTTCAATCCGAAAATGGTGACTATCGCTGAGAACCTTGGAACGTATAAAAAGTCGCATCCTTGTTACTTATCGATATTTGTTCGACCGCACCAAAGAATATAAGAGGCATCCCATTTTATAGCCGGATATTTAACGGACAACAAAAAAAGGCATGATGGGTGAACTCCGATTCCATCGACTACAGCGAAGTATTTTCCGGCGACCAAAACCTGCTCTCCTTCGATCAGATTTTGCACATCGTGACTAATTCTGCGCGAGAATATTTTTTGCCCGCCAGAATTATAAATATCCACATTCAGTTCTTCGTCACCTCCATCTGAATTTTTAATGCTAATTTCTGAACCATTGGAAATAGTCGGGAACAAAACAACAGAATTGTTCGTGGCCTGTATCGATTTTATTTCAGAAAATGACACCTCACCGTCGAAATCAATCTGTGCGATGCGGTAATAGACAGTACCCAAGCATCCGTCCGATCATTGTATTCATAATCTTTCCTTGTTGTTGAATTTCCGGAGCCAATGACCATACCAATCGTATAGAATTCCTTCCCGTCTTCGGATCTTTGAATTTCGAATCGGTCGTTGTTAATTTCACTTCCGGTAGACCAAGTCAAACGATTACTGTCGTGCTTATTCGAAACATCGAATGACAACCATTTTACAGGAAGGGGATTACTTCCACCTGTGGCATTTCCCAGAGCGAATATGTTGTTGAATGATGCAAATGAGCTCGAAGTGATATTACCTGATCCGGCTGCTGATCCGGTTCCTCCTTCATTAACCCAAGCCGTACCTACAACTTGTGCAACTCGTAGATTTGAAGGATCCGTCACACCATCGTCGGTACCGTAATAGATCTTAAAGGTAGCTGATTGAAAATTTGCCACGCTCTGACGTACAAATTGATAATACCTCACCAGCGAAACCTGTGAAAGGCTTGCCGGTAAGGTATATGGCAGTGATGCTGCGGGTATGTTCACCACTTGCCCCCAATAAGTAACGGATGTAGCTGAGCTGTGATCGACGGCCAAAACCGACGGTCTCCAAAATCCGCCATCGCCGATAGGAAAATTCAATGTCGTTGGCGTTGCTGTTGCAACTGTTCTAACCATCGGACCTTCTACGTATGATGCAGAAGAACCTACTCCCGTGCTCGCAGAGCTTGAGAGTGTGAGTAGTTCCGTTGGTGTCGTATACAAGACTCCGTTGGTCAGAGTAAGAATGTTTGAAACAGTAATTGATGATTCGAGAAGAGCTCCCGCGGCATTTGACATTTCAAAATCGTAAAATGTCGTCGCCGAAGAACCTCCAATATGCTGAAGAGTATCGTCGGCAAAAATAACCGCACCGGTTCTTTGAGTAAAAGTGCCGTCGTTCTGAAAAGCAACACCGCCGGAATTTCAACCAGATACATGTCTTTGCTGTCTCCCTGTGTTCCACTGAACGAACGATTATCAAATGCTGCACCTGCATCTATTTTCAAACTAAGAAAACGATAGTGCGCAGTATTACCCGAGCCCGGTGAAGGTTTCAACGTAGAATTCGAGTTGGCCACTTCCATATGAGGATAGACGGCATTTGCATAAGGTTTGAAATTAAAAATCGATGAGGCCGGCGTACTGGCATTTCCAAATAGCATTGTTCCTCCGGTTGTATACACAGCTCCGTTAGTGCCGCAAATGTCGACATCAATCAGAGCTCCACCGGTTGCATTCGGTTTCTGGAAAATGATCGTTCCACCCGACATTTCAAAAACGGAACCTGCCACATCGGTGATTTTTAATGCTTCATTCGCTGAACCGGTAGTTCCGCATTCTATGGACAGAGTACCTCCCGTCATTTTGAAATAGAACGGATCCGCGGAAAAACTTGTCCTATACGTAATCCCACCATTTAGAGTCATACTCCCTGAACTGATGTTCAACAATGGGACATTCGTGCCTGTTTTACTGGTCCGAATACCTTGTGTTCCTGTCGCGCTGCCAACAGAACAACTTCCTCCATCAATTGTAAGAGTACCGGAGAGATAAAGATAGTTTGCATTACTTGCAAAATTCATCCTCCATCAGAATTTCAATCTCAACAGGATCAGGAATCGTAAAATTCAGTGAAGGACTGCAATCGAACGTTCTGAATTATTATGAATGTACTTGCCGGAAGTTGTCGAAAATGTATTTCGGTGCCTTCAAATGCATAAACCTGCATGTCGACACTTGGCGACGAGCCGGATTTATTTATCGAAACATTATAAATATCCCAGGTGCCACTTCCTGACACAATGGTATTTGTAGTCGAATTGAAAGTAATATTTACAACATCGTTGGCATCAGAATAAAAATCGATGATTCCATTGTTCGTTAAATTGCCTCCAAGATTAATAGTGTGACTTCGCCCACCGTTACCATTATACCAAAGCTTGCCGTTTGCGGAAATATCAATATCCCCGCTAACAGTCAATGTACGGTTTCCTGAAGTATTGAAAGTGACTATTCCCGATGTACCTTGCCCGATTTGAAGGTACGAACATGCGCAGCCTGTGTTAACAGTGATACTATAACCGTCGCCAATTAAAGCAGTATCGCCTGCGACAGGAAATGTTCCGGAATTGGTAGCAGAACCATATGTTAGTGTTGACCAGGATGCGGCCGAATTCCAGTTTCCGCTTACAGGTCTACTATAATAGACTCGTGCATCGGATTTGAAATTAATGGCCAGCAAAATAACATACAGTGAAAGCCGTGTGAATGCCTTCATAGGATTGTGGTGGTGTGTGTGATGAACTATGGATAAGGCGTGAATCTTATCCGCAACAAACATATGTTCATTCTGAACCAAGAATTTTGATCTTTCGTCCAATTCCTTGCATCTGTAAGCTTTAGTGAAGACTCACTTAAAGCAAAATCGACTGTCGATCACGGTCTTCAATTGCTGGTTTTCAGGTAATTAATAAAGAAATTCATTCACAATTTCAAGTTAAAAAGTTCTTACCTGAAGTCGTGATTTTTGAAGAAAAAATTGCCAACTTCACGCTAGTAACAAGCGTTTCACACACATCGCTTAGTAATTTTGAATTAACCTGAACTGCGCTCTTTATTTTCGGTAAGATGATTCAACTTTTGTCAAGTTCCTTATCGTGAAATAAAGAATTTATTAATTAACTGTATCTCGCATACACACCCACACCCATGCGATGAATACAGTAGGGTATTATTTTTTAAAACTTATTGGAAAATGAGGGTGTTAATATTGGAAGAAAATCAATCAGAGATAAAGCTGATTGAAAGTATCCTGAAGGATTCAGGAAATGAATTTGAATCAAAGTCAGCGAAGACTGAAAATGAATTCATCAAATTCATCAATCGGTTCAAACCGGACGTAATTATTGCCGGAACCAATCTCAGCAAATACAGCGTTCATGAGGCACTCGTCTTTTTGAAGGAACAGGAATTACTGATCCCATTCATTATCATAACCGGAAATATATCCGACGATCTGGCAAAAGATTACCTGCGCCAGGGTGCCGATGAGTATTTGACCAAATTCAATTTGCTTTCACTCCCTGCTGTCATCATCAAGGCAATCGAATACAAGCAAACTCAACGCGAGAAAATATCGGCCGAACAACTGGTAAAAAGTAAAGACGCTCGCCTCAGGACTTTTTACAATAGTAATCCTGAAGCAATCTTTGAGCTCGGCTTTGGCTGCGAAATCCTGAATATGAATGCTTCTGCTACTGATCTTTTAGATCATTTCGCAGATGCCCGGTCTAAAAAGTCGAAGTTCACCGACTTTCTTGTTTCAGAGGATATCAAAACCTTTAAGGAAGCTCATGCAACAGTTTGCCGTGGCCAAAAGCGAAATCTTACAGTCAGAATTAAATCTGCCAAAGAAGAAAACTGGCTCGATTGTAAAATTATTCCTGTTCTGAACGAAGAAAAAAACGTTTCCTCGGTTCTGATTATCGGAATAAATGTGACCGATAAAGTTAAAACTGAAAAAGCGCTCACTAAGAGCCAAAGCAAATTTCAATTACTCCTCTCTGTCATCGACGATTCGATCTGGTCTGTCGACAAGGATTTCAAACTCGATTTCTTCAATGACATGGCCGACCGACTCTATTTTAAAATCGGCGGTAGGAATTTAAAGAAGGGAATGTCGCTGAAGAATTTTTCCGGCAGTACCGAAAGAGAAAAATTCTGGATTGAGAAATTAAATCGGGTGATGTCGGGCGAAAAGATCTCATTCATCGATGAAATGACTATCGATGGAACCGTCTGCTATTTTTCGCTTTCAGTCTACCCTATTCTGATCGATAATGATATTAAAGGAGCCACCATTGTTTCGCACGAAATAAGTTCATTCGTAAAAGCCGAAGAACAACTTAAGAAGAGTGAAGAAATGTTCCGCACTGTTTCTGAAAGTGCTCCTATTGGCATCTTTCAGATCGATATTCACGCTAATTGCACATACGCCAATCGGGTACTACTCAGTTTAATCGGTATACAATTTGATGAATTGAAAGGAAAGAACTGGCACAATTTGATTTCCATTACTGATTTAGAATTTCTCACCACTGAGTGGAAAAAATGCACGGCAATCCGATCTGATTTCAGCACCACTTTCCGATATCAAACCAGAAAGGGTTTGGATCTTTGGCTGGAGATCAGAGCTACGATACTCGACCATACCGCTCCTGAAGAGGAAGTGATTTATATGGGTACAGTGAATGATGTGACTAGCTCAAACAAGCCAATGAAAAGCTGGAGGAGAATCAGATTTTGCTCGACATCATCGATCAGTCTGCTTCATTCGGATTCTACTTCCGCGATGTTCAAAATAATGATCAGGCTTGGTGGTCGGATTCAAATTACAGAATATATGACCGACCAAAAGAGAATGGCCCACTGACCCTAAAAGAATTATTCGATACCGTTGTTCAATCCGATCGCAATGAGTTTGAAGAAAGTGCTAATAAATTAAGAATGGGAGAAGTGATGGATGTCGAATACCGGATCATTACTCCTAAAAATAAATTGAAGTACCTCCATACGATTGCTCACCCTTTAAAGGACGAGTCGGGTAATATCATACGTTATGTCGGCTCTACACACGACATTACCGGTTTGCGAGAGCATGAGCTGGAAAATGAAAATCAAAAATTCTTGCTGCGAAAAGCCTTCGAAATGGCAAAAATCGGAACGTGGGAATATGATCTTGAAAGTGGTCGCATTTTATGGTCAAAGGAATTAAAGAAAATTATGGGAATGAAGGAAGATGAGCAAACACCATCATTCGAAGTCTTTAATGCCATGATTTATCCGCAACATCGTGAGCTGATGATGCAAACTATACAAGATCAAGTTGCCTCAGGCCAACCTGCCTCTATCGAATCTAGCATCCATACTCACGGCGAGCTTAAAAACATCCTCTCTTTCAGCCATGTGATCAAAAATGATATCGGAAAAACAATTAAACTCAGCGGTGTTGCAATGGACGTTAGTAATACACGTCGGACTGAAAAGAAACTTAAAGCAACCGAAGATCTCTTTAACTCCTTCTTCGAAAACGTTCCATATGCAGTTATAATTGAAAGCGAGGACGGAACTATTCTGAATGCGAATAACAATGCATGCATCCTTAAAGGATTGAGCAGAACC
>JADKIH010000010.1 GCA_016721305.1 Bacteroidota bacterium
TTATCGGCACCACTATTCATCAACGATTTTTATCTGATTGCCAGCTTTCGGGAATAGTTTTGCCCCATTTCATCGATCCATCTAATCAGAATGATGGGAGTATTGAGTTCTTTAGAAGATAAAGAATCTGCATGCCCGAAATTCTTTATCGAATAAATTAGCCTAGCCTGTAAGTCATAAATCTGAATAGATTTTGCCATTGTTCCGGTGAAACGGATACATGCTTCTGCCGATGAATAGTAGAATAGATCCTGTGACCAAATCGGGGATGATTCCACAGACGTAATTGTTTCGTAAGAAGCCAGGAGTTGAGACCATTGCCCACCATATGCGCCCACATCATTGCGAATCGTACCTAAGCAAGGGAATTCTGCAAATCCGGGATTGCCCGTCATCTCGACATCGTTGTAAATTGTTGAAGAATCACCTGCATCAATACACGGTGATGCGGCATCTAAGAGGTAATTATCATTTCGCAGCAGGGGCGGGGCGACAAAATTACCATTTCCGGCATAGTTGCTTTGAACATCACAGTAGGTGACTGAGATTGTTCCACCGATTTTTTTGATCTGAGTTACAGGTGAGTTATCATAAACAATGCAATTGCGAATAAAAACATTGGTAGCAGATTGAGAAACAATTCCGCCCGCGCCAATTCCGGTTGCTGCACCATTATTTACGATAGTGTTGTTTTCGATGAGTTTTGGATTGGATCCTAAATCACCAAGGATCCATATACCTGAACCTCCATAGAATTGTTGTCCGCCGGTATTTGTTGTAATTACATTATTTCGAATGATGCCACCGCAATAGTTCATGACAAGCCCGGCTCCGTATTTACCCCGGTTAAATCCTATAATATTGTTTCGAATGATCGGATTACTATCACCCATCCGAATTCCACCACCTCCGGCGCTAATTCCACCAATGGTATCTGTTGCCTGATTAAAAATAATCAGATTGTTCAAAATAGTTGGTGAAGAAAGCTCGATCAGAATACCGCCGCCTTCACGATAAATACCTGCGCCATGAATATCTGTCCATAATGTGCCGGTGCCATTCGTAATGGTAAAGCCGATCAATGCTGCAGTAGAATCTTCGCCGGAGTTAAAAATTACACAGCTACCTGTATCAGCATTCAGTGATTGGCTTCCGTCGATTACTGTAGAGCGTATGTATGCCGTATCATTTGTCAACATGAATTCACTTCCCAATTTGATATTCTTACCTCGAAAATTAATATTCTCATAATAAGTACCAGGCTCAACCAGTACGGTATCGCCACTGACACTCTGATCAATTGCAAGTTGAATTGCAGGGTAATCGATAGGGACAATAATTGTTGTTGCCTTTGTCGACGACAAAATAAAAATCAGGCAAAGGAGTAGTGTTCCGTTGAGTAATAAACGCATGTGATTTACTTTTTGATAAAGTTCGAAATGTATTTTTTAGTTTTCGATTCCAGAATCAAACCATAAGATCCGGGAATTAGCTCTTCTACATTGATAAACGTTTTATTCAATTTACCCGATATCACTTTCTTTCCCAAAGAATCAATTATTGTAAAGCGAACATCATAGTCGGATTCAAAATTAAATTCGAAATTCAAATCTTTTTAAAACCGATTCGGATATATTTTAATTTTTATAGAATTTTCTTCGAAAGAATTGATGCCCACACCTTGCCCTTCGATGATGGTAATGAACTGATCAGTTTGAAGTGAGGTGTATGCTTCTGTTGTGCTACCGGGCCAGATGACCAGAATAGAGTCAATTTGAGTTGCGTTACCTAATCCGAAATGTACTCGCAAATCATTCTGGCTACAATATGCCGACTGAGCACTAACCTCTCTTAATTGCCACACAGCTTGCCCGTTTATCATGGCCTTCAAACGAACTTTTACTCCAATGGCTGCTGAATTTGTGTTGATGCCGGCAAGTTTAATGGTTATCCAATGATTCGGACCACCATCATTATGATAAACTAAATCGGGTTTGTCTAATCCTCCAAACCGAACAGTGGCGGCAATCAGATCTTCGAATCCATCGTTATCGAGGTCGCCTGCAGCACAACCATACGACCATGATAAATCGGTTGCTGGTATGCTTGTATTGATACGTGTAAAGGCACCGGTTCCATCATTGATGTACATGAAATTTTTCTGTAGCCCGGGAGTATGAAAGCAATTCGTTACCATCAAATCTAAATCACCGTCGTTCTCGAAATCCGACCACGTTGAACTAAATGAATTGCCGGCTGATTTCGAAACAGTATCTGTTGTGAGCTTCGTAAAGTTAAAGTTGCCGTTGTTCCGGAAGAGCGAATTATTTCCTTGATCATTTGCCAGTAGGACATCAAAATCTCCGTCATTGTCGATGTCGGCCCAGCTACTACTCATGGTATTGCCACCGTCGTTTACCAATGATGTACCGGTTATTTTTGTAAATGTACCACCGTCATTTTTGTAGAGATTTTCATTTTCGCCATTTTCGTTGGTCACAAATAAATCCTCGTCGCCATCCATGTCTATATCTATCCAATTGGCACATCTTGAATGATAATTATCGGTCGATTGCGGCCCGCTCAGTACTCTTGTGAAATTGAAATTCCCGTCATTATGATACAAATAGTTGATCAAATTTGAGTCACTGTTTGTTACGTATAAATCTACCAAGCCATCGTTATCATAATCACCCCATGCGGCGGTTTCGGAATATCCTCCGTCACTTGCCGGGGCTGTTCCTGTAATTCTCGTAAAGTTGCCCGTACCATCATTCCTATAAAGCAAATTATCGATCCCATACCAATTTACTACGAAAGCATCTAAATCTCCATCGTTATCGATGTCGGCGAAAGTTGCACCATCCGATGGAGCATGATCTCGTGTTATTGTATCATTTAAGATCTGAATGAAGTTGCCTGTACCATCATTGATGTAAAGAAAATTGTTTTGCCCTCCATAAAGACCATTTGAAATAAAGCAATCAATAAAATTGTTCCCATCTAAATCCACCAGATTGACACTTCTGGAATCGCCGTTAGTTGTGACTATTGATCCGGAAGTGACTTTTGTGAATGATTGTCCAAAAGTGGTAAGTGTTACGAATATGTAAATGCCCAACAGTGTAATTTTCATAAGCTCATGAATTGGAATTTTGTTGAAATTACTTATTCAAGAGCAAATGAAGTTGGCCGGACAGAAAAACTACATCTTTATGTGGTGGCTAACACTAAACACTGAAATGATATCCTCTTCCTTTTAAAGTTATGATTTGAATTTCCGAATCGCCATAAAAATATTCTCTCAACTTGCGAATGTAAACATCCAGATTTCTCGAATTGAAAAAGGAGTCATCACCCCAAATACTCATTAAGATTTCTTTTCGGTCGATCGGTTCGTTTCTATGTTGAGAGAGTAGGAGCAATAACTGTGTTTCACGGTTCGACAATCGTTGCACAGTTTCATGATGATGAAGTTCGTACTTCAATGTGAAAAAAGTGTAGGAACGAAATTCAATTTTCTCCGGCTTTGAATCGATTTGGTCCGATTTCAGCTGTCTTAATTTAATCTGATTGTTTATTCGTACAACTAATTCGTCGATGCTGAATGGTTTTCGAATATAGTCTGTGCCACCTGATTCAAAACCTTTCACAAGATCTTCGGTCTGCGATTTAGCCGTGAGGAAAATTATTGGCAGATGTGCATGACGAGATCTGATTTCTTGTGCGAGGCTAAAGCCATCTTTCCCGGGTAACATAACATCTAATATGCAAAGATCCGGATTGTATTTTTCCAGACTTGCCATGACTTGAGAACCGTGATCAATCCATTCAATCTCAAAGGATCTTTTTTCTAAAGCTTCCTTCACGATTTTACCCAGAGAGAGTTCGTCTTCTATATATAGAATCTTTGTCATCAGCTGCGAGGGAATTGTAAAGAGAATATGCAACCTCCTTCGTTCGGACATTCAAAACTGATTGCGCCGGAATGCAGAGCCATGATTTGCTTACAGTAGTTTAGTCCGAGTCCATAACCTTTTACTGCATGTGTGTCATTTTGCGGGACACGAAAAAATTTGTCAAAAACTTTGGCCATGTAAGTTGAGGAAATCCCGGGGCCATTGTCTTTGACATGTACTTTTACAAACTCATTATTTTGTTCTATACTGATAGCGATAATCGGATTTTTATCGTTGTACTTAATAGCGTTATCAATCAAATTTATTAATACTCCTTTAATATGAATCGGATCGATAAACAATATTAGAGGCTCGTTAATAGTAGACGTCAATTCAATATTTGCGTTGTCTTTCTTTAACTTGAATTGGGTGATCGTTTCTTTTATCAATACTGCTATGTCGGTTGGTGCACGATCAATGACCATCCGACCTTCTTCCATAATTCCTGTATTCATTACTTTGGATACGAGCATTTCCATCCGCGACATTTCTTGAGAAGACAAGTTGAGATACTCATTTAATTTGTCTTTCTCCTTTGTTGGATCCATGTGTTTCATTTCCTCCAAAGCAATTTTAACCGTACTCACCGGAGTTTTTAATTCGTGTGAGATGTTGCTGATTAAATTATTCTTTAATTCGTCGAGCCTGTATTGCTTTTGCAAATTACGATGCGAAAGAATGAAGGCAAACTCAGTTAGTAATATCAGTATAGCTCCAAAAATAATCTGAGGTGAAATAGTCTTTAGCAAATAAGGTGTAACAGAACTGAATTTTACACTTTGATTCGTGCCTTGCAATTCTTTGCTGAAGATAAAAGTGTTATTGTCTTTAATAGTACTATCGGTTGCAATCCACTCCGGGGATAGCGGGATCCGAGCTTCATCCAAATGACGCTGAAGTGTTTTTCGGAACAGAAGTGAATCTGAGTTTAAGTAATAATCATCCATTTCCTCCAAACTGTCGCCATTTATTGAATTGACCTTTTTAACTATGAGCTTAACACCGTTTACAAGTAAATCTTTTTTATGCTTTTCATCGTGCTTGATAGTTACTAATTTATTAATCCCTGTAACGGTAGAGTCGTTCTTATTCTCAACGAGTAATGTATCAATATTTGTGTGACCCGTAACCTTAGTAATGATCTGATTACTGTCGTCGGAAAGTACATTGTCTACCGTTTCAAGATTTACTTTAAACCCCCGGCCACTCTCCAACATAGGACCAAGAATATTGACTTCAATAAGCGAGTCGATGGTTTCCCTTTTTGCCAGCTCTATGTTAGATTGAAGTTTCGAAACAAGATCATTCTTTGCTTCCCAATATTGAGAACTGAGCCAAAAGATCATAAAACCTGTCAGTGCTGTCTGAGTCAGGAACATGAAAATTCGAACTATGGTAAGTGATCGTTTCTTTGTCATTTTACGAGTGTCAAAAGTACTTTATTATGAGGTGAATTCAAATCGATTAACCTTAATTAACCTTAATTGGCCTTGACTTAACCCTGCCAATGAATTCGCCGTTCTATATTTGACAAAAATTCAGATATATGAAAAAGCAATTCCTACTGACAATCGCCATTCTCATCTCTTTTTGCGCAAGTGCGCAATTCAAAGCAACGATAACTTATCGCTCAACTACGAAATTGCAAATCGACATTCAGGGTGCAAGCGAAGTTGACATGAGTAATATTCCAAAGGAGCATTCGACTAATAAGAAGTTGTATATCGATGATGGGAAGTCGATGTATTTAAATGTAAAAGAGGAGTCAAAGCCCGCTGATACAGATGGAGGAGACGGTCCACATATTATCATTAAGACAGATGCTCCGGACGAAAAGATATACTGTGATCTGAATACAAAATCTCGAATAGAACAAAGAGAATTTATGGATCGTCTCTTTTTAATTACTTCCGATTTGAGTTCGCAGAAGTGGAAGCTAACCGGTAGGCAGAAGCAAATATTAAATTATCCATGTCAGGAAGCGGAACTTATCGACTCGACCAGAAGGATTAGTGTCTGGTTTAGTTCTTCATTACAGGCTTCGACCGGACCGAATGGTTTAGGTAACCTACCCGGTGTTATTTTAGAAGCTAATTTCAACGACGGAGAAGTTGTTGTTGTCGCAACTAATATTGATACAGTCAATGTTGATAGCTCCGTATTCGTGGTGCCGACGAAAGGTAAAAAAATGACTAAAGCTGAGTATAATGCAATGGTAGAGGAAAAGATGAAGGAAATGGATAACGAGAATGGCGGAAATAATGTCATTATAAAAATTAAGAAGTAGTGAGAAGAATCGTCTTATTGTTTCTTTCGTTTTTGTTGACAGAAAATGTCTGTGCTCAACCTTCATCACTGCAAGGTATGGTGGTCGACAGTAGTTTGCAATCTCTTTCTTTTGTGACGGTTTCCTTGCTATATCCGGAGGATTCCACCTTGGCCTATTTCGGTGTTACTGATTCATATGGTAAGTATTCAATCACAAATATTCGAGAAGGAAGCTACCTGTTCGTTTCTTCATTATTGGGTTATAAGTCCTTTCGAAAGACACTTAAGTTCCCTTTGGACAAGGGTACTTTAGATGTACGAATGACACCCAGGTCAACTTTATTGAGAGAAGCAGAAATTGTTGACGAACGGATACCTGTCATTTTTAAAAATGATACAATAGAATATGATGGTGCGGCGTATAGAGTCAATCCTGATGCTGATGCCGAGGATTTGCTAAAGAAAATGCCGGGAATTGAAGTGGATAAAAGCGGAAATGTTAAAGCGCAAGGTGAAGAGGTTAAAAGCGTTCTTGTTGATGGAAAGGAGTTTTTCGGAAATGATCCCAAAGTTGCGACGCGCAATATTCCGGCAGATGCTGTAAATAAAGTTCAGGTGTTTGATAAGAAAGCGAAGAAGAGCAATTAACAGGAATTAGCGAAGGTAAAGGCGATAAAACGATAAATCTCGTTTTAAAAGATGATAAGAAGCATGCATGGTTTGGAGAAATAAAAGGAGGCTATGGTACAGATGAGCATTACCTTGCCGGAGCCAAAGCTTTTCGTTTTACTGATAAAGTTCATCTGTCATTTTTAGGTATTGCTAATAATATTAACCTGTACGGATTTTCATTTAAAGATTATTTGGATTTTAATGGTGGATTTGGCGCAATGATGGGCGATGACGAAAATGTCAATATCACAATTGAAGATGATGGCTCGACTCCTATCGATTTCGGACAAAATATCAATGGGCTGGTAAAAAGTGGAGCAGGAGGAGTGAATTTCACCTATGAGAAGAAAAGGGATAATAGGGTTTCATTTAGTTATCTTGGTAATGGTATAAATAAAAGTCTTTTGGAAGATGTAAAGAGATGGTACGGAATCGAAACAGGAGGTTTTGAAGCAGAGAATACTAGCTCGATAAATAGCACTGATTACGCTCATCGGTTTAATTTTGGTTTGAAAAACAAAGCTGACTCAATTGGTGTACTCACTGCAAATGGTAATCTTACAATTACAGGTGGTGAGAAAACCGGAAATTACTTTTCTTCGACAACGCAGAGATTTTCAATTTTAAATACGGCAATTGGGTATGATTCAGAAAATAAAAATGGGCTGTCCGGCAGTGGGCACCTTGCATACTTGAAGAGATTTACGTCGAGCTTGAGATTAGTAAAGTTATTTGCAGATGTAAATGGTACTTACTTAAACTCGAAACTGCATTTTGAGAATAATTCCTTTTTCTCAGTAGATAGTTCTGCCAACACTACATCAAGGAATCAAAATTCAATCAATTCTGAATTGAATATTTCCGGTGGTGGTTCAGCGACATTCCATGTGAGTGGGAATTTGTATTTTGATGCCAAAGGAGGATTTGGAAAAAATACCGGGCGATGGAATAGAAATGAAACAGTCGCTGCTTTTCAAGACAGCTTTGCTGATTCATTAAGTCCGGTAATAGATCAGTTTTACACTTTTGTACGGCCTAACTTAGTGTTAAGGAAGTCAACAGCGAAAATCAATTGGAGTATTTCATTTCAATTAGAGTCGGGCTTACTGGAGAATGAAATGAATTATGCTGATAAGATCAGCCGTCGATCGTTATATTATCTGCCGGTTTTAAGATGGGAAAATGAATATGCCAAAGGACGTCGATTATTGTTTTATTATGATGCAAAGGTAAGTCAACCCAAAGCACAGCAACTCGATCCTGTCGTTCGTCAGAATTTAGCCCTTCAGAGTATTACCGGAAACAGAAATCTGAAAGAAGAAGTTAAACATTCATTGTTTGCTAATTGGTTTATTTTTGATCAGTTTTCGTTTACTTCATTCATGGCAAATATTAATTTTAATTATACGAAGGATAAGATTCAATATGCGCGAGCAATTGACTCGCTTTATAAGCAAAGCCTAATGTTGGAAAATGTGCCTCAGGATTATCAGTTAAGAGGTGCACTTGAGTACTCTACTCCAATCCGTAAATTAGGGATTAGTATCGAATTTTCCGCAGATGAAAATTGGAACCGAGGGTTCAGCACGATAAATCAACAACTGAATCGGTACGATGCATTCACGCATACATTCTCGCTAACGGTGAATAATCGAAAGAAAAAATATATTGATATTTCTGCCGGCGTTACGGCAAGAATTTCGAATTCTCAATTTGACTTGGAAAAGGAGCTTAGTTCAAAGTATCAATCTATGGACTACGCTACTGATATTTCTTTTACGCCATCTGAAAGCTGGACAATTACAAGTGGATTTACCTATACAGTATTTACCGGCTCTGATTTTGATCAAAAAAGTAGAGATACCGCTGTTAAAAGCTTCACTGACTTATCGCTTTATGAAGTCAAAGCATGCGGCCCTTTCAATTGATGCGTTTGACCTTTTTGACAAAAATAAGGGTTTCGACAGGGTAAGCCGTTTTAATTATGTTGAAGAAACGAAATCTAATTCAATCGGCCGGTACTTTATGATCAGTTTGAAAATTCGCCTAAGCAAATTTCAGCCCGGCGATGGAGTAGATGTGAAAATTGTACGTTAAGGCAGCCCTGCGGAGAAATACCTTATCAATTTGTTAAACTACACAATGATGTAGGTGAGTTCACATTCCCTTTTCTTATCTTTATTTTTACCAAAAAGCGGGTCAAAAGACACCCTATAGCAAAGGTCCCGATAAACGCTAAGAGATAGTCAATGATAAACTTTAAACGAACGATAAGGCTTTGGGTATTTCTTTTTAGCATTTTTTCAGGTTATGCTAATCAGGTCTATTCGCAAGCGTATTCTGCATATTCTATTTCACTGGCCGAAGGTTTATCGCAAAGTAGTGTTTATGGATTAACTCAGGATTCGTTGGGTTTCATTTGGGCTGGAACACAAGATGGGTTGAACCGATATGATGGACTTCATTTCAAAACTTACTATAACCAGCCGTTTGACTCACTTTCTCTGCCTAGCAGTAATATTATGTCGCTGTTGAGTGATTCGAAAGGGAGGCTATGGGTAGGTACTTCCGGTGGTGGATTAGCGATGAAGGAAAATGGTTCAGATAATTTTAAGACATGGAAATCGCCTTTGAAGCGTACAAAAGGTAGTCTGAGTAGTAACTGGATAAATGTAATCTACGAAGATGCGAGTGGTAGGATTTGGATTGGGACTTCTTCAGGCCTTGATGTTATTATTCATGATCAGATTTCAGCTGCTAAGGGTTCACTGTCTTTTACTAATTTGATCTTTGATACTTCCGGAGTCTCATTTAACATGATAAATGCTATCTATTATTCAAGTCAAGGTGAATTATGGGTTGGTACAAAGGCAGGTTTGCATCGTATTATTGTGAATGATAAGAATCCTTCTGCGTCGAAGATTCAGGATTTTGGAATCACTGAGGGATTGAAGAGTGACGAAATCAGAACTATTTGCGAAGATAGATCAGGCGACTTATGGGTAGGAACAAGCGTCGGGCTCTCATTATTTGATGAGCAGAAAAATCGTTTCGATAGTTATTGCCTTGAGGAAGGAAATTCAAAATGCACTTCCATTTATGCCCTGGCCAATACAGTTGAGGGTCGATTATGGATTGGAACTAATTCGGGATTGTATTATATTGATAAGGCAGATTTAGATTTGCCTAATCAGAGTAACTTTCGTTTTATACCTTTTCAAACAAATGGTGTTAAACTCAGGGGTGGAGTTCTGAATATCTCAGAAGACAAAATTTCAAAGGGTATTATTTGGATCGGTTCCGATGCAGATGGAATTATAAAATTAGTTCCGGTTATCAAAAATTTCCAAACTAATCATCTTCAGGATGTCGTGCCGGTAGCCTTTGTATTCAGCTTGCTAAAGGATAGCAAAAACTATTTATGGATAGGCACAAGTACCGGTTTGATAAGGCATGATAAAACGACAAACAAGTATTCAGTATTTACTTCCGGTAAGAATGGCTTGGCAAGTGATTATATACAGAGTATAAAAGAGGGCAGTGATGGTTCAATTTGGATTGCCACTATGCGAGGGCTTCAGCGAATTGATAAGCCTTATTCTATGAATCCTGAATTTAATTCATTTATTTTAAATCAAGCAGCTCCACAAGCTCAGGCACGTAAAATATATATAGCAGCCGATAGCTCGATTTGGGTAGTTCTGCCACGGAAAATTTATAAATTAAAAGCCGATGGTTCTGATTCAAAGTTGATTATTGATAATCAGCTTTGCACTCTTATTCCGGAAAATGCCTACAATACTGCATTTGTTTTTGATTCAAACGATAACATCTGGCTCTCAACTTCCGGTGGATTGTTTGTTTTTGAACGACCGGGAAATTCCGGTTACGATTTTAGAAACCCGCTTGCTTATTTTCATAATCATACCGATACAACCGGTTTGCGAAATGATGTCATCAATGATCTCTTCGAAGACTCCAACGGTAATATCTGGATTTGTTCTGCCAACGGATTAACAAAGGGTGTTTTAAAAAATCATAGGGTGAGTTTTAAAAATTATTCAACTGCGAATGGTTTAATTAATAATGCAGTCTATGGTGTTTTGGAAGATACGATAAATCGTTCTCTATGGATTAGCACAAATGGAGGGCTTTCGAAATTCGATTTAACAAAAGAGGCTTTTCGTAATTTTACATTACACGACGGATTACAAAGCAATGAATTTGATGCAGGAGCTTTTTTTCAATCCGATGACCATGAATTTTATTTTGGAGGTGTAAATGGTTATACGTCATTTTACTCAAACGATATTCGCGAAGATGAAGTAATACCCCGGGTTTACATCAGCGGATATTCTATGCCAAGTGGTGAATCATTTGATCTGCTGTCAAGCGCAAAGAACAAGAACGTTGAACTTGATTACAATCAAAATTCGTTTAGCATAAGCTTTACCGCATTACAATTTGCATTTCCTCAATCCAATCGCTATGCCTACATGCTCGAAGGTTTTCATAAAAGTTGGATCAATAGCGGATCTGTCAATCAGGTGAATTTTTCTCAGCTTCCTCCCGGAAAATATATTTTAAGGGTGAAAGCTGCGAATTCTGATGGGATTTACAATGAGAGCGGCGATTTTATCTCGATAGTTATTCATCCGCCTTTCTGGCAAACTTTGTGGTTTTATTTACTAATCGCTATTGCAATTTGTCTTGTTTTTTATGCTTTACATCGCTACAAGCTAAGGATGTCGACTTTGCAGCACGCTGAAATAGAAAAAATCCGAAAGGAAACGGCAGCTGATTTTCACGACGAACTGGGTCACAAGCTAACTACTATTGGTTGGTTTGCTGAAATTCTCAAAAAGCGATTAAGTCCTGAGATGAAGGATGAGAGAACTTATCTGGATAAAATTATTGAGACTTCTGCCAATCTCTATCATACAATGAAAGATTTGTTGTGGGCTATGGATCCGGGAAAAGATTCACTCAATGATCTCTATATACAGATGCGCCACTTTGGAGAGTCGTTATATGATCAGACAGGAGTTGAATTCATTGCCACCGATTCCGGTGACGATTGGAGTGAAATACATCTGCCGTTAACTCAAAAGCGACATGTTCTACTGATATTCAAAGAAGCTATGCATAATAGCCTGAAGCATTCGAAGAGTTCGAAAATTGAGCTAAATGCTATCAGACAGAATGGGCACGTTTCATTTATCTTAAAGGATAATGGCAAAGGTTTTAAATTTGACTGGGATATTGCGGGGAATGGATTGAGAAATGTTCGTAAGAGAGCAGAACAAATAAAAGGTAAAATAGATATTAAATCGGATTCAGGCGGAACGAAGCTTGAACTTAAATTTTCACTCACAAAACACTAGCAAATGATAAAGATAGCATTGGTCGAAGATCATTCGGATTTACGTGAAGGTTTGCAAATTGCCATTAAGGAGAGTGGCGACGATATAATATGTATGGCCGCTTTCGCTGATGCAGAGTCGGCTTTAAACTCGATTCCAAGTCTTAAGCCTGAAATTGTTTTAATGGATATCAATCTTCCCGGTATGTCAGGAATAGAATGTGTCCGCAAATTGAAAAGCCTGCTTCCGGAAGTTGAAGTAATCATGCTGACAGTTTTTGCAGAGGATAAAACAGTTTTCGATTCGCTTTGTGCCGGTGCTTGTGGATATATTACGAAGAATGCCTCACCAACAGAAATTATGGATGCCGTACGCGAAGTGAAAAGAGGAGGAGCTCCAATGAGCCCTCGTATTGCACGAATGGTGGTAAGTTCTTTTAACAGCTTTATCACATCTTCATTAACAGAGCGGGAGCGTGAAGTGCTCAATCATCTCAGTCAAGGAAAAAGCTATAAGATGGTAGCCGAATCACTTTTCATTTCGCATGATACCGTGCGATTTCATATAAAAAATATTTATAAAAAGCTCGAAGTACACAGCTTACCCGAAGCATTTGCAAAAGTGAAAAGGGTTTTTTAGTTCCATTGGCAAATTGGCAAACTGGCAAATTAGCAAATTAGCAAATTAGCAAATTAGCGCTATCTACATTCTAATTTCTAATTTCTAATTGCTACCTAGTACTTACTACTTACTACTACTACTACTTACTACTACTTACTTACTACTACTTACTACTTACTACTTACTACTTACTACTTACTACTTACTACTACTTACTACTACTTACTACTACTTACTACTACTTACTACTACTTACTTACTACTTACTACTTACTACTTACTACTTACTACTTACTACTTACTACTTACTACTACTACTTACTACTACTACTTACTTACTTACTACTTACTACTTACTACTTACTACTTACTACTTACTACTTACTACTTACTACTTACTACTTACTACTTACAACCTACTAAGTGTGAATATCCGTTAACCACATTTACATGTAGCAAGACTCAATCACCTGCTTACCTACATTTGAATTGTTCATTCTCTGTATTGGAATTTGATGAACGCAGTTCTTTTGTGGAGTAAGCAGCATCTATAAACGACCTTATCCGGATGTGATCCTGTTCTGTCTTCTCATAGTTTAGGTTAATGGCAATTCCTGAAATAAATGTCTTTAAAAACTAACGACAGTAGATCAGGCTTACTCCATAGAAGAGCTACGTTCATTTTGTTTTGGTAAAGAGATCTCTAACGTGAATTCAGTTTAACCTAAAAACAAATTCGATGAAAAAGATCTTTACGGTATTTCTCCTTCTTTATCTCATCGCTGCACACACAGTATTTGCACAATCCCGGACTATTTCCGGTGTAGTCACTGCTGCGCAGGATGGACTAAGCATACCGGGTGTTTCGGTGGTGTTGAAGGGCACCACTATCGGTACCAGTACCGACCTCGATGGTAAGTTTACAATCTCTGTACCTGCAGATGCCAAGTTACTTGTGTTTACCTCGGTCGGCATGAAAACAAAAGAGGTTTCTATTGAATCATCTTCCTCAGTTAATGTGGTTATGGAAACAGATGCACTCAAACTGAATGAAGTAGTTGTGACGGCCAATGCAATTGAAAGAGAGAAGCGAAGCGTGGGTTATGGTATTTCTACTGTATCCGGTTCTGAGCTTACCAGAGGTGAAGATCGTTCGGTCGTAAATTCTCTGCAGGGAAAAGTGGCCGGTATTCAGGTTACAAGTGCTTCCGGAGGAGTTGGGAGCTCGTCAAGAATTATTATCAGAGGAGGCTCCTCGATTTTGGGTGATAATAGGCCATTGATGGTTGTCGATGGTATTCCAATCCAGGATGATAATTTCCAAACCGGCGATGAGTTAAACCGACAGGTGGATGCCGGTAATCGGGCCAATGATATCAATCCGGAAGACATAGAAAGTGTTACTATTCTGAAAGGTCCGGCAGCAGCCGCTTTGTACGGCTCCCGTGCTTCGAATGGAGCCGTAATGATTACGACGAAAAGCGGGAAAAAAGTTTCAGGTGGCGGAAAAGCATTTCCCGGAAGTTTTTCAAGCGGATATACTTTTGAGACGCCGTTAAAGCTTCCTGAATTTCAGAATTCATTTGGTCAGGGCTTACCTTTCTTCGAGCATGACTTGCGTGAAAATACAAGCTGGGGTGCGGCATTTGATGGTATAGTTCGCCCGTGGGGATATGAAATCAATGGGCAACAAAGAGTGAAACCTTATTCGGCTTTACCTGATAATGTAAAGGACTTTTTTGATGTAGGTCATACACTGACGACGAATTTTTCAATTTCCGGTGGGAGTGAGAAATCTAGTTATTATATGTCGGTGGGGAATGTGAACCAAACAGGTATTGTACCCGGAACTGAATATACACGAACAAATTTTAAAGTCAGTGGCAGTGCGGAACTTGCCAACCATTTCACCAGCTCTGCATCGGTGATGTACTCGAAATCGAAAGGTGACTTATCTATTCAAGGACAAAATACCGCTCTCTCTCCATGGGAGGATATTATACAGACGCCGCGCGATATCAGCTTACTTGAATTGAAGGACTATAAGAACCAATTCAATGACCTTGACGGATATTATTCTCCATACACTACTAATCCTTGGTTTGTATTGAATGAAAATTCGTATAACAATAACGTTGACCATATCATTGGGAATGTTCAGTTGGCTTATCATCCGCTTAGCTGGCTGAATGTCGATTATCGGATCGGAACAGATTATTATTCGGACGACAGAGAAGAAATCCATGCCATTGCTAAGGTTAATCCGGCTTCGACAAGAGCGGCCGATGGAGCAGCTGACTATCCGGGGTTTTATCAGGTTTCAGGATTGATGGGACGTGAAATAAATTCGGGACCTGACGATTACGGCAAAGCATAGTTTTACGGAGGATTTGAAAGCCTCGGTTTTAATTGGGCAAAATGTGAACGACAGAAAGAATACTGCTCAGGTTGCTACAGCGAATCAGTTGGTGATTCCGGGTTTTTATAATTTAAGCAATGTTAATGGAGTGCCAACGAATTCAAATGCTTTAGCTATCCGCCGCCTGTGGGGGATTTATGCTGATGTGAATTTAGCGTATAAGAATTATCTTTTTCTCGAACTCACTGCCCGAAATGATCATTCATCTACATTGCCTCTGGATAACAACAGCTACTTTTATCCAAGTGCAAATCTTTCCTTCGTGTTTACTGACGCTTTCAAACTGTCAAATAAGTACTTGACCTTCGGAAAATTTGCATTGAATTATGCAAGAGTAGGAAAGGATGCACCACCATACTCAGTGAAGGAAATCTATGCATCACCTAGTACAAGCAATCAGGCTTATACAATAACTGATGGACATCAAAACGTTCAGATCGAATTTCCATACAATGGTGTTGCGGGATTCACAAAGGGGAATGTGTTAGGTAATCCGAATCTTACACCTGAATTCACAACGGCTATGGAGTTTGCATTGGATTTAGGATTCCTCGAAGATCGAATTGGTGTGAGTTTTAATTATTTCAATAATAAAAGCGAGGATCAAATTATTCCTATTCAATTACCTGCTTCCACCGGATTCAGAGCACAATTTGTTAATGCAGCTACAATGACAAATAAGGGAATTGAATTGCTCTTGCGTGGTGTACCCGTGTTGAATAAGAATTTTAAATGGGAGATGTCTCTAAACTATTCCAAAGTTGACAATAATGTAGAGAAATTATATGGTGGACTCAATCAGGTTTCCATTGGAAACGGTACTACATTCGTTGGAGGAGATATTGTTGCTGCCATAGGAAAACCATGGGGTCAACTTTTAGTAACTCAATTCTTACGTGATCCGGAAGGACATGTAGTTGTTGATCCTAATACAGGTTATCCTCTGACCGACCCGAACGATCAGCTTGCAGGAAGTGTGTTGCCGGACTATACTGCCGGGATGACTAATACGTTTTCGTATAAGTCGTTTAGTTTGTCGTTCACGTTTGATACAAAGCAGGGTGGTTTAATTTATTCTCGGACGAAAAGTACAATGACATTCTCAGGAACAGATCCAATTACTATTTATAACAATCGTGAACCATTCGTTGTTCCAAATAGCGTCATACAAAATCCGGATGGATCTTACAGTGCCAATAACATTCAGGTTGATCCATTCACTTATTGGGCCAATAGCGGAAATGCTGTTACAAATGTAGCAGGTGAGAATTTGATTGATGCAAGTTACATTAAGTTGCGTGAGTTAAATTTATCTTATGTTCTTCCGAAGAAATGGATTTCAAAAACGCCGTTTGGCGATGTTACCGTAAGTGTTTATGGTAGAAATCTCTGGATAAAAACGGCAAAAGACAATCATTATCTCGATCCGGAAGTGTCGTCGTTTGGAACAGGCAACGTTCAAGGATACGATTATGGTGCTCTGCCATCTGTGAAAAGTATCGGTGGTATGGTTCGATTTACATTCTGATTTATAAAACAAAAATAAAAATGAAAAAAATAACTCGATATATAGCTCCTGTAACTTTATGCTTTGTGCTTTTGTTGAATTCCTGCACAAAGGATTATCTCGATGTAAATACGGACCCGAATAATCCTGCTGAAGTTACTCCCGAACTCTTATTGCCACCTGTTATCGCTCATACAGCTTTTATCATGGGAGGACAATATCAAATCATTGGAGGATTCTGGTCTCAATACTGGACGCAGGGATCAACCGGAAATCAGTATAACGCCTATGATCAGTACCAGGTACCGAATACAACGTTTGATCGTCAATGGACAGAATTATATTCTGATGTTCTAACTGATTGCAGAATTCTCTCTATAAAAGGAGAGGAGACGGGGAAACCTAATTACTCAGCAATTGGTTATTTTCTGGAAGCTTATGCGTTTCACGTGTTGACCGATTTGCATGGCGATATTCCATATTCTGAAGCTCTCCAAGGGGTGGATAATATTTCTCCGCACTTTGACAGTCAAAGTAAAATTTACGACGAGCTTATTACTTTGATTGATATCGGTATTTCTAAGATAGATCGCAGCGATTTAGCGATCTATCCGGATGCCGATGATTTTATTTTTCACGGTGATATGGATTTGTGGGAAAAAGTTTGCCAATACTCTTAAGCTGCGCATCTATATGCGCCAGTCAGAAGTGAGACCGGCGGTGGCGTCTGCAGGAATTCAGCAAATGTTGACTAATGGAGCGACATTTTTGGAAGAGGGTGAAGATGCTGTAATGACGTTTGTGAATTCAGCAGGTTATCAGCACCCTTTATTTACGGAGATTGAAAATCTGGGTAATCAAAATCTGATTGCAAGCAATACTTCTATCAATTATCTATTGGTTAATAATGATCCCAGAGTAGATGTTTTCTATGCACCCGCATCGACGGGAACGAATGCAGGCTCGCAAGCAGGGATCGATCAGGGAGATGGAAAGACTCCGACATTTCCGGCATCTGCTAAGCCCGATGATTTCTCACAACCGGGTGCGGCTATTGCAGGACCGGATGCGCCGGCTACTTTCATTTCAGCTGCCGAAGCATACTTCCTTCTTTCGGAAGCTGCTGCACGCGGATGGATTTCGGATGACGCACAGGCATTGTATGAAGCCGGTATTACTGCGTCTTTTACCCGTTGGGGTTTGACCGATGTGGATGCATCTGATTATTATTCTCAAACTTCTGTTGCTTTTCCTTCCGGCGGATCTTTGGCAGATAAACTGAAAGCGATTATTACTGAGAAGTGGGTGTCGATGAACAGTAATGAATCGGTGGAGGCTTGGTGCGAATGGCGTAGGACTAATTATCCTGATTTTTTCGTTCACTCTGCAACTAGCCTGATTGGTACAGGTGAGTTTCCTCAGCGTTTGCCTTATCCAAATTCCGAAATTCAAACTAACCCAAATACGCCGGTGCAACCGTTATTGACTGCAAAGGTTTGGTGGGATGTCAATTAATCAGTGCTAAAGATTCTTATACTATGAAAACAAAAATATTCTATATATCTGCCATCATGATGGCAGTGGTAAGCTCGTCATGCAAAAAGGTCAGTACAGATGATATCTCAAAAACGGTCACTGTTAGTTATCCAACTATCAATTTAAAAGGCAATGCATCCGATTCAATTGTTTTCGTTCCGCAAGGCGGGACCTATTCCGAAGCCGGAGCAACACTGATCGATGATATCACGGGCGCTTCCTCTGATTTGAGTCCGGTAAATGATGTTGTTGATGTTTCAACCACGGGTGTGTATGCGGTTAGTTATAGTGCTTCCAATTCCAATGGATTTGAAACAACAAAAACAAGATATGTCGTTGTTTATAATCCTTCGATTAGCCCGGAAGATTTCACCGGCACTTATGCTCACTTAAACGGTCGAATCGTGAACGTAACTCAACTGTCACCCCGACTGTTTTCTTGCGATGATTTATATGGAACTTTCAACATACCGATTCCACTTTACTTTGTCGACTATGGTGATGGCTTGTATATTCCCCAGCAGCGTATCGACCCAAGTTTAGGTACGGCAGTCGATGGCGCAGGTGAAAAGACAGGTGTCGCCGGTAGCTACGTGCTCGATTTTTATGGTCTCACTCGCGATGGCTTACCACGTCCGCGAACATTGACGGAACAATAGTATACCATTCACACATTAATTTCCAAAGTATTTGAACCAAGATCCGCTCACGCGGATATACCATTTTCTCTTGATTTTTAATTTAGGAATGGTATAGTTTAAAAATAAAGTTAGCAATTAACGAATACCGGTTGATTTAGGTTAAACTGGTAGTTAGGCGGGGTGCAATTACAGGTTATTGCGCTCCGCCTTTGTATTATGCATTGTTTGATTTGTTCTCTTATGGATTATTAATATTTAACAACATTTCTCATATGATCAGAATAATTGCCTTGTTCTATTTCGCGTTCTTCGCCGAAAGTATAATCGCACAAAGTGCCTCAACTCAACCATGTTCGTCACCTGAATGTACTCAGTTTGATTTCTGGTTGGGCGATTGGGATCTTACTTACAATGATTCCATCCATGCCACGAATCATATCACAAAAGAGATGGGGAATTGTGTGGTTTATGAGCATTTCAATGATCCGTCACAATCCTTTTCAGGAGCCAGTTGGTCGGTTTTTAATTCGACCACTAATCTTTGGCAGCAGTGCTGGGTAGATAATCAAGGTGGATACATACTTTTAACCGGAAAGTTTGAAAATGGAGAGATGATGCTTTTTACGGAAGAACGTAAATTGAGTGATGGTTCAAGCGGGAAGAATAAAATGCGCTTCTATAATATTACGTCTTTAAGTTTCGACTGGAATTGGGAAGTGACAAAAGATGGAGGCAAGTCATGGACAATTCTTTGGAAAATTCATTACAGCCGAAAAAAGCCCTGACGCTTATGAATGATGTGGTGTTAATCAATTGTGAAACTTTAACTAAATATTAAAACTTGGGTTCTAGGCTTTCAATTATATTTATCCCACACGAAAAGACATTCTTTTTCGTTGACATGTTTTCTAACCACCACACACTCTATGAGAATTATATCCGGTTTTCTGCTTTTGCTTCTATGTAATCATTGTTTGGCGCAGGATAGCTTGAAGACATGTATCGCGAAACGGCTTGAAAATCCACCAAAAATCGATGGAATTGCCGACGATTCCTGGAGTAAGGTTGCCGGAATTACGGATTTTGTAATGAACAGACCGGTAGAAGGAGGTAAGCCTTCTCATCCGACGGAGGTGAAAGTGGCGTACGATGATCATGCTGTTTATGTTTTCGCTATCATGTATGATGACCAACCTGACAGTATTTTGCATGAATTAGGGAATCGTGATGACGATGGATTAAATGCTGATTTCTTTCGTTTTGTTATCGATCCGTACAATCTTCGGCAAGATGCCTACGACTTCGGAGTCTATGCTTCCGGAGTGCAGGCTGATTTGAAATTTTCTGACCAAACCTTTAATGCAGTATGGGAAAGTGCCGTGAAAATTACTGATAAAGGATGGGTTGCTGAAATGCGAATCCCTTATTCCGCAATCCGCTTCCCTTCAAAAGATATTCAGGAATGGGGTTTCCAAACAACCAGGTATGTTCGCCGTACGCGCGAATTCGATCAATGGGCACTGACGCCTTCTACTGCTGCCAATGCCGAAGTGTATTGGGGAACTTTAAAGGGAATCGATCATATTGTTACACCTGTTCGTCTTTCTTTAACGCCTTATGTTTCGTCTTATCTGGAGCGTTCACCGGAATATACGGATGCGACAAATTATAAGTACTCAAATACTTTTTCTTACAATGCCGGAGCGGACATTAAATATGGTATCGACGATCGTTTTACACTGGATATGACTTTACTGCCGGATTTCGGACAGGTGCAGTCTGATAATAAGGTGAAAAATCTATCCTATCAGGAAACTATCTACAATGAAAACCGATCTTTCTTTAAAGAAGGAACCGATCTTTTTTCGAAGTATGATCTGTTCTATACCCGCCGTATCGGTAGAACTCCGTCATCATTCTATGACGTGCCCTATATTATAAATGATGGCGAAAAGATTGTAGAAAACCCGTCGCAAGTGAAATTACTGAACGCTGTTAAGCTCAGCGGACGGACAAATAACGGAACGGGTATAGGTATTTTTAATGCGGTAACCGATAATATGTATGCCACGATTGAAGACCCAAGCGGTAATAAGCGTAAAATTCTGACAGAACCGTTGACGAACTACAATGTCTTTGTTATTGATCAGCAGCTAAATGATTTTAGCAATCTGAATTTTATCAATACAAATGTGATCAGGTCAAAAGGACAGGATGATGCGAATGTGAGTTGTTTCGGATATACTTTGGCAGACAAGAAAAATCGGTATGCAACTGATGGTTATTTTACCTTAAGTCAAAAATTTCACAAGCTTGATCCGAATAGTTCGGACTATAATAACACACTCGGCTATAAATACTTTATCGGTGTCCGTAAAATTAACGGAAATGTTCAGTACGGAGTGAGTCGCCAATTTATCAGTTCAAACTATGATCAACTCGATTTAGGATATTTTACTATTTCAAATAATATCAATCATCGCGGTTATGTAACATTTAACTGGTTTAAACCATGGAAGTCTTTCCGAGATGGCAATGTTTCTATCACAATCGATCAAAGTGAAAACCAATTGACGCATAAACTGGCAACGTTTCAAACAAGCCTCGATTTTTATTCGACGCTGATGAGTTATAATAGCATTTTTGGCGGCTTCGGAATAAATCCGGTTACGTGCTATGATTATTACGAGCCAAGAATTGAAGGACGTTTTAATCAAGACGATCCGTTTCTGGTATTCCTATTTTGGAATCAGTTCTGACTATAGAAAACCGCTTGCAATTGATCTTTCCTTGAATGTGAGTAATTTTATTGATCGTTTCGTTTCCGAAGGCTTTAATACGAGTCTTGGATTGCGTTACCGTTTCAATGATCATCTTACCCTCAAGTTTATCAATGGTTATAATTTTGATCCGTACAATTTTGGTGTAGCTGATTACTCGGACCCGGATAATATCA
This sequence comes from Bacteroidota bacterium, assembly GCA_016721305.1. Taxonomy (GTDB): domain Bacteria; phylum Bacteroidota; class Bacteroidia; order AKYH767-A; family 2013-40CM-41-45; genus JADKIH01. Next base: position 21,943 of record JADKIH010000010.1, read on the forward strand.
TTTACGGCTTAAGAATTCTACATACTTATGAAAATATTCTTTCGGGAAAATACATTTTCAAGAATGATATGTCGTTAACACTGAATGCGCGTCATTACTGGACGACAGGCAAGTATCGACTGTATTACACTTTGCAAAATGACGGAGGATTGCAGGCAAATGATACTTATGGAGAAACGAACAATAACGATTTTAACTACAATGTCTTTAACATTGATCTCGTTTATTCATGGCAGTTTGCTCCGGGGAGTAATTTGTCGATCGTTTATAAAAATTCAATCGAAGATCAGATCAGTTCTGTTACACACGACATTTTTTCGAATCTTAACAGAGTGGTTAAGTTACCTCAGGCAAATAGCATCTCAATCAAACTGATCTACTATCTCGACTACCAGTCGCTTCATCTGAATTAAAAAGCAGCTTCAACGTGTCCGAAACGTTTCAAAGCACGGACATGTGATCGCAATGCATCAGCAAAAGTTGGGTTTTCCAGATATGGAATTCCGAACTCTTCGGCAGTAGCTTTTACGATTGGTGCAATTTCAGGATAATGAATGTGGCAAATGCCTGGAAACAAATGGTGTTCGACCTGGAAATTTAACCCGCCGACATACCACGACAAAATTTTATTCTTTCTCGAGAAGTTAACCGTTGTATTTAATTGATGAATCGCCCAACTATTCTCAATCGTATTTGCATCGGATGGAAGTGGGTGAGTAGTTTCATCCACAGTATGGGCCAATTGGAAAACAACGGTGAGAATGAGTCCGGCCATAAACTGCATGACTAAAAATCCGAGTATGATTTCTACAGTTGGAACATGAAATACCAAAATTGGAATTAAGAAGAAGAGTGTGAAATAAAATGCTTTCATCACTATGATACGAGTCAGAATGATGGCATTTTCTTTTTTACTTCTTGAATTGACTCCGCGTTTAATGTAAGAATAGTGGAGAATGAAATCTTTCAATAATACCCAGTACAGAGTTAGAACTCCGTAGAAGAGAAATGCATACACAAATTGAAACTTGTGATACCATTTACTTCTGTATGCGAGAAAACGCAGCACCAGACGATCCTGTATGTCATCGTCCATGTGAACGATATTGGTATAAGTATGATGAAGAATATTGTGCTGAAGTTTCCAGTTGAAAACGGATCCGCCACATAAACTCAGTGTATGTCCTAGTAAGTAGTTAATTGTTGCATTCGAAGAGTAGGCTCCGTGATTGGCGTCGTGCATCACGCTCATTCCAACACCGGCCATAAAAATACCCGTAACTGCCCATAATAAAAGTGATATTCCAAATGGTGTGTGAAGCAAAACGATAGCTGCAATCGGAAGAGTGTAGCCCAGCAGAAGTATAATCGTCTTCCAAATCATAGCTCCATTTCCATACTTCGAAATGTGATTGTCTGTAAAGTAGTCGTTCACTCTGCCACGAAGTGTATTGAAAAAAGCCGCTTTTGCGGGATCATTCTCGACGAACTTTACCGGGTTTCTTGCCATTTGATGTTAGATTGGGAACGCAGGATTTTTCGTAAGGTACGGATTATTCGGTGTTGTGAGACGGCTTGGGTGAGATAGTTGCGGGTTGCGAGTTGCGGGTTGCGGGGGCGGAAGTATTGTAGATACTTTGATATTTTATTTGATTCGATGATAATGGGTTTTATCACAACGGGTTTTTCAAACAAAAAATCAATTGGAATAATCCAATTAGTGGAGATACTTCCGTTATCGTAACTCGTAACTCGTAACTCGCCTTTGCTCGATTGATGCCAAAAGAAAAAGCAGCCTCAATACTTTCGACCTCGCAACCCGCAACCCGCACCCGCAACTCGCAACCCGCAACTCGCAGCCCGCAACTCGCAACCCGTAACCCGCAACTCGCAACCCGTAACTCGAATCGTCTGAAAAAAAAAGAGACGGCATCCTAACCGGAAACCGTCTCTTAAGCTGATTTTATGAGTATGGTGTTATTAAGCTAATCTCACATTTACTGCATTTAATCCTTTTTTGCCTTCTTCAACGTCGAAAACAACTTTGTCGTTTTCACGGATTTCTTCTTTCAGGCCTGTAGCGTGAACAAAGATGTCTTTACCGTTTTCGTCTTGGATAAAACCAGAAGCCTTTGCTTGTGTTGAAGAATTTTACTGTACCGTTTTTCATTTTGCTTTTTGTTTTGTAATTGTTTTTGGAATTGGTTTGTTATGTATTGGTTTACTCGTATTCATAAAAGGATGCGCAGTAGCCACTGTAATGTCGCGGCGTATTAGCTTATTAATGTCTTTCCAATATGGTTTTTCGTCGTCAGTGCAGAACGAGAATGCTGTTCCGGTACTGCCGGCGCGGCCTGTACGACCTATGCGGTGTACATATACTTCGGCCTGCTCAGGAATTTCGTAATTGATAACGTGCGATAATTTGTCGACATCAATACCGCGGGAAGCGATATCGGTAGCCACAAGCACACGTATAGTGCGGTTCTTAAATCCTTTCAATGCGCGCTCGCGTGCATTTTGTGATTTATTACCGTGAATTGACTCAGCTTTGATGCCGGTACTGTTCAAGTCTTTCGCCACGCGATCGGCTCCACGCTTTGTACGTGTGAAGACGAGTGCATGCTCAATCGAATCTTCTTCGATCAAATGCTTCAGCAATGAACGCTTATCTTCTTTGTTCACGAAGTAAACTGATTGCTTAACCAGTTCTGTCGTTGAAGATGGCGGATCTACTGAAACACGAACAGGACTCTTTAAAAGTGTATTCGCCAGCAACATGATTTCCGGAGAAACCGTTGCGGAGAAGAATAATGTCTGTTTCTTAGTGGGCAATTTCGCAATCACTTTGCGAATATCGTTGATGAATCCCATGTCGAGCATGCGATCTGCTTCATCGAGCACGAAATATTCGATGTGATTGAGCTTAATATATCCTTGCTGCATTAAGTCGAGTAGACGACCGGGTGTAGCAATAAGTACATCAACTCCTTTTTTCAATGAATTCACCTGTGGAACCTGGGAAACACCACCGAAAACGAGTGTATGAGAGATGTGAAGATTCTTTCCGTATGCAGCGAAGTTTTCGCTGATCTGTAAAGCCAGCTCGCGTGTTGGTGCGAGAATTAATGCTTTGATATCTTTTGAACGCTCTGCTAATGGTTTAGCAGAAAGTAATTGAAGAATGGGCAATGCAAAAGCTGCAGTTTTTCCGGTGCCTGTTTGTGCACAACCGAAAATGTCTTTTCCCTGCAGAATATGAGGGATAGATTTCTCCTGAATAGGAGTAGGGTGCTGATAGCCTTTTTTCTCGAGGGCTTGTACCAGCGGTGCAATTAAATTTAATTCGTTAAAATTCATTAAGGGATTTTTGTTTCTGAATGCCGTGCATTAAAGATTGTCCGGCGGTAATCTTACTATGTTAGAAAAATGTAAAAGGACAATTTCGGGGGTACTCTATTGAAATGCTTGGTATACAGTCTTCTTCTTAAGTGTGCAAATATACACCATATTCGGCGAATTCCTATGGTTTTAGACATTTAAATGTGGAAAATGCTGCTTTTAAGCGAATTATCGGCTTTTAAGCCTGCTAAAATGCAGGTTTCTGCTCCGAATTCGTGCCGATTCAAGCTCTTTACCATGTCTTAACTTCTCATTTTCAGCATGTCAAAAAGTCTCCGAAGATTAATGTTAAAGGTGAGCATAGCTACTACCTTTCTATTAATTTTGACATAGCTCTGAAGTTTTTGAAGGGATTTTCTGCTAACTATGTCTCCTTAAAAAAATCCACGCATGCACACGCGCTTTAATATTGTTACGACTTTAATCAACTGCCGCAATCTGCAGTTATCTATATTGACTCTTTTGTTTTCGATTTCTGCATTTGCTCAGAACTCCTACATGAAGACTTTCGGGACGAACGACAGCGAATATGGGACTGCAATATGTAATGCACCTGACAGTGGCATCGTGTTTTGTCAGCTTGCTTATCAGGCTAGCCCGGAAATTCCAATTGGTTTAGTAAAAGTCAACAAGTCGGGCCAGATGGAATGGTACAAAATTATTTCGCCGCGTCTTGGTAATGTTGCAAAAAAGTACTCTACTACGATAACGGTTATGTGATTGCATCGACGGGATGGGATAGCGGAGCATTTATCGGACATATAAATTTAATAAGGACGGATCTCGACGGAAATGTTTTATGGACGAAAGAGTATTCACTCACCAATAGTGAAGATGTAGCAGGTTTTGTGATTCATAACGATCGTTTTTACATTACAGCCACTGGCGATTACAATTTCCCCGCTGTATATCCGCATACTGTTCTGCTTTGTACCGATTCGGATGGAAATTTGATATTCTCGAAACGATTTTATGCTCCACCATATCAGTACAGCGGCAATAAGCTGGCAATTTCACCGACAGGAAAAATTTGTATCGTAGGCTCTACGAACAGCTATGGTCCGATGTCACCGTTTATGCACCTTATTGTTTTGCAATGCGATTCAATGGGAAATCTTGAATGGGCTAAAGTTCAAGCTGCGCCTTACGATAATGAGCCCAGCGGTGTTCAATATGATAATGGCGAATGGGTGATTTGCGGAACTGCGGCATTCATCAATACAGCATGGGATTTTTATCTGACACGTTACGATATAAACGGACAATTTAAGTATTGCAAATTCTATGATGGTGGTACGGTGAACGGAGAGTTTAGCCGCGATATGATTCTTTCTGATAATCATTCCGTCGTGATTGCCGGCGATGAAGGAACTTTTGATGAACGAAATATCACTCTGGTGAAAATTGATGCATTGGGAAATTTAATCTGGTCGAGACAATATCAGTTATCAGTCGTATTCACCAATTATCCTTACGGTGTTATTAAGACAATTGACGAAGATGGATATGCAATTATTTCCGATATCCGTCCACCGGCTGCCTTTCGTGATGCAGGATTGATCAGAGTAGACGACAAAGGGAATTTGATGTGCTATAATGCGCCTTATGCACTTAATACGCGAACGGATTCATTAATTCACTACACAGCGACAATCAATGAAGTATCGGCACCGGTGAATGTTACTGATATTACGCCTTATTATTTGCCTTATATAATCTCAGAAAAGATTCGCTGCGAAACGCCTAAAGCTGATTTTACATTTACCGGAGATACTGCATGCCCGCAGTATTGTCTCAAGATTAAGAATACGAGCATGCACGCACTCACATATCAATGGTATTTCCCTGGAGGTCAACCCGACAATTATTGGGGACAACAACCACCTGAAATTTGTTATGATAGTGCGGGAGTGTATACTATTTCAGTGATGGTGACGAATAATCTGACATCCGATTCAACATCCAGAACATTCAGCATTGAGCCATTCTGCAAAACGATTTTTATTCCAAATGTCATTACCCCCAATGGCGATGGATTGAATGAATTCTTTGTTATTAAAAATCTGCCGGATAATTTTCATCTGCAAATTTTCAACCGCTGGGGAAATCGTGTCTTTGAAACGACGAACCCTAAAGAGTTCTGGAAGGGAGAGCATTCGGGCGTTTACTATTACACGCTCGAAGTGATGTATCCGTCGAATTCGAAGGAGTATCATGGGACGGTTACGGTGATGGCGGATTAGTTTTTTTTACAACTAAGTTCACTAAGTTCACAATAAGACCATTCAGGTTTTTTCTTAGTGCCCTAAGTGAACTTAGTGTTAAAAAATCCCTCTGCAAATGCATAGAGATTCTGCTACGTAAAAGCAGGCCGAGCCAAATCAAATTTGCAGCTTTGGCAAATAAAGGTAACTTTGTTCATATACACACACCGATATGAATAAAGCACTACTTAGCCTTGCATTAGTATTATTCTCGATTCAATCATTTTCTCAATGCTCGTTTTCGTCGAGCGTTTCGGGTGACTCACTGACAATTTCATTTGGTGACACCCTGTCACCATTCTTTGACATCGACAGCGTAGCTCTGGATTTTGGTGATGGAAGCACGATTACGATGCCCAATGTTCCAACAAATTCAATTTTCAACTTTGTAACGACGCATCAGTATGCTTCGAGCGGACAGTACATTGTGTGTTTACTTGAATATACAGACTGGGGCGGTTCTCCTCAGCCGCCGTGTTCACATTGTGACACGATAAATATTGGTTGTGCTATTTCTGCTGCTTACAGCAGTGTTGTAAATGCAAACGTTGTTGATTTTACAAATCTCAGTATATGTCCAACATGTACAGCCGCAGATTATCATTGGTCTTTCGGCGATGGCGTTGATCAGTATGTTTTTTCTCCACAGCATACTTATTTTTCAATCGGAACTTACGTTGTCTGTTTATATATCAGTGGATTTGGTGCATGCTCTGATACTATTTGCACTAGCATTCCGATTCTAAGTTTAGGATTGAATGATGTTGAACATACAAGTCTAGCAGTCTTCCCTAATCCTGCTTCGAACAAGGTTTCTGTATCGTTGCCGGTGATGCAAGGAGACGGAATAGTTCGAGTCCTTGATTTTGCCGGAAGAGAAATTAAAACAATGCCAATCGAGTTATCGTCAAAGATGATTGATCTCGATGTAAGTCAAATCGCTTCCGGAATTTACTTTATTCAGGTGCAGAGCGACTTCGGAATAATGACAGGTAAATTTTTGAAGAATTGATCTAATGCATGTTGGCCACAGAATTCGAAGAAAATTCTTGTGGAAATCTCGTGCCCCTCGTGATCTTGTGGTGAAAAAAAACGCACCCCGCCCTCGCAACCCGCAACCCGTAACTCGCAACTCGCAACCCGCAACCCGCAACCCGCAACCCGCGCAACTCACATCGTTTCCTTCGCCTGTTCGTAAAGCGTATACACCTCCTCAAACACATTATTAATTTCCGGTAACGCATCTTCATCAACTCCGTATTTAGCGAGTCGATTCAGAATCGTCATTGTTCCCAGAATAATAAAGTCGAGCGATGAAAGCATGTGACAGAAAAGCTCGTTCTCCGTAATTGGAGTATGACGAGGCGTTGCACCACCGGCATTTTGATAGAGATTGTAAATTTCGTAGCGCTCGGTCATTGCAAGAATAAATTCACGTGAATCATTCTCGTCCATTTCAACTAAATCAGCCACCTGAATCGGATTGATGTGCGAAGCCAGATAACTCTTGATTTCACCAAAAGTTGTTTTCTTAATTTTTGGTGTACGAATGAAATTATTTTTCTCGAACGACAAATACAATTTACCGAATTCGATAAGTGTATTTACGCGTAATGAATTCATCTTGTTCTGCGAAGTTTCTGTAACTTCTTTTTTCAAACGATCGATCTCCGAGTTCACAAAGCTGATTCTGTATTCTGCATAATCAGTCTCAATTGCCTGAGCCGTCGAATTCTCATGATGCGGACTTCCCGAATCATTATTCAATCGGAAGATGTAAAACAAGTCGAGCAGGGCAGAGCGAAGAATAAGTCCGATTTGATGCTCCGTCTGCGGATCCTGAATGTATAAATCGAGCAGATAATTAATCGACTTCACATTGCTAATACTACGCTTCAGAAAATGCAGGTAATACATTTCCGGCAATACCACATACTTATCCGGATCAAATGTCTGTCGGCTAATTTTAGAAAAGTCCGCCTTACTCACCACAGCATATTGCTTCTGTGAAATTTCAAGAAAGGTATTGAGGTGGGATTGGAGGGATTTGATGTTGGCAGTTGGCATTTTTTTCTGAATTTAGAATTCGTTTTTGAAATTTAGAATTCAAAATTTAAAATTCAGAATGCCAAAGTTGAAATTCAGAATTGAAAATTTGGAAGGAGGACACTAAAAAGCATCGATTTCAGAATTCTAAATTCTAAATTCAGAATTCTGTTAGCTTTTAACTTTTGGTTTTTGACTTGGAACAAGTGATCCCGGCGGGGATCGAACCCACAACCTTCCCGTTAGTAAACGGGATGCTCTATTGCATTGAATATGTATGTATGAACGTAAGTAGCATCAATTTCATAATTCTAAATTTTGAATTCAGAATTTTTAAACTTTCAGCTTTTAACTTTTGGCTTTTGACTTGAAAGAGTGATCCCGGCGGGGATCGAACCCACAACCTACTGCTTAGAAGGCAGTTGCTCTATCCAATTGAGCTACGGGATCTGGTTATTAGCAAAGAAACGATAAAAAAAAACCAGATCGGATGAATCTGGGTTTTTTAAGTAGTCAATTTTCTATCTGAAAATTTAGTCGGGGTGGCAGGATTCGAACCTGCGACCTTATGGTCCCAAACCATACGCGATAACCGGACTACGCTACACCCCGAAAATATTTTTCTGCCTAGACTCCTGACTTTAGAGTAAAACAGCTCTGCGGTGAGGGAGGGATTCGAACCCTCGGTACACTTTCGCGTACGACAGTTTAGCAAACTGTTCCTTTCGGCCACTCAGGCACCTCACCTCATGCAAGGGCGGCAAAGATATAAAAGTGTCCTTTTTGTGCAAATAGTTGGCTAGTATTTAATTGCACTAAGACTCAGCTTAATAGCTATTTGTTGGGCTTCGGGCGGACAGATTTTCGCTCAAATTCCGAGAATTCTACTGCTTAGAACCAGAAAGTGGATTTATAGTTCGTCGTATTGCCTCGTTCGTCAATTACCGTGATTTCTACTTTGTGCTCGTTATTCGTCGGCAAAAAGGAAATGTCGGCTGAAATCATATTGTTCTTTTTGTCGTATTCAAATAAAATCCATTTGCCATCGACCATGCCTGTGTATGATTTAATTGATGACATATCATCGGTAATCTTGTATTGAATCACAGCACCGCGATAGGAGTTCATGTCAGCCGGAACATAATCTTTAACGACAGTCGGAGGAACAGTATCCAGAACGATGGTGTAATCGCCAAAAGTCGGAACCTGCGCCGAAAGGAATTTTCCATTCCAAACGCCACCGCGGCCTTTCAGTTTTTTGTATTGCATAACTTCGGCAATAATGGCCTTCGACTTTAATGAATCAGGAATCGTTGCTTCGGGCTTAATGCCAACGGTAATCGGTACATCTAATGCTTCGTACCAACTGCCTACACGGTATGTGTTAGCCAGATACTCCGGCGAATTCATCTCCATGTCGGTATAATAGAAGTCTTGATATACGGCTCCTGCAGGAATAGCAACGTCAAGCTTTGATTTATGAATAGCCACGCCTTTTGCATTCGTTACTAGCATAGCTTCCGGATCACGGGCCTGCATCGGATTGTTGTAAAGAGAAGCGTATGTCACGACAGGGAATTCGATGAATGTTGAATTGCCGCTGAAGTCTTTGACGACAAATTTGATATCATGAGAAGCGTCTTCACCAAAGTACTGTGTTCCTAAACGAACGGAGTCCTGATACATGTTCAGGTGGTTTCCGGGTAAACGGAATGCGCGTTCAACAGTAAGGCGGTCGCGTACATAGGTGAGATAGTCGATATGTGCGTTTACTTCTTTCGTGTCGCTGAAATTGAAACGATCGTATTTCCATTCGTAGGCAGGAATATTATCGACGCTCATTTCAACCGAGTAAATCCCAAGAGTTGCCATCGAACCTTCCTGGTGATCGATTGCTGCAATTCCGAAGCCGACGTATCCGTAAGCTAAAATGAATGTCGGCGAATTAATCATATTGATGCCTTCGGAAGTTTGGATCTCGTACGTCATCGCCGTATCTGTCTTGTTCACGATACCGTTTTCCGGAGTCGGGAAGAGACGGATGGCTAAAATCTGAGGAGCTTGTGTATCGTTCAAAGGCAATCCAAAAAGGAGGGGATTGATTGGTTCTTCGGTTTTTTCATCGCGGATTTCGAAGTGCAGATGTGGTCCGCTGGCACCGCCGGTTTTGCCCGCTGTAAGCGATCACCTCGTCTTGTTTTACCTTAAACTGATTCGGTTTGAGATTGTCGTCGATCTCGAATCGCTGACGTTCGTACTGAATCTTTTTCACGTATTCATTTACCGAACCGGTGAATTTTTGAAGATGTCCGTAAACCGTTACAAAGCCATTAGGATGAGTAACATATAAAGCTCTACCGTAACCATCGGATGAGATCTTAATCCGTGAAATGTACCCTTCGGCAGCGGCCTGAACAGGGCGGCCTTCGGTTTCATAAGTACTCAGATCGATACCGGAATGGAAGTGATTATCGCGAATTTCACCGAATACACCTACGACGATAACCGGCGTATCTACCGGCCAATGGAAGTAGTTTTTCGGGTATCCCTGGCCCTTCGAAATAGTGATTTGAGAGATCAGCAATAGCAGGAGGAGCAGAAGTCGCTTATTCATATGGTGGGGGTTATTTTGCAAAGGAAATAAATTTTGGTGTTGTTGTTCAAGGTTCAAGGTTCAAAGTTCAAAGTTCAAGGTTGCGAGTTACGGATTACGGGTTACGAGTTACGGGTTACGGGTTACGGGTTACGGGTTACGGGTTACGGGTTGCGAGTTGCGGGTTACGGTAAAGCTACTAAGAGCCCGTTAAGTTAATTCTCTTATTGGCAGTATTTGATGAATTTGTAGACATTTTTCAGACCACTTATCATTTTATCGAAGGCAAAACGATGTTAAAAGCGCTGAAAACCATGAACCTTGAACCTTGAACCTTGAACCTTGAACTTTGAACCTTGAACTTTGAACCTTGAACTTTGAACTTTGAACCTTGAACCTTGAACCTTGAACCTTGAACCTTGAACCTTGAACCGTGTAAAAAAAAAGAACCGCCGACACTCCTGCCGACGGCCCTACCACACGAAAAACATGAACACAAAAACTATATACAAATGAACGACTATCTACTGCTTGTATTGTATGCGTTTGCTCGAATGACAGTGGGGTGACGGAAGTTTAACAGAGTTTAACGGGTTGCGAGTTGAGAGTTGCGAGTTGCGGTTGCAGGTTGCGGGTTGCGGGTTGCGGGTTGCGGCGAACCCAATCCGCCCCTGCAACCGAAAATTCCGTACCTTCGCCGCACCAAAAATCAACAAATATGTCATCAATTTCCCTTGGAATGGGTTCAAGAGTGCGTCATCCGCAGTTTGGGGATGGGGTGGTTGTTCAAATTAAACCGGAAGAATACCTGATCACTTTCATGCAGCATGGTATGCGCGAGATTTCTCGCACTTACGAGGGTCTGGAAGTGATCGATGCCAACGATGCGGATAATGATCTGGTGAGTTTGGCAGACATCGAGGTGTTGCTGGTGAATACGCTTCGTAAGTTCTCCGATATTCAGGAGCGCGTTGAAATCGGACAGAAATGGACGGGCGGTGTGATGATACTCAAACCGGGCGATACATCATTAAAATCAAAAGAAGTGCCGATCGAGGCCTTCTTCAATAAAATAGTCATGCTTCGTGATCGCTTGCGTGTGTTGGAACAACGCATCAACAGTCACGAAAAATTAACGGAAGAGGATAAGGTCAATATGCAACAGTATGTTACTCGTTGCTACGGATCACTCACTACGTTCAATGTTCTTTTTAAATATACCACCGATCATTTTGTCGGTGAAAAAGGAAGCCGCGACTAATCAATAAACGTGGCAAATGAATTTACTCTCGATTGAAAACTTGTCGAAGTCTTACAGCGACAAGGTGCTTTTTAATAATATCAGCTTCGGTATTGATCGCGGCGAAAAGGTTGCTTTGATAGCCCGTAACGGCTCCGGCAAAACGACGCTCATGCGCATTCTCGCCGGCAAAGACATTGCCGACAGCGGGAACGTGACTTTCCGAAAGGATATTCACGTCGAATACCTCGAACAGGAACCTTATCTCGATCCGACAAAAACCGTTCTCGAAGTGATCTTCGACGACAATAATCCGTCAGTGCAACTCATGCGTACGTATGAGTCGTTGCTCGAAAAGGATCAGGAGAATCATACACCGGAATCTGCAGCTGAATTACAGAAAGTAGCTCAACAAATCGACGATGCGCACGCCTGGGACTATGAAGTTCGCGTAAGACAGGTTCTTTCGTCGCTTAATATTCACAATTTAGATCAACCTGTTCGCCAATTAAGCGGTGGACAAAAAAAGCGAATCGCTCTGGCGAAAGCGTTGATTGATCCGGCCGACATCCTGTTAATGGATGAACCTACCAACCACTTGGATGTGGAAATGGTGGAATGGCTGGAGGATTTTCTGACTCGCTCCCAACTTTCGCTCTTACTCGTTACTCACGATCGTTACTTTTTAGAGAATATCACAACGAAGATCATCGAGCTCGATGGAGGAAATGTGTATTCGTACGAAGGGAACTATTCTTATTTCCTCGAGAAGAAAGAAGAGCGACAGTACAATGAAGTTCGCGAGCGTGACAAGGCGCGCAATATCATGCGTACGGAACTCGAGTGGGTACGACGTATGCCAAAAGCACGTGGTACGAAGTCGAAGGCCCGAATGGATGCCTTTCACGATTTAAAGAAACGCGCAGCCGGTAAGAAGGAAGAAGGAAAGATGGAACTCGACATCAAGATGAATCGCATCGGCGGTAAGGTGATTGAGTTGAAAAAGATTTATAAGTCGTTCGACGATTTACACATTCTCAAAGGCTTCGATTACACTTTCCGAACAGGTGAGCGAATTGGAATTGTCGGAAAGAATGGTGCAGGGAAGTCGACGTTTCTGAATATGCTCGTTGGTACAGAGCAACCCGACTCCGGGAAAATTAATGTCGGCGACACGATTGTTTTCGGTTATTACAATCAGCAAGGATTGGAATTGAAAGAAGACAAGCGAGTAATCGAAGTTGTGAAGGATTACGCCGATGTCATCAAATTGAGCGATGGATCGAAAGTTTCGGCCGCTCAGTTTTTACAGCTCTTCCAGTTCCCGCCGGAAATGCAGTACACGTATGTTTCGAAACTCAGCGGAGGAGAAAAACGACGTTTACACTTACTCACAGTTTTAGTTCGCAATCCTAACTTCCTCATTCTGGATGAGCCGACGAACGATCTGGATCTGTTGACGTTGGGAATCCTTGAAGAATTTCTCATGCATTATTCCGGATGCTTATTGGTTGTATCGCATGATCGTTACTTCATGGATAAGCTTGTTGATCACCTTTTCATTTTCGAAGGAACGGGCAATATTCGTGACTACAACGGATCTTACTCTGAGTATCGAATTGAGCTCGAAGAGAAAGAAGCTGCGAAGCAGAAAGCTAAGGTTCAGGAGGTCAAGGAAGCTAAAGCTGCTGCCGAATCTTCTCCGAAGAAGAAATTCTCATATAAGGAAAAATTGGAGTTTGAGAATCTCGAAAAGACATCGCCAAACTGGAAGCCGAAAAGGCAAAGCTGACAGAATCGCTCAGTAGCGGAGAGTCAGATCACAATCAGCTTCGGGAATGGTCGGAACGAATGCAGACTATCATTCACGAAATTGACGAGAAATCGATGCGCTGGCTGGAGCTTTCGGAGCTGATGAGTTAATATTTCTTGTTTATAACTATCAGCCTGACTTTAAATCGTCAGATACTTCTTTAGTTTATTTGTATCATGAATCTAAACTTCTTTGGCATCGGAGAACGCGATAAGGCATTTACCTATATCGACTACCGCCGCTTTATTTTTCCAAGTTTATGATGACGCTTGCTCTGCAGATTCAATTCGTTGTTCTGAACTGGCAGGTGTATCAGTTTACGCACGATTATCTTTCGTTAGGCTTGCTTGGTTTGTTTGAAGCCATTCCTGCTGTTGGTCTGGCATTATTCGGAGGCTTTGTTTCGGATCGAAATGATCGTCGAAAAATATTAGTCATCATCATGGGACTTCAAACTCTCTTGTCGTTGGCATTGTTGGGAATCTCCATCTACTACGAACGTTCGGCAGGCATCAGTACGGCCATCCCGTTTTACGTGATCATGTTTTTTGTCGGACTGCTTCGTGCCTTCTATAGTCCTGCTCAATTTCCGTTGATGACTCAGCTTGTGCCCCGTGAAGCTTACGCGAATTCGTCGGCATGGAATTCTACATTCTGGCACATCGGCGTAGTTGTCGGTTCGGCTTGCGGAGGTTTGATGCTTGGTTATTTAGGAGCAACGGTGACGTACTCGACGGTAATTGTCATGTTAGTAATTGCTTTTATTCAGATCGTTAGAATTCCGCCACAGAAAGTGAATCCGGTTAAAGTAGGCGAGAGTATGGGGCAGAGTATCCGGCAGGGTATCAATTTCGTTTTCAGCAATCAGATGATTTTCGGGGCAATGTTGCTCGATCTCATCGCCGTACTATTCGGAGGCGCAACAGCTATGCTGCCGGTATTTGCCAGTGAGATTTTACATGTCGGTGAAAAGGGATTTGGATTCCTGCGGGCAGCGCCGTTCATTGGCTCTGTCCTGATGGCTCTGTACATGACGAAGCATCCGCCAATGAAATCGGCCGGAAAGAAACTTACTTGCGTAGCCGGCTTTTCCGTTTGTATGATTGCCTTTGCTCTCAGCTCGAATTTTTATTTGTCGATGGCGATATTAGCTCTCAGCGGGGCATTTGACAATGTAAGTGTCGTGATTCGTTCTACGATTGTCCAATATTTCACACCCGATGACATGCGTGGTCGTGTGTCGTCCGTTAGTACGATGTTTATCAGTTCATCAAATGAAATCGGTGCTTTTGAATCGGGTTCGGCGGCGAAGCTCATTGGTCTGGTTCCTTCTGTTATTGCGGGAGGAATTATTGCCATCACGTCTGTCGGCGCTTCGATGGTATTTTTACCGAAGCTTCGGGAATTGGATTTGGATAAGGAGCATCGGGCGCTTTAGGTTATTTCATATATAAGAATCCGATAAGAATGGTATTCCTGATCATTGGTTTGTTGTACAGGAATGGATTGTATTCGAGTTCGCTGCTGAGATTTAACGATGAGAAATCAGACAGTTTGTATTGAAATTTGTTTTTTGAGTTAATTTTTATGTAGCCTAGTTTGATCAGTGGAGCAATTGTCGTCGATTGAAATTTCCAGACAAATTTCCTTCCTATGTTTTCGTAAAAATCAGTTTCCAGCAATAGGCCGAATTCATAAATTAGGAGATTTGATTTCCAAAACAATATCGGTCGACTTGATTCCGGAATTTCTTTTTGCCGATCAATAAGCTTTATGGCAGCGGAAGCAATGCTCAGATTTAGCAAACTTGATTTGGAGATGTTAATCTGACAACCACTGCCGATAATTAATCGAGAAGGAATCATCATTCTCTTTCCGTCGAATTCTTCTTTAAGAAAGGTGTTTTTGAGTTGGGAAAAAACTATTCGTCAGGGCGGTTTCTCCGGAAGCCTGCACTGAAAGTTTTAGGAGTTTGTTTTTCATCAGATATTTGCATTTGATCTTCAGTAAGTCGTCGTCCCGATACCAATAAACCGATTCCTGCTTTGTATATCCTATGTGATAATTTACTTCAAACAGTCGCTCAAGCGTTTTTCTGTGCATTTTTTTTGAATAAGTAATCTCTGAGTTGAATTGTGTTTGATTTTCGATTTGGTTTCCGACCGGTATTGAAGCAAAAGAAAAAAGGAAGTTGAATTCGAAACGTTTCTCCACTTTTGTAAGTGTGTCGGATTCTTTTTCAAAATGTCTAATAGATGATTTGACTTCTAATGACAGGAGAATGAGAAGCAAGTTTAGAAATCTAATTATTGATCTCATCGTGTACTTAGTAAACTTAATGTTGAAAAAATGCACCAATCATTCAATAAAGTTTCTGATTTTATTTTGGATGTATGTCGGTATTTTCATTCCCGTTTCGTCCAGAAGCTCTTGATATGGGATAACTAAAGAATCGTTTTTGTGAACCACGAGTAAAGCAGGAGTGTGCTTGATGTTAAGAACGCTATCTGCATAGTCGTTGCTGAAATAGGTAAGATACTTCTCCGCATTTGGAAGGTTTTTTCTGGTGTAGCTGATGTTTCTTTTTCAGGGAAAATAAACCGGAGTCGGAGTGTGTTCCGATGTAGTAGTGAAAATGAGTTTGAGTCTTTATTTTTGTCAGGAAGGCATCTAAAACGTAGAAGCAATTCATGCAACTAAGATTGTTTTTTAGTACGAAGATCTGTCCTAAGTTATCATTTTCGGTTAGTGTGTCGCCTTCGTAAAATTTGAAAACTTGCGATTGCGCATTCAGATGATAGCTGCTCAAAAAGCATAAATACATTCCGGAAATTATTGACTTAATGATTAATCCGGTACAGGTGGAATATATACTCTGCGTCGTGGGTTTCATAATAGGAGTTCTTTCGTTTTTCGTATTCATCCTTTGGAAGGCAAAGTTTTGTTTGAAAGCTGTCGTCTGAGACAACAAGGAGTCTATTTCCTGAAATCGAAGGTAAATAGTCTGACCAGCACGGGATGTTGATAGTGTCGCAGAATTGCCCGGTGAAGTTTAACTTTTGTGGCAGACTATATAAGCCTGTAGTTTCATCGTAAGCGATCATCAATCGGTTAGAGTTGAATTCGTGTAAGGGTATAATACCTGCGATAAGCTTATCATCGGGCCCATAGTACAAAGATTCGATTCTGGCGATATTGTTTGAGTGCTTTTTTAATAACTCGATCAATTCTTTTGGATTGATTTTGTCCGGACTGGTTTCAAATGGAAATTGGTGTACTCCAAAGTTTCCAACACTTTCCGGTAATGATAATGTAATTATCTCCTTTAAGCTGAAGTCGTACACACGAATTTTATTTCCTGCTGCTTCTGCCAGCGCAATTCGATTTTTTCCAATTGTTATATAATGATTTTGTAAATGGGAGAATGCGATTCCAGGGCTTTTGGGGTGTATTGTTTTCTCTATTATTTTTGACTCTGCATTGTAAATACCCAAGCTGATGTTTTCCGTACTGTCTAACGGATGGTGATTGTAATAATCCATCAGAAGAAATTTATTTTGACTGATAGGCTCGAAATTAAGGAAAGAGGTTTTTTCGGGTAGCTTGATTTCACCATGATACATTGATCCGGTTTTTCCTCTTTTTTCAAAGCAGTGTATCTTCAATGTTTTGTCATCTTGCAGAAGAATGAAATTTTCTGTAGCCGCAAATTCAGGTATGGTTTCAATTTGAATGTTCTGTGGAAGCTTTATTCGGAATGAATCGTTGAGTAGGGTGGTTACATTCATTGTGTGGAAGAGTAATGTTTTGTTACCGGTTATATTATCGAAATCCGTACAATATGTAATTGTGCTTTCAAAGAAGGAAAACTTCAGCTGAAAATCGAGTGAGTTGATTGCTGTGTGAAATGTTTCTTCTTTAGTACAAATTAGGCTTTGCGCAAAGCAAGCTGAAGGCTCCTTGCCAATAAGGCAGATGAATAAGCAGAGGTAGAGTACCTCTGCTTGATGAAGGAAATTAGCGATCGACATATTTGGAATCATCGATGTTTACTTCAAGTTCTTTCTTCAAATTGATCTGCCAACTTACTGGGATTACATCACCGTAAGTCATAGTGCCTTTTGTTTCGCCTTTGTCGAAACGTTCGAGAACGGCATCCAGAACTTCTTGATAAGTAATGCGGATGGCGCCAATACATCCAATTTGTGAAAGACAAGGGTTGTGACCAGTGCCACGGCATTCGGTGCGACGAGAGGTGCTCTTCACATAATTGTAGAGGTGATCTTTGCCACCACCTTCAACGATGATGACGTGAGCGGAAACTTGAGAGAGAGCAAAGGCGAAGATGCCTAACAATAGCAATAAGTGTTTTTTCATGTTTTTTTACTTTATTGGTTTGAGTGTATATGTTGAATTGAATCAATGTTCTGTTGATTCAAATTTCTTGGTCAAAGATCGGGTGAGAGGCGGGGGATTACAACCGCATATATGAGGGTTCTTTTAGTGAGATTGGTTTCGCGCAGATAGCGCAGAAATTTGCAGAAATCGCAGAAAAGTTTCACAGGGAAATCAATGTAAGAGTCTTGTGAATCTTGTGGGCCTTGTGTTCTCGTGGTAAAATTTGAACCTCTTTATTTGCATGAGGAAGAAATTATTTTCCTTACTTTTAACGCAAACAAAAAAATATATGCCGTCAAAGAAATTAAAGATCATCAGCTGGAATGTGAATGGTATCCGCGCTGCATGGAAGAAGGGTTTGAAAGATTGGATACTGAAAGAGAATATGGATATTCTTTGCCTGCAGGAAACAAAAGCACAGGTTGATCAGCTAACCGACGATATCACGAAAATCGATGGTTATACATCTTACTTTTTTTCGGCAGAGAAAAAGGGTTATTCCGGAGTGGCTATTTATACGAAGGAAAAGCCAATCAATGTTGTAAACGGATTGGGCTTACCTGAATTCGATATCGAAGGCCGTGTGATTGAAATGGAATTTGAGAATTTTGTTTTGTATAATGGGTATTTCCCGAACGGAGGAAGAGGGCCTGAGCGTGTTCAGTACAAGCTGGATTTTTATGATGCTCTCTTCAAACGTACGCAGGAATTAAGAAAAAGAAGAAAAATATTATCGTTGTCGGTGATTACAATACGGCGCATAAGGAAATCGATCTGGCTCGCCCGGGTCCGAATTCAAAAGTGACAGGCTTCTTACCGGAAGAGCGTGCATGGATCGATAAGATGATCGATATGGGCTACATCGACATTTTCCGTGAATACAATCAGCTTCCAGGGCAGTACACTTATTGGGACACATTTACCCGCGCTCGCGAGAGGAATTCGGGATGGAGAATTGATTACTTCCTGATTTCAACCGAATGTCGTCCTGCCGTTACCAATGCTTCGATTCAAATGGAAACAATGGGAAGCGATCATTGTCCGGTTGTGCTCGAACTTTCAATTTGACTCTAAAACTAAAAAGCCTCACTACTATTCGATCCATAGATCGTATATCAGTGAGGCTTTATTTTTTAGTAAAGGCTTTTATTTCGTTGCCAACATTACTTTATGCCAGCTTTTCTCCAAAGGAACTTCCCATGCGTTATCTAATTCTCCTTTTGAAGTAATCAGATTATTGAAAACAATGGTGTTCTCATTTAAAACGCCGTTATGAAGCTGCTCTTCGAATTTTGATTTCGAAATGGTCTGAATTTTCCCGTCAAGCTTGTAAGCTATCAATAAACGATTGAGGAAGGAAAGATTCATCGCTTTCTCAAATTGCTGAATAAGATGCAGGCATTTATCAATCGAACAACCTCCGGTAGCATTGTGACTTTCATCGACCATGATTACCAGAAAGCGATTGTAGCGGATTTCATAACTCGCTTTCAACTCATTATTGTGAGCCGTCCACTGTTGCAAAAAAGCA
Source organism: Bacteroidota bacterium (assembly GCA_016721305.1). GTDB lineage: Bacteria > Bacteroidota > Bacteroidia > AKYH767-A > 2013-40CM-41-45 > JADKIH01. The sequence continues at coordinate 41,230 of JADKIH010000010.1, forward strand.
ATCGTTTTCTCGCCAATGAATTTTTCTTCGTCAGATGTCAATTCGCGATCTGATTGATATACCCAGAGGCGGGATTCGGGGGAGAGTTGGGATGGAGGGAGGAACATTTTTTATTGAAGATTGAATATTGAAAATTGAATATTTGTTAGAGGAATGACGACAGCTTTGGAAAGAGGATGATGGAAGAGTAAAATTGAATATTGAAAATTTGTGAGAGAGTCTCTGCAATGCCAATCTTCAACTTTCAATCTTCAATAATTAAAGGTTACTTAACCGGTATCTCCTTCACAACCTCTCCTGCCTTGTAAATGATTTTCTTCGTCAGGATGGTGTCTGCGTAGATTTTCCATTCGCCGTCTTCGAGTCGTTTTTGAATTGACCTTCGCGTTTGACGTGGCCGTTGGCGTCGTATTCTTTGGCAGGGCCTTCGAGCTGGCCGTTAGAGTAATTGTATTCTACTGAAATACTGCCATTCTGATAGTACCATTTTGTGAGTCCATCGCGACGACCGTTTTTGTAAACGCTTTCTTCCTGTACTTTGCTGTCGTCGTAAAAACTTTTTCGCGGACCATCAAGATTACCGGCATTGAAATTCTCAATTACTCTGATTTTCCCACCGGCATTGTATGTTGTTTTTGTCCGTCTAATGAATCGTTGCGATATGTTTCGTCAGATGAAACCTGATTGTTGAATGTCATCTGAACGGATGCTCCGGAGCGAAGACCATTTTTATATTCTTCGACTTTTGCAATTCCACCCTGATTATTGTATTCACGCCAAACTCCGTCTTTTTTCCCTTTGTACATAGAGCCTTGAGAAGAAAGCAATCCTTTGCCGGAATGAATCACTACGTAAGTGCGGTTGGGATCGGATTTGTCTTTGGTAATAATCGTATCGGCCAGATAGGCTTGTTCTATCTTACGGGTAGGAATCGTTGGCGCGGTTTTGTTTGTTTGTGCAAATACTATTGCCGGAAAAATGGCAATGGCGAACAGGATTCTTAACGTTTTCATAAAAATGAGATTCTGGTAGATTTTTCTTGTTAATGAATAGCGTCTGCAAAAATAAGATTAAAGTCGAAGCGAAGATGAAAAGTTCATGGAGATATGAACGATTGGGAGTCAGGGAAGGGCTTTTCCAATCCATTAAGACTCATTTCACGCATCTTTTTAACTGAATTTTCGCCTGTCGTGTTTTCAAAATTTAGTCGGAATGGCATATCTTCGCCCGCATATGGAAATCGCAATTCATCGGATAGAAGCTCATGAATACCAATTACTGGCGCAAATCGGCCGTGATCCTTTTTATGAAACTTGGCGAAGTGTCAATACGGAAGAGGATATGCAGACGTATATGGCCAAGGCTTTCGATCCGTCATCGATTGAGAAAGATATTTTAAATCCGGCAAATACTTTTTTATTGCCATGCTGGGTGAAAAAGCAATCGGCTATTGCAAATTGCGCCGTGATCGGACGTATGAGAATTCGGATCGGATTTGGTAATTGAATTGGAACGTATTTATGTGTTTAAAGAATACCACGATCAAAAAGTGGGTAAGAAGCTTATGGATGTTTGCATCGATCTTGCCAAAGAAGAAAATCACATTTGGCTATGGCTTGGTGTGAATATCGATAATGACAGGGCAATCAAATTTTACAAAAATTATGGATTCACCATTTTCGGTGAAAAAGCATTCCAGCTCGGTGATGCTGTGGATAACGATTACCTGATGAAATTAAAACTTTCCTAACGTTCGTAGAAGTCTTTCTTCTTAATCAATTTCAAATCCTGTAGTATCGACGATTTTACGTTGATCTGGAAATTGTAAGTTTCCTGTCCGCCAAACGGTACCCAGTAAAAACGCATTTCCCAGCAATGAAGATCACGGTAAATGGATGTGGTGAAGCTGGTGAATTTGCCTTGGGTGATATTGTACCAGGAGTCGAAAGTGATTTTCCATTTTGAAGTCAAGCTGATGTCGCCTCTCAGACTGGCACTTTGAGTACTCGATGTTGGCAGGTTTCCTCGTTTGCTTTCGTTCAATGAGTAACTCACGGATAAATTGAACGGAATGGTGAAGTCGACAAATTCTTCCGGATGTGAGTTGATGTAATCGAGCTCTTCCTGATTGAATTTGGAATTCGTGTTTTCTTTTTTCGAATGATTCAGAGAGAAATTGAATGTCAGATTCTGATTGGTGACGCGGAAAAGTTTGCGATTTACATCGAACTGGTATTTGTCGTAATCATTGTTCAACTCATTGTAAGCATAAGGATCGAGCGTAGAACTGTAATTCACACTGATCAGATCAAACAAAGTTGTACGTGCTGAGAGTGAAAATAGCCCAAGCTTCATTGAATCGGCAATCAAATTGTAGCCCGAACCGATACGGAAGCTCTCAAGCAGTTTTATCTTTTTGAATACATCGCCGGTGTCGGATTTCGTTTTGACTTTCATCTCGAGATTGTTGTCGAGGCTGAAACTAAGATTCGCATATTTACCATTCGACGGTCCGCCGAACACTGTGTTCTGGAAGATGGAATACGTTCGTGTGTTGCCGGCAGTATCAGAGATAAAGGTTTTGTAATAGCCGTATTTCGATTCACCAAAATCTGGGCGATAAGTCAAACTTACATTAGGCGACATCACGTGTCGGATTGCAGTAACAGGTCCTTTCTTAAACTGATACATTCCGTATACTCGCGTACTTAGGCCGGCCGAAATATTGTAATCGAGTGCCGATGCTGCTTTGTTTACAATAAATGTGTCAATCTTGCTCTCTGCACTGTTCCAATCGTATTGTGTGGTTTTCAAATACAATCGTTCAGTGAAATTAATCGATGGCGAAATTGAAATACTTGAATACGTTGAAGGATGTTGACAGCGGTGCCGTAATCTGCATTCCGTTATTCATCTTATCCGATAGATTCTCGGTAAAAAGCAGACTATCTTTTGTCTCAACATAATTCGTAGCTCTCATCGAAAGCGACGTTCCGATTTTCTCATACCATTTTGGAATGCCAAATGATTTTCTTTCGTTTGAATGGAGTGATTCGCGAAATGTTGTAACTGATATCGGGCGCTGTAATTCGAATGTCGTTGGTAATCGTATTCTGACTGTGATTGACACCAACGCTGAAATTCATCGGTTTGTCAGGGAATGAGTAAGAATAGCTGATCGACGATTGAAAAGTATTCGAGAGATAATTTCCCAAACTACTGATTGTATTCTGGTAGTACTTCGATGTTCCGGCATTTACCATGGCAGAAAAGGTACTGTTCGGACTCGACTTAGGATCTCGTGTGTGATTCCAGTTTACGTGGAAGTCTTTTGTCACAGCGTAATCGGGTAATTCTTTTTCGCTATTGATCGTATAAGCATACGACAAATTAAATCGACCTGAATAACGATAACGCTTTTTGTAAACCGAAGATAGATCTAACGTATAAGACCCTTTTGTATAAATGTCGGATGTGAGAGCAAGATTGTAATAATCGTTGAAGCCGAAATAATATCCCATATGCTGGAAATAAAATCCACGATCAGCTGATTCACCGAAAGTAGGGATGATAATTCCGGAACTTCTTCCTGGCTTATTCGGGAAGAAACCAAATGGAATAAGAATAGGAGTAGGGATTTGCTCGATAGTCAGATAAGCCGGACCTGTAACGATTTTATTCTTGCTGATTACTTTCAAACGATTCGATGCAATTGAAAAGTGCGGAGTATCGAGATCGCATGTGGTGTATTGTCCGTGCTTGATGAAGAAGTTATTCTCCGGATCTTTCTTCACCACATCGCCGTGAATATATCCCTGACCTTCCTGGGTAATGACATATCCGATTTTACCTCTCTTCGATTCAAAGTTGTAATGAATGTTATTTGATCTGAATTTCTGATCACCTTGTGAGAAGATTGGAGTGCCTCTTTCGTAGCCCAGACTGTCTTTTGTACCCTCGGCATACAATTGCTTTTTATTCATGTCGATCACGATGCGATCGGCTTCCAGATGCAATTCTTCATAATCGACTGTTGCATTTCCGAAGAGATAAACGACCTGATCCTCGATATTTACGCGAATTGAGTCCTTGGCATGGTATTTAATCTTGGACCGAAGCGCTTCATCGGACGTTACGTTAGTATCAGCGGTAATGCGCAGACTGTCACTTACCGGCTTCAGAGCAGAGCTATCCGAGCTGGTTAGCGCATTAGATGGAAGCAAATTGACTCCATCATTAACTGCTTCTGAACCAACAACAAATTGTTGAAAAAGAAGCATGAAAATCAGCAAAATGGGAGGCGATATTTTGGATACTTGTGAAGACAAATCAGGAGAAATTACGAGACTTTCGGTGCCAAAACTAAACAAAAAATTCTGTTCAACTTTTTACCTGCTGCAGCCGGCATTTTTGCTGGCTGTTGTCCTGTTATTCAGCTCTTTCCATCCGAATAAGCCGAAGCCCTACGGAATCACCCGCGTCGTGATTGATGCCGGACACGGCGGACATGACTCCGGCTGTTTGGGCAAAAAGACAAAGGAGAAAGACGTCGCTTTGGGCATCGCGCTGAAGCTGGGGAACTACATAAAGGACAAGTTTCCGGACGTAAAAGTCATTTATACACGCGATGATGATCAGTTTGTCGAGCTTCACCAGCGAGCTACTATCGCCAATAACGCCAGAGCCGATCTATTTATTTGTATTCACTGCAACTCGGCTTGCTACATGAAAAAGAAGAAGGAAATCTGCAATGAAGAAACCTCGGGTGTGGAAACCTGGGTAATGGGTCTTCATAAGACAGAGGCCAATTTAGAAGTGTCTAAACGTGAGAACGAAGTTGTCCTACTCGAAAAAGATTATACCCGCCAATACGATGGTTTTGACCCTAATAGCCCTGAAGCGAATATCATTTTCTCTCTTTATCAGAATACATTTTTAGATCAAAGCCTGAAACTGGCTTCTTTCGTTCAGCAAGAGGTGAAAAATAAAGGCCGTAAAGTTCGTGGGGTAAAACAAGCCGGATTCCTGGTGCTTTACAAGACGTCGATGCCAAGCATTCTTATTGAAACAGGGTTCTTGTCGAATCCGGAAGAAGAAAAGTATCTCGGATCGGAAAAGGGACAAGATGAAATAGCTTCAGGAATATTCAAAGCGTTTAAGCTCTACAAATCGTCGGTAGAGACCGGGGTAAAATCAGGCGATAGCGGTTCATCAGCAACGATGCGGGAATCAGGAATCGGATACCAATGTAACGGAATCGAATGGCGAGATGCCAATAAAACAACGATAGGTGCGGGAGACGAAGAAGATTCAGACGAAACTCCAGGAAAGAAAGTAAGTGATCTGGTTTGGTCTGTTCAGTTCTATTCCTCACCTGAAAAGATCTCCAAAACCAGTCCTAAGTTTAAAGGGATAACCGAAATCAGAGAGGACAAAGACGGTAAAGTCTATAAGTACTCGGCGGGCAATCTTGGATCGGTTTCGGATGCAGTGGAATTGCAGAATAAAATCCGCAAGAAGGGCTTTAAAGATGCCTTCGTAGTGGCCTTTTATAAGGATAAGAAGATTAGCTACAAAGAAGCCATGGAAATAAGCGGGGAAGAAGTAATGCTTTGAAATTTGAGCTCTCGGTTTTTTAACATATTGCCGTTGGGAATGTTCATATTTTCCGCCATAGGCAGGGCTAATATGCGTTTGCCTGCAGGAAAATCCATACTTTTAGACGCCGATTCTGCGCGGCATCCGGAAGAAATTGAAGAGCAGATTTGTGTATGAAAATTTCAAAAGAAGTAAAAATAGGATTGATAGTGACTGCAGGGATTGCTTTGCTGTGGTGGGGTGTCAATTACTTAAAAGGCAAAGATTTATTTACTCGCCAAAAGCAGGTGTTTGCGGTTTATTCTCAAGTAGAAGGACTCGCAGCTTCTAATCCTGTTATGATCAATGGAATGAAAGTAGGGCTGATTCATAGCCTGACTTTACGTCCGGAAGATGGAAAAATCGTTGTCTCCCTGCATGTGACAAATAAAGTTCGCGTTCCTAAAATTCAACAGCCAGAAATTTTCAGCACCGATCTGCTGGGCTCAAAGGAATTCGATTAGTATTTGGTGATAGCAAAAATGATGCAGAAGATGGCGATACTCTTACTGCCGGAATCGAACAGTTGTTGAGCCAGCAAGTGAGCGCTCAGGTGGCTCCGATTAAGGCTAAAGCAGAAAATCTACTTTCTTCTCTTGATTCAGTTTTGTTGATAGTTCGAGGTGTATTCAATGAAAACACTAAATCAAATCTTCGTCGTTCATTCGAAAGTATCAGCAATTCTCTGATGTCTATTGAACATGTTGCCGGTAGTATGGATACGGTTTTAGCAAAAGAAGGCCGTCTTCGTAAAATATTCGATAATATCGAATCGATTTCTTCTAATTTGAAAGACAATAACGAAAACATCACTAAGATTATCTCTAATTTTTCTGCCATCTCCGATACGCTTGCAAAATCAAAGCTTTCTGAAACGCTTGAACATACTCAGAAGACTCTGGAGCAAACACAGCGGTATCATGGAAAAGATGAATAAGGGGGAAGGTACTCTCGGACAATTGGTCAATAACGATAGTCTTTACCACAATTTGAATTCTACTGCACGCGATCTCGATAGTTTCATTTCTGATTTCAAACAAAACCCTCGCAAGTATCTGAAGGTTTCGTTGATCTCTTTCGGAAAATAGAGTAGGAGTTGCATGGAGTACTAAAAATCTGATTGAATGGTTTCACAAATACTTTTTGGAATTATTCTCGCTGCGGGCATTTTTCTTTTTACTAAGAATATCAGAAAAGTGATGCGGAATATTCAGCTCGGTCGACCGCTCGATCGCTCTGACAGATCCGGTGAGCGTTGGATGACGATGATCCGCGTTGCGCTGGGACAATCAAAAATGGTGGTGCAACCTGTTGCGGGAATTCTGCACATCTTTGTCTATGCCGGCTTCATCATTATCAATGTCGAAGTTCTGGAAATTCTGATCGATGGTCTTACCGGCTCTCATCGCGCGTTTCACGTCTTCGGCATTTGTACAATTATCTTATCGGAAGTTTTGAAATACTGGCACTGACGGTTCTTGTTGCATGTATCATCTTTCTTATTCGGAGAAATGTCATTAAGCTTCGTCGCTTCCAAATGCGTGAGCTTACCAAATGGCCACGTACGGATGCGAACTTAATTCTCATCACTGAAATTTTATTGATGTCGGCATTCTTGAAAATGAATGCGATCGACTCGGTACTACAAGCTCGTGAATTTGGTCATTACATTCAGGCAGGTGCTTTTCCTGTGAGTTCTCATATTGCTTTCTTATACACAGGTTATTCATCGGAATTTTTAGAATTCGGCGAACGTGCTTGCTGGTGGTTTCACATCATCGGTATTTTAGCGTTCATGAATTATCTTCCTTACTCGAAGCACTTCCACATTCTTCTTGCATTCCCGAATACATATTATTCGAATCTGGAAAAGAAAGGTCGTTTGACGGATATGGAAAATGTCAATCGCGAAGTTCAGTTAATGCTTGATCCTTCCGTCGTTCTTCCTGAACCATCCGCATCGATGCCAACAAAATTCGGAGCAAAGGATGTGACTGATCTTACCTGGAAACAGTTGATGGATGCCTATTCATGCACAGAGTGCGGTCGTTGTACTTCTGAATGTCCGGCGAATCAGACGGGCAAGATGTTGTCGCCTCGTAAGATTATGATGGATACTCGTGATCGTTTGGAAGAAGTTGGTCGTGGCATCGATAAGCAGGGTAAGGATTTTACCGATGGTAAATCGATGTTCGATTATGTAACTGAAGAAGAATTATGGGCATGCACCAGTTGTAATGCGTGTGTGAATGCGTGTCCGGTGAATATAGATCCGCTCAGTATTATTATCGACTTACGTCGATTTCTGGTGATGGAAGAGAGTAAAGTGCCTTCAGAGCTTGGAGGAATGTTCTCTCGTATTGAAAACAATGGTGCTCCATGGCAGTTTGCTCAGGCAGACCGCGCGAAGTGGGCTGAAACAAATTGAAAAAATCGGAGAGTATGAAGGTAGAAACCATGGCCGAATATGCTGCTCGCGGTGAAGCACCGGAAATATTATTCTGGGTCGGTTGCGCCGGCAGTTTTGATGAACGTGCACAGAAAATTACACGGGCCGTTGCCAAAATATTAAATCATTGTGAGATCAAATTTGCCGTGCTCGGATCGGAAGAAAGCTGTACCGGCGATCCTGCTAAGCGCGCCGGAAATGAATTTCTTTTTCAAATGCAGGCGATGATTAACATTCAGGTGATGAATGGTTATGGAATTAAGAAAATCGTTACTGCCTGTCCGCATTGTTTCAATACTCTCAAAAACGAATATAGTGAATTAGGAGGCAATTACGACGTTGTTCACCACTCGGAATTACTTCAGCAACTCATTAACGAAGGTCGTCTCAAAGTCAGCGGAGGCGCTTTTGCCGGAAAGAAAATTACTTTCCACGATCCGTGTTATCTCGGTCGTGGTAATGATGTATACGAAGCACCGCGTGCCGTTATCGAAAAATTAGACGGCGCTTTTTCTGAAATGAAACGTTCCCGCGCCAAAGGTTTCTGCTGCGGCGCCGGCGGAGCTCAAATGTTTAAAGAACCTGAAAAAGGAAGCAAAGACGTCAACGTCGAACGCACCGAAGAAGCTCTCGCTCTTAATCCCGATATCATTGCCGTAGGTTGTCCTTTCTGCATGACGATGATGACGGATGGCGTGAAGAATTTTAACAAGGAGGAGACGGTTCGCGTTTTGGATATTGCGGAGTTGATTGCGACGGCGGGCGAACTCTAGTTAATTAGTTGATTCGTTGATTAGTTAATTAGTTGATGGTTCCTACTAACGGATACTTCATAGTTTCATAGCAGACTTTTATGAATTAAGTTTTAAAGTTGCTTCTCTCTATTAAGAGAGGAAGTTGGTATGCTATGAAATAACAAAGTTTCGAAAAGTAAGAACCATCAACTAATTAACTAATCAACGAATTAACTAATTACAAATACGCTTATAAAGAGAGTTTATCCCGTCGCGCATGGAGCCCTCAAACCGCCCCTTCTGAATCACTAAATCATTATTAGCTCCGGTGTTGAGGATGTAGCGGAAAACGAAATTGGCTTCTGGATTTGACCAGCCGCCGAGTTGACCGAAACGGATGTCGCTGAAGTAAAGTGTGTCGTTGTGATTTTCGATGGTGTAATACTCTTGCGAAAAGCGGAGGAGCTTTTGAAGTTCGGGTGTACTTGGGTAATCGTTGAGTAAATCTTTATTCTGCGGCTTGAAAGTGAAATTTAAATCTTTGCTCTTATCGAAGACAGAATAATAGGAGATATAGTATCCGGAATCGCCTTTTGCAACATCATACCACAAGAAACTATTCAGCGGACTCGGCGTGGTGAAATAACTGGTGTAGTTTACTTTTTTCTCAGCTAACTGCTCACGGAAAACACCATCAGCAATGAACTTGTCGTAACCGGCAACGCACATGTACATTCCCAAAGTATGAAAGCGAAATTTGTCCACTTGCGACGTGCATGCGACTTTGCTCTCAGAATGAGAAGGGCAATGGCTGAGACTAGGAAACCGATTGTAAAGAACGGATCCGCAACGAAGATGAGATTCCACGAAACGCGATGATGTGTGAATGGCTCAAACCATCCGGTGCCGTAGCAGGTGAATGAATCGATGATGATGTGTATGAAATTTCCTGTCCCGAAAATTAGCAGCCAATCCTTGAACAGCATCTCCTTATTCTTATTGTATTTTGCAAAGAGCCACGCCATCACCGGCGAAACAATGAGTGCAAAAAGGATGGAATGCGTAAAACCGCGATGGGCCAAAAGTGAGTCTGCCTGATTCATCCAGACAGAGGTGATAATGTCGATATCGGGGAGATTATTGGCTAAAGCTCCCCATAACATGGCTTTTTTGCCTAATTTCTTGCCGGCAATTGCGTCGCCGACACATGCCCCGAGGACGGTATGCGTTAATGAATCCATCGTTTTGTTCGTGAAATAAGTTTTAAAAGTAAGTCTTTGGTTATTGAATTTCGGATTTTAATTAGGGTATGGTTTTAAATGTACCTTCGCAAAAAAAATTTCAAAAAATGCAAGTTTCTGAAAACACAGTAGTGACAGTTACTTATGTACTTCACTCAAATTTACCTAACACTGACAAGCAACACGTCGAAACAGCTGACCAAACAAATCCGCTTCGTTTCCTCTATGGTGCAGGAATGATGATTCCGGGATTCGAAAAAGGATTGTCAGGCAAATCGACCGGCGATAAATTTAGTTTTAGCATCGAGTCAGCCGACGCCTATGGCGAAGCTGATGAGACGGCAGTTATTAATCTTCCGATTGATATTTTCAAAGTTGACGGTATTGTTGACATGAATCTCCTCAAAATCGGAAACGTATTACCGATGAGCGATAATCAAGGCAACGTTCTAAACGGCCGTGTTCTCGGTTACGACGACGCTAATGTGAAAATGGATTTTAATCACCCGCTCGCAGGTCACACACTTCACTTCTCTGGAGAGATCGTTGAAGTTCGTGAGGCTAGTGCAGAGGAGATTGATCATGGGCATGTCCACTAGGAGTTGTTAGGGGTTGCTTAGATGCTTGGTTGCTTAGTTGCTTGGAAGCTTCTTGGTAATTGTCAACTAAAGCGGATCTGCCAGATGATGAATCTGAAAAATACAAAAAAGAGGAAGGGGTTAATTCAAAAATTAACCCCTTCCTCTTTTTGTACATTGTATGTTGTCTTCCCTAAGTCACCAAGCAAATAAGTATCTAAGCAACTCAGCAACCAAGCAACTAGAACGGCAAATCATCTTTCCCTGATACCGGCGCATTGTCCATGTATTCAGGTGCCTGATCGTAGCTCGTTGAACCACCGGCTGCATTGCGGTCGATTTTCCATGCTTCTAATGTGTTGAAGTATTTAATTTCTCCCTGCGGTGAAGTCCATTCGCGGCCACGGAGATTAAAATGCACGGTAATTGTTTCACCTGTCTGAACCGGATCAAGAAGCGTACAACGATCTTGTGTCAGTTGGAAACTGATGAATTGAGGATATTGAGATGAATTGTCGACCAAAACAAACTCTCTTTTCTTGAAGCGATCATTTACCGCTTGTTCTTCTTTTTTAACTTTAAGTGTTCCTGTAATTTGCATGATGAGGAAATTTCCGTAAAAGTACAATTTTTGATCTGATCTGCCTCTCATAATCTGCACTTTTCATCAACAATGAACCTGCTTTATTGAAAATTGTTCAAAAACACGCCTTAAGTACTTGCTAATTATGTAAGTTTAACTTCTTATACTTTTAAGTCTATGTATAGTCTAAACACCTCGTTTCCAAGAATATCAACAAATCAGCTGAAAGGCCTGAAAATGCTGGTTTTTTCAGCCGTTTTTGTCTTTGGAGGCATTGCTTTTTCTCATGCTCAGGTAACGCCTTCGTGGAAACAGAATTTCAAGAATTCGCTCAATACGATTAACAAAGCGGTGTCTCTCCAAATTGATCGTTCCGGAAATTGCTTCGTGCTTGGAACGAGCTGGATGCCGGATTCGGCCAAAGATATCGTCCTGGTCAAATACTCACCGGAAGGAAATGAGGTTTGGAGAAGGGTGTACGATAATCCTTCACACGGCGATGATATCGCTACGGCAATGACGATCGACTCGAAAGAAAATATCTGGGTTTGCGGTATAGCTAAATCACCGACAACTAACGGAGATTTTGTTGTGGCACGTTTCACGCAGCAGGGAATTAATGATGTCGGTTATATCTACGACGGAACGGATCATCTCTTCGATGCCGCTTCAACTATTGTTAGCGGGAAAAATGGCAATATCTATTGTGCCGGTTATACAACGAGCGCAGATAGTGGTCTCGATTTTCTCATGGTTTGTCTCGATCAGGATGGTTCTCCGATGTGGAAGGATATCTACAAAAGCATTTCACTCGATATGGCTGCGGATATGTGTGTCGACGATTCATCGAATGTCTATGTATGCGGAACAACGAATGCTGAACAGCGTCAGTCCGACATGCTCATTCGAAAGTATAATCCGCAAGGTGTTCTGAAATGGAATCGTATTTACGACGGTGTCTTTGGCGAACGTGATGCAGGTCTCTTAATTACAAGCGACGACTCGACGAATATTTACATTTCCGGCATTACGAATCATACAAGCGACAGGTCGGATATTCCGGTTTTAAAATACAATCGCAATGGAATTCTGCAGAAGGAAATTTTGTACAATGGCCGCATAGCTGATTGTTATCCGAACTTCGTTTCTGCAGGGAAGAACGATATTTTCGTCGTTGCTACTTCGATCGATTATACCACTCAGGTGAATTCGACGATGCTTATGAAGTTCAATAAAGGCGGCAAAGAGAAATTTGTAGTGAAAGCGGAAGAGGATATTCGTTTCGGCTGGCTGAGAGATTTGGGTAAACAACATGTCGTGCTCGGATCCATGCTGACTCATCCTGAAAGTACGCTGATTCCATTTATGGCCGGAATCGATTCGGCCGGAAAGTTTACATGGTCGTTCAGAGATTCGCTCGTTTACGGAATTGCTCACATCATCGATGCAAAAGTTGCCGGTAATTCGGTTTACTTCCTGGCCGATGATGCCGGGGATGCAACCGGAACAATTACCTTGCTCAAATACAATATTGCAGACGAAGGCGATAAGAAAAAAAATACTCACGGTAAAAATATTCAAAGTGGAGTTCACAAAAATTAATGAAAAAGTGCTGGATGAAATTCGTGCCATCGTCGGTGCAGAATTTGTCTTCACACAAAAAGAAATTCTCGAAGAGAGTTCACGCGATTACACGGAAGACCTGCGATTCTTACCGGAAGCTGTCGTAAGACCTGCTAATGCAGATGAGATTTCCCGGATCATGAAAATCTGTAATCGTGAACGAATCCCAGTTACTCCTCGTGGAGCAGGAACAGGACTCAGCGGTGGTGCACTTCCGGTTTGCGGAGGTCTGGTAATCGCCATGAGTCGTTTCAATAAAATCATCAAAATCGACGAGCGCAATTTACAGGCCGTCGTTGAACCGGGTGTTATCAATCAGGTTTTTCAGGATGCGGTGATGGAGAAGAATTTGTTTTATCCTCCTGATCCTGCCAGTCGTGGTTCTTGCTTTCTCGGAGGAAATCTCGCAGAGAGTGCCGGCGGACCAAAGGCCGTGAAATATGGCGTGACAAAAGATTACGTTCTGAATTGTGAAGTAGTTTTGCCTACAGGTGAAATCATCTGGACGGGAGCGAATGTTTTAAAAAACTCAACAGGCTACAATCTCACACAGCTTATCGTTGGCTCTGAAGGAACTCTTGGCATCATCACGAAGATCGTCTTCAAATTACTTCCGTTACCTACCGAAAATTTATTGATGCTTGTGCCTTTCTTCAGCTCGGAGAAAGCGTGCGAAGCGGTTTCAGCTATCTTCCGTGCAGGTATCATTCCATCGGCTCTTGAGTTCATGGAGCGCGATTGCATTGAATACGTAATGAAATTTGTCGATGTAAAAATTCCGTTGAAAGATAATATCCAGGCGCATTTGCTCATCGAAGTCGATGGAACCGATCGCGATGTTTTGTTCAAAGAATGCGAGAAGATTTCCGAATTGCTTTATCAGTACGAGTGCGATGAAGTTCTCTTCGCCGATACAGCACAACAAAAAGCTGATCTCTGGCGTGCACGTCGTTCTGCGGGTGAAGCGGTGAAGTCTCATTCAATCTACAAAGAAGAAGATACCGTTGTTCCTCGCGCCGAATTGCCACGCTTGCTGAAAGGCGTGAAAGAAATCGGAGCGAAGTATGGCTTCCGTTCGGTTTGCTATGGTCATGCCGGTGATGGAAATTTGCACGTGAACATTATTAAGGAAGCAATTTCCGATGAAGACTGGAATACAAAAGTGCCTCTCGGCATTCGCGAAATTTTCAAGCTCTGTGTTGAATTGGGCGGAACGATTTCCGGCGAACACGGAATCGGTTACGTTCAAAAAGGCTATCTCGATATCGCTTTCAATAAAACGCAATTGGATTTGATGAAGGGAATTAAAAATCTCTTTGATCCGAACGGTATTTTAAATCCCAAGAAGATTTTTGTTAATTAAAAGGACCCGACGTTGAAAGGAAAAATTGTTGTCATCACCGGCGCATCGAGCGGAATAGGGAAGGCCCTGGCAGAAAAATTTGCTGCCGAAGGTTCGAACTTAGTCATTGCTGCTCGACAGGCTGATAAATTGAATGAGCTGAAATCATCGCTGGAGAAATTCAAGGTGAAAGTTCATTCTGTGGTTTGCGATGTTTCAAAAGAAGAACAATGCAAACATCTTATGAGCGAAGCTGTTCAACAATTTTCAACTATCGATGTACTGATCAATAACGCCGGTATTTCCATGCGCGCAGTTTTTAATGATCTCGATCTCGACGTCATTCGCAAAGTGATGGACGTAAATTTCTGGGGAGCTATTTATTGTACAAAGTTCGCTATGCCGTATTTACTTAAATCGAAAGGAAGTGTTGTAGGTATTTCTTCGATTGCCGGTAAAAAAGGTTTGCCCGGTCGTACCGGTTATTCATCATCGAAGTTTGCGCTCGAAGGATTTTTAGAAACCCTACGAACTGAGAATTTGAAAAAAGGATTGCACGTACTTGTTGCATGTCCCGGCTTCACGTCATCGAACATCCGGCAAACTGCCTTAGGCAGCGATGGCAAAGCCCAGGGCGAATCGCCGCGTGATGAGAGCTCGATGATGTCGTCGGAAGAAGTGGCTGCAAGGATTTACAAAGCCGTTGTGCAACGTAAGCGTGATTTAGTGATGACGACGAATGGGAAATTGACTGTGTGGTTGAATAAATTCTTTCCCGGGATGATGGATGGTGTAGTCTTCAAGCACATGTCTAAGGAGCCCGATTCGCCTTTCTAATTTTTTTAAAACACTAAGACACTAAGAAGAGTGAAGTGCTTTCTGCGAAATTTCGGCGCTATCTGCGGGAAACAAATAATAATTTTACCACAAGAACACAAGCCCCGCAAGATTCACAAGAGTCTTTCTTTTTTTTTCGTGTCAATTTCCGAGATTGGAGCTTGTCCCTTTAGGGGTGGGAAACAATTCTACCTTAAACAAAGTACGAATTGATCACCTCATCAATCTTCCCACGCACTTCTTCCCCCTTAATCGCCCGATCTACCAATCCAATAATCTTCCCCTGATCCCCCTTCGAAACATTCGGAAACGGCAATTCCTCCAAATCACTCCGCAACACCTTATGCGTAGAAAACTTTTTCTCAAACAAAAACTGAAAGACTGACGAATTCAAAAACGCCAGGACAACTTTAATATGCATCCCCGGAATTTCCGGAATTAGAATATTCGCCGAATTCAGCGTAAGCGATTTTTTATCGTCGTACGCAAAAACCAATTTATTACTGATGAATTTGTAAATCAACTTTTCCTCGCATCGATAAAATTCATCTTTCGCCACTTGCTGAAAAGAGTCACGATTGTACTTAATGAAATTGCTTGAGCTTTTCAGTCGATAATATTCGACATCGCTTCCTTTGTAAATAGGCTCGTTTGTCTTCGATCGTTTTGCCTGAAGATGCGCTTCGTTATTCCCGGTCACAATTCCCAATGCCCAGCGAGCATTGCCTTTGAGCGTTTGATGCGGAATGGAATAGATCTTCCGGATTCGTTCGTCAGTTTCGGAATGAACTTTTATGTCAAACAAATGATCCTTCGCATTTTGGAATCGTGATTGAGGATTTCTCTCTTTTTCCCATCGATGCCGATTGCAATGCGGTTTTCCTTTTCGGAACTTGCTTTTTGAAATGCATGGAAATCACAGGCGTAAATACTCCCGTGAAAATTCGTCCGTGCTCTTTTATTTGAGTGATCGTCGTCTTGGTTGAAATCAATCCGCGAATGCCTTTGTGCGATTGAATATTCAAAATAGATTCCGGTAGCAAGAATGCACATTCGCCTTTATCGCGAATTAGTTCGAGCGAGCGGGCGATGAACATGGAGAAAATTTCTTTTGATGCTGTCAATTGTTCTAACTCTTCGGGGAAGTCTCCGTTCTTGCACGCACCCCAGGGAGGATTCGTAGCAATGGCATCGACTTTTTTAATTCCGATGGATTGGAAGAAAGCTTTTGCATCCACTAAGCGCAGACTGTCGATGCAATATATTTTAGGTTCGTCAATAAATGATGTGTAATGAAGAAGGAGGTTAATCTTCGCAAGAAAGACAGCGTGCTCATCGGTATCGAAGCCGACAAGATTTTCAGCTTTAATTTCTTTTCTTCGTGCAGCACTCAACAAGAAACTACCTGTACCGCAACACGGATCGAGGAAGGTCTTGCTTTTTGTCAAGTCTGTCGATTAGCTCATCAACGACGAAAGAAGGCGTGTAATAACTTCCGTTCTTCGATTTCTCGCCTTCGTGAATGTAGGACTGATAGATAAGCCCGAGTAGATCAACTTGCTTTTCATTTTTGATTTCGGAAAAATGGGAGCAAAGTTTTTCGGCGAATGAAGTACGAAGCTGAAATTTGCCGTTGTACTTTTTCAGAATATTGGCAAAAATCGGACGATGAAATTTATGAGCAGATTTTATTTCGCCTTTGACAGCAAGTAAACCATAAACTCCCGCTCACATTGCATCACGAACATCGTTGTATTCCTCTTTCAATAGAGCAACGATCAATTCGATTTGTCGTGCCGTTTCAGCGCTTCCTGCACATTCAACAGGAATGAACGTCTTGGTTGACTTCGATTTATTTGCCCGTTTATTAAGCCTTAAAACAGCTCCATCGGCAATAGAAGTATGCAGATTTTGAACCTCCCGGGCCGACAAGCTTTCCGGCAATAATCCCGCTTTTCGCCAATTCCGAACCGTAGCCTGCGACACATTCAAAAAGGTCGCTGCCTCGGGGATGGAGAGAAATGATGGCTTTAGAGCGGGTCGCTGCATGGAGTTCCGAGGCACCTAATGTCCTCAGAATCAAAAATACCCGCTTTACGAGCCCTCAATTAATGCCTCATTTTGGAGTTATACCCATGAGGTGTTGATTGCGGGGTGGGGCAATGCGTTGAGAATTAATTTATTTTGGGGATTGTTGGCCTTTGAAAATTGGAGGCATATCAAAAATGTCAATTGGGTGGAGGATGAACAACATTGGGATTATAGGCTGTTGTTGTTCGTTGTAGTAAACTTTTTTTGGTAGTGTGTCACTTAGAACCAGCGAGGTTCGCCGTGGTGAATGATAGGTGTTGCAAGGTGGGGGATGTCGTTCATCGTCCGCAAGAGAGTGTTTGGCTTTTTAGCAGCGACTTTCGGCGGACGATGAACGACATGAAAAAGTTAAGCAACTGTTGCGTTCTCTTATTCCACAACGAGCAACTTCCCAATATGTACGTTCTCTTGATCAAGGATGACGGTATAAATTCCGGAAGCTAATTTGTCAACGGTGATTTCTGTTTGATTTTGATTTAGAGATTGACATATAATGATTCGGCCGGTTTCATCAGTCAGAGTGAGACGGGCGGATTCGGCTGGATGAACATTTAACTTGAATGTGCACTGTCCACTGCTTGGATTCGGGTAAATACTTAATCCATCTGATGTTTCTGATTCGTTGAGTCCGGCACAGAGGTCGAAGATTACTTGTACTGAGTCGGTGGCAGAGCAGCCATTAGTATCGGTAACGGCGACAAAGTAGTTGACAGTATCGGCTATAGATGAAGTTATCTGCAATGTTGAATTCGATGTTGAATCCTGCCACAAATAATTCGAATATCCTGATCCCGCATTGAGTGTATGCGTGGTGTTGATGCAATACAAGGTGTCTGATCCGAGACTGAGATTTACGTTGTAAATGTTTACACAAACAGTATCGCTATTAGCCGAACATCCCCAAGTATTGGAGATGTGATAAGAATAGCAAGCTGAATTGTGAGCGTAAATAGAGGAAGTTGTACTTCCATCTGACCACAAATAACTGTTTTGTCCACCGGTATTGTTTCCTGAAAGCTGCAGTGAATCTCCCGAGCAAATACTGGTCGAGCCGGAATATGCAATCGTGCTGTCTGGCATTCGATCAATCAAAGAAATTGAGTTGGAGTAGTAGGATGGGCAATTGTAAAGTCCAATGTAATTTAAATGATAATTGCCGGGTCGATTGACATAAATTGAATCACCGTTAAAGCCTGCCAGATAAGTGCTATCCTGATAATATGACCACAAATATGGGTATGCAGGGCCGGTCGCAACGAGTAATACGGAATCACCGGTGCAAATATTTACATCGGGAGAAGCGGTAAGCGAAGGGCCTGCTTGATAGGGAGCCACCAATACATAAGCCGAATCGATGGCGGTTCCGCAATTGTTCGAAACAATTAATTTCGCCATTCCGGATTGTGAAAAATATGCTGATGAAGCATGCGAAATAATCGATGTGTCTCTATACCAAATAAAATTCTGTGATGGATCCGTTGTTGAACTATCAATGAGAAGAGATGCAGAGCACAATATAATTGTGTCGAGCGCTGAAATTAATGCCGTCGGAGGTTGATTGAACTGAACCGGATAATTTGCTGTTGTTGAACTAATGCCTAATCCATCAGTAACTGTAACTGATGCGACTGTATTATTTGTTAATTGAATTGTTTGAGTGGTGTCGCCGGTTGACCATAAATAAGAAGCAGCACTACTCACCGTTAAGATTGCTGTATCACCGGTGCAAAATACGTGTCCGTTTCCGGTGATAGAATAATTTGGATTTATTTGCGCCAGCGAATCAGTTTTGATGATGTATGGATCATTATTTGAGATGCCATAAATGATTAAATCGCCGTTCGGGTAAATTTTTAAATCCTTTGCAGCTGCAGTTCCATAACCGTAGAAGAAATGAGACCAGATACTATCTCCGGTTGGAGTTGTTACCATTAATTCGATTCTTTGATTTCCTGATATGCCTTCGGTAAGTAGCAAATAAAGGTTACCGTTCGGATGTTCAGCTACATCTACCAATTGAATACTTGTGTTCGTCAAATATGGATGTGACCATTGTTGAGTTCCATATTGATCATACTTATTTAAATAAGCAGTGTCGTTTATATTACTGGTATAATCGAAATTTTCAGTAGCAATCAAAAAGCCATTATCTGCTGTAGCGCGAATTCTGGTTGGCGCAAGCATGCTCTGGTAGATGGTATCTAATCCCAGTGAACTGTGGAGTATCGACGGGTCTTGGAGCGGCCATAAAAAATAAGCTCTGCTACTCATTGCGTATACTACGCCATTATTATTGGAAGAAAGATAACTTGAATAACTTCCGCCTCCATCATATCCGAACACAATGCTATCATCTAAATAACTGAAATTGTCTGGCCCAAAACCATCTTCGTACATCGTGAAATGATATCCGCCATTTGTGTCAGGTACAATTCCAATTCCATATGTACCCCAACCTTCATCATGCACGGGATAGGTATCAAGATGTAATGAATCGCCGGTTGTATTTAATGTTCCAACTACAGCCATATTATCATAATAGCTGTATTCTCCGCTGCCTACAAATGAAAATTTTCCGTTTGACAAATGGCAGATAGCAGAGCACGATTCATTTCTGCCTAATGAATCATATGTATTCATCCATTCTGTGTTCCCTGTAGAATCAGCCTTGAGTACGAAGTAATCATAGTTCTGTGTTCCACAAAAGATATATCCACCATTCGTAGCAATATCCATTGTCCCGAAATCCTGAAGACTCAAATTCGGATACAATTTTTCAAAATAAACCTGTGAGCTTGCTTTGAGTGCAAATAATAATGAGAAGGCGAGAAGTAGAAATTTTGAATTCATTCGTTTGAAAGTCTAAAATGGAATTGAAAGATCAAGAAAAGCTTTTGAAAAAACAATGATAAGTATTGCTTGATATGGCGAATTACTAAAAACCTTCCGTGAATAAAGAATAAGAAAGGTGTATTCGTGAAAAGTACAGGTAAATACTCCAATTACATCCCAATTTTAACGGAGCCGGTATCCAGCAATTTATCCTTCTCATCAAAACGTAAATCACATATTCGCCTTTTAAGTAGAAAGTGATCTCTTTGTAAAACCAGGTGGCGAAGGATTAATCTTCATGCGAACGGAATTGATAAAATCTTCCTTGCCGTTGCTTTTGTGATAGATGTCGAAAACTACTTCCTGTGATTGAACGGGGCGACTGAGTTTCACGAGTACGTCGAAGAAACCTCCCTTGGGACTGATCTTGAAGAAACGACTTTCGTTTACGGCTTTACCCGACGGATCAACGCGCTCGCAAAAAATCACGTCCTGTGACTTTGCGTAGAATGAAAAGAGGAGGAGGAATAGCGTAATTGTTTTCTTCATCAATCCTAGAATTGTGCGCTTATACGTAAGTTTATTTGTCGTCCGGTTAGGTAATTCGGAACGGCATACTTTCTTGCTGTCGAAATATCGGTAATCCATGTGTACGATGCCACATTACTTACCTGAAGCAAATTAAACACTTCCAATCCAACCCACATTGAGCTGAATGAATTGAGGAATTTGCCTTTCGGTTTTTTCTTTACTTCTTCTCCGATAATTTGTTTCGAGAAGCCGATGTCGCCACGAATATACGATGGCGATCTCAACACGTCTTTATAACGATCTTTTCCGGGAGGTCCAAATGGCAATGGTGTTCCAAAGATCAGACTCAATTGCATTTTGTACGTCGGGAATTTCGGGAGAAAATCCTGGAAGTATAAGCCGAAGGTCACGCGCTGATCGGCCGGACGTGGCAAATAACCGGGCTCAACTTTAATACTGTCGGCATGGCGCTGGTCGAATGTGAAGCCTGGAATAATTTCTTCTCCATCGGCATTGAAGAAGCGATAGTAGAAATCGTTTTTAATATCTTCTTCCGTTTGCATCACGGATAAGCTCATCCATGATTCGGTACCACTTACAAATTCTCCGTAGAGTCGTAAATCAACTCCGCGTGAATAGCCTTTCGATGTGTACTCAGGTAAATAACGTAAGCGAATATTGTCGACTACGTAAGGAATCAAATTCTCGAGCGATTTATAATAAACTTGAGGTGAGCTTGAATTCTTGTCCGAGCGCAAGGAAGGTGAGATCGCCGCCTATTACGAGGTGAATGGATTTCTGCGCTTTTGTTTCAGGGTACAACACTCCGTCGAAGTTTCGGACTTCATGATAGAAGGCAGGCTGATAATAATATCCTGCCGATGCTCTCAGTTTTAATCTCTTCAGGTGTTTAGGCGAGTAGGAGACAGAAGCGCGAGGACTGATTAAAAGTTCCTGATTGATGTCGGAATAATTTACGCGAACACCGGTGGTGATAATGAATTTAGCAGAATCACCCAATTCCCAATTGTTCTGAATGTAAGCGCTGATGCGATTTGTAACTAGTGAATTCTTTGCAATGGCAACATCATTTAGAGTTATCACGGCATTGAATGAATCTCTCGGACTTGGAATAGAATAACCTGCCGAATCGATGTAATTCCATTCGTGCAATTTGTCGGCAAAGTCTTCGTGCTGAACTTTTGCTCCCCATTGCCAAACCATATTGTGACTGGTGTCGATAATCTCGCCTTTATGTTCAAGAGCGATAACGGTCCCGTCGAGGCGATTACGACCGTGATTCAAAAACGATCCGACACCCAGATTGTAAGCAACCGTTCCGAAATCATCTTTTCCTAAATCGGTTTCGAGCTGATCAAGGAAGTATTGCCCGAGAATGTCGAAACTTTCTTCTTCGTGTGTATTGAAGGCTGTTCCGATCAATTTAAGCTTCACGGTTTCTTTCGGCTGATAAATGGCCGACATAGCTCCGGTGAATGTCTGGAATTTATCGACTTCCTGTCCGTCGAAGTAAACGGTAAATCTCTTTGCATCGTTAATCGTTCCGAAATTCGTTTCACGTGTTTGCGGAACGAGTGCGTATTTATTGCGTGCGTAATTGCCAAAAAACTCGAGAGTGAACTTCTTTGTAAATTCGTAACCGGTTAATACCTGTACGTCGGTAAACGAAGGTTTGTATTCGCCTTTGGTCTCAAAAGTATTCAAGATATACTGATTCGATTTCTGACGCAAACCGGCCATGTAATACCACTTCGTATTCTTGCTGCGATTTTCTAATTCCAAATTGGCACCAAGCAAGGATGCGGAAATAGAACCGGCAAATTTCTTCGGACGACGATACTGAATGTCGAGAACAGATGAAAGCTTGTCACCATAGATGGCATCGAAACCTCCGGATGAGAACTTAATGTTTTCAACCATATCCGGATTGATAACGCTCAATCCTTCCTGCTGTCCTGAACGCACTAACTGCGGACGATAAACTTCGAAGTCGTTGATGTAAATAAGATTCTCATCGTATGAACCGCCGCGAACTGAATAAGTAGAACTAAGTTCATTATTCGAACTTACACCGGCTTGTGTTTTGACAACGTCTTCGACACTCTGATTGATTGTCGGAATATTTTTAACGTGTACCGGATCAATCGTTGTTGTATTTCCTTTTTTGATCGACTCGCCCTGAATGTTTACATCCTTAATCTGAATAGAAGTGAGGTGAAGCGATTTCGATATATCTTTTACTTCATTCGGCTCTAAACGAACTGTAACGGTATCGTTTTTCATTCCCGTGAAAGAAAAAACGAGCTGAAGCAATTCTCCCGAAGGAACACTCAGGCTGAAGTTACCGTTATTATCGGTGGCTGTAGAGATTGTTTTACCAAGAACCACAATGGCAGCTCCGGGAAGCGGACCGCCTTCGTTGTCGCGGAGTTTCCCTTTAATTACTGCCTGCTGGGCAACAACGGAAGAGGAAAGAAGGATGAAAAGAAATAAAAGCAGCCGGCGTGGTGAAGCCATATGGATCAATTGTCTTTTTTATACTTAGTGTCTTTTTTCTTAAAGGCTCCATTTTGCCACATCTGGATAAACTTAGCCCAGGCAACAGGGTTCAGTAAATTATTCGGAGGTAATTGACCGGCGTAATAAAGGCGTGTTGATTGTTGGTCGACGTAGTTCTTAAAGTTTAGACTTCCATCCATGGCCATCGTAGAACCGATAAAGGCAAGCTTATCCGGATCCAAATTTTTCTCGGCACGTGTCAAATCATCATCAGGTACGTGCAATTGGATGAAGGCTTCTTTGAATTGCTCTTTTGTTGGCCAAGGGAAGATGACAACTTCTTTCAAAAGAATTGTATCCTGTTTCAGTATCTGAATCATCGAACAACGCTGATCGGTTAGCGTATCCGGAATGACGAAAGTAGCTCGCTTGTATCCAAGAGCACTGAACTCAATCGTATCTCCCATTTTAGCCACGAAGGAGAAAAAGCCATAGTAGTCGCTGATCGTTCCACGGAAAGTGTTTTTAATCATCAGACTCGTAAACGGAATTGGTTGAAGGCTGTCTGACGTTACTACGACGCCTGAAAACTGAACGAGTTTGGTGTCGTCGGTGTTTTGAGCCCTAACGACAGACAAACTTGTCAGCAGGACTATTAAAACGAGTAAAAATCTCCGGATCATTGATGGTGTTCTTGGTCTGCTAAAGTACTTACTTATTTGCAGTCTGAGAACGCTAAAATTCGCTAAAAATTGTTACTTTTTCATGATGGAGGAATTCCTGTAATTGCCTAACTTTGAACAATTCCCGCCACAAATGAAGCGAAACCTGTCTTATTTTATCAGTCTGATCCCCGGAATCATCACCGTGGGTGGTAATCTGGCTGGCGGGAATTGGGTTTACGCTAATCTGATCTTTACATTAGGTCTATTGCCAATCGCTGAATGGTTCGTTGCTGAGAACAAGACTAATGATGCAGAAGAAGATTCTGTTCTGCCTGATCTGGTTTTAGTACTTCATTTCTTCCTGCAGATATTCGCGCTGGGAAGTCTTTTCTATTCGTTTTCTCAAGGGAAAATTGTCGGATTTCAGATAATAGGCGCAGCGGTATCAACGGGTATTCATACAGGAACTTCATCTATTGTGGTTGCTCATGAAATGATTCATCGAAAGGGAGCCATATGGCAGTTTGCCGGAAAATTCCTTCTCTTTACTGCAGGCAATATTTACTTCTTCATCGAGCATTTAAAAGTCCATCACAAATGGGTTGGTACGGCGAAGGACCCTGCCTCAGCACATCGTGGAGAAAGTGTGTATGGATTTTTCGTCAGATCAATTGTCGGCCAGCTATCACAATCATGGAAAATAGAAGCAGAGCGGATGAGGGAAGAAGGTAGGAGTGTTTTTCATCTTTCCAATTATGTATTTCGCAGCTCCTGTTTCAATTGATTCTTTGGGCGATCTTGTTTTATTATTTCGGAACAATGGGCTTGCTGATATTCCTTCATCAGATTTTCGTTGCCAACTTTTTGCTTGAATACACGAACTATATTGAGCATTATGGCCTGTCGAGATCGGAAAATGAGCGGGTCAGAGAACATCACAGCTGGCAGACCGATAAGGTAATCAGTCGGATATTGCTCATCGAACTCAGCCGTCATAGCGATCACCATTATTTTGCATCAAAGCCTTATCATACGCTGATTTCCTATGAGAAAAGCCCCGTATTACCCGGTGGTTATGCGTCGGCATTTTATTTGGCAATAATTCCGCCTATTTGGTTTAAAATTGTGGATAAAACTCTCGATAATTACCTTAAAATTTACGGGCAAAACACTACACTTGTAAAGTAATAGAAATGTCATTTTTAGCTATGATAAACCGTCGGCTGTTATTCTTCATATTGATCTCAATTGTTGTCACTATCTTTTCATGCAAGGATGATGTGGTAGAAGCTCCGGTTGATCAGCATTACGGAATTTATTACCCGGTAGAAGAAGGATTCTGGATTGAGTACGCTGTCGATTCCATCGTCCATCTCGATTCCGATGATCCTTACCTGGTCGATACTTCGATTCTGTCTTACCATTTCCAGGTGCGTGAACAAATCGACACGCCGTTTGTCGACGGAGAAGGGGATACGGCTTTCGTTGTGATTCGCTATCGTCGTGATGCGGATACGATGCCGTGGGAATTCTCATCCATCTGGACGTCGAAGCTGACGGCAAATTCTCTTCAAAGAGTAGAGGATAATCGGAGATATGTTCGCTTATCGTTTCCGATTACGGTACGCAGTCATTGGAATGGTAATGCATACAATGATCTCGATCCGGAAGACTATTCGTACGATGATCTCTTCCAGTCATTGCCTCTGAATACCTTTACTTTCGACTCGACAGTGACTGTTATTCAGAATGATTTCACATCGAATATTAATCGCATTTATAAAAAAGAAATATACGCCAATCACGCCGGACTTATCTTCAAGCAGCTCGATAGTGTGAATACTGCCATCAGTTCCGGAAGTACAATTATTCTCAATGGAATCGAATACTCTCAAACAGTTACCGACTATGCGCACTAACAGGACTCTTTTGCTCATTATGGGATTGATGCTTTCATTTTCTACCATGGTGGAAGCAATTCAATATAAATTCTTCGTGCGTTTTACAGATAAAAACGGCAGCCCGTACTCTGTCTCCAATCCTTCTGCTTTTCTCAGTGCCAGAGCTATTGCACGAAGAGCTGCTCAGCAAATTCCGATTACGGATATCGATTTACCGGTGAATCAGACTTACATTAATGGTCTTACGTCATCCGGCGCTATAGTGCTTACTCGTAGCAAGTGGTTTAACGGAGCGACAATTCAATGCGATTCAAACGTGCTGGCTAACGTTCTCACTTTGCCTTATGTTCTCGGTGCAAAGCATGTTGAGCGTCATACGTCGACTCATATTACTAAAGACGAAGTGATCGCGCAAAATACTCCCTCGCTTGCTCGTACGATGAGCTACGATTACGGCGGATCTTTTAATCAGATTCATTTAATGAACGGAGAATATCTTCACAATGCAGGTTACTCCGGCGAAGGAATGGTTATCGCTCTTCTCGATGCAGGATTTTATGCCGTTGATCAATTGCCGGCTTTCGATAGTTTGCGTACTCGAGGAGGAATTCTCGGAACATGGGATTTCGTCATGAATGAATCGGCGGTTTATGAAGACGATACACATGGAATGGAAGTGCTTTCGACAATTGCCGGAAATATTCCCGGTGAATTAGTGGGTACTGCGCCTCATGCTGATTTTTGGTTGCTTCGCTCCGAAGATGCACCGATTGAAAATATCATTGAAGAATATAATTGGGATGCAGCCGCTGAATTCGCCGATAGCGTAGGAGCAGATGTGATTAGTTCATCACTTGGATACTCCACATTCGATGATTCATCGATGAATCATGCATACAGTGACATGGATGGAAACACATGTCCGGCTTCTGTGGCGGCGGATATTGCTGTTTCACGTGGCATGCTTGTTTTAGTGAGTGCGGGAAATTCCGGTGGTAACTCCTGGCATTACATCAGCGCTCCTTCGGATGCTGACAGCGTTCTTGCTGTCGCTGCCGTTGATGAGTTCGGAAATTATGTTGGCTTCAGTTCTTGGGGACCGGCTTCCGACGGTGATGTAAAACCGAATGTGGCTGCGAAAGGATTGTATTCAACTTTATCAGACTGGTCAGGTATGATCACTCAAGGTAGTGGAACTTCTTTTGCCTGTCCGATTTTAGCGGGCTCTGCAACATGCTTGTGGCAGGCACATCCGGGCGCATCTGCCATGGAAGTGAAACGAGCTATTGAAGAAAGTGCGAATTACTATAACACTCCGACAGATTCACTCGGTTACGGAATTCCAAATTTTGCGAATGCTGATTTTATTTTAGGTGTACCAACGATAGCACAAAATCACGATGTGATTTATTCGGTGTATCCGAATCCACTTTCTGATCAGTTGAATATTCGTTTGTATTCGACAACGAATGGACCGGTCAAGACTGAGTTATATAATTCGATAGGGGAATTAATATCTTCTTCGACGGAAAGTTTGATCAGTGGCGCAAATCAGGTGATTCAAATTCCTTTGAATGCTGCGTTGGCTGACGGAGTTTATTTTCTGAAAGTTTCTACGAAGGAGTTGAGTTCTAGTTTGAGTCTGGTGAAGACAGGGCGTTAACGTGTTTCCCGCAGATAGTGCAGAAATCGCAGAATGCCCTCGTGGTCATCTCGTGGACCTTGTGTTCTTGTGGTGAAAAAAAATCACTCACCACTCACCACTCCGCAACTCGCAACTCGCAACTCGCAACCCGCCTAATGCCCTTTCGCCGCCAAATATCTCTCCGCATCCAAAGCCGCCATACAACCTGAACCTGCCGCAGTAACTGCCTGACGGTAGTATTTATCGGCTACATCACCGGCAGCGAATACGCCTTCGACATTTGTTTTGCTGCTTCCCGGAACGGCTAGAATATATCCGGCTTCATCCATATTTATAAATGGCTTGAAGATATCGGAGTTCGGCGTGTGACCGATGGCCACGAAAAACCATGTTACATCGAGACGACGATCTTCGCCGGTCTTTGTATTGGTTACCATTACTCCGTCAACTGTTTTCTCACCAAGAATTTCTTTTGTTGTCGTATTCCATAGCACTTCGATATTCGGAGTATTCAAAACGCGATGTTGCATGGCCTTGCTGGCACGCATTTCATCACGACGAACAATCATGTATACTTTTTGCAAAGCTTCGCCAGATACGTTGCTTCTTCTGCAGCCGTATCACCGGCACCGATGATGGCAACATCCTGTCCGCGGAAAAAGTATCCGTCACAAACAGCGCAAGCCGAAACACCAAAACCATTCAGTCGTTGCTCCGATGGAAGTCCCAGCCATTTCGCTGATGCTCCTGTCGCAATGATAACGGTGTCGGCAGTGATGGTTTTGTTTTCGTCAATCACTACTTTATGAATCGGTCCTGTAAAATCTACAGACGTAGCATAACCATAACGAATGTCGGTACCGAAACGCTCAGCCTGTGCTTTGAAATCTTCCATCATTTCAGGTCCCATCGTTCCTTTCGGATATCCCGGAAAGTTGTCGACTTCTGTAGTGATGGTCAATTGTCCGCCGGGTTGCAAACCCATATACATGACAGGTTTTAAATCAGCACGCGCCGCATAAATTGCCGCCGTATACCCCGCAGGACCTGAACCGATAATCAGGCATTGAACATGTTCGTTTTCGTTACTCATAATGAATTACTTTTTTGCGGTGCAAAGGTAGTAAATGATTAGCAAGTTTGCACGAGGGGGGATTGGGGTTGATAATCAGGCAAATGAGGTCAGGATTAAAGATTGAAGATTGAATATTGAATATTAGGGCTGCGAGATTAATGAGCAACTGCATGATTTGAAAATAGTAGTTTGCGTTAGCCCAACAATCTTCAATCTTCAACCTTCAATCTCCAATTCCACCCTCAAAGTCTGTACCTCACCGCCAAGCTCGCCACTCTCCCCGTAGTCGAAGCCCACAGGTATTTGAAATTCGGATGTGTGATTGTTCCGGTGAAAAGACTTTCGTTGTTTGATTGTTTATAGTCGTTCAGGTTTTCGAAATTTAAGGTGAGCGAGAATTTGCCAAAGGAGTATGACGTCATGAAAGCAGTGAACCAGTAGGAAGGTGTATTAGTATCGTCTTCTCGTTTTTGTGATGCAGTGTAACTGGCTTCGATGCCGGCTTTCCAGTGGTCGGTCAGGTCGAATGCGAAGACGGTTGCAAAACGGGAGTTTGGTGAATAGGCGAGAAGCTTGCGCTCTCCGTTCAGATTGTAATCCGCATACGTGTATGAATAGCCGAGATACAATTCAGCTTCGCCATAAGTTAAGAGCACGTAACTTTCGCTTCCTTTTGTTTCCAATCGTCCGTCAGCATTGGTGAATATGTTTGCATTTTGAATAGTGAAATGCTGAATGGTCGTAAGGAAAAATGATTGATTAAAAGTAAAGCCGACTTTTTTCCAAAGAAGTGAATGATAATTTACATCTCCGCTGAATCCGTAGGAGTTCTCCTCTGATTTATCTGGTAGATGTATGCTGTCGCCGGCTAAAACTGCCGCATCATTGAATGGTTCTATCAAACGATAACCGAGACCGCCGCCGATACGGGAAGTGATTTTCTCATTCCATTTCATCAGAAAGCTGATTGATGGTAGTGGAATGATTTTTCCGGAGATTAATTCATCAGCACGAAATCCTGTTTGCGCCGATAACTTAGACGATAATTTCCAATCGTCCTGAATGAAAACGCCGGGAGTAGAAACTTTTCTGAATTTTGAATCGATGACGACTTCCGGTGTTGAAGTAAAATTGGAATAGTTGTACGTAATGCCGGCCGTAATTAAATGGTCGCCTGTTTTATAATTCCAGCTGCTTTCTAAGTAGGCCAGATATGATTTCGCATTGAGAGCAAACTCATTTGATGAAAATTTTCTGTCGGCCATTCCGGCCAAGCCGCGTACTGTCCATCCAATGCGACCTTTCGGATTGTTCGAGTAGAATAGATCTACACTGTTTCGACTTGATTTATCCTTTTCGAAATAGGAGTGAATGCTATCGCCTTTATCGGCGAGCCATTGCATATCGCCACCTTTGAGATCCGTAAATGTCAAAGTGTAACCGATTTTCAATTTTTGCTTATTCTTTCCATACACAAAGAATTGCGGATGGAATTGCAATTGATTTTGATCGGGCGAATCGCTCAGGCCATCGTTCCCTCGATCTTTTGCTTTCTGAGTACTGCCGGCTGCAAATATGGTAAATGCTGTTTTTTTCTTTTTGGAAGAATAATAAAAATCGGCATTTGATTTCCCTAAATCATTTTCACTTACTAATGCCGTTAGTTTTGTGCTGTCGACCGGTTCGGCTGAGATCAGATTGATCATTCCGGCAATAGCGCCGGCTCCGAAGAGTACAGACGATGGTCCTTTCAGTATTTCAACCTGTTTAAGATCGAGTGGTGGAATATCTAAAAAGCCGATGCTACCGGAGAATCCGTTGAATAAGGGAAGTCCGTCTTTGCGTGTTTGAGTGTATTGCTCACCTAAACCCTGAATACGAATGGCTGATGCACCTGAAATTGCTGAAGTTTGTTGTAATTGTAATCCGGCCATATCGCCAAGCAGGCTGCCGATATTATCCGGAACGATCGTGCTTTCTTCGTCGATTTCATCTTTGCCGATCACTTCCATTCGTTGTGCCTCATCTTCGATATGGTGATTTGTACGGGTGGAACTAACAATTACCTCTTCCAGTTCATGGTTGGCCGAGTGAAGAAAAAATGTAACGGAAGAATCTTCGTTTAATGAGAAAATAAACTCGCCCGGTTCATAGCCCATCGTGAATGTTTTCAAAAGGTGTTTTCCCGGATTGATGTTTTTGAAAATAATTTTTCCATTCGTATCAGTTCCACCTGTGTGTGTGCTATCATCGAGCAATACCGAAACAAACGGAAGCGTTTCTTTACTTACCGAATCCTTCAAGGTAATATTGATACTAAGCTGTGCCTTCGCAGAAAACCCTAACAGTAGGATCAGCACCAATAATTTATTCATTCCATAAAAGTAAGTATACAGAAGCGTAACCCCAATCATTAAATCAATGTGTTCATTTCAAGCTCGTGACAAAGGCGTGTATGTCCAAAAATCCAATTTTTGCGTGAATTTCTTATTTCAGGGCAAAATGCGGACTTTGTGAAAAATCTAATTACCAATTACAAATTTCTAATTTCTATTCCCGATATTTGAACCTCCAACGAACAAACATGTCGAAACTACTGTCCGCTTTTTTAATCGTTTCCATTCTGCTTCATTCTATGAGCACAATGGTGATCGTGGCAGGTTTTGAGCTGAATCGGAATTACATTTCCAAGAATCTTTGTGAAAATCGTGCAAAGCCAAAGCTTCAGTGTAATGGGAAATGCCATTTAATGAAGGAGCTGAAAAAGGAAGAAAAGAATGATCAATCAACAGGTGGTTCTTCTAATCGCGAAAATGATTTTCAATCACAATTCTATCAGGAAAAATCGGCGTTTGACTTCACACCTCACACGACCAACACACCCTCACACGGTTTTTATTTGATGGCTCCGGAACAGGAGTTTACCGGTGTAGTTTTTCATCCGCCTTGGTTGGGGTAGTAAAGTAGTAAGTTGTAAGTAGTAAGTTGTAAGTTGACTGCTTCTGATTCAAATTGGAGAGCGTCGTTTCTTTGCTTGCTCTTACTTACGCATCCACCGGAATTAGTCGTATTGTCATAGAATCTTTCTTTTAAAAATGGAGGAATGTTCTGACTTCGATATTTCACTAATCACATCTGTTTAATTGATGCACCGGCGATATCGTATCCTGTCGATTTCATTGACGGAACTAATACGAATTTCACGCGAAGGGTTCTCATTTTCAACCGAAGCACTTCATAAAAATCAATTAGTGCTAGTCAACTTACTACTTACTATTTACTACTTACTATTTACAACTTACCGCTTACCCGATACTAATTACCAATTACTAATTCCTAATTACCAATTCCCAATTCCCCATGCTCAAACACATTATCTCAACATACCTCTGCATACTTCTCACCATCGCCACAGCAGCACAAGGACTCGATGGTAGTCCCGCCGGTGTCATGATCAGTCATGGTCACCCGAAAGGTGGATGGATGCTTTCTTACACGTATATGAAGAACTCATTCAAGGATAATCTTGTCGGCAGCACGAAAGTGAGCGATGAGAAAATCTTTGAAAACTATCTGATGTCACCTCAAACGATGACAATGGACATGCATATGCTCATGGGCATGTACGGCGCCGGCGCTCGCTTATCGTTCATGGGTATGATTGCCTATTCTAAGATGGATATGTCGATGAAAATGCTTCCGGGAGTTATGCATGTGCATACCGGTGGCACCGACATGGCTACTGTTTCTGATATGGATATGAGCTCGTCAGGTATGGCCGATGCAAAACTGTGGGCTCTTTATAAATTGTCGAATGGTGAAGGTTCGTCACTAGTTGCCAGTCTTGGTGTTAATTTGCCATTTGGAACTACTTCCTACTGGGGCAGCACGACAAATATGTTTGCCGGACAACATCTGCCGTATGGAATGCAACTAGGAACAGGCTCGCTCGATCTGATGCCCGGAATTACGTATTTCAAAAAAAGCGGAAAGTTCTCATGGAGTATCCAGGCATTGGGAACCTTTAGGCCATTTACTAATATGTATGATTACCGATGGGGAAATGATCTTACCGCCAATCTCTGGGGTAGCTATCAGTTCAAAAAGTGGTTCAGTTGTTCGCTGCGTTCAGAAACATTTATCGCCTCTGAGATTGACGGATACGACGAATATATTTCGCCGGTGATGGAGCCCGATGCTGATCCGAAAAATTACGGTGGCACTCGTTCGTCGTTATACGGCGGATTAAATTTCTATTGCAATTCCGGAGTGATGAAAGATTCGAAACTCGGACTAGAATTTGGTTTGCCCGTTTACCAATATTTAAACGGCCCGCAATTAGCCGGGCGGAGTTATGTTGTCATTGGATGTATGTCTTTTAGTAGTTAGTAGTAGTAGTAATGTGGTAAGTCGACTTTTACTTACTACTTCACTTACTACTCTCCTTCTACTTACTCTTACACTTACCTCACTCCACCACTTACTACCTACTACTACTACTCCTCTTCCTTACTATACACTTTCTCACTACTTACTACTTACTCTTACCACTTTACTACTTCACTACCACTTCACTTACTACTTACTACTTACTACTTACTACTTACTACTTACTACTTACTACTTACTACTTACTACTTACGAGACGAAAAGAACAGATATTTCTGCACCCCCAAAAGAAAAACCGGATAAAACCGCGCATACGATTTATTCACTACCGGGAATCCGACGGCGAAGTCGATACGGAGATTGGAGTTGATGATGGCTTGTATACCGGGGTGCATTTCGATGTAATTTCCTTTTAAGAGTAAGTCGGTTTTGGGTTCGATGTTGCGTCCGTTCTGGATTACTTTTGCGGTACCATAACTCTTGCCCATGAATTCGAGGTAGACGTTGATATTTGTTTGCGTATAGGTGGAGTAATGGCGGGGATAGACGAGGTACCCGAATGATAAATTGTACTGAAAGGCTTTTCCGTAAGTCAGTTCAGTGCGCAACTCACCGCCATAAAAATCGGGCGAGACTTCTTTGTATGTTCCGGGAATAATGGCACCTCCGGTAAATGAAACGGCGAAGTGATGGGAGAGGTAGGTGGTCATAAATCCCCCGCCAAAGCCTTTTGTATCATCCAGCAAAGTCGGCTCCGCTTCATCATGCGCTGTATTGATATAAGAGCCTTCTGCATATAAACCGATACGAAAATGAGTATTCTGTCCGTCAATTGTCAGGACTCGATATTTGGCAAAAGCATAAACTCCATTGAAACGGTATGGATAATGAATTCCTCGGGTGAAAGTTCCTGTCTGATATATTGTGTCGGAATTCACATGAGTGTGCGTGATTAATCCTGTTGGAAGATAGTCGGAGTGGTGATTGGATGTAGTTGCAGTGACCGATACTGATAGTCGCGAGGTGACTCCGTACATTAACTTTAAAGCTCCTAAATTTCGTTGTGTGCCATATTCACTGTATGACTCGCCAAAAAGACGAATGCCTAATACATTTTTCGGCACACTGCTGGCAATTTCGGTATGCGGAAATAATTCCTGAGCGCCGGCAGCGAAAGAGGAGAGGCAGAATAGGAGAAGGAGTCGAATTTTCATAGCGAAACAAAGTATGTTTTCGTGTTAGCATCACCACACTTGTCTATCAAGAGCGCCTTCGTTTTATTGTACATGTTCTTTGTTTGAAATTCGCTTCCTAAAAACGAAGCGTCGTTTCTCCATTTAAAACCTGCTCGCTTGTATTGATGAAGTTGAAATTGACTTTCCCTTTTTTGACACACGTACCCGGACCCACTTTCTCATTCGAAAAAGTAAATACGGCTTTCAAGTAACGGACACTAAAACCTGCATCGTACACAGCTTTCGCTACTTTATTGATGTCCACTTCGCCGCCCGATTTAAAGGTGATGAGGCCTTCGGTATTTTCCAGATTCATACTTACGCCCTCCACGAAAGTTAAGTCACGAATGCTCATCTCTACCGTGCGTGTACAGGCTGAGCAGGTAAGGCCGTTTACTCCGATCATGGCTGATTTGAATTGAGCAGAGCATGTAAGTGATGCAACTAAGAGTAGTAAAGTAATGAGGTGGGTTTTCAATTTCAGCATGAACAATCAATCATATTTGCCTTAAAAATACCCTTTTTTATTTCTGTACAACTGACTTTTAAGTGAATTTCTGAAGCTATCGTTGTTTATAAAACAAATGAATGAGTATTTCGTTTGTAAAATCTGATAGATATCTGCAAAAGAAGCTGTTGTTAGGCTAAATTAGCACCGTAAATCGTTTAACATTCATGAAAGACTGCACCCTATGAGTAGGATTATTGCTCCTTTTGTTTTAGCTGTATTTTTAATAAGTCTCACTTCCATGAACGGCTGCAAAAAAACCTGCATGGCCGGTAGTGGCGGCGATGTAACTCTTGTGCTCAAACCGCAGCATCATGCAAAGGCAATTGTGAGTAGTTCTAATTACCGCGATACTGCTTACATCAAATTCAATAAAACGGATTTCCCGGGACCTTCGCCGGTTTTGTACGATATAGTTGCTGTTGGAAATGTCAACGAAGATTTCGTGAGAGTATCGGGACTCAAATGCGGACAGTACTATATAATGATGACGGGCTTCGACACAAGCGCCGTTTGGAATATTCGCGTCATTGGTGGAATTCCGATCGATTTTTCAGAGCAGTCGGGAGAGAAGGTGGTGGTGGTGCCGGTTAATGAATAATTTAGAATTCAAAATTCATAATTCTGAATTTTAAATTCGGCATTCGACATTCTGAATTCAAAAAAAAAGGCCACCCCATAGAGGTAGCCTTTTCAATGAATAATAGAGAGCTTATTTCACTATCAATTTATAATTAAAGCTTCCGCTTTCTTTTACTAAGTGGATTTGATAAACTCCGCTCGCCAGATTGCTGATGTCGATCTGGTGTGAAGCTGCTTCAAGTTTTTCGCTCTTCACTAAGCGTGCAGATGCATCGAAGATTGACATCGTTACAGGTGAATCGTTTTTCAAAGTGAACATTGTATTTGCCGGGTTCGGGTAAATTGAGAAACCGTTTCGTTAATGTCGTCGATTCCAAGAGTGATATCAACTAAGAGTGGTACGCGTTCAGCGTCACAATTGATTGAAGGTTCTTGTACTTCCCAATCGTAGAAGTAGTAGTAGTAATTTGTTCCCTGGTTTGAACCATTGATGGAAACTAAATTATTGATTGTATACGGATAAGCAACACCTAAGCTACTGCGTTGTAAACGTGGTGTAGTTGTGTTGAAGCTTGCCATGTTGACGTTCGCATTTGTCGAGAGGTGATATGTTCCCGGTGTTAATGCAAAGTTTAACGTAACACGTGATGTATCAACCGGAATGTTAACCGATGCACTATTTACAACTGCATTTGATGCATCCAACAATTGAATTTCACGTGTTCCTACTGAGTCAGTATAAACTTTTACTGATTTAAGCGTACATGGTGCTAACACGGTAAAATCGACAGTACCATTAGTTGTTGAACCGCTATACAATGTTCCATCGTGGTATGTCATACCGGTGTAATCCAGTGTGCCACCATAAACAGTTGTGTTTTGTACCCAATAAGTAGTTGTTGTCGTAAGGATAGGAGTGATGTATGTCGGACCACTGCCAAGCAATGTTCCGCCTGTTTGCTGATCATACCAGCTGATTTGATCGCCGGTAGCAGTCAGAGTAGTAGAGACAGGTCCTTGCAGTGCTACGTTAGAAACGCCGGCAACAGGAGCAGCAAGAACATCAACGGCGAATGGAGCCGAAGTAAACTGACCGCAAACGCCCTGAATGGTTACTGTGTAATTTCCTGCTTCTGTTACAACCAGACTTGATGCAGTACTGTTGTCTGACCACAAGTAAGAAACAGCAGCTGATGATGTAAGTGTAACTGAACCACCATGGCAGAATGTAATGTCGCCTGCAGCAGATACGGTTGGTGTTTCATCAGGATTTAATGCAAGCGTAAATGATGGAGATACGTTCGAACAACCTGATCCGTCAGAAACAGTGACACTGTAGCTGCCTGCATTCATTGTTGTGATCGATTGAGTTGTTTCTCCACTCGACCATTGGTATAATGAGAATCCGGCTGCAGCATTGATCGTAGCTGATTGACCTGAGCAAATAATCGGAGTGCCTGAAATCAAGTTGCCTGTGATTGAACAAGTGCCTTCTACTACAGTTACAAACTGGTCAGCATGTAAATTGTAGAAATGATTTGTTTCGCCTGAAGGGAACCAAACAACAGCTGAGTCAACTTGAAGATTTGAACCGATACCGAAATGCAATTGAGAAGAGTTACATGTTCCGTAGCTTTCTCCTGCACGTACTTCGCGTACCTGAACTCCCCATGGTCCATAAATGATGGCCTTAGCACCGATAGCGTTAATATTAGATGTCGTTCCTTTTACAGAGAATGTAATGAAGTGATTCGAGTTGCCATCGTTTGTATAGAATACATCGGCAACTGATGATGGGCTTGTGTAGATGTCGCCATAAGATGCATATACATCGATAAAGCCATCGTGATTTAAATCGCCTGTAGCGAATGATAACATACCCTGATTAGCGAAAAGATTGCTTTCCTGAGTAAATGTCATATCGCCATTGTTCTTCCAGTAAACCCATTCAGATCCTGCAACAAGAATATCAGCGAAACCGTCGTTGTCGAAATCTTCAACAACTGATTCGATTGGAGTGATTGTATTTGTGTTAAAACCTGTTGTAGTGTTTTCTGTGTAATGACCTGTTCCGTCGTTTACGAAAATCTGACTTGTATGATCGTGATTCGTAAGAACGAGATCCAAATCGCCATCATTATCCAGATCACCAAAGCTGGAAGTCCATGTTTGCCAGCCTACATCAATTCCGTATGTGCCGGCCATTTCTGTGAAATTGTTTGAACCGTCGTTAACAAACAAACGGTTGATACGACGTAAATCTGTCGGGCTTGAAGAGCTCTGACGGCAGTGTGCAACATACAAATCTAAGTCGTTGTCATTATCGAAATCGATCCACGCGCTTCCGTAGTTTCCTGAATCGGCAGGGTCGCCGCTATAGGTAATACCGGGATTCAAAGCGAAATTGATGAAAGTTGAAATTTGCAGATTACCCGCGCCATCATTCATATAAATGTGCGCTGCAGCATTATCGTCGCAGCAGAACAAATCGATCCAGCCATCGTTGTTGGCGTCGCAGAAAGTCGCATTCTGCAAAAAGAAAGATGAGTTTGAAAGAGTAGTAGTGGTTGTTGTAATGTTACTTCCCGATTGAAAGAGTTTCACGAGAGAAATTCCGTTGTCTACATCCATAACTACATCGCGAAGTCCATTCTGATCTACATCGGCACAAGTCATTGCCCAAGAAGAACCGGAAGCAACATTGCCCAGGTAAGTTTGAACAAAATTGCCATCACGCTGCTGTAATTCCAGATACAACATATGGCCCTGATCCATTCGGAGGATGTCGTCGAGTCCGTCGAAGTTTACATCGACAACGGTTACAGCACATCCGCTGTACATTGGTCCGCCGATTTTACCATTTGAATTGGTAAAAGCCAGCTGAGCTTTCGCATTTGAACCAAATAAAAACACTACCGAAAGGGTGAGCAATCGGCAAAGCGTAGTAATTTTCATATCAAGTTGTGTTTAGGTTTTTAGAGTTAGAGTTTGACTACTTTAATAACTGCCGATCCTTCATTCGTTTCTACACGGATGTAGTAAATTCCTGAAGTACCGGAAAGAGTCAGTTGGTTGGGGTACTGACCATTCGAGGCTTACCTGTAAGTACCAATTTACCTCTCGAATCAAAAACGTCGATCCTTTGGATTGGCGAAGAGTTTCCGAAAATAGTAAATTCTCCGCTTGATGATACAGTTGGAGCAATTTTAATCTGATTTTTTAGGTTAACCTGCCTGATTCCGGTGATTGTGAGACTCAAGCTGTCAGAAGCCATTAAAAACGGGGTTTTATCGGCCGAATTGTACATTCCCTGGAAAGCGGTGATCGGGGCTGTATTTAGGGTGAACATCTCATCGAGCCATTTTGGAGGGACCGATTGATAGAAAACACGGGTGTATACATTTACGGCTCCCGTTATATTTTGGACCGGAACGTGGAAATGCAGATAATCGATGGCTGTACCTTCAGTGATACCATTTTTGTTAAAGTCGGCATCGGCTAACGCATCGGGCGAAATTTGCACAGTATCGTAAACGTTATGTGTTGTGGTAAAGCCTAAAGGAGGAAGGCGATTGTCTTTTAACATATGCGCTGCTCTTTCAAGTACGGAAGTGAAATTGTAATTCACATCACCCATGACGATTTCATAAATCTGCGGCACGCCGGATTGATTAATCATTTCATGGTGCGGCTCCAAATCCTGCCGATTCACCAATAACTCTGAAGTCACTATCAAATAAACCTGATTTGAAAATAGTATCTCCTGCAGCATCGGTCATTATAAACTGAACAACGGCACGACGAGAAGGATAACCTGAAGGGAATTTATGACCGGCTTTGTTTTCAAGTTTTACTCTAAAATAACTTGTGTCGCTCGAAGTACTGTCGAATAGCAAATTCATATTGATGCTGTTCTGAGTCAGGTTAGTGGCCGTAACTGCAATTGTCGAATCGAAATGATTATCGGCAACCTGTACATCAAGAGCTGTTTTATTGTTCTTAATCAGATTTAACATGAAGTAATTTGAACCTGTAAACATATGCTGATTAAAAGGAAAGCGCGGCTGTAAATTGATGTAGCCATTTGCAATCACTTGCGGATTCGGAAGCTGTGGCATATGGCAAGTCTGGCACTTGATGTTATTTGCACCATAGGAAGAATTAAGATACTCGTGATATGTTGCCTGCTCGACAAACTCACCGCCCGTAAGATTACCATTGAGATCGGCAGTTTCTGTGATGAGGGTGTGGCACGAAGAACACGCACGCGACTGATCCATGTGTACGCTGTAATTAGGTGTGTATCCTTCGTACAGTTGCATTGGAGCAACAAATGGCATCATGAAAGGACCATAAATTTGTCGTGTCGTATCATATGGTGTGTTGCCGGAAAAGGTTGATCCAACAGTAGCATCAATGGTGTGGCATCCGACACAGGTAACACCGTCTAAGCCCAATGTATCATTCACTAAATCCGAAATTCTGAAATAGCCCATTCCGCGATAGTGAAAGTTATAACGACCGGCCGGCGCGTGACATGAAGTACATTTATCTTGTAATGGGCCTTCATGAGCCGGATTGACGGTAATTTCCTGACTGACTTTCGCTCTCCAAAGAGGGTCTTTGGCACTCAATGCCATCATACTGCTTTCCCAACGATCAACCAGATTCTGATCGTTGCCGTCTTCATCTACATTGGCAAGGGCAAGTGAATCATGACCATGACAACCACGGCAACTAAGCGAAGTAAGAAACCATTCGCCGGGTACTAAGGGAGTGTGCATTTGCTGAGAAAAATATTGCAGTTCAGCAGGAGAATGATGGAAAGGTTCCGGATTCTTATTGCCGGGTATAAAGCTCATTAAAGCGATAATACCGCCTAGCACAAAGAAAACGATGAATTTATTTTTCATCGGAGAGTAGAGATTGATTATAAGCTGGGTTTTGGATTCTACAAGTATAGCGATTTTTTCCGAAGTAATGAAGGCTTCTGACTTAAATCCTGGCCCGTGTTCAAAGTCAATTGTTTTTATTTATTCGTTCCTCTGCATCATTTTTTATCTTTACCGCATGGCAGTTTTACCGCTCGAAGAGTATCTTCAATTAATTCAAAGTAAAAATCCCCTCATCATCGACGCCCGAAGTGAAAATGAGTATTTACATGCTCAAATTCCGGGTGCCATAAATATTCCTTTGCTGAATAACGAGCACCGTCATCTCGTAGGTACTTGCTTTAAGCAGGAGGGAAGAGAAGCGGCCGTTCGTCTGGGATTTGAATTGGTGGGTCCGCTCTTCAGTTCGTTTGTAAAGATAGTTGATGAGCTTAATCCTGCCAATAAGGAGGTTTTCGTCTACTGTTGGCGCGGCGGAATGCGTTCGGGAATCATGACGTGGATTCTCTCTATGGCCGGCTATAAAACGACAACGCTCAAAGGTGGATACAAAGCCTTTCGTCGATATGTGTTCGAAGAATTAGCCAAGCCTAAGAAGATAGTAATTCTGGGTGGTCATACCGGAACCGGAAAAACTATTTTGCTCAAAGCACTCCATAAGGCAGGTCAGCAAACTATCGATCTGGAAGGACTCGCAAATCACAGGGGTTCTGCTTTTGGTGCGATCGGACTTCCTCCTCAGCCGACGAATGAACATTTCGAAAATATGCTGGCTATGCAATGGCGACAAATTGATCCGAATAAAATTGTGTGGCTCGAATCGGAGAGCAGATCGATCGGACGAATAAAAATTCCGGATCAAATTTATCCTGCTTTCAATTCAGCTCCGATTGTCGAAATCAATATGTCGCTCGAACGACGAATAAAAAATATTCTGGTCGACTACGGATCTTTCCCCAAACAAGAACTGGCCGACTGTACCCGCAAAATAGAGAAGCGCCTCGGAAACCTACGAATGAAAGAATGTCTTGCAGCGCTTGAAGAAAATAGAATGGAAGACTGGGTTTCTTTGCTGCTTATTTACTACGACAAGCTATATTCGCACTCACTTCAGGAACGGTCGGCGGTTCAACGGAAGCTGCTTCAGGTAAGCGACGATGTCAGTGAGGAAGATGTTGTTCGTTCTTTGATCAAATTAGCTGATTAGTTGATTAGCTGATTAGCTGATTGGGCTTCGCAACTCGCAACCCGCACCCCGCAACTCGCAACCCGCAACCCGCAACCCGTAACCCGCAACCCGTAACCCGCCCCAATGCTCGACACAAACACCAAACCCACAACTCTCTCCAAAGGCTCCGGCTGCGGATGTAAGATCGCTCCGGCTGTATTGGAAGCCATTTTGAAAGATGTAAAGAACGAAGGTATTTTCCCTTCGCTTGTTGCAGGCTTTGAAACGAAAGATGACGCTGCCGCGTGGCGACTCGATAATGGAATGCTATTGTTGAGTACGACGGATTTCTTTACGCCGATTGTCGATGATCCGTTCGACTTCGCGCGTGTGGCTGCGACCAATGCGTTGAGCGACATTTATGCTATGGGAGGAAAGCCGATTTTCTCACTGGCTGTTCTGGGATTTCCTGTTGAGAAGTATGAGAATTCCGTGGTCACTCAAATTTTGAATGGAGCCTCTGAAGTTTGCAAAGCAGCAGGTATCCCAATTGCAGGCGGACATAGCATCAATATTCCTGAACCGGTTTTCGGATTGGTGGTGAATGGAATGGTCGAAGAAAAATATCTGAAGAAAAACTCCACGGCAAAATCGGGAGATCTTTTGTTTCTCACCAAGTCAATCGGAACCGGAATTGTTTCGGCGGCTTCTAAAAGAGGAAAAGCGAACGAAGAACATGTAAAGGCTTCGATTGAGTCGATGTGTACGCTCAATAAAGCAGGAGCAGAGCTGGCAAAAATTTCAGGAGTGAATGCTATGACAGACATTACAGGCTTCGGATTACTTGGGCATATCATCGAAATGTGTGAAGGTTCCGGACTATCAGCTGAAATCGATTTCAAAAATGTTCAGTTGTTGCCGGGCGTTCCTGAATATGCCGCGCAATTTATTTTCCCTGATAATACTCCTCGTATCTGGAATGCTGCTGAAAAGAAAACGACAGGCATTGCAGGTCCATCCTTTATTTCGCTTTGCGATCCACAAACAAGTGGCGGAATCCTGATTTCGGTTTCTGAAAATGGAGTAGAAGAAGTGAAGAAATTTTTCAAGGCCAACGGACTCGAAAAATACCTGTTGCCTATCGGAAGAATGATGCAGAAGGGGGAATTTGCAGTAAAGGTGATCGAATAATTACTTCAGAAGCCCGTCTTTCATGACCAACTTCCTGTCGGCCATATTGGCGAGCTCTTCGTTATGCGTAACGATGACGAAGGTCTGATTCAGATTTTTTCTCAAATCAAAAAAGAGCTGATGCAAGGCTTTGGCTGATGCCGAATCGAGATTGCCTGATGGTTCATCGGCAAAGATGGCAGCCGGATTATTCACAAGCGCTCTTGCTACAGCGATCCGTTGCTGTTCACCACCACTCAGTTCGGACGGACGATGAGAAGCTCGCTCAGCGAGTCCTAATTGCTCCAGAAGCGACATGGCCTTAGTTGTTGCCGAACTTTTTCCGTGACCGCTGATCAGTGCCGGCATCATCACGTTTTCCAATGCAGTAAATTCCGGTAAAAGATGGTGTGCCTGAAAAACGAAACCAATTTTCTGATTCCGAAACGCCGACAATTTCTTTGCCGAAAGCGAAGTGACTTCCACTTCGTCAATTAACAGTTTCCCTTTATCGGCAGAATCCAACGTACCCAGGATATGAAGCAACGTACTTTTTCCCGCCCCCGAAGCTCCAACAATAGAAACAATTTCCCCCTTTTCAATCTGAAGGTCGATGCCTTTTAATACTGCCAGGGAGTTGTACGATTTGAAGAGGGAGTGGGCGCGGATCATGGTGCGCGCTAAGGTAGGGAATTAGACGATTAGCTGATTAGCTAATTAGCTAATGGGCGGTACGGTTAAACTCTTACCGTTTGTTTCTATGGAAGCTACCATTCATTAGCTAATCAGCTAATCGCCTAATTGCCAATAGAAAGCAAATTCTCAACCCGCGAAAGCGCTCACTAAGTAGCCAATCAGCTACCACACCGCATCGCCCTGAAAACGTGAACACTGCCTGTTAATAATTTATGTGATTATTTAAATATTTTTTGTTACTTGCAGCATATATTTAAACAACTCAAATCCAAGCTGTCATGGCTGAGCAACTGGACCTTAAAACTAATTTCTCTGCACTCGAATCTCGCATTCAAAAATTGATACATTTGCATGAGGAATTGAAGAAAAGCAATCAACAATTGCTGGCCGACAATAACCGGTTAATGCTTGAGTTGGATGATGAGCGGAATAAAATCCGCCGATTAGAAGAAGGGTATAAGAATCTGAAGGAAATCGAATCGTCGACAACCAAACAGAGCATTACCAATATGAAAAGAAGAATTAATGATATCATCGTCGAAATCGATAAGAATATGGCGTTGATAGATGATAACCATAAGTGAATCCACCCTCAATGGGAGAATTACTGTCCATAAAAGTTTCCATCGCGAACCGCACCTATCCGCTCCGTATCACTCACATGGAGCAGGAGAAGGTATTACAGGCCGCTGAAAATATCAACAAGCGAATAAAGGAGTTTGAAGATAACTATGCCGTGAAAGACAAGCAAGATCTTCTTGCTATGTCGGCATTGCAGTTCGCAAGCGAAGCTCTTGGCTCAAAACAGGATAATAAGTCGAATACCGAACAGGAATCAAAAGATCAGATCGAATACCTGACTCTTTTGGTCGACGAATATCTTGCGCAGAATTCTAACCAATAAGGTACCGTTCTTTGAAGATAAGTTATGATAAGCGCGTCGGTCACGATGCCTTGTCTTACTATAATGCATTCCCGCATTAGTTCCGGATCACTTATAAACTCAACATTTCAATACAATTGAGGCTATCGTTCAATGTCTTCTATGACAGGCTGCAATTCTCACGCAAGTGAGATCCACATCGTGGTTAACAGCAGAAGTCAGAAATAGGCAGACCGCCTCACCCATGACTTAGGGGTTTAACAAGTCCCGGAATTAATGCGGGTTTTTTATTGGATCAAAGTGATGTCGATCCTCTATTAAATCAGTCAAAACTTAAATCAATATAAATCTAACCACTTAATTACCCGTTCATTCAATTATGGAGTCTACCATACCAGCCTTATACCTGATCATCGGAAGTGTGCTGTCTCTTGTTGTCGGTTACGTTGTTGCTTCAACAATGTCCAAAAGAGCTGCCCAAGCCAAAGAACAGGTTGCCGGCGATAAAGCAAAAATCATCATCAAAGAAGCTGAGTCAAGCTGAGGTGATCAAGAAAAATCGAATTCTCGAAGCAAAAGAGAAATTCCTTCAATTAAAAACCGAACACGAAAAAGCTATCTCCGAAAAGGACAAAGCAATCAATGCCGCTGAAAATCGTGTTAAACAAAAAGAAACTACGATTGCTCAAAAATTAGAGCAAACTCAACGGAAAGAAAAAGAATACGAAACTCTTCAGGCTAATCTGAAGAATCAACTGGAAATCCTCGAAGCAAAAAAAGAAGAAGTAGGTAAACTTCATCAACGTCAGGTAGAGCAACTCGAAAAAATCAGCGGACTCAGCGTCGATCAGGCGAAGTCGCAATTAGTAGAAGCTCTCAAAGCTGAAGCGAAAACGGAAGCGATGTCATATATCAAAGACATCATGGAAGAAGCGAAGCTTACGGCTAACAAAGAATCTAAACGTATCGTTATCCAAACCATTCAACGTGTTGCCACTGAGCATGCGGTTGAAAATGCGGTGACGATTTTCAATATCGAAAACGACGAAGTAAAAGGTCGTATCATCGGTCGCGAAGGACGTAACATCCGTGCGCTCGAAGCTGCTACCGGCGTCGAAATTATCGTCGACGATACTCCTGAAACTATCATCCTTTCCGGCTTCGATCCAATCCGTCGTGAGTT
Organism: Bacteroidota bacterium; assembly: GCA_016721305.1. Classification (GTDB taxonomy): domain Bacteria; phylum Bacteroidota; class Bacteroidia; order AKYH767-A; family 2013-40CM-41-45; genus JADKIH01. The sequence goes on from JADKIH010000010.1 coordinate 86,220, forward strand.
GGCTCGTCTGGCTCTTCACCAATTGGTAAGCGACGGACGTATTCACCCGGCACGTATCGAAGAGGTCGTGGCGAAAGTAAAACGTCAGCTCGAAGATGAAATCGTTGAAGTTGGTAAGCGTACAACTATCGACTTAGGTGTTCACGGTCTTGCACCTGAACTGATCCGTATGGTCGGTCGTATGAAATATCGTTCTTCTTACGGACAAAATCTCTTACAACACTCTCGCGAAGTAGCCAATCTTTGTGCAATCATGGCAGCTGAATTAGGGCTGAATGTGAAACTGGCAAAACGCGCAGGTCTTTTACACGATATCGGCAAAGTGCCTGATGATGAACCGGAATTACACACGCTATCCTCGGTATGAAACTCGCCGAGAAGCATAAGGCAAATCCGGAAGTCGTTAACGCCATCGGTGCTCACCACGACGAAATCGAAATGACTAGCATGATCTCGCCAATTGTTCAGGTCTGTGATGCCATCTCCGGTGCCCGTCCGGGTGCCCGCCGTGAAGTTGTTGAATCGTACATCAAACGTCTCAAGGATATGGAAGCGCTCGCTTTGTCTTATCCCGGCGTTGAAACATTCGCTATCCAGGCGGGTCGTGAACTACGTGTAGTCGTTCAGAGTGAAGAAAATCACCGACAAACAAGCGGAAGTTCTTTCATTCGATATCGCTAACCGTATCCAAACGGAAATGACGTATCCCGGTCAGGTAAAAGTAACAGTGATCCGCGAAACGCGCTCTGTCAATTACGCGAAGTAAAATCGACCCGACATGACGCTGTCAAAGAACGTATTGACTGTGATGACAGGTACCGTCATCGGACAGTTAATACCTGTTCTTGCTACGCCATTACTTTCCCGCCTTTATTCTGCCGAACAATTCGGAATACTCGCTCTGTACATGAGTATCTCTGCACTTTTTGTATTGATCGCCTCCGGTCGCTACGAAATGGCCATTATGCTGCCGCCTGAAAAGGAAAAGGCTAATAATCTGGTCGGACTCTCTCTCTCATTTACCGTTCTCACAACGCTTCTGTCTGTTGTGATCGTCGGCATCTTCCGCGAACTTTTTGCGCATTGGTTTAAGGCCGAATCACTCGGGCGGTATCTGATGCTCATTCCGGTTTCCGTTTTTGCCATGGGCATTTATCAGACGTTTTACAATTGGGCATTAAGAGAGAAATTATTCAAAGTGATTTCATCGAGCCGCATTGTACAAAGCATCGGAACAGTTGTAGCAAGTCTGATTATCGGGTGGACGCAGACTTTTGTGCAGGGACTTATTATCGGATTTATTGCAGGACAATTTTTGGGTGCGATTTATATCTTCATCATCATTCATGTACGGCAACCAATCGAGTGGGGAGTGATTCGCTACCAACGCATCCGTGAAGTTGCTCATGAATTTCGTGATTTTCCACGGATCAATATTTTTCATGCTTTGCTCGATACTTTACAAAACTACGGACTAAATATTTTGATCTCCATTAGTTTCGGCAATCAGGTTCTCGGCTTTGGTTTTCTTTCTCGTACCGTATTCTCAGAGCACCCCTGGCTATTGTCGGTTCAGCTTATTCACAGGTGTTGTACAGCGAAGTCAATACGATGAAAATAAATGGCACACCGTTCAAGCCATTGCTTATTAAATCGATTCGGAAAATTATGCTGATTTGCTTTCCGTTCTTCCTCGTGTTACTTTTCTTCGCGCCATTCATTTTTAAAATAGCCTTCGGCGATGAATGGGAGCAAGCCGGTGTTCTCACTCGCTTACTCATTCCTTGGCTGGTGATGAACTTCCTGGCGTCGCCGATTTCTCAGGTGCCAAATATTATGGGACAACAACGAAAAGCTTTCTTGATAAATCTAATCGTTGTACTTGCAGCCTTCGCCGGACTGATCCTTTCCATTCAAGTCGCAACATCTTTCGAATATCCGTTCCTCGTATTCTCTACAATCTCGGCGTTGTACCTTATTTATTTTGTGAGGTGGATTTTGAGGCTCTCGGGAGATAAATTCAGAATTTAGAATTTAAAATTGTGAACAACAGATTTGGTTTAAGCTAGCTTAAGCACATGAGCATTATGAATTCATAATCACAATTCATAATGCTTCTTCTCGGAATTCAACGAAGCTGCCCAAAACAAAACCGCCGGTATCACCATTCCCTCCAGTATTACCGATTTGTATCCTTCCGGTCCGGTGCGAATGATCATCGGGATGGAAGCGATAAAGCCGGGGATGGCAAGAATCATCATGAATCGAACGAGTGTTCTTTTTTCACTCATATTCTTTGGGAAAATATTCCAGATGAAAGCGAATAATGCTCCGAGCGCAATCCCGCCCAAAATTACGCCGATCACTCCGAAGTTTAAATACCAGCCGGTGATGTGATTAATAGTGAAACCCTGAACGCCCGGATTCTGCGCGATCGTGATGTAGTGCTGGTAAATGTCGGGCGGACGATTTGGAAGAATCAATCTTGGCACTAACGAGTAAGCAAGCGTTGCAAAACTGGAACCGTAGGTGATTGGAACCTGATAATGTATGGCGCCATACATGGACATATGTCCGGAAAAAATTTCGTTGCTAAAGACCAGACTTGTTACCGCTTGTATTCCGGAAAAATGTTGTGTCGCTTCTTTTGGAGCTTCTCCCATATTCAGATGCAATGCGTCAAGAACGGGCATTGCTCGAGTGAGTTCAATGAGGAAAATAGGAACCATCAAAGTCAGTGCAACGATGACCATGTTTTTCGGGCTCACCTTCTTTCGGTTGATGAAAGAAAATATGATGGTAAAGAGTCCGGAGAAAACAATGTCGTGCCGGCTGCCGATGATCAGGGTAAAGAAAAGTACGATGGTAATAAGCAGAAGGTATTTCACCATTCCGTACTTTATAGGCTTCGATGCAATTTGTAAGGCTTGATTACGATCTAGATATATCATAAAGCCGGTAAATGCTGTCAGAACCGAAAAACTTTTAAAGAGCTGAAATAAGGAGTAGAACTTGCCATTATTATGACTGATAAAAAGGTAAATCGATTCGTGATTTAATGAAGCTTCTTCTAACTGGCGACGGATAAAAATGTACGACAGCACTAAACTTAAGCCGGAGATTAGAAAAACCAAATTGTGATTTATGGTGATTGGTTTCTTTCCATTTTGCTCTTGGGGCTTTTTTATCAGAAACAAACAGGTAAGCTGATAACAAATGATGTACAAGGCGTAATAGATAATGCTCTTCAGATAATCGCCATTTAATTCGATGGCAAATAGTTTTTGAAAATAACCGTAATAATGCAATCCGTAATTCTCCAACTTGTTATTATTGAAAAGATCATAGGTGATAAACCATGCCCCCAGCATCGACCAATAATATAAGAATAGAGTAGGGAGGACGAGCAAAAAATTCTTCGTCTTCTTCCAGAGCAACATTTGTAAATAAATAATCAGTCCGGTCGAAATGATGAGTGTGAGATAAAAGGTCATCGGCGGATTAGGTTTTGGTAAAGGTTGATCAGTTTTAAAGTAAGTGATTGTTCGTCAATCTTCAATTCAAACACACGGTTTCTTCCATTCGAACGTGTCGGTGAAGCGAGAATCTTTTTCAGACACTTTGAAAGCGCTGTCGGATTTTGTTCTGTTATAAAGTATGGACTGGTTTGATCGATCGTTTGTTTGATATCCCCGACATCGGTGGCTACAATCGGCAAATTACAAGCCATCGCTTCTTTAATGAGTGTCGGACTTCCTTCACTATCGCTGCACATCAACAAACAATCAGAGGCATTAAGAAGAGCTACCATTTCATCTTGTTGTACGCCTCCGTTGAGAACGTACAATCGACTTTCCGGCAATGCCTCTTTTACTTCCTTAATGGCCATCTCGGCTATATCGAGCCTTTTGACTGCGGCATTGTTATGATTAAAAATAATTACTTTCTCTGATTCTTTAATACCGGATTTTCGTTGAGCATCGGCACGGTCCATCGGTTTGAAGACATCGGTATTCACTCCCATGGGCATAATTGAAACACTACTTTTCTTCCACCACAATTTACTCTTCAACGCTTCGCTCACACAAATGATCTGTGACGACCTAAGTGCTGCCAGTTGTGAAAGTATTTTCCGAAAGATTTCCTTTAACAAACTCTCGTCTTTCAAATAATTCAAATCACTTCCGTGATAAGTGATCACAAGAGGTTTCAAATTAGAATAGGCAGCAAAAAATGCCGTCATCGTTCCGTAATGCACGTGAATCAGGTCGGGTTTGAATTCGGACAGCTTCTTTCTGAAACGACGAAATTCACTCCACATCACAAGAGGGTTTGTGCGGGAAGAAAGATAGAAGCCATCAGCCTCAATCTTACTTGCCTGCAAGCTCTTCAATTGTCTTTTTGCAAAGATCATCGAATTGCCTTGCTCTTCTCCCGGAATAATAAATAAAACCCTCATAAACAGCAGGTTGCTTTTTCTTGTCGATTGCAAAAGTATTCTTTTTTTGAATATTGGGGATTGAAGGTGGTAAGTAGTAAGTGGTAAGTAGTAAGTTGACTTGTTGTTAAATGCTTTGAACACCCGGTTTAGAGTAGACAGGGTTGTTTGAGGGCTGATCTTCAATCTTCAATTTTCAATCTTCAATACCTCTCCTTCGTCGATTTTTGCCCAAAAAATTGTACTATTGCGATTAGAGTCAATTCTTAATCTATGAAAGTTTTAACCATCGTTGGTGCACGTCCTCAATTTGTGAAAGCTGCGGCTGTGAGCAGAGTGATGAGCGCGAATTCACGCATCAATGAGCTCATTCTGCACACCGGTCAGCATTACGACGATAAAATGTCGGGTGTTTTTTTTCGAGAAATGAATATTCCTCCGCCGGCTATCAATCTGGAAATTCAATCGTCGTTGCATGGCGAGATGACAGGACAAATGCTCACCGGAATCGAAAAATTCATTCTTCAGGAAAAGCCGGATGCGGTAATGGTGTATGGCGATACAAATTCTACTCTTGCCGCTGCTCTTGCTGCGACAAAATTGCACGTTAAGTTAATACACGTCGAAGCCGGCCTGCGCTCTTACAATATGGCTATGCCGGAGGAAGTGAATCGCATTCTGACCGACCGGGTTTCAAACTTACTGTGTTGTCCGACCGAACAGGCGGTGAAAAATCTGAAGGAAGAGGGATTCGATAAAATGCAAAATGTTGTCGTAAACACCGGCGATGTAATGCAGGATGCTGCTATCTATTACTCAAAGATGGCTCCTGCGCATTCGAAAATCATCGCCACGCTGCCGTTTAAGAATTTTATTCTTTGTACTCTGCATCGTCAGGAAAACACAAATGATCTGAATCGTCTCAAATCAATTATTGACGCCATCAACACTATTTGTAAAGATATTCCTGTCATACTGCCTCTGCATCCGAGAACGAGAAAAACATTGGAACAATCGGGATTGAAAACTGATTGTATGGTGATAGATCCTGTCGGGTATTTCGACATGATCGAACTGATTCGTCATTCTTCATTAGTAATGACTGATAGCGGAGGCTTACAGAAAGAAGCTTATTTCTTTTCGAAGCTCTGTGTAACATTGCGCGACGAAACTGAATGGGTTGAACTCATCGAAAATGGCTTCAACGTTTTGGCCGGAGCCGATAAAGAGAAAATTATTTCCGAAGTGAGAGCTTCGCTTTCGCGTGAATTTAAATCCGGCACCGAATTGTATGGTGGCGGTCATGCATCCGAACATATTGTAGAAGCCATAGAGAAATACATCTAAGATGCGTCTTCTTATTCTCACGCAATATTTTCCACCTGAAGTAGGCGCTCCTCAAAATCGCTTGTTCGAATTAGCAGTGCGTTTGCAGAAAATGGGAGTAGAGGTAACGGTTCTCACCGCAATGCCGAACTATCCGAAGATGGTTGTATTTCCTGAGTATGCCGAAAAAAAATATTTCTACGAGGAAATGCAGGGTATTAAAGTGCATCGTGCATCGATTTATGTAACACGAAACCGATCTATTCTCCATCGTTTACTCAACTATTTCTCTTTTGTTTTTACATCCTTGTGGATCGGCTTTCGGAAAACAGAAAAGTTCGATTTTATTTTCTGTGAAAGTCCGCCGCTCTTCCTCGGAATTTCAGCCTACTTACTGGCAAAGTTCAAACGAGCGAGAATGATTATGAATATTTCTGATCTCTGGCCCGAGAGCGCTGAAAAACTGGGATTAGTTACAAATAAATTTTTCCTCGGTGTTTCAACATGGCTCGAGGAATTTCTGTATCGTAAATCAAAACTTGTCTGCGGTCAAACGATGGGTATTGTAAAAAATATTCAAACACGTTTCCCCAATAAATTGGTTTACTGGTTGCCGAATGGTGTCGACTTATCATACTACAATCCTGATTTGTATTCAAACGAATGGAAAGCTCGTTCAGGTTTTGATAACGATGATCAGCTTTTTCTCTACGGGGGTATTATCGGTTACGCGCAAGGTCTCGATGTAATTCTCCAGGCAGCAGATCTGGTAAGAGATTTAACACGAGTGAAAATTATAATGCTGGGCGACGGTCCGGAGAAGGAACGACTTGTTGCCGAAGCACAGCGAATGAATCTATCTAATATTGTCTTCCTGGATCCCGTTCCTAAAACGGAAATGCCATATATCGTAGCGGCATCATCCGCGGCAATCATTCCATTGAGGCGTCTCGAATTATTCAAAGGTGCAATTCCCTCAAAAATATTCGAATCGCTTGCCATGAAAAAGGCGATCTTGCTTGGAGTAGAAGGAGAGGCGAAAGAACTTTTTATCGACTAAGGAAAATGCGGAATGGCATTTACACCGGAATCTGCTTCCGAATTGGCTGAGTGCATTCGCTATATGCTGGAACATCCGGAAAAATCGAAGGAGTGGGGTGAGAATGCAAGAAAGTATGCCGATAAAAAATTCAACAGAAATGAAATTGCAACGCAGTTTTTCTCGTTACTAAAAGAGAATATGAACTAGTGTGTCTATCAAATAACGATGCTGTCATTGAAACGCGCTTTGGCACTCGTGCTTTTACAACACACTTTGCTTCAAAGCAGATGTATCTTTTTATGGTGGGATTGTATGTATACTATCTCATCGGTATGTTGTGGACAGAGCATTATAATTTAGGTTGGTCTGATCTTGGAATAAAAGTTACTCTGCTTGTTTTTCCCTTTCTGTTTCATGGTTTGCCTTTGAAACGCTCAAGTTTAAAGTACATCGGACTTTCGCTCATCGCGGGTTCGTTAGTTGCTATTTTGATTTGTCTGATGAATGCTATTCGGCATTATGCCGTTCATCCTGATATCAACTTTTTCTATTACACACTTTTCTCCGTTATATTACATCCTACGTACTTTACGATGTATCTCAATTTGTCAATTCTATTTCTGATACAATACATTTTTGATCTGGAATCAGGATACAAAAGACAATTGTGGACATCGTTGTTTCTGCTCTTACTTTTCTTTGCAACGGTTATTGCTGTGAATTCCAGAATCGCCATGCTTACTACTTTTGCTACAACAATTGTGTACGTGATCATGGAATCTTATAAACGTAAAACTTTGCTGAGTAATCTGCGCAACTATCTGTTCTTCTCGGTAGTACTTCTCGGGGTATTTACTCTCTTGCTTAAAGGACAAAACCGATTTGGACAAATATCCGAGGTCATTGAGAAGAAGGAGTATGAATCAGCTACCATCGATACACTAGGAAGTTCTGAATACAATAGCACAACTGCACGTATCGGCTTGCTTAAAAATGGTATTGGAATGTTTCGGGAGCACTGGACGTTCGGAGTTGGCACCGGTGATGTGATGCCGGAAACTGTACAACGGCTCGATAAAACCGGTTTTCACTACCTGGCAAAAAAGTATTCAGGCGCTCACAATCAGTATTTGCAAACAGCCATGACGCTTGGAATTGTCGGTTTGCTCTTGCTTCTGGCTGTCTTATTTGTCCCATTGTATCAGTATTTCAGGGGTAAAGAGTATCTGTTTCTCGCATTTATGCTGATTGTTATCGCAAATGCCGTCGGAGATACCATCCTCAGAGCCTCTTCGCTCTATTTCTTCTCATTTTTTGGGTGTTATTTCTACAAATTGTTCAAAACAGAGCGTGAATAGGTGTTTTTTTCCAATGCTTGTTTTTATCTTCGTCCCCCTATAGCTCAATACCCACAAGCCATGATTCCTTTTTCTCCTCCGAGAATAGATCAGAAAATTATAGACGAAGTGACCGATACCCTGCGCTCCGGATGGATTACGACCGGACCGAAGACGAAGAAATTCGAAAAACTTCTTGCAGCTTATTGTGGAAATGAAGCTACGCTTTGCCTGAACTCAGCAACAGCAGGACTTGAATTGATGCTACGTTGGTTTGGAGTAAAGGAAGGCGACGAAGTTATTCTGCCTTCGTATACCTATTCGGCAACCGCCAATGTAATCATGCATTGTGGCGCCAAACCGGTATTTGTTGATGTGCGCGATGATTTCAATATCGATCCGCATGCCATTCGTGCTGCTATCACAACAAAGACGAAAGTAATCATGCCGGTAGATTTCGGCGGCTGGCCTTGCGATTATGAAGCTATCAATGAATTGGTGAACGACATCGATGAGCGTGAAAAATTTACGCCGACAAATGATATTCAAAAGCAATTGGGCCGCATCATGGTTTTGTCGGATGCAGCCCATTCATTGGGAGCTGTTCGTCACGGCAAAAAAACCGGATCACTGACTGATTGTTCTGTGTTCTCGTTTCATGCAGTAAAAAATCTGACTACGGCAGAAGGCGGTGCTATTGCATTGAATTTCCCCAAACCATTCGATAATCAGGCCATCTATCAATATCTGTGTGTGAAGTCACTTCACGGACAGAACAAAGATGCGCTCGCTAAAATGCAAAAAGGAAACTGGCGTTATGATATTGTAGAGGCGGGTTATAAAATGAATATGACCGATATTCTTGCATCCATCGGCCTGGTTGAACTGGAGCGATACGATAGCGAAACTCTGGTTCGCCGAAAAGAAATTTGTCAGGCTTATGATGAAGCTTTTCAGAATTCGCCGTGGGCTATTCTTCCGGTTCAAAAAAATGCCGGACAGGAATCGTCGTATCACTTATATCCATTGCGAATTAAAGGGATCGATGAAAATCTGCGTGATAAAATCATGCAGCATATTTTTGACAAAGACATCAGCGTGAACGTGCATTTTATTCCGGTTCCAATGATGAGTTATTATAAATCACTCGGATATTCAGTCGATAATTATCCGATTTGCTATTCAAATTACAGTCGTGAAATTTCATTACCGGTATTTTACGATCTCACTAACGAACAAATTCAACAAATCACACAAGCTGTAATTTCTTCCGTTGAAGAAGAAATCTATATCCGTAAATCATGAAAAAATTACTTTGCCTATTGTTTCTGATTGGTCAGGTTGCTCTGGCTCAGGAATCAGAACACATCAAACTTTCAGCCAACATTCTGGATGACCTTAGAGGCGGACGTTATAAAGAGGTAATGGCTATGCTCGATACAGTTGTATTCACTAAAATGGATACAACTCATATTCGTCTATCATGGGAATCGGTAAATAAATCTGCCGGAAAGTTTGTAAAGGTCGACTCTGTAAGTACTGCTGCACAACCTCCATTCGAAGTCGTTGTTCAGAAATGTAAGTTTGAAAAAAAGTATGTCAATTTTCGATTGATCTGGTCGAAGAATAATAAAGTGAAGGGAATGTACTTTATACCGGTAGACGATCGTCCTCCGTATAAAAATCCGTCATACTTCAATCCCGCTTCTTTTCAGGAAAAGAAAGTATTAGTCTCTACCGGAAATTTCCGTCTTCCCGGAACCTTAACCATTCCGAATACTCCCGGAAAGCATCCTGTTGTTATTCTCATTCACGGTGCAGGTTCGAATGATCGTGATGAAACAATGGGGCCGACAAAAATCTTCCGCGACATGGCTGCCGGCTTTGCTGCAAAAGGTATTGCTACGCTTCGTTATGAGAAACGATCACGTGTATTCAAGTCACGTATTCAACATCAAAAAGTGTTTACGGTTCGTGATGAAACATTGGATGATATCCCTGCAGCATTAGAAGTAGTTTGCAAGGACACTGCGATCGATACAACGAATATATTTTTGATCGGACACAGCTTCGGAGGATTTTTGCTTCCGAGAATTGTCAAAGATAATCCTAAAGTGAAAGGACTTATTTACCTGGCTCCAAACGGAAGAAAGTTGGAAGATGTATTCGTAGATCAAACTGAATATATTTTGTCGGTCACAAATCAGTCGCCTGAATTTGTAAAACATGTGATGGATTCAGTAAAAGCCATTCAGTCTAAAATTCATGGCTTCACTAATTCTTCTTACAACGATTCAGCGCTCTTCTTCGAAGCACCTCCGGCATATTGGATCGATTTGCATAATTATAATGCAATTAAGGCTGCTTCTGAATTGAGCCAGCCGATGTTGTTTTTATACGGATTGCGTGATTATCAGAGTACTAACGAAGATGTCACTCTTTGGCAATCAGGTCTGAAAGCTAAAACTAATGTAGAGTTCAAAATCTATCCAAAATTAAATCATTTCTTTATAGCGGGTGAAGGAAAGAGTACGCCGGCCGAATATGAAAAGCCTGGTAATGTGGATGAGAGCGTAATTAACGATATTGCCGCCTGGATTTCAGGGAAGGGTAAATAATGAAGGGACTAAAGAAATTTATGAATAAAAGTTTAATTCGATTGTTTGACATCTTGTTTTCCCTCGGTGGACTATTGGTGTTTTCTCCTATATTGGTATTCATCGCTATCGCAATTCTCATCGATTCGCCCGGACCGGTCATTTTCCGTCAGTGGCGAGTAGGTCAGGGGAATCGCGATTTTCGGTTATTCAAGTTTCGTACGATGCATTTGGACTCAGATAAGAAGGGTCTGATCACTGTCGGAACCCGGGATCCACGCGTTACCCGTACCGGCGTTTTCTTAAGAAAGTACAAGTTGGATGAACTTCCTCAATTGCTCAATGTATTGGTCGGCCAGATGAGTTTAGTCGGGCCAAGGCCTGAAGTTCGTCGTTATGCCGATCTTTTTACACCTGATCTGCAAGCTATCGTTCTCTCTGTTAAACCAGGAATTACAGATATCGCATCGATTGAATACTCAAACGAGAACGAATTACTTAGTAAAGTACAAGACCCCGAGCATTTTTATGTGAATGAAGTACTTCCTGCAAAAATAAAACTGAACCTAATCTTCATCGAAAATCCTACTTTTGTTAATTACCTGCGTATTATCTTTCGCACTGTTGGGAAAATAATGACGCATTAAACTATCGTATTCATACTGAGTGATTCAGCCGTTTTAATCTGCGTTTTTTTAGCGGTAATCGGGTTAGTCAGACAAACACTTTTGATTTTAAATATATTATGAGAGTAAAAATTTCCTTTCTGAAAGTCCACGGAAGCAGTGGTACGGTTCCTCTTCACCATCAGAAAATCATTTCAGCATTCATGGAAGAAATTATCCGTGAATTACCTGTTCAATCAGAATTTTACAATTTCTCTTCGCTAAAAGGAACCTCTAAGGTTCAGGCCGGACAAATTCGTTTCCTCAGCTCTAAAGTGTCGCTCGTGCTTTCTGCACCTGAACCTGAGTTCGTAGACAAGTGGGTGAAACAAATCTTTGACCGCCGTTTAGTGAGTTTCGCTAAATTGACTCTCGTTCCAAAATCATTCGAAGTAATTCCTGATCCGGAATTTAAATCGGTGATGAAATATGTTTGTATTTCACCAATGATTGCTCAACCTGCATTCGAAGCAGATCCTGCCGGTAATATTCCGGATGCACTCGATCCTCGTACACAGGAATTCTCCGATCTTTTCTACGATGCAATTATGGATCGCATGGAAAGAGCAGGCTTCAACGAAAAACAATTAGCTTCTTTCGCAGAGTTTGAAATCGTACCGGATGCCGGCTACGTTCAAAAGATCGCCGATACCCACAAGAAATTTGCACGTATCTATAAGAACAATAATAACGAAACTATCTTCCGGATATCTTCTGCCATTCACGCTCCATGCTCATCCTCAAGTACAGAAATTTATCTGGGAATGCGGACTTGGCTTGAATACCGTTCAAGGTTATGGCATGGTCGATATCGTAGGAAATACAATCACAGCTGCTAACGCATCAGATGATTCAGAAGGTGCCGCGCCAATCGGAACACCTGACTCAGAAGAGTAGTAGTTGAGAAAAATATCGGAATTAGTAGAGACCCTGTTTTGCAAATTTCAGGGTCTTTTTTTCGCCATTTACTAAGACCATGACTACATAGATTCCGCGTTTTAAATTTTGAAGCGGCAATTCCTTCGTGTAAACCCAATTAGTTGTCGATGCATAAAAGTAATCGGTGTAATTTAAACCACCCATCGAATCATATATGTATAAAGTGGCACTGCCCGGAGATTTCATGAATATGGTGAAGTGAACAACATCTAAATAAATTGCCGTCGGATAAAAATCAAAATCAAATCCTCCGCACGGCCCCTGTGTCCAATACTGATTCAATAACCCTCCCCAGTAATAAGCCGCACATTCATTCCGATAGGTTTCCCCATCGCATCCGCAAACAGGGAAATAGTCGGTGCCACATGCCTGATAGGTATTTGCATCACGCAAAGTATCTAAACAAAGTGTCTGGCCTTTCGAAAAAAGCGGAGATGAAATCAGCAATAAAATCAGAAGGTATCGCATGTGGTAAAGATAAAGCATTCTCCGTCTATTTTCAATGATTTTGGGTGAAGGAGGGTGCGGAATGGGTATATTTGGGCGGGGTGTTAGTCGGGTTGCGAGTTGCGAGTTGCGGGTTGCGAAGGCGTTTTACAAACCGCTACGCCTCATCCGAAGCCCGCAACTCGCACCCCGCAACCCGCAACTCGCAACCCGCAACTCGTAACTCGTAACCCGTAACCCGCACCCCGCACCCCGCAACCCGCAACCCGCAACCCGCAACTCGTAACCCGCAACCCGCAACCCGCAACCCGCCTTGAACTTCCTCGCCCACATATACCTATCCGGCTCCGACAAAGAACTTATGATTGGGAATTTTATTGCCGACTTTGTGAAGGGTAAGCAGAAGGATAGTTACCCGGATGGGATTCGGAAGGGGATAGAGCTTCATAGGGCGATCGACGACTTTACCGACCACCATCCAATGACCGGGGAGAGTAAAGCGCGCCTGAGACCATTATATCGTAAATACTCGGGGGTTATCGTGGATCTGTATTATGATCACTTTCTGGCAGCTAATTTTACTCGTTATTCTGACTTGACGCTGGTTGAATATTCAGCGCAAACGTATCGGTATATATCTGAATATGAGTCGATTTTGCCTGATGGAGTGAAGTTCTTTCTTCCATATATGGTCGAAAAAAACTGGCTTCTCAACTATGCCACCGTTGCCGGAATCGGTCGGGCTCTCTCCGGCCTGTCGACGCGGGTTAGCTTCGAAAACAAGATGAATGAGTCGGTTCGGGAGCTCGAACAATATTATGAGCTCTTTGAAAATGAATTCACCCGCTTTTTCCCTGAGTTAGTTACCTTTGCCGCCGCAAAAAAGCTTTTGCTCTAATCATGCTGCTCTACCTGAAAGTCAAGCCCAATCAGCGTTTCGATAAAATCGAGAAAACCGAGGATGGCTGGCAAATTCGACTTCATGCTCCGGCTGTGGATGGGAAAGCAAATGATCATCTCATTGCCTTCCTCTCAAAAGTTTTCAAGATCCCTAAATCAGCTATTGCCCTAAAAAAAGGTCAGACAGCGAAGTTTAAATGCTTGGAAATACAGGCAGAAGAGGGTCTTATCTTGAAAAGACTTGAAGAGGAAGCAGAAGGCTGATCTGCACATGGAATTGTGAATAAATAGAACCTGCGTAAAACGTGGGCTACAAGGCATCTCTTAATTTTAGCATCTCCCGGAAACAGGGTTTTTCGGGCAATTTTAAAAATCAAATTATGGCTGAAAAGACAAAACCGGATCATGGGTATACCGAAGACAGCATCCGGTCGCTGGATTGGAAAGAACATATCAGAACGCGTCCCGGTATGTATATCGGAAAGCTGGGTGACGGCTCCTCGAAAGATGATGGTATCTACGTCCTCCTCAAAGAGGTGATCGATAACTCTATCGATGAGCACGTAATGGGTTATGGTAAAACAATCGAAGTACAGATCGAAGGCGGTCAGGTTTTCGTGCGTGACTATGGTCGTGGTATTCCTCTGGGTAAAGTGATCGAATGTGTTTCTAAAATCAATACCGGTGGTAAGTACGACTCAAAAGCTTTCCAGAAAAGTGTCGGTTTGAATGGTGTCGGTACGAAAGCCGTGAATGCACTATCGGGTGAATTTATCGTTCAGTCTTTCCGAGAAGGTCGTACAAAAATGGCGACTTTCAATCAAGGTAATCTCATAAAAGAAGAAAAGGAGAAAGCAACGGATCAGAAGAATGGTACTAACATGATCTTCTATCCTGATAAAGACATCTTCCGCAATTACAAATACAATCCAGAGTATGTAAATAACATGCTCTGGAATTATGTCTACCTCAACAAAGGTCTGACTATCGAATACAACAATCAAAAGTTTTTCTCGGAAAACGGACTGAAGGATTTGCTCGAGAAAAATCTGAGCGACGAGTTACTCTACCCGATCATCCATATCCACGGCGATGATATCGAAGTAGCCTTCACGCACACTACGGCATACGGCGAAGAATACTATTCTTTCGTAAACGGTCAGCATACAACGCAAGGTGGTACTCACCAGGCAGCTTTCCGCGAGGCGATCGTTAAAACAATTCGTGAATTCTTCAAAAAGGATTTCGACCCGAGTGATGTGCGTACTTCTATTAACGCCGCAATCTCTGTTCGTGTTCAGGAACCGGTTTTCGAATCTCAAACGAAGACGAAATTAGGTTCACTCACTCGTGAGCCAAATGGTTTGGCCATCCGTACATGGATCAACGACTTCATCAAAACAGAGCTCGACAACTACCTTCACAAGCACCCTGAAGTAGCGAAAGCTCTCGAGCAAAAGATTCAGCAAAGCGAACGTGAACGTAAAGAAATCGCCGGTATCAAAAAGCTGGCTAACGATCGTGCACGTAAAGCGAACCTGCATAACAAAAATTACGTGACTGCCGTGTTCACCAGACTCTCGTCATATCGATCGTCTTGAGTCGACACTCTTCATCACTGAGGGTGATTCAGCTTCGGGTTCAATCACGAAAGCACGTGATATCAATACGCAAGGAGTATTCAGCTTAAAGGGTAAACCTCTCAACTGTTACGGAATGACTAAGAAAGTCGTTTACGAAAACGAAGAGTTTAACCTTTTGCAAAATGCACTCAACATCGAAGATGGTCTCGAAGAATTGCGCTACAACAAATCGTAGTCGCAACCGATGCCGATGTCGACGGTATGCACATTCGTTTGCTGTTGATGACGTTCTTCCTTCAATTCTTCCCTGAAGTTATTAAAGCAGGTAATTTGTTTATCCTCCAGACTCCTTTGTTCCGTGTCCGTAATAAGCGCGAAACAATTTACTGTTACAGCGACGGTGAACGCGTTCGCGCCATCGAGAAATTAGGACCAAAGCCGGAGATCACACGTTTCAAAGGATTGGGTGAAATTTCGCCTGACGAATTCGGTCATTTCATCGGCAAGAACATTCGTCTCGAGCCGGTGACTCTGAGTCAGGAAGAAACAATTCACCACTTATTGGAATACTACATGGGTAAAAACTCACCGGAACGTCAGGAGTTCATCATCCGAAACCTGCGAATGGAAAAAGATGAAGTGAAGCCGGAAGCAGAAGTTGTTACTGCTTAATCATTCACGTTTTACCCGAATTATTTTTTAATTAATTGAATTGACAAAATGTCGAAGAAGAAAAAAGATACACCTCAGGAAAATGCACCACTGGGAGAAGTACGTGAGTTAACCCGTTCCGTCCATGTCAATGGAATGTATGAAAACTGGTTTCTCGACTATGCTTCGTATGTAATCCTCGAACGTGCCGTTCCACATATTAACGATGGTTTAAAGCCGGTTCAACGCCGTATCCTGCACTCGATGTGGGAAATGGAAGACGGTCGCTATAATAAGGTTGCCAACGTCATTGGTCACTCAATGAAATATCACCCGCATGGTGATGCTTCTATCGGAGATGCGATGGTTCAGCTCGGTCAGAAAGAATTGCTGATCGACATGCAGGGTAACTGGGGAAATATTTTCACCGGCGACAGCGCTGCCGCTTCCCGATATATTGAAGCTCGTCTATCGAAGTTTGCTCTCGATGTTGTGTATAACGAGAAAACGACGAACTGGCAATTAAGCTACGATGGTCGTAATCGTGAGCCTCTTACTTTACCGGTAAAATTCCCGCTCCTTCTTGCACAGGGTGTCGAAGGTATCGCCGTTGGTCTTGCCTGTAAAATTCTTCCGCACAATTTTGTGGAACTTATCGAAGGTTCTATCGATATTCTCCGTGGTAAAAAAGTTAGTCTGGTTCCTGATTTTCCAACAGGTGGTATTGCCGACTTCAGTAAATACAACGAAGGTCTCCGCGGAGGTCGTATCCGTGTGCGTGCGAAGATTGAAAAGCGTGATCGTAAAACGCTTGTCATTACTGAAATTCCTTTCGGTACGACGACAGTTTCTTTGATCGATACGATTCTTTCGGCAAACGATAAAGGAAAAATTAAGGTTAAGAAAGTAGAAGATAATACAGCCAGCAAGGTGGAGATTATGATTCACCTGCATAGCGATTCATACGAAGACATCGACAAAACCATCGATGCATTGTATGCCTTCACCGACTGCGAAGTTTCTATTTCTCCGAATGCTTGTGTAATTGTGGAAGATAAACCGCAATTCATGAGTGTAAATGAGATTTTGAAATACAATACGGAACAAACAACTCGTCTTCTTAAAGAAGGAGCTGGAAATCCGTATGCGTGAGCTCGAAGAAGAATGGCACTTCAGTTCATTGATTAAAATCTTCATCGAAAAACGTATCTATCGCAACATTGAAGAATGTACTACCTGGGAAAGCGTTATCGAAACGATCGATGCCGGACTCAAGCCGTATAAGAAGCGCTTCAAACGCGAAATTACCCGCGACGATATTATCTCTCTTACTGAAATCAAGATCAAACGTATTTCTAAATACGATGTGAAAGAGCAGGATGAGAAGATCCGCGGACTGGAAGATGAAATGAAGGAAGTGGCAAATAATCTCGCCAACATCCGTCAGTATACAATCAACTGGTATAAAGACTTATTAAAGAAATACGGAAAAGGACGTGAGCGTAAAACTCAGATCAGCTCATTCGAAGCCGTTGTAGCTTCTGAAGTAATCATCAACAATCAGAAATTGTATGTGAATCGTGAAGACGGTTTTGCAGGTTTCTCTTTGAAGAAAGATGAATTCGTAAGTGGATTGCTCCGAACTCGATGAAATCATCGTCTTCCGCGGCGATGGTACGATGATCGTCACCCGTGTCGACGAGAAGAAGTACGTCGGTAAAGATGTTCGCTACATCGCCGTTTACCGCAAGACAGAACCGGAACCTGTGTACAATCTGATTTATCAGGATGGCAAAGGCGGTAATGTGATGGTGAAACGATTCACCGTCGGCGGAACTACTCGCGACAAGGAATACGTTCTGACAAAAGGAGCAGAGGGATCGAAAGTATTGTGGTTCTCCATTTCCGGAGTAAACGATGCTGAAACGGTTCGTGCAATGCTACGTCCGAAACCAAAGCTGCGCATTACTCAGATCGATGTTAACTTCAACGAAATCGAAGTAAAAGGTCGCGGTACAAACGGTAACATCCTTTCACGCCATTCGGTTAGTCGCGTCATTAAACTGGCGGATGCAAAACCTGTAGCGAAAGCCGAGCAAATCAGTATCGACGTGCCGGTGAAAGCCGAGGCTAAAACGAAACTCCCTGAAATTAAATCGAAGCCGGTAGAGCAAAAGCCTGTCAAAGGCAAGCCCGCTCCGGTCGCAAAAAAACCGGTCGCGAAGGAAGCTGTAAAAAAAAAAGCAAATCCGCTCCAGGAAGAGGGCGCGGTAACAGTAGAGTGGAGCTTCGACGCAAAAAGCGATAAAAACGCCTCCGGCCGCGATCCGCAGACGAATCTTTTTGATTAACCTTTCTTGAATTAGCTAATTAGCTGATTGGCTAATTAGCTAATTTAAGAACCGGTTTAAATAATATTACCCATTTTACGTTTTCTAAGCGATTTGCTACCGATCATCAGCTAATCAGCTAATCGTCTAATCAGCTAATTGAAAAAGTCCGTACCTTTAATCAATGAACCGCCGCCTCCTCCTAACCATCTCCTTACTTCTAAGCTTCTGCTCAACGCAGGCTGCTTATATTTTGATTCCGATGGATGAGACGCAGACAAATCATCTCAAAGCTTACGGCATCGCTTACTATGCGCTCGAACATGTAATCGATGTTCAGTGGTTGCTCAATTACCGCGGTGGCAGTTTTTGATTGCGGATAATATGGCGATCGAAAAGGAGTGTGCGATTCGTGGTGTCTCGAAACAGATAATTGCAAATGGTCAGGCCGCTGCCATCATACCCGAGATCAGCAATCGGAAGTGAATATGGATGTGGTGAAATTGGAAAAAGCTCCGAAGATTGCCGTTTATTCTCCGAAAAATAAAATGCCGTGGGATGATGCCGTTACCATGGTACTCACTTATGCTGAAATTCCATACGACGTAGTTTACGATGAAGAAGTGATTCAGGGTAAGTTGCCGATGTATGACTGGCTTCACCTGCATCACGAAGATTTTACAGGTCAGTACGGACGTTTCTATGCAGCTTATCGAAATGCTCCCTGGTATCAGGAAGATGTGCGAAGCACGGAAACTATGGCCGCTAAATTGGGCTATTCAAAGGTTTCGATGATGAAGCTCGCGGTTGCTCAAAAGATCAGAGACTTTACCGCCGGTGGAGGATTTCTCTTCGCCATGTGCTCTGCAACGGATAGCTACGACATCGCCCTCTCTGCTGAAGGAGTGGATATATGTGAAAATATGTTCGACGGCGATGCAGCGGACTCCAAAATGAACAGCAAAATCGATTATACAAAAACTTTTGCGTTCAAAGATTTTAAACTCAGTACGAATCCGTATGAATACGAATTTTCTGATATTGACAATGAACCGCCTCAACGAAAATTAGGCCGTACCGAAGACTTCTTTACGCTATTTGATTTTTCAGCGAAGTGGGATGCCGTTCCGACGATGTTGTGTCAGAATCATGAGCAAGTGATCAAAGGTTTCATGGGACAAACAACGGCATTCAAGAAAAAATTTCTGAAATCAGATGTATTAGTCATGGGTGAAACGAAGTCTGAAAACGAAGCTCGCTATATACACGGTGAGTTCGGAAAAGGTACATGGACTTTTTACAGCGGTCACGATCCGGAAGATTATCAACACCAGGTAGGCGACCCGCAAACCGATTTGGCACTTCATCCCAATTCCCCGGCTACCGACTAATCTTAAACAACGTCCTTTCCCGCCGCCAAGAAGAAGAAACAGAAGACGTGCTACCCCCAATTAGCTGATTCGCTAATTAGCTAATTAGCTAATTTACGGAGTACGCTATAACTGCTTTATTAAATTTTCAATACACACGTCTTTCACACACAATACTAATCATCAAATCAGCTAACACAGATCAGCTAATTGGTTTCACTGATCAAAAAACCTCCAAACCAACCCAAACCGAAAAACTTTCCCCGGTTGCGGATAATGCGGAGTGAGATAGTAGGCCGACTTTTGCATATTGTCGTTGATGTTTTCCATTTTCAGGAATATTCTTGCTGACTTGATTTTTATTCTTAAGAACAAGTCGAAGCGTAAATACCCCTCCGTTTTCATTTCATCCTGACGATAGAACAGTCCCGTCGACGGCATGAAATTATCGGCGTAGTACTCCGAATTGTAAGCGGCATTCACACCAATGTCAGTGAGCATTTTATTGGAAAAGAACTTGTGCTGATAAAACAATGAATGCAAAGTAAAGAGCGGCGCCAGGTGAATCTGATCTTCGCCCGAATTTTTCTGAATCGTAAGATTGTTTTCAAAATGAAAGCCTCCGATCAGGAAGGTCTTTTCCAATTTCAACTGATCTATCGTTACCACAGGCGCATATTGCTCGGGTAATGCCTCATTGTTCATGAATACAAGATTCTTTACATTCAATCGACGTGCCGATAAACGCAAATGGTATTGAGGCAGTGTATAATGAAGATCAATAGACAGTAAATCGCTTTTGCCGAAATCATTGAACCAGATAAAATTATTCGATTCATTGAATTGGTAAATGAATCCGGTGAATATTTTGCCGAAAGAACTTCTCCGCCAATTTTTCCGAAACCAAATAATGGAATCTCTGCTTTCAAACGTCCTTCGTAATTTTGTTGGTCACGGCCATCCAATACGTATTTTACTTCTGCATGAACATCGAGCAATGAAGAATCGAAACGGGAGGTAACTTCTCCGCCGAGCGTCATATTATGCCACGATGTTTGATATTTCTGAACGTATTTTACCGTCTGATATCCGAGCGAACCGGCAAATGACCAGTATTTCGAAAAGGCAGTTTGATTACGCTTGTCGGCAGGAACGATTACAGAAAGTTTGTTATTCAGATCGTCGGCCGAAAGTGAGTCGTAGGTATTCTGACTGAAATAGAAATCGGAATAAAACGCACTGTCGGCAGTTGCATCGGTGTAGGCAAGCGAATGTCGGTTATATTCAAGCGAATGATTGATACGCAGGAATGGAATATTTCCGCCGCTGTGCGTGCTGTCCGGATCTTTCTTTCCGAAATCAAGATATTGACTCACACAAAAATCACGACGACGCTCGCGTTGTTTGGCGTCGGCTATATTGTGAGCGAGTCCTTTTACCGAAACATTGTCGGTCAAGTGAATAAAAATGCGGAGTCGTTCTGAATCCCGCCATTCATCTGATCTTCTATGCTCTGCCATCTGGCATTGGCGAACAATGAATAGACTCCGGAGGCGCTGCGATAAGAAGTAAAGAGAATAAACTTACTCTTATAGGTATCGCTGTTCAGATATAATCCTTCACCCCAAAACGCTCGAAGGTAATTCGGCATTCCAGGTTTTGATGATATTTTGACTATGCGAAATTTGTATGGCAAGTTCCTTAAAAGTTCCGCTGTGATAGGCGATTTCCGTAAACTTTTTATTTACTCGTAGTATTTTACGCTATCGTTTTCGGTTAAATAGAAATCGTTGCTTCGGATGCCTGTAAACGTTGTGAGCTGCCGGGTAAACGGAATCTCATCGACTGGGCAGCACTTCCCGGAACGCCCAACAAGGTATTATGCCTGTTCTGCTGCCTGATTTACACGATCAGTTACCTTGGGCGTAGAGTCGGGGTGCTAAAGAATATTCCGTTCCTGAAATCTGTTTCGAAATAATACCGGATATTGGTAGGGATAGTAGCTTTTGCAGTGCTGTCAGTCTTCACCATCTGTGCAATTGCTTGCCCGGAAAGCCCGAAGAGTACTAAAAATAAACAAAAATGAAATTTCATCCGCCTTTTGCTATCAGGGGACGAAGTTAGCCAAAACCTGCAAAAGTGCACAAATTATTGACCTGAGGTTTCGTCGGGCATCACCAATGCCATGATGAGGTACAATAGCACTCCCGAACCGAAAATCAATACGGCCGCTACAAATAGGATTCTAAAAATGGTTGGGTCTGTCTCAAAATAGGCTCCCAAACCGCCACATACACCAAGAAATTTCTTGTCTTTTCTCACTAGTCTTTTTTCCATGAGATGAGATTTTCAGCTAATTTAATGTTTCATTTGCAGTTCTCAAATTGATCTTTTTCAACACCGATTATGAATACGTTTCTTAAGGATCTGGCCACTGAAATTAAGTCGAAATACGGTGACCGTTTGGGTGAATTGTGTGTGGTTTTCCCCACACGGAGAGCCGGTCTGTTCTTCCAAAGTGCTTTGGCTGCCGAATCGGAGAAACCGGTTTGGTCGCCTCGCGTTTTTTCTATTCAGGATTATTTGTTGAAACTCTCGGGTGCTACCATTCCGGATCCGTTGACATTGCTCTTCGAATTATATGAAGTATTCCGTTCCTATTTTCCGCTGGAGGAATTCGACAAGTTCTATCCTTGGGGCGAACTTCTGCTCAAAGACTTCGACGATCTGGATAAATACATGGCCGATGCTTCCAAAGTCTTCGCAACGGTGACCGATCTGCATCGGATCGATGAAGAGTTCGGTTTGCCTGAAGAGGATATGGAACGACTTAAATTGTTCTGGAAAAATTTCTTCGAACACGATTTGTCAAAGCTCAAAACCGAATTTGTCAATACCTGGAAAAACCTCAATGGCATTTACCACGACTTCAGAACCCGCCTGCGCGACGAAATCTCGCCTACGAGAATGGCTTATCGCGATCTGGCGGAATCACTCGCCGATCATCCTCTTGAAGAAAATATTAATTATTCGCATATCGTATTTGCCGGCTTCTACGCGCTTTCTCCTGCAGAGGAACGTGTCATAAAATATGTGCTCGATCAAGGTAAAGGCTTCTTTACTGGGATACTGACAGCTATTACGTCGACGACCACGGACAGGAAGCCGGAAAGTTTATCCGCGGAAATCATCTTCTTAAACCGGGGTATCTCTGGAAGAGAGAATATTTCAAAGAAATTCCAAAGACGATTCAGTTTACGGGAATTCCGCTGATGGTCGGACAAGCGAAGTATGCTGGACAGTTGCTCGATGGTATCATTAAATCGGGTTCCTATATTCCCGAGAGAACAGCCATTGTACTTCCCGATGAAAAATTGCTATTCCCCGTACTGTATGCTATTCCGGAAGAGGCCGGAGATATTAACGTAACAATGGGTTATCCGCTCCGTCAAACTCCGCTTTTTACTCTCTTTGATGATTTCATCGCACTGCAGAAAAATGCACGCAAAGAAAAGTAGGGGGGCTATTCTTTTTATTTCAGAGATGTTAAACGAATTTTAGATCACACCTATATCAGATTAGTTGGAGGCAAGCCCATTCAGATTTGGCTCTCTAGTCTAAAAGATAATTATATCCGAATTTCATCGACTCAACTAAAACATGAGCCGATTGATTTCTTATTGAATCAACTCTTCACCGTTCCTGCTAATCTGAACGAAGTATTCTTGTGGGCGAAACAAATCCTGCGAATGATACTCGAAGCTATGAAAGAACAGGACTTCAGATTTCACCGACTGGAATCGGAATTCGTTTATACGTTCTTTACTCAGCTCAAGCGACTGGAAGATATACTTCTTGCTCAGCGCGAACTTCCTTCGGTGAGTACATTCTGGAAAATTTTCCGGAAATTATCAGCTCCATCCGAATTCCATTCTCCGGAGAGCCACTGAAAGGTTTACAGGTAATGGGTTTCCTCGAAACACGTGTGCTGGATTTTGAGAATGTGATTTTGCTTTCCGTGAATGAAGATGTGTTGCCGGCAGGTGGAAATTCACCGTCGTTTATTCCGTTCAACATTCGAAAGGCATTCGGACTTCCGACTTTTGAAGAACAGCATGCTGTATCGGCATTTCACTTTTATCGGTTGCTTCAACGAGCGAAAAATATTTTCCTCCTCCATAATACCGAAGCCAAAGCACTCACTGCAGGCGAGCGTTCACGTTTCCTGCTTCAAATAGAACACGAGTTGCAAAGAAAATACCCTGACACGGTAAAGATTACCCGTAAAGTAATTACAACACCGATTCGAAAAATTGAGGGCAAGGAAATTTCTATTGCCAAGGACGAGGCAGTACTGAAAGAGCTCGGACGCTTTGTTGGGAATGCGTCGTCGGATGCAAAATCGAAGCTCAGTGCATCGGGTTTGCAATCGTATATCTCCTGCAGCTTGCGTTTTTACTTCCGCTACCTTGCCGGTATTTCCGAGCCGGAGGAGATGGAAGAAAATATGGAAGCGGCTACTTTGGAAAGTCCTTCATAAAGCCATGCAGTCAATTTATTCGGATGTAATCGGCGTCGACAAAAATGTAATCGGATATCTGCGAAAGAAAATCGACGACATCGTTGATCAGGCGATTCATGAGGAATTTGTGGCCATCAATCAACTCGAAGGGAAAAATATTCTTTTCCGAAATGTGATACGTGAGTTGGTTAACCGAATCCTCGAAGCAGATCTGAATTACACGCCATTCACTATTAAACAACTTGAAAAGGATGTAAGCCGGAACTTTGCGATTGATTCAACTGTGAACGTGAAGCTGTACGGCATCATCGACCGAGTTGATGAAAAGGCAAACGTTCTGAGAATTGTCGATTATAAAACCGGTCGTGTCGATAAGCGTAAGCCGGCCGATATTGCCGAATTATTTGCCGAGCCAAAACTCAAAGAACAATTTCAGGCCATGTATTATGCTTATCTCACCAGCGCCTCCATTCCCGGCCAGTCAGTGAAATCGGGTCTTATGGCGCTGCGAAGCATGGGTGAGGGTATGATTATGCTTAACAACGATGAAGCATTCACAGCCGAACAATTTGCTGAATTCGAAGCACAACTCCGCAAGCTTATTCTTGAGATACTAAGCCCTGAATTTGCTTTCACACAAACGAAAGATGAAAGCCGGTGTGTGTATTGTGCGTATCGGGAGATTTGTGAGCGATAAAGGGCAATTTGGAATTCGGAAATTATGAATTCGGAATTATGAATTATGGTTCATAAAGTACCCAAAAAAAAAGAGCGACAGGATGTCGCTCTTTTGAATTTTATATTACTAATTCTGAATTTTTAATTACAAAATTTTAATGCCGTCAAGGGGATTCAACAACAACCTTAACCGTCTCTCGAACATCACCGCTGATAAGATATCGAAGTAAATTCCATGTTGGAATGCTTCGAGATCTAATTCTACGTGATTGAGACCAACTGTGGCATTTACTTTTTGTTCAAGAATCACACGACCTTGAATATCGACAAGACTGATCGTGTATTCTTTTTCGGTAATGCTGTTGAAATCGAAGTAAACGTTTTCGTGAGCAGGATTTGGATAAGCTGTTAGAGCAACCGGACTTGGCTCATTATATCCCGGTGCAGCTGTTCGTGCAGCTACTACAAGTATAGTTGTAGGAAGAGATGTTGAGAAGCAACCGCCGGCACTATATGCACGAACAGTGTAAGTTTCCTGCACTAGTCACAGTGATCGACTTTGTAGTCGCACCTGTTGACCAGAGGTAACCACCCGCTGTGCTCGATGTTAATGTAACTGATTGTCCGGAAGTAATTACCGCAGAACCACTCAGAGTGATTGTCGGAACAGCCGGAGGAGTACAACCATTAGCTGAAATCAATGCTGCTGTAGAAGTAGCCTGACAACCGTTAGAACCTGTAACAGTAACACGATATGCTCCTTGTGTAGTAACTGTAATTGCACGTGTAGCCTGACCTGATGACCAGCTGTATGAATTCGCCGTCGTTGATGTCAAAACCACCGAAGGATGAGATGCTGTGAGTGCTAATGATCCGTTAGCTGAAATCGATGGAGTAGCAGGAGCTGTCAGCATCGTTACAACTTGATTTGACGATTGTGCTGAGCAATTCGGACCGCTATAGGCTTTCACCCAATATGTTCCGCCTGCTGAAACAGCAATCGAACGTGTAGTTGCACCTGTTGACCATAAATATCCGTTTGCCGCTGATGACTGAAGTGTAAGGATCGTACCCGGACAAACATTCAACGAAGAACTTGCTGTTACCGTTGGAGTAGTAGGTGCAGAGTTGGCATTTACAGCTGTAATTGCTGATGTACCGCCGCAACCTCCTGAATTTGTTGTAACCCTATAGTTGCCCGAAGTACCTACAGTGATTGATTGTGTAGTTGCACCTGTAGTCCAAAGATAAGTCGAAGCCGATGTAGAAGTCAGAGTTACGCTTCCCCCGGACAGAACGACGTAGGACCACTGGCTGTAATAGTTGGTGTAGCACCTGTGGTAGAAATACTAACGACGACCGGTGCAGAAGTAGCTTGTGCTCCGGCACTATTTGTTACGCGTACAGTATAGGAACCTGCAGTGGAAACGGTAATCGACTGAGTCGTTTGGCCTCCCGGACTCCAAAGGTATGCTGAGCCTGAATTCGCCGTAAGAGTAACTGACCCGCCTGTACAGAAAGATGTTGGTCCGTTAGCCGTAATCGAAGCAGTTGCAACCGTCGTCTTAGGCATGTATGTGTAGTGGAACCAAATATATCCTTGTAAGTTGATGTACTGTTTGAATGCACCTACATCAGATGTAAAATTAGCACTATAGGTTTGGTAGGGTTGCGTGATCGGATGAGTTGCCAGCCAAGGGCCCATGAAAGATGCTTCGCTGGAGAAAATCGGGATAATCTTAACCGATGAATTTAAACTAGCAGCATCTTGTAAACGGCCTTTTGAGTATGCGTACACATCCACATCTGTTGTTCTATAAGCATGCATTAAAACCCGGTCGGCACTGGCGCAAATGGCTTGCATCTGTCCTTTGGTTGGCCAGCCTAAATATTCTTCACAAATCAGCCCGTTGCCGCACATAATGAATCCATCCGTTTGAATTCTTTAAATGAAAATGCATAGGCTCCTGCTGAATCACAAGAATAACCGTTTGGGGTTAAATAACGGCTGCAATACAAAGCAGAGATAGAGGCTTGATTCCAAAATTCGAATTCGTAGTTGAGTACGTCGAATCTTTCTAGGCTACTGTTCTGGAATTGTTGTAAGGGATAATGAAATTAGAAAAGAAAGAGTAGATCTCACCGGATGCCCCGAATTGTGAAATGCCGTAATTCGCACGTGCACGACTGAAAAAGGCAGCGAGATTATTCTTTACCGTTGTGTTACTCCAGTTCAAAGAGCCCAGATCATAAAAACAGATGTAATTGTACCCGTTACCCTGGCAGTAAGTAAGAATCGTGTTTTCAGTTGTGGTATTACCCAACCAGAGATGCACATCCTTCAGGTACAGTCCTCTGATATTGGTCGCCTGACCAAATGAAGAAGTACAAAGCAGGAATAATCCGGCGAGTAAGGTCATCAGCTTGTTTCTCATCGTATCTTTCTGATTTTAATCTTGTGTGTATTTGTATGTCTTTAAGGTTAAGGAAATTCAAATCTTTCTGTTCTTACCAAATTGAAACCATCCGGCATCTGACTTTGTCCCCAAACAATCTCTCCGCTTTCGGTCGGATAGATTGTTCCTTTCCCTTAAAATTTTCGATGGTGAAGATATGTGTAAAAAGTGTTTCCTGATACCCCGAAAGATCAGTTTTTTATAAAAAAATCAGGTTCCAAGGGTTGAAAGGCAGTCTGTTCCATTCATTTAAGACACAGAATCGGCCTGAGCATTTAAAATCAAAAGTACTTTGTTCTGAACATGAAGAAATCACACCCAAATTGGCCTAAATTTTTTTCAACAATTGGCCGTACTTATTAACAAAAAAGGCCCCGGAACTGATTCCGAGGCCTCAAAGCTGTGTTTATTTGATCCCGAGTTGAGCTTTTCTCAAAGGGAGTAGGGTTTATTTTTGAATGATAATTCGCTTTGTTTCCTGAAGATTTTCATTTCGAATCGATAGCATATAGAGTCCGTTGTTGAGCTCTGCCGTGTCGAAACGAACTTCATTTTCACCCGGACTAAAATGACTCTTCATTTCCCGAACTATGCGACCGCTGATATCCATGATCTGTATTTGAACATCGATTTCGGCCGGTGAATTATACGTAAGTGTAAATTGTTCTTTAGCCGGATTCGGATAAATCATCATTTCCGATTCTTCCAAATTATTTCCTGAGTTTGTGTTCCGGTAATTCAGAGTAGCCAGATCCTGTGCCATGATTCTTGATCCGGTAATAAATGTCTTCGTCGATGAATACGAACCGCTTGTTGATCCACATGATGTTTTTATTCTCCACTGATACTTCGTGTTTTTATTCAGATTCGTCAACGTGTATTCTGTTTGGCCGGTATAAGGCAAACGAACATAGCTGTAGTTGTTCGAAGTTTCAGGTTTGTAACGAATAATGATTGAATCTGTTTGCGGAAGTGCTGATCAATATAATTTCACCGAAGATGTAGAAAATACTGTTGAACAGCAACCTAATGATGTCGTCAGATTACATACTCCCGGAATCACTACGCTTTCTGCACCTGAAGTTGAAGAGCATCCTAAATTATTTACAACTGTTGCCGTATAGCTTCCTGTTGATGATGCTGTCAGCACAGAAGAGGTAGCTCCCGAAATATTGACATTATCTTTCTTCCATTGATACGAGGAAATGCTTGCCGATCCGCCTGCGGTGGCATTGGCTGTGAGATCGATTGAATAATTTCCCAAAGTTCCGGCTGTGACTGTTACTGTTGGAGTCGGATTCACATTGACAGTTATCGTCGATGTAGTTTGTGTTGCGCCATTATAAGTAACCTGGCATGAGTATGTTCCTGCCGTACTTACCGTAATCGAAGAGCTTGTTTGTCCGCTCGACCAGAAGTAACTTGTTCCTCCGCCGGCTGTCAGGATCACTGATCCGCCACTGCAGAATGTTGTTGAACCTGTTGCTGAAATAGTAGGAGTGAAGCCCGGACCACCACCGCTTCCCGGTGTCGGTTTTGGCATGTAACCGTAATCGAACCACTGATAACCTATGAGGTTAACGAACGATGTATATGAACCTGCATCGGCATTGAAATCTGTTTTATACTTATTATAGGCTTCAATCTGCGAATGCGAATTTAACCATGGTCCCATGAAGATTGGCTCTGAACTGAAAATCGGAGCTACATCAACCATTGTACTGTTGGAAGCTAAATATTGTAAGCGTGTTTTACTGTACCCGTAAACTGATGAGTTGTCGACGCGATATGCATGTAATAATACGCGATCAACATTACGTTGAATTTGCGAACCTTGTCCCTGGTTGAACCAGCCGACATAGGTTTCAGATAGCGCATTTTGTGTAGCTGCTAAAGAGTCGATGTTATGCATGTTAGAGATGAAAAACTGGAAACCGCCACTGCTGTCGCAATTACAACCGTTTGGTTGCAAGTACTGCGTGCAGTAATAACCACCGGGACTTACCGATGAAGTAGTCCAGAATTCAAACTCCAGATTAAATACATTGAATTTCTCGTTAGCATCGCTGCGACCTGAATTGTATGGTCCAATTTTGCTTTGGAAAAATGAATACGATTCACCTACAGCTCCCACATATGTGATCCCGTAATTGAGTCGCGCTTTACTAATGAAAGCTGCTAATTGATTCTTTGCAGCCGTACTTGAAAAGTTGGCGGAATGCAAATCATACAATGCAAGATAGTTGAAAGAGCTATCCTGAGCATATCTCAGTAAGCTGTCTTCCAATACTGTGTTTCCAAGAATACTTGAAAATCCGTCTACATAAATTCCTCTTAAAGATGTCGTTTGTGCGTTTGAGC
The DNA here is from genome assembly GCA_016721305.1 of Bacteroidota bacterium. GTDB lineage: Bacteria > Bacteroidota > Bacteroidia > AKYH767-A > 2013-40CM-41-45 > JADKIH01. The sequence continues at coordinate 115,862 of JADKIH010000010.1, forward strand.
TGAACGATACGAAAAAGGCCAGTAGAAGTGCGTAAATGTAATTGTGTTTCATTTGTCGTCTGTCTAAATAATCTTCCTGAACGCAAACCATTCACACACCACCTGTAATTGAAGTAGAAGGGGTAAAAATCAAAAAATGTAAGATGATGGCTTTTTAAAGTCCGACACTTTGTAACCATTATGAAAATCCTCAAAACAGTGCCTTTTTAGCCTTAAATGAAGGGTAAATGGGAGAATCACTACCAAATTGTAAAAAACTAAGCAGTAAGTTCGATGGCTTTCAAAAAATATGACGGTTTCCAGCCGGCTTTTCTCTCTTTTTTATCAGGAAATTACAAATTACTCCTGCCTTTTGGTTTATTTTGCTTCAATAAATCGCGAAAAGATGAAACAAATTGCAATAGCTATACATGGAGGTGCAGGTACAATTCTACGTTCTTCAATGACGGAAAGTAAGGAACTTGCCTATCGGGAAGCTTTGCAAAATGCCATCAGTGCCGGTTATTCTGTTCTCGAAAAAGGAGGCAGTTCTCTCGATGCTGTTCAGGCTTCTGTGATGAGTCTGGAAGATTGTCCACTCTTTAATGCAGGCAAAGGTTCAGTCTTCACTCATGATGGAACACACGAAATGGATGCCAGCATCATGGAAGGAAAGGCACTCATGGCAGGAGCAGTTGCCGGTGTGCAGGGCGTGCGTAATCCCGTTGAGCTCGCACGAATGATCATGGAAAAATCGGAGCATGTTTTACTCACCGGAAAAGGTGCCGAAGATTTCGCCCGACATATGAATATGCCGTTTGAGAATGCAGATTATTTCTTCTCTCAATTCCGTTACGATCAGCTCAAAGAAATTCGCGACTCCGACACTGTTCAGCTCGATCACACCGATAAAAAATTCGGAACAGTTGGAGCGGTTGCATTAGACCTTCACGGAAATTTGGCGGCGGCTACCTCAACCGGAGGCATGACGAATAAAAGATATAATCGAGTAGGTGATAGCCCCATCATCGGTGCCGGAACTTATGCTAATAACAACACATGCGCCGTATCCTGTACAGGTCATGGCGAGTTTTTCATCCGGTCAGTTGTTGCTTACGATGTATCGTGCCTGATGGAATACAAAGGCCTCTCTCTTCGTGAGGCCTGCGATATCGTCGTCCAGAAAAAACTCGTCAAAATCGGCGGCGAAGGCGGCCTCATAGCCGTCGACACTCACGGCAATTGCGTGCTCAGTTTTAACTCAGAAGGAATGTACCGGGGGTGGAAGAATTCCGGCGGTGAGGATGGGGTGGAGATTTATAAATGAGCCTCGTTTTTATCCTGAATTGTGTCTTTTTGAAAGGTTGAAGTCACCGGACTGTCAAGCTCTTTCCGTTGGCCAATATTCTATTGTTTAAGAGCTGAAGACAGACTATATTTGTTTTAGGGATATTATGAAAAGGCTACACATCTTTTTGCTTTATGTGGGATTATTGTTTTTCATCGGAATTAACCGATGCGATGCCACGCATATTGTCGGTGGCGAATTGAATTATTTGTATCTCGGAAATAATATTTACGAAGTAAGCCTGACTGTTTACCGCGATTGCTATAACGGAATTGCTCCGTTTGATGATCCTGCAAGTATTGGTGTTTTCGATGCTTCAGGGAATTTATATTCGTCTTCATTAGTTTATATACATGATCAGAATAATGTAGCCAATGTCATTAACTCACCCTGCCTGACTCCTCCTGCAAATGTGTGTTATCAGGTTGCTCACTATATTTTCACAACTGTACTTCCTCCAAGAGCAGGTGGTTATACTTTAGCTTATCAGCGTTGTTGTCGCAACGGCACTATTGCGAATCTGGCGAATGTCAATAACACGGGTGCAACTTACTTCGCTACAATTCCTGATCCTGCTGTTGCAGTAAATAATTCGAATCCGGTTTTTGTGAATTGGCCACCCACTTTTATTTGCATGAATGTGCCTTTCACCTTTGACCATTCTGCTACCGATGTTGATGGTGATTCTTTAGTATATGAAGTTTTCAATCCGTACGAAGGTGCAGATCCGGTTTCTCCCATGCCACAACCTCCCGATGGTCCACAATACTCGCATGTCTATTATCAGTCTCCTTATTCTTATCTCAATCCGTTTGGAGGGGTACCAATTCAAATCAATTCAGTAACCGGGCGAATGACGGCAACTCCCAATGCTCTCGGACAATTTGTTTATGGAATTGGTGTCAAAGAATACAGAAACGGACAACTGATCAGCGAAACGTTCCGCGATTTTCAGGTGAATGTCGTGAGCTGCCCGCAAATTACTGTTGCTTCTATTTTTTCTCCGACAATTTCTTGCGGATCACTTGAAGCTGATTTTTTAAATAACAGCTACAATGCAGCTACTTATACCTGGAACTTTGGCGACATTACTACAACAGGAGATACTTCTTCTTTAATGAACCCGAGTTATGAGTATCCCGATACAGGTGACTATTGGGCTACATTGGTTGCATATTCCGGAGTCAATCCTCTCTGCAATGATACTGCAGTTGGTTTAGTGCATGTCTATCCGGTCTTCAATGCAAATTTCGGAGTGATCAATACGCACTGTACTGATTTTTTTCAATTTAATGACCTGAGTTATGGAATAGGTGGTACTGCCAACTTCTGGGACTGGTCTTTTGGTGATGGCGATACTTCGTCGCAACAGTATCCTACACACTTATGCTAACCCGGGTGCTTATCAGGTTCGATTCATTGCTTCCACTGCCTCTGCCTGTCTGGATACCGTCGTTCGTACAATTCACGTCCTGCCGAATCCTGAATCGCAATTTGCCATTTCTATAGACTCCTGCACATATACTGTCAATATCACCGATGCATCGACACTTGGAAATACGTATCAATGGTCTTTTGGAGATTCCGATACTTCTTCACTCCGAAATCCGCAACACGGATATCTCGCTCCCGGTAGTTATGATATTCTCCACACTGTCTTTACCGATTCGCTCTGTGTTGATACTACGATGATGCATATTTCATTGCCGCCACTACCAACACCTGATTTTTCCTATTCAGTTGCGCCTTGCGATTCGAATGTAACTTTCACCAATCTTTCGACAGATTACGTTTCTGCTCAGTGGATCTTTGGTGATAACACGGTGTCACATGAATTGTCGCCTCAACATACATACGAACTGGCAGGAACTATTCCGGTACAATTAGTTGTCATGTCGGCAGCTCACTGCCCGGATACTCTTGAAAAGACTATTCAATTTGTAAGTTACAAGGCTGCTAAATTCGACTTCAAAGTAGACTCATGCTCCGGTATAGTGAATTTTATAGACGTCACTGAGAATGCCGTCATTTACGATTGGGATTTTGGTGACGGTACAACGAGCACGGAGAAGAATCCGAAGCACCAATATCCGAATGCAGGAAAGTACACCACTTATCTGAAAGTAAACAATGAAACCGGTTGTGTAGACAGTGCGCGGAATGTTGTTACGTTTGAGTTACCCGACGGAGAAAAGATTTTTGTTCCGAATACCTTTACGCCAAACGGCGACGGTTTGAACGACTATTTTGCGATCAGCGTTTTTCGTCCTTGTGATATTTATTCGATAGAGATTTTTGACCGATGGGGAAAAATGATTTACCAAAATGAGGATGCTGCTGAGATGGTGTGGGATGGTACTTATCAGGGCGATCAGGTACCGGGCGATATTTATGTTTACTTGCTGAAGCGTGAAGGAATGCAGCGGCAAGGAATAGTAAATGTAATTCGTTAGTTTGACTAATTTGTTTTCAAAAAATTTAGAAGTTGATTCTTCCTCTTTTCTAAAGGGTAATTATCTGCAATTCTATTTCGGGCTTTTTTGCCCAACGAAGGTAAGTCGGCATTTAGAGCACGCTTGATAAGACCTTCTAATTCCTGCGATGATTTCTTTGGAAGAATAAAGCCGCTGTCGCCGATTATTTCAGGAATGGAAAATACGGCGGAGCCAATTGGCACACATTCGCAAAGCATGGCTTCGCACAAGGCATTTGGAAAACCTTCGGCCATGGATAATTGAAAATAGAATTTATGCTGACTGAACAATTCCGGCAGGTCTGAATTTTTACGGAAGGTAGTAACGTCACATTGGGTGTGACTTTGGGAAAACTTGTTTTATCGTTCACTCCAACGATAGTAAAAGACTTCTCCGGAAATAACTCAGCCATGCGGAGGATAAGGTCGATGCCTTTCAGTTGGTGCTGAGAACTCAGATGCAATAGTCCTGCAACGGTGATAAAGTCTTTGGTTCTATTGTTAGTCGATGCCTTGAATTTTTCCGCATCGTATCCATTCGGAATTGAAGTGTGTTTCGTTTTGATTCCGTGAACAAAGTATTTGATTCCCTGAGAAGGAGCGCCGGCCGGATCGTAATTGTAGTCGGTATACCAAAGACTTTCATGTTTCGGCAAAATGTGAGTGGCCAAACGAAATGATACTTTTGTAAAATATCCCAACAATGGTTTTCTGTAATTCCCGTAACCGATAGAAGGGAAGCTATGAGCATCGGTGCCTGCGGCAACAATGAAGCATTTCTTGCCGAAAATTTTCGAGAGCAATGCAGGAAAATAGGAATGAAATCCGCTTAATTGGATCAGGCAAAATTTAGCTCCCGGCAAATGTCGGATAAGAAAGAAAAGCAGTGATAATAATTGAAATGGTGTTTTCCACTTTTTTTCAAACTCGAAGTTGAATGAATGGACTGAATATTCCTCGCTCAAGATCATCAAGTCCTTTTCTGTGAAAGAAGAGGTGCCAACATAAACATACAGAGCGTTCTCCTTTTTCATCTTCATTTTTGAGCGGAGGTGATTATTCCACCGGAAAATATCTTACCCGGCGGAATTGTACCAAGTTTATTTTCAACCATCCAGATAAGTTTACTTCCGTAGCGGAGAGTCTTGATGAAAAAGCGTTTTAGAGAATAGTTTTTTATTTTTTCGCCATTCAAACCTTCCAGCGTGATGGCAAAACTAATTGCTAGGAAATATGAACTAAACTTCAACTTTAAGCCTGCTTTTTCTATCGCCGTTTCGATTTGATTTTTGTCTAATGGCACGTGAATATCGTAAACCGGACGATTTAAGTACTTATGTAGATTACCTGTTACACTTGACATATTTGGCAATGATGTCACAAGTAATCCTCCCGGTTTAAGAAAATTCGAAAAAGCCTTTATCGTACCTGAAGTATCGCTAAAGTGCTCTACAACTCCGAAAGAACAAACCACATCAAATTGATTCAACAAGTCAGGTGATGGGTTAAATGCATCCTGACAAATAATATTGCCTTTGACTTTTTCTCTTTCAAGAATCAATCGGCTCTGTTGGCAGCCTTTTTCGGAATAGTCGAGCCTGGTTACTTCAAAACCAAATTGCTGCGCCAGGTAAGTTATCAGAACAGAATTCCCACATCCAATTTCAAGAAGTTTCATTCCCCGGGTATTCATTCCCGCAAAAATTTTCACGAATATCTTGTGAAGCACCTTGTCAGGGTAATCATTGATTTTTCCCGTATTAAATTTAACAGGTGGAGGTAAGGGGGAATTTTTCCAAACGGTTGACCAGTATTCTTCACCGGCTTTGTCTTTTATCGAGGTCATAATTAGGCTTATACAGCGCGTGAAATTAGTTATTTACTCGATTAAAAGTTGGGAATGGGTAGTAAATAAATTATTAGCTTTGAAGCATGTGTGGGATTGCCGGTTTTATTGATTTTAATCGTACCTCTACTTCTGAAACTCTAAAGTCGATGACAGATGAGCTGCATCATAGAGGGCCGGATGATAGTGGTTGTGAATTATTTACTGGCGAACTCGCCACAATTGGCTTTGGCTTTCGACGACTTGCAATCATCGATTTGAGTTCCGGCGGACATCAACCCATGACTGTGCCGGAAAGGGATAAGTGGATTATTTTCAATGGGGAGATTTATAATTATAGGGAAATAAAGGCTGAACTAATCGCACTCGGCCACAAATTCATTTCGGAATCTGACACAGAAGTGATTTTACATTCCTACGAAGAATGGGGGATAAATTGCTTGAGTCGCTTCATCGGGATGTTTGGATTTGCCTTGTACGATCTGGAGAAGGCAAAAGTCTTCATTGCTCGCGACAGGGCCGGAATCAAACCGGTTTATTACTACCAAACTCCGAAGCTTTTTCTCTTTGGTTCGGAACTGAAAGCATTCCATAAGCATCCATTATTTACCAAAGAAATCAATAAAGCTGCTTTACCTGATTTCTTCCGTCACGGCTACATACCTGCACCGGCTACGATCTTTAAGAATACATATAAATTACCTCAAGGGAATTATCTTGAAATAGATTTGCGGACCGGAAAATCTGGCCTTCACAAATATTGGGATGTGTTTGACTTTTATAACAAGCCAACTCTTAAAATCTCGTTTGATGATGCTCTTGAACAAACCGAAAGTATCCTTAAATCTGCTTTTAAGTACCGAATGATTGCTGATGTTCCGCTTGGAGTTTTTTTAAGTGGAGGTTACGATAGTTCTTGTGTTGCAGCGCTCCTTCAAGGTAACTCGTCGCATAAAATTAAGACTTACACGATCGGATTTGCCGATCAGAAATATAATGAAGCAACCTACTCATCTGCCGTAGCAGAGTATTTAGGCACTGAGCATCATGAATATTATTGCACTGAAAAGGAAGCAATGGATATCATCCCCGTTCTTCCTCAAATTTACGACGAACCCTTCGGAGATCAATCGGCTATACCTACAACTTTGGTTTGCAGAGAGGCAAGGAAGCATGTAACTGTTGCACTTTCAGCTGATGGAGGTGATGAACTTTTCGCCGGTTATCCAAGACACTTGAAGAGTTTATCGATGATAAACAAGCGTCATAAACTTCCCGCTTTTATTGCAAAGGCAATTGGGGGAGTACTGCCTGATGGTTCGATTGAAGATTTGTCTTCACCTGACAGGCGGGGTAAACTAAAGTCATTATTGAATTCGACGAATTTTATCGATAATTTCAGAACAGTAAACGATTCATATAACTCCAGAGAAATTCGGGAGTTATTAAAAGTCGAAGAAACCGGTACTGCTGAGGTTTTTAATAGCACAGGAAATCTTTTAAGCGATATCCTTGCCTACGAATACAAGCATTATCTTGCCGATGATATACTTCACAAAGTGGATCGGGCTAGTATGTCTACTAGCCTGGAAGGACGCGAGCCATTTCTTGATCATCGAATAGTCGAATTCGTTGCACAACTGCCGGATGAATACAAAATGCAGAACGGAAGGCAGAAAATTTTGCTCAAGGAAATTGTGCACAAGTATCTTCCTGTTGCTTTAATGGAAAGACCTAAAATGGGTTTTGGAATTCCATTAGATTCTTGGTTTCGAAGCGATCTGAAAGATCTTTTTTATGAAGTAATGGATTTTGAAAAAATGGAAAGGCAAAATCTTTTCCATGTTGGCAAGGTGAGAAAGATGGTTGATGCTTATATGGATGGGAAACTAGAGAATTTTCAGAGACTGTGGTTGATATTTGTTTTTCAACAGTGGTATAACCGTTGGATGGACTAAGGATATGGAATATACTTTTAAACGACTTTCGCCCGAGTATTATAAGGATTTGGTGTATATCTCCAAAAGCGCTTTTGGAATTGATCCGGGTTTGGAATACTATCGGTTAAAAAATCAGACCGAAGTTTTCGGTGAACCTAACCTAGGTTTTATAGCATATGATTCTGCCGGAGAACCTGCCGCATTTTATGGTGTTTATGCTTGCCCAATGATCATCGATGGCAAAACCCTTGTCGCTGCACAATCGGGTGATACAATGACTCACAAAAGTCATACTGGCAAAGGGCTATTTACTACGCTTGCAAAAATGACCTATGCTTTGGCCAAAGAAAAGGGGGTAAAGTTTATTTATGGTTTCCCTAATTATAACTCATACCCGGGGTTCGTAAAAAAACTGGATTGGATTTGCCCTGAAAAATTAGTCGAATTCAGGACACGGCAGATGACGTTGCCGTTAGTTAAGATTGTGAAAAAAGTTAAAGTGTTTTCTCCTCTTTATTCGATCTACTCTAAAATCATTCTTTCCTTGTTGACAAAGCAGACAGGAATCTTCCGTGCTTCTGTTTTGGAAGGTGGAATTGGCAGTGTCGATAGAACGGAGCAATATGGAAAATATAAACAGCAGTCTAGAAGTTTTTTTATTGAGCTCGCAGGTTGTAAAATGTGGTTAAAGTTTGATGGATTTTTGATGATTGGTGACATAGAGAGGAAGGAAAATTTCGACTACAAAAAATGGTGGAGTAAATTGCAACGACTTGCTTTTTTCCTTGGAGCCGATACTATCTTGTTTCAAACAATGTCGAGCACTTTTATCCATAAGAAGTTGTCGGAATTTTTACCGGCCACAGAAGCATTTCCAACGGGATATCTAATACTTGATCCTTCTGTGGATCCTTCAAAGTTCAAGTATGTTCTGGGTGACGTGGATACGTTTTAAAAACCGAATTTTCCAAAAGCAAGGTTTATCTGAATCATGATAGATTCAAATGTAGTTGTGTTGCTGATACTTAAACGAGGAAGAATATATTTGTCTGTCTTATCTGATGGTAAGCGATAATCAACTGCAAGTAGGTGCTTATAACCCGCATCCAAACAGCATTTTTTTACTTCTTCGTTGTATGCTCCGTCAGGGAAAGCAATACTGTCAATTGATCTGTTGCAACAATTTTCTAATTTCGATTTAGATCCGACGATTTCAACTTTAAGTTTATCACCTGTTAACGTATCTAAATTCGGGTGAGAGGTGGTATGACTTCCTATTTCGATCAAGCCTGATGACGACAACTCCTTTAATTGTTCGGCAGAAAGAAGTTTCCAGTATTCTTTATTGGATTCAAAGATTATCGTCTGGAAAAGGTCTCTTGATAAAAGAGAATCGATTACCTTGTTCTTATACTCTGTGTCTTTTTGTTTAAAAAAAGTTTTAAAGCTGCTGTATGACTCAAATCTTGTAAACTCAGATGAGTTAAACGCGACCAGATGGTTTTTAATTTCCTGAAATTTCAACTTAGAGTTTAGTATGTCAAGTGTGTCATACCAAAGGGGTGAATTAGGCTTATCAAGTAACTGTGCGGCTACAAAGATTGTAGCTGGGAAATTATGTGCTTTTAGTGCAGGAAAGGCCGAAGTGTAATTGTTTTCGTATCCATCGTCAAAGGTAATAACGACTTTTTTCTTGCCTTTTTGCAATGATGATGCACCTCCAAAGGCTTCCGCTAATGAGATGACATCAAAATTATTTTTAAAATAGGAGAGGTGTTTTCGGAACTGTTCGGCCGACATATGGTTTTTTGTCAATGTCGGTTCATAGTGTTCGACTACACCATGATAATTTAATATCAGCAGATTGTTTGATGAAAAAGCCCGGGGAATTTTTTCCGCACCTGTTTTTAAAATGAAAGGGAAGGCAAAATCTCTTCCAAGCTTTTTAATAATCGACATCTATCTTTTTTAGATTACAAGTTTTCCGGATTTGAATTGTGTTTTTGAATGAATGCGATAAACATACATTCCGGAAGCGAGTGATTTTTTTGAAACTGAAAAGCTTACAATTTTAGAATCAAAAAGCTGATCAGAAATTAACTTGCCGTTCATATCGAAAATTTCAACATATGATTTTTCGACTGAATTCAATTCGTAGTTTAAAGTAATATTATCGGCATTGTTGTAAATTTTTGTTTCAACAGGTGTTAGGTGATTTTCATTGATACCAATATTTGAAATGGTTAGTTTATGCACATCCATGAGATATACACCATTGTAGTCTTTGCCGGTTCCAACGTAAGCTTCGTTGTTGAGTACCCACATGAAAGGATAAGTGCGCCCTTTGTCATTGAAGTTGATGATTTGTGTCCAGGTATCCGCAACAGGATCGTATTCGTAAAAGTCGAGGTAATAAGTAGTGTTATTGTCATATCCGATTCCTGAATAGCCTTTGCCATTTACCGCAAAGCCAGCTCCGGATAATCTAGGAGTTCCCGGCATGTCTGAAACTTGCGTCCATGTGTCCGTTGTTGGGTCATAGGCATAGAAATCATTCTTACCGGTGGAGCCGTCGAACCCTGTTCCAACATATGCAATATTGCCAATCACAAAGCTTACAGCTCCTGATCGAGGACCACCCGGAAAATCTGCTTTACGTGTCCAGGCGTTTGTACTTGGATCATATTCCCATAGGTCATTTCTGTAGATTGAGCTATATCCCCCACACACATATCCCTTGTGATTGATAGTAAAGTATGCTGCGTCTTGTCTTCCCGGTCCTCCAAAATTGCCGAGATATGCCCAAGCGTCAGCGTTAGGATCGTAGGAGTAGAAATCGCCATAGTAAAAACCGTCGGTGCCGCTAATTAAATATCCGATACCATCAATATCAAATCCTTGTGATGACCATCTGGCAGCTCCAATAAAATTAGCTTTCTGAGTCCATGTATTTAATGTAGGATCATATTCCCACCAATCGTTGTGAGCATTTCCATTATATCCAACGCCTGCATAACCTTTATTCCCGATTTGGAAAAATCCAGTTGAATACCGATCTAGTCCATTGCCAAAATCTGCAACATTAGACCATAAATAGGTCGGGTTGCTTGCAAAGACCATCACGCTAAAAAGGAAGAAACCTAAGAATGCTAAGAGATGCTTTTTCATGTTGAATATTTTTAGATAACTCGATAAAAATATGTATAAAATGTAAAATAAAAAAGCCCAAATTGCGCTCATAATCAGGCTAAATGGGTGTCATCCGCCGTCAAGGCATAAAAAATACAATTGTTGGTTATTTCGGCTTAATGATCGGTTTTCTGAACCTGATCGTTATTCAGCCGCACTTTCTGACGAAGGAGGAGATTGGACTGACGCGCATTCTGTATTCTTTTTCGCTGCTGGTCGCGATGTTTGTGCCGATGGGGATTGGGAATGCGACTTTGAAATACTTTCCACTCTTTAAAGACAAAGAGAAAAATCATCACGGCTTTTTTGCCTTCATGAATCTGTTCCCGATTTTCGGATTCCTGCTCTCGGCTGTTGTGATTTGGCTAGGAAAGGATTTCATCATGAATCAGTATCGTCGCGAATCTCCGCTGTTTCTCGATTACTTCAATTATGTCTTTCCACTCATTTTCTTTAACTCTTTCATCGCCGTACTTAGTGTTTATTGTAATGCCAATTACAAGTCGACGATTCCTTCGTTTCTGAACGATGTCGTTGTTCGTATTCTTACCATTGGTGTCGTTACGATCTACTTCAATAAGTGGATTAATCTGGATCAATTCATTCTCGCTTTCGTCGCAATCTATGCCGTGCAATTCCTTACGCTCATTGGTTACATCTTCGTATTCGATCAGCCTAAGTTTTCCATCGACTGGAAAATCTTCCGCGAAAAGGATATGTTCCATCTGATTCGCTTCGGCTTGCTTTTATGGTTTGCTAATGTGGCTTCGGTCGGACTGAAATACTTCGATTCAATCATGATCGGGAAGTATAAGCCTCTCGAGTTTGTGGGTATCTATACAATAGCAGCATTCATTCCGACAGTGATCGAGATACCAATGAATGCCTTCGATCGTATCGCTTCAGCAAAAATTTCATTTGCATGGACGGCCGGCGATCATAAGCAAATTGCCGATATCTACCATAAGTCGGCGCTCTATATGTTTTTGCTAGGCGGATTTCTGTTCCTAAATATCAACGTAAATATCCATACACTTCTATCATTTCTCCCTTCAGGTTATCAGCAGGGTGAAATCGTCGTTCTTATTATCAGCATCGGGACACTTTACAATATGGCGACCGGACTGAATGCATCCATTTTGTTCAACTCCGAAAAATATCGTTACGGCGCGTTCTTCCTCATCTTGCTTGCCGTCATCGTGCTTGCGTTTCAAATGTTCTTTATTCCCAGATACGGATTAACCGGAGCCGCTGTCGCTACTTGCGCTGCATCGATGATTTATAATTCAATGCTCTTCATTACGGTATATCACTTCTTCAAGCTTCAGCCGTTTGATCACAAAAATTTGAAAGTGCTGGCCGTAGTTTGCGTACTATTTGTGATTGGATATTTCCTTCCTCATCTCGAGAATCGGATCTTCGATATCGTCCTGCGCACAGGAGTTGTTTCGCTCGGGTTTTTCTTCTCTGTCTATCTGATGAAGATCGTTCCGGAGTTTCATCGGTATCTTCCGTGGGAAAGGAGGTAGTGAGTCGTAAGAGGGGCTAAGGTTTTACCACGAGAACACGAGTGCCACAAGGAATCACGAGAAAATCTTGTGATTCCTTGTGGCACTCGTGTTCTTGTGGTGAGATAATAAACACCCAAGGAAAGTCTCTTTAAAAAAATATGCAAATCAGTGCACTTAGCATCATTGCCCAACTTGCTTCTTCGCTTTTTCCTGGAAAACACGATCGTCGTCATCCGCAGCTTTCATTTCCAAAACTTTCTTATACCAGACTTTGGCTTTGATATCGTCACCTTCGTTTCCTCGTTCACGATAGGTTTCTGCTAATTCAAATTTGTGAACGATTTCATTTGGCTCGAGTAAAATAGCTTTCGAAAAATTGTCAATCGCTGCTTCATACGATCCGCCTTCGGGAACGCCGCCAAAGAGTGTGTTGATCATGGCTTTCTCAATAAAATTAAAACCGGCAATCGTCCGATGCCAACGACCGAGAATATGAAATGCTCCTGCCAACTTAGGGTCCAGTTTTACAGCCTGATCACATTCTGATTTGATGACTTTCGCATTGGAAATCTTCTGTTTGTTTGACGCATGTTCGTTGATCCGACCAAGCGCCAGGGCAATATTGTAATGAGCCTGTGCGCTATTGGGATTTAAGGCAGCGGCCTTTTTTGCAAGATATAAAGCCTGATTAAAATACGCTTGTCGTTCCGATTCAACGGTTTTTAAATTACCCAGCTTGCAATACAAATAAGCTGTGCTTGTCAGATATTCGATATTTGTCGAATCTGTCTTAAGCAATTTTGAAAACCCATCAAATGCTTCTTTCCATTTTTTATCGGCCTTTAATTGCAATGCACTTGTTAATTCAGAATTCTGAGCGTTGACATTTGCACTTATGCAAATCAGAAGAATCACGAGTAGTCGTTTCATTGGACTTTCACTTTGACTTTAGTTTTAGGAGCAGTTGCTTTTCTTTTTGCATTTTCAATACTGGCATTTAGCTCGAAGCCGAGAATTAGGATGAGCGAATTGAAATACATCCAAAGTAAAATTACAATCAACGTTCCGATGGAGCCGTAGATCTTATTGTAGCTGCCGAAATTGTTGACGAAGTAGGCAAAGCCGACAGAAACTATAATCGTCATCAGTGAAGCAAATGTTGATCCGGGGGAAACAAATCTCCAGCGTCTTTTAACCGAAGGACCATAATAATAAAGAAAGGAAATAGCCGTAAAGAAAAGCGAGAGTACCACTGCCCATTTACCAAGGAGAATTAATGCGACCTGAGTTTTATTCTTGAGGATGTGCTGCGATACGAGATAATGTGTGGCCGTTTCTGAAAAGATGATCAGCACAGTAGCAACAAGAACTAACACCGAAAGTATGATGGTCAGAATGAGTGCTACGATACGCTGGCGGTAAGGCGAACGGGTTTCGGTAACGTGATATGAGCTATTGAAACCTCTCATTAACGTCATAAAACCATTTGTTGTGAAGTATAGGGCTGTCAGGAATCCCACCGAGAGCAAGCCGCCATGATGAATCTTGATGATATCGATAATCGTCGTTCGTGCTCCCTCATAGGCATTCGACGGAAGAATATCCTGAATGAGCAACAAGAGCTGATTCTGAAAATCTTTTACCGGAATGTAAGGGATGAGAGAGAAAAGAAAGATAATGGCAGGGAAGAGGGCGAGAAAGAAACTGAAAGCAAGTGCCTGAGCGCGTGTTACGATTCCGCCTTTTTGTATTCCTGTAAAAAAGAAATCGGCCACGTAGTAAATCGGCATATTGTCGAAGCCGGGAAGGGCGACTCGCTTTGTGTAGGCCACAAACGATTTCACCGGACCCGATGACAGTATGTAACGGAGCGTTACAAAAGTGACTTGTCTTAATTTTTCCTGAAACACAGCCTTAAGATATTTTCATGCTGATGTCGAGACTTGTGTAAGAATGAGTAAGTGCTCCGACAGATATGTAATCAACGCCGCTTAAAGCGAAGTCGCGAATGGTTTTCAAATTAATTCCTCCCGATGCTTCGGTTTCGAAACGACGATCGATCAGATCAACAGCTTCTTTTAGTAGAGCAGGAGAGAAGTTGTCGAGCATAATACGCTGAACATTTCCGCAATCGAGAACTTCCATGACTTCCTTGATGTTTCTTGTTTCGATTTCAATCGCAAGCTTCTTACCTGTTTGTTTCAGATAAGCATTCGCCTTTTCGATTGCCGGCCTGATACCGCCTGCAGCATCGACGTGATTATCTTTAATGAGAATCATATCGTACAAACCGAAACGATGATTTACTCCGCCACCAAGCTGTACTGCCCATTTTTCAAAGACGCGAAAATTCGGAGTGGTTTTGCGGGTGTCTAACACCTTCGTATTAGTACCGGCAATCGCATCTACATATTTACGAGTAAGAGAAGCAATGCCGCTCATGCGTTGCATGCAATTGAGGAGGAGTCTCTCGGCTTTCAATAACGATCTGACATTCCCTTCGGCCGTCATCACGATGTCGCCGACTTTTACAGCTGCACCTTCGCTCACCAGGACTTTCACTTTCAACGATGAATCGACCTGATTCAGGATTTGATCTGCCAGCACCAATCCGGCAATTACACCGTCTTCCTTTACCTTAACTTTGGCTAAGCCTGTTGCCTTTTCATCGATCGTTGATAATGAGGTATGATCACCATCGCCGGTATCTTCCAGAAGTGCCTGGCGGATGAATTCCGGTATGCTGAGTCCGTAATGTTCCATAGTTCAATTTAAATTTGGCCCTATTCCTTGGGCCTTAATGGCGTGAAATTAGAAATATAGCAGCGAAAGTAGGCATTCCCATTCAGGAAGATATTCACATAAGCGCCTTTGTGAGGCAAAAAAAAACCGCCCTTTAAGGCGGTTCGTCAATGGGTTTATTCGGTCTCAATCCTCAATTCCTGCAAGATGTTTTTTCCGCCCGTATTTTTGACGTAGAAAGAGGTTCGGAATTTTTTTCCTGTCGTTGTTACCAGCGTTCCAATGGCATATTGTGTGCCTTCGGGCGATGCTCCTTTGTGGATGATGTCGAACGATTTAGGAGGGTTTTTGCTGAAGAAGTCCTTAATGACCTGCTCGGCCTGAACCTTACTGTATACATCTTCCTGAGAAAGAATGGTGAGGTCGATTGTCGGGCCGAAAAAAGTAGCCAGCTGGCGGGCATCACCGCTTCGGATAGAGAAGGCAATATCATCGAAAACATCCATGGCAAACACCTGAGCAGTAAATGCGATGAGGAGGAGAATGGAAGTGAGTCGTTTCATGGTATTAATTGTGGTCCCACTTGGGCAAAGATCAAGCCATAGGACAAATGGAAAGGCTAAAATAAGCGATTTTGGTGTGGCAAAAAGCAATTATGCCTATGTTTATGAACATTATTTGTGTTAGCAGGTCTCAGAGAGACAAAACCAGGGATGAAAATTGAATTCATATACGTCGGTAAGACCACCGAAAGCTATCTGAAAGAAGGAATTGCCTTATACAGAAAACGTTTGTCGAATTACATTGGCTGCGATGAAATCGTCTTAGCTCCTTCATCGTCGAAAATCCGTGAAAAGGTTGTAGCCGAAGAAAGTGAGTCTATTCTGTCACGAATCGCAGCCCGCGATTTCGTCGTTTTACTGGATGAACGGGGAAAGGAATAGACATCGAGGGAGTTTGCAGGTTTTATTCAGAATTGCATGAATAAGGGCTACAATCGTCTGCTCTTCATCACGGGTGGTGCTTATGGAGTATCCGATGAGATTAAAAAGAAGGCTGACATAACAATTGCCGCATCAAAGTTTACGTTCACCCATCAGATGATTCGTTTAATTATGATGGAGCAGGTGTATCGGGCCATGACTATTCTTAAAAATGAATCTTACCATCACGATTAGGCACTTGGCCATACCTTTTTTGGAGATGTGCGGAATCTTATTATTTTAGCAACGTTATACCGTTAAAGAACTCACAAAAGGAAGATTGATAGCCGATTCACTTAAGAATCCGTCTATCAATTGACAATTGTTATTTTTGCAAGGTGTACTTAAAACCAAAGGGATAAAATCTGAATGTTTCAATACCTCACTTTTATTGATCTTGTTGTCCCTGTCATTTTTCTGGTTATCATTTTTTTGATCAGTAAGAGAACTCAATTGAAAAATATTGAGGAAAACCCTTCATACAAGTATTTCATATACGGTCTGATGGTAAAGATTGCCGGAGGTGTCGCCGTTTGTCTCATCTATGTTTATTATTACGGGGGAGGAGATACACTGAATTATTATTCCGATTGTGTCAACCTAATAACGCTGGGAGAAAATAATCCGATACACTTTATCCGATACATGATTGGCCCTGACCCGAATTTGGCACTGGAAATCAATTGGAGTGAAACTGCATTTCAATACTTCGGTGACCCGCATGCGAGAGCCGTTGTAAAGTTAACGGTGTTTCTTTGTGCTATATCATTCAAGAGTTTTATCGGAATGACAATTCTTCTGGCCTGGATTTCTTACTGGCCTATCTGGCGACTCTATCAGGTTTTGATAAAGGAATTCCCTAATCTCGTTTTTGAATTTGCCGTAGCTCTTTTCTTCGTGCCTTCCGTATTTTTCTGGGGCAGTGGATTACTTAAAGATACAATTACATTCGCCGCGGTTTGTCTTTCGCTTCATCTTATTGTATAATTATCATCGACAAAAAAGGGCTGATGACAAATTTTATCCTCATTGTCATAAGTTCATTGTTACTCATTTGGATTAAGCCTTATATCTTTTTTGCCCTCCTTCCCGGATCAATTCTTTGGTACGGAGGAACTCAACTTGAACGTGTAGAGAATAAACTCATTCAGTCTCTTTCTACACCCTTCCTGATTACTTTCTCATTGATTTCAGGATATTTAATTCTGGGGATGATGAGTGGTTTCCTTGGTGATTATTCACTCGAAAAAGTGCTCGATAAAGCCGTTATCACGAATATGGACTTAAAGAGTGAACACTATCAGGGTGCATCATTCGATATCGGCGACTTTGACAACTCTATTTCGGGTATTCTCTCCAAATTGCCTGCCGCTATTAATGCCGCTCTATTTCGACCTTATCTGTGGGAGACTTATAACTTAACCATGTTGTTTTCTGGCCTGGAGAATTTTGTGATGCTTGCATTTTCGGTGTACCTTCTGATAAAGCTCCGAGTCTACAATTTGTTCCGATTGATGTTCAGGCATCGAATCCTTTTCTTTACGGTCTATTTCAGTTTATTCTTTGCCTTTTCAGTAGGACTTACAACTTCCAACTTCGGAAGTCTGGTCAGATATAAAATTCCGGCAATTCCTTTTTTTATCATCAGCCTTATGATCATTTCTTCCTCATATAAGGAGATGAAGAGCGATGACTATTCAAAACAAATTATAAAAGAGTAGGTAGTTTGCCCGAACTATCGATAGATTTCGGTGTAGATTTTATTAGCTATACTGAAGTTTCGGTATTGATTTGCAATGGCGCGGATTCGCTCTTCAGTATTGTCTTTTGCTGTTAAAAGTGTACTAATTTCCTGAATACATTTTTTGTATTCAGCTGTTGTGAGATCTTGTAATACATATCCGATTTTGTTCTCAGAAATAATATCTGAGTCGTCTGATATGTTCTTAGTTATTATGATGGGTAATCCCATCGCCCAATATTCACCGTCTTTGATCGGTGTGCAATACCTTTTTGTAGGAATCGGCTTTACCGGTGTGATGGCAAAATCAGCTAAGCCGATGTATTTGGGGATATCCGAATGAGAAACAAATTTTCGGACTATTTTCCCGTAATCAAATCCTGATTGATTTGCCCACTCTTTCAATTCGTTTTCATTGTGATTTGTAAGGAGCAAAACCCGGAATTTATCGCCCCAGAATTTTTCGGCTTCGGCAAATAATTCAAAGACTTCGAATGTCAGGTAGATGCCACCAAATTTGCCGGCATAAACGCAAACTATTTTATCGTTAAAGCCATTTTCTGCGACTAAGGAGGAGTCCTTTTTCATCGACAAATCAAACGTTTCCAAATCCACACATGCCGGCTTAACGTAGAATTTTTTAAAATGTGCATGGTACTTTCGGATGGCATATTCTCTCATGCCTTCTGTCGCACTAATAATCACTTTTGCATGATGCGACAATTTCTTTTCAAAGTAAAATTGAATTTTAAACTTTAGTCCGCTCTTTTCCCATGTCCCATTTTCTACCATGGCTTCTGCTTGCGGCTCGTAACTGTCGATAATTAAGCGACGACCGGTGAAGATGCTGAGAATGTAAGCTAAACTTCCGGCAGGCATACACCAGGCATGAATGGTGTCTATCCGGTTTGAAACAATCAGATACCACAATTTCAATAAATAAGCTAGCACCTTAAAAGGAGCAATCAGATTAAGCTTTACATAGCTTAAAGTGATTACATCGATGCCTTCCTTTTTACCGGATTCCTGCACGCTTCGTCTCTCATCCTCAGACAATGCCTGACTTGGCTGATCAAATGTGACAACGAAAATTCGACTCTCGTCAGAAACGATATTTCTGATTTGTCTTACGTAAGGGAGCGTATACGACTGTATCAGAGCATCCTTATAGCTCCAATAGGTAAGTACAAGTATATTGTTCCTTTTTTTCATTTGACAGAGGAAATCAGCTTACGGCCAATTAGCGATTTTAAAAATAGGCTGAAGTATTTTAACTGAAAGCCGCCAAATTGAATTGCACGAAAAGCTGATCTCACTGCAGCAATTCGGTTGGACTCCAAATACCAATGAATGCCGCAAAAATAATTTTCATGCGCATGTAATTGACGGAGTTCGCTTTCTGAAAGCACTATGTTGGTAATAATCCAGTCAGTTGCAAAATGAGTTTTTTGTATAATAATTTTATTGTCAGAACGCATCGACCGGTCCTGATGATCGTACATGCTTATCGTTATTTCCGGGACAATATATAGACTGCTATGTTTCATATTGGAAATCATAAACATCCAATCTTCCTTAATTGCGAATTTCCGATCTTCTTCGAATAGTTGCAATTTCGGGTTGTCTTTTCTGACACAGATATTACATGCCAGCGGATTTCCGTTTAAAAATAATCTGTAATCGTAATGGCCTTCCTTTAGTTTAATAATATCGGAAGGGTAGTGCCGGTTATTTGCATCAACGAAATCAAAAAAAGTGGCAATAAAATCAGGTTGGTTTAACTTTTGGATATTGTCGTACAAAACCTGAAGATGGTTTGCATGCATGATGTCATCCGAGTCGAAGAAGACAACGTATTGTCCTTTGGCATTTCTGAACCCATTGTTTCTTGCAACACCTCTTTCACTATTAATTTGATGCAGGATTTGCAGACCCGACACATTGGAAGTGATTTGTTTAATATCGATTCAATGTCTTCCTTACTGCCATCGTCTACCACAATAACTTCGAAGGAAGTGTACGTTTGAAGAAATATTTCTTTCAGCCTGACGCTGAGTAATTCGCCACGATTGTAAACAGGAATAACTATTGAGAAAAAGGGCCGATTCATGAGTTGGTTTCCTGACGTAATTTTCATACAGCTCAAGATGCAAATTTACTTTTTCGTCGTAACGGAAATGCTTAATCGCATCTTCTTTGGCTTGTTTGCCGAGCCTCAATCGTAACTGGGGATCGTCAATCATTCGTTTCAGAGCTTTATAGATAGAGTCTGAAGAAGAGTATTCAACGACCAGGCAATTCTTTTCATTTTGTGCCGTAAAACAGCTGATGCCGGAAAGTGTAAGCACCTGTGCGCAGCCACTAATCATCCCTTCCATGATGTTGATGCCAAATGTCTCCGATTCTGCCTTAATCGGTACGTGAAGATGTATATCGAACAGGTGGAATAAGGCAATATTGTCGGGTACAAATCCTTTGTACTTAATGTAGTCTTCAGATCATTGTCCTTTATCAAATTCATGATATAGTCGAAGCTTTCTCCTTTGCTGCCAAAGATGTAAAGTCTTAACTTCGGATATTCTTTCACAAGTTTCTTAAATGCACTTATCGCATAGACGTGACCTTTCCAATATTCAAAGCGGGCAACCATTCAATAATAAAAATATCGTCGTCGATTTCAAGCTCTTTTCGCAATTTCTCCGTCCTGCTTTTATCAATGTGCAAATAATCGGATTGCTTAAGAGAATGGTGTATATGGGTTAACTTTCTTTCGTCAACTTTGAATACGTTCAGCAGAAAAGTTCTGGCTTCATTTGTAAGTGCAATGATTTTTTTGGCCAGACGAAATGTGATCTTGTCGATGTAATATTGTTTCTTTGAGTTGAAGTCAAATGCCCATGTAGTATTCTCTACTGTAGTTACACGCATTTTTATCAGACAAAGTAATGCAGCAATTTGCCCGATTAAATTACCCATCGGCATTTCGGTATGGACAAGATTGATCTTATGTTTTTTAAGATAATACATTGTCTTGAAAAGATTGACAAAATGATTGAGTAATCCTTTATGCGGAAGGTAGTAAACGGTAACGCCCAGTTTTTTTAAGTCGTCGGCAAGAATCGGGTATTTCTCATTAATGATAATATGAATGTGTGGAATTTTTCTTTCCAGCAATTCTTCTGAGAACCAATTCCATTGAGTCGATCGGTTTATGTGGGAGGTAATAAAGGCTATTCTCATTTGGACTGAAGGAAATTGATAAGGTATCTTGCTAATCGAAGAATCGGAGAAGGTAATTTGCTTCTGCGAATGATTTGGCTGATTTCGGGTTCTAATTTAAGGTTATTCTGAAAATGTAGGCTGATATAATTGCCTATTTTACGACATCGGTCAAATCGCCCGCTGGCATAATCAAATCGAAGGATATTCACCAGATGATGATAGGCTAGTTGTCGTTCATCAATTTGGTGCTTGCCGGAGAACTTTTTGAAGAATGTTTCGGTTGATTCCAGGATAGAGGTAGAGATGCCGCTTTCTTTAAGTATAAGTTGTGTTTCGTTCAACTCCAGGCCATTTACAATACTGTTAAATACCATCGTCCACTCTGTAATGAATTTGGCAATGGCTGAGGTGGTCTTGCTGGCTTCGTGTAAACGATATTCGGAAAAGCAATAGTCGACATACTTGAATTCGCTAACCATTTTTAAGCGTGCAAAAATCTCGTAGTCCATCCCGTAATGCAGCTTTTCGTCCAGTAGCCCAATCTGATCAAGAAATGATTTCCGAAAAAATGCAGAAGGCTGAGGAAAAGTCATTCCTGCCAGAACTCTTTCAGGTATCTGTTGCTTAAGTCCGGTATCGATTCGTATTGTTCCTTTACTGTTAAATAGTCGTGAATTGCCATGAATGAGACCAATACTTGAATCGGCGGAAGAAAAGACCTCGTTGACTTTTAACAATGTTCCCGGCGTATATAAGTCATCTGAACATAACCATGCTATTACATCGCCGGTACATCTTTTCAGTCCTTTGTTGATCGCTTCACTTTGACCGCTGTCCTTTTCGCTTACCCAATATTTAAAATGATGTTCGTATTTCCTGATAATATCAACCGATTGATCTTTGCTTCCCCCATCAATGATGATTAACTCCAATTGCGGGTAATTTTGAGAAAGCACGGATTGAATCGTTTCCTCCAGGAAATGACCTTGATTGAATGAAGGAATAACTACTGATATTTTTATCATTTTCCGGGCTTTTCAAATAATGCTTTCATCGAATCGCCGCTGGCTGTAATTCGAAGAATGTAATTTACGATGGCTTTTGCTATTTTTAATAATCGGTTTTGTTCGATTTGATTTCTCAAATTTCTGTCAACTTCATTGTAGTTATATTCACTTGCTTCTGCTTGTGTTGAGGCTTTATTCTTCTTATAAGTATATATAAAGCGGGCAGGACTGATTCCTTCCGTCTTAATATTAACCGGCTGAATTCCGAATTTCTTTAAAAGATATTTCAACGACTGAGGTGAATAATAAATTAAATGCTCAGGGTATAGTATGATGCTCCATTTCTCACCTAAAACTCTTCGTGAGATGGAGTTGAAATTAGGTGTCGTTACATACAGAGCTCCTCCCGGACGCAGCAATTGTGAATACAATTGGGCTTCTTTTAAAGGATAGGGTAGGTGTTCAATTACTTCAATGGAAACGACGATGTCAAATGCCTCTTCCACTTTTATTCCAAATTGATCGACCGATGATTTTACGTTCAGATTTTTGGACGCACAAATTTGGATTGCTTCAGGCGATAATTCGGTTCCATAGACTTCCCAATTTCTTTTTCTGGCTTGTTCCAGAAAGAAGCCTTCACCACAACCTATTTCAATTAAGCGATTGTTTTTCTGTATTTTTCTAAGCCGTCGAGAATATTATTGTAGTTGCGAATTACTACTTCCGCAGTTTGCGTGTACCGTGGATACTGAGAGTAGAAATTCATCAGTTCGCTAGACGTGGGTACAGAATTCGAAAAGACTAAATGACAGTTTTTGCATTTCGAAAGAAAGTTATCCTTGCTATGAAAGAACTCTTTGATTGATGCGCTGCCACAAACAGGACACGCAGAAAGTTTTGTGCTTTCCGGTGACGGCGAATATCTGATATTTGCTTTCTGTTCGTTCATTTGGTAAAATTGACGAGTTGATTAAAATTCATAACCAAACAAATCAATGTCTCTTCTGTAATGGAGATATACGAGGTCTTTTGTTTCAGATGTGTATTGATCGGCGTACCCTTTTTCTTTACTTATATTTTATGAGGTAAAACTTCGTTTATGCCAAGATGATTTGTGACTTTTTTGAAATCTTCAGCAACATTTTCAAATCTGCCAATGAAATCAACAAGCTTCTTGCCATCAGAATCAAACAGGTATTCGCTTTGAGTGTGATAGATGTACGGGTTTCCGGTTTGCCATAAGATAAAGTCGCGGAACGATTGTATCTGGTCCTTAAAGTAGACGTGGGGGTGGATCTGAGGTTTTTTTAAGTAGTAAGTGTAAGACGATAACATCCAGTCCCACGGATTCCGAACAAAGGCAAACTTGTAAAAACTGTGAAATACCTGCGGGTCTAAGTATCGCATCAACTCCTGACTCCGGATGTGATCATAGAACTCCTCAGAGTATTGTCTTATACCTAATTTCTTGAGCACCGATGAGTAGGCCGACTCTTGAGGATACGTACAATACTTTGTTAAAGCAGCCTTCACAGAGGTGCCGGCTGATTTATCAATATGAATAAAAATGAACTTTTTTGAAAAACTAAGTAACATGTCGTCTTATCTTTATCCTTTTAAAGATTTTTGATTTTCTGTTATTTTCTTATAAGTGTGCAATTTTAGTTGTCTTATGATCGATAAATTCTCCGTCAAATTTAATATACCCAACTCTCTCATTCTACCGCGGTAATACCACGCCATTAGGAAATGTATATTGTCGACTTTTCTTCTCGACTCCAATAAATATTTTACGACTGAGTTTGACAATCTGATAGTACTTCCAATGTACATTCTTAATAGTAAAAATGCAGGTGGCATTTTCTTCTTTTGTAAGTAATAATATGTGAAGAAATCCGTCGATATCGACTCGCTTCCCAGTTTTCGATATAACTGCTGCATATTAATCCACGACATTCGGTGTGCATTAATAACGTGCGTGAGTTCTAGTTCTTTGTTATAGTAAAGTCTATAACCGGAGATTCTTGCGAGCCAGCAAAACTCATTGTTCACTCCTGAAACCATATGATCTCTGTGGCGACTATCGGCAAATTTGAATCCGTTTCGAATTGCATCTGAAAGCACCTGACGTCGTATCACCATGCCGGCTCCCCACAGAAAACCTCTGCTGTTCGTAACGTCTTCTATTGCCTCGGTGCCTTGAACTCCAACTGCCAGTTGCTGAATGTAATTATACATCCAGACCGGAGGTTCAATCATGTATAACGGAAAATTATTCCCTCCTAAAATGCCGCAATCAGGAAAGGATGTAAAATGTTGCTGAACTTTCGAAAGCCAGTTTTCCTTTAGAATGATGTCATCTTCGATGTAGGCAATCAAAGAGTATTTTGATTCCTGATAGCCTTTAAGCTTAGCATGAAGTAGACCTTCTCGTTTCTCAGTTACGATATTTACAGGAACATGATCCGGAATCCAGGAAGGCTGAAGCATTCTGGTAATGGTTTCTTTTGGGTTATTGTCTACGATAACAATTTCCCAAGGAAGATTATTGAGAGGCGTCTGCTTTTTCAATGAGTCGAGACAAGATTTAATTGTCTTCTCTCCATTGTAGCAACAAATTACCAGTGATATACCTTCAGTTATTTCGGAGGATGTGTTGCGAACGACATTTGTGCTAACCGGATTAATTCGCTCCCGGTTTAAAGGAGAGAGTAAGTCAGAGCTGCCATCATAAGCTGTGTGAGTAGCCGGAATTCCGGTATCAGGATTTTCTATGCCGAATGCACGCGGACGTAAGATGTCTTCCCTCATTTGGTCGAAACCGGAATTTACTGTGAGGAATTGCTTCAAATAGCCTTTGATAAAAGCTAATTCTGTCTGCCGTTTTAACTGGCTGACTGATTTAACTCGCTTACTGAAGTTGGCTCTCACAGCATATTTTAATGTGGCGAAAAGTTCCATCCACCACGGCGATCGGATATAAATTGTTTGGTCGAACAATGAACGATAGATTCGCAATACCAATTCGGCCTGGCCGAAACCTTCGTGCATTTTTATTAAATTCCGCACCTCTAATCGCTGAGCAGGGATGAAATGACGAAGAAATAATTCATTGTCGTACCAAAGTCGATAGCCTTCGATATGAAGTAGCATGCATATTTCTGCATCTTCACCGGCAGTAAGTTGTTTCCCTTTTCTTCCGGATAAACGAAGTGTGTGGTTTGCGCTGAATATTTTGTCCCAGGCTTGGCTTCTGATTGAAATGCCGGCTCCCCACAAGCATATACCGGCAGGAAGGTAGCCTGACTCAGGGAATGGTGTTCCTGTCGCATATGATTCACCGAATTCGGGAAACCACTCAGGTGCAATTTCGTTTTCATGCACGGCTTCAATACGTCCGCCGCATGCTCCTATGCGTTTGTCGCGTTCAAAAATGGAATAAACGCGAACTACCCAATCATTAGCTATCCAATTGTCGTCATCAATAAAACTTAGGATCGAATACCGAGCGTTTTTTGCTCCGCAAATCCGAGCCTGGGTAAGTCCCGGCTTGGGTTCATCTATTATCTTTAACTCTGTGATAGGATTCGTATTCCAAACCTCAGAAGCAACAACATCGGTACGGTCGGTGCTGGCATTATTAACCAATATCACTTCCCAGGGAATGCCGGACGATACTTTCTGAAGCTGTACATGCTTTAGAGTATCAGTAATACGACTTTCACTGTTATAACAACAAATGATAATGCTTACGCCTTCCGGAGTCATCCTATTGTTCGAGTGAGAAAACTCTCACCAGGTCTTTTGTAAATTGTTTAATATTTAAACTGTAATCGTATGGATTACGGCTAATCTTGTTTTCTAAAACCTGCTGTATGCCTTCTGCAAGTTTTGATTCTTCATTTCGCGGGAAGAAAAGAATATTTCGATCCGACTGCTCAATATTGACTGCTAAATCAGAAGCAATCACAAACTGACCAAGTGCTTTGCAATCTTCAATAACGGTACTCCATCCTTCAAATAAGGAGGGCTGTATCACGGCTTGGGCATATTTCATAAGAAGTAACTGATCTGTCCGGGGAATAAATCCTAAGAACTTTACATTTTCTTCGAGTGAATTTTCGGCAATGAATTTTTGGAGATTTGAAAAGTAATCGCCGTCACGATAGGAGGACTGTTTTCCGCTAAATGCAATGCAGCAATTCGGATAATGTTTTTTAACGGTAGCTAATGCCTGGAGAACCAGTTTGTGGTTTTTATGCGGCCAAAATTGATTTGCTACAAAAAAATACTTTTCAGGCAGTGAATATTTTTGGCGGATCTCATCTGCGGATGTGGCAGGCAGTGTGGGAATAATTGAGACAAAGCGCAATACGCTAACCAGGTTTGAAAATGGACTAAAGAATTTTTTGAAATCATTTAGTGAGTCTTCGGAACTAAAAACAAGCGTGTACTCAGGATGTTTGCGCGTATTATTGAGAACTTCTTTTACGTAGTTTAATTCGGCTTCCGATACGAAATCCGGGAAATACATTTCTTGAAAATCCGGCTTCCAATATAGCCTTTTCTTAAAGTGATACGTTTCCGGGCAATCTACGAAAGGGTAAAGCAAAATATCTTCGCCGGGAAATTCACTGCGACGAATGAAATTTCTTCCGCTTAACTCGCGACTGATTTTATTGATGACTTTAACCGGAAATGATGGCTCTATTGGTTTGTGGCAGTAAAAACTGATGTACTTGTAATTAAGTGCTTTTATTTCATCTATCGGAGAATTTTCCGAATGAATAATCAATAAGCTCGGTTGAAGCGAATCATCAAGTAAAGCAAAACCTTTGATCAGGTTTTGAATATAGATGACTATCCCGGCAGAGAAATCATAATTAGTCTGATAGTTAAGTGCTATTCTCTTTCTTTCAGCCATTGAACATATTTTTCCAGTCCCTGCTCGAGACTTGTTAAAGGTGTAAACCCAAATTGCTTTAAGATACCGGTATCTGCTCTCCAATTCGTAGGGTCGCCGGGTTTTGTTTCCTGATTAAAATTAATATTTATTTTCGAATTGTACAGTCGACACATGATCGTTGAAGCTTCCTCAATTGTTGTTTCGATGCCTGACGCTACGTTGATCACTTCACCCTGGAATGAAGCCTTGTTTATAATCAGCTCAACAGCACGAACGAAATCGCGGATATTGATAAAGTCGCGACTTTCCTTGCCTGTGCCGAATAAGGTGATTGAATCGGAGGTAAGCATCTTCTGGTAAATGTCCCAGAAAATTTGCTTCTGCAAACGTTCACCATAAACCGAAAACACGCGCATGCTTAATGTTGGAATCTTGTAAAGCGAATGATATTCGCGGCACAGAGTTTCGCTAAGATACTTATGCCAACCATACGGAGAAAGTGGCTGAACCGGCGATTGTTCAGTGATAGGAAGACTTTTTGGTGAGCCGTATACTGCCGCACTTGAGATATGAAGGAATTTACAACTTCGCTGGAATTTTCGGATTGCTGTCAGAACACGACTCAGAGTGTATGTGTTTAAATGGAAATCATGCTCAGGGTTTTCGATCGAGTAGGGCACGCTTCCGTTTCCACCGGCATAAATGCACACGTCATACTGCGTCTTGCTGAATATACTTTCGTAATCTGATTCAAATTTATCGACAACTGTAAAATCAGGATGCAATGGATTAGGACGTACGTCGCAACCCGAAATGCTGTTTTCAGGGTTTGTAGAAAAGTATTCTACAAGATGAGAACCGATAAATCCTCCGGAGCCAATGATCAAAAATTTCATATTCTTTATTTCTTTTTGATAATGAGTCCCTGACCTGTGGGCAATGATAAAATTTCATGTCCTCTTTCTGCAGCAAATTTATCGAAGGCTTTCTTTTGCGTTATGTGCGCCTGAAAACCGTAATCGTCGAGGAGTATAATTCCATGTGGAACAACTTTGTCCCAAAAATATTCTGCTGCTGCAATTTCGGGTACGACATTATTCATGTCGATAGACAAATAACAAATTTTGTTTGTGTCGGCTTGTGACAAGGTTTCCGGAACACTGCCACGAATGATTTTAGTGCGAAACGGAGCAAATGTTTTTTTGACTTCTTCGTAAGTGTCTCTATAATTGTAATTCTGGATTCCGAATTTTTTCTCTTCTTCAGTGATGTATTTTGGATCAAGTCCTTTGTAGGTGTCAAGTAAATAGAAAGTTTTTCCGGTAGAGTTGAAATCTATGTAGTCAACTATTGCTCTGGCATACGAGCCTGTATTTACACCGCATTCAACAAAGTCACCTTCAAGATTCTTGACTGTCTCTGCACACCAACAAACAACGTGGATGCGCCATTGAAGCGAGAAGTTAGGCCACGGATTGGTGTCTTTTGCAGCTTGATAAGCTTTTGCAAAACGAGGAGTAGTAATGAAGTCGGAGTTGGCACTTGTTGCTAAGCCGTCCCAATTATAGGTTGTCGTGCCTAGCAAATTATTAAATAATTCAGAGTTATAGCGGATCTTCCCGAAATTTCGGAAGATCCATTTTAATCTTACGTAAAATATCTTCAGCTTAAGAATCATTTCTGTCAGTAGAATCTAATCGTTTAATGAAAACTGCAGGATTTCCGGCAACAAGTGTAAATGGTTCTACATCTTTTGTAACTAAACTGCATGCTGCTATAATCGCTCCATTGCCTATTTGAACTCCTTTTAAAATAGTGCTGTTGAATCCAATCCACGCATCATCACCGATGACTACATCTTTTTCGTTCAGGTCATTCTTTTTTTGAAATCCTGAACTGAAGATCTTTTTAAAATCTTCGTGTCGAAGAGTGGCATCAATGGGATGCGAGTTGTTATCGTGTATATTTACATTGTGTGCAATCAAAACCCGATTACCAATGGTTATCTTTTTCGCACTCCAGATTCTAGTCAATTCTCCAATATAGCAATGATCACCGATCTGTATTTCTCCGCCATGTCCAAATACCATCAGATGTCCTCTTACCTGTGTGTTATTCCCGATTCGAATCTGCTGTGGGTTGTTTTGATGGTTCTGAACTCTGGCATCTTCGTATATCGAAACGGATGTATCGAAAGTGCAGCCCTTCTTGAGAAAGACTTTGCGATTTTCTAAAACAAAATGATTTTCTATTCGGTTTGCTATTCTGATGAAGTAATAGATCAAACGGTATATCAGCATTCTCATTTTCTTTCAGTTTTGAGAGTCCATTCACCATTAATGATGATATTCCCATAATCAATTCCTTCAAAAATTGACAATTCGGTTCCGGTATCGAATACACGTATCCGGCAAATGCTTTCCTGAATATCGTATGTTTTCCCGAAAGGAACAAATATTGCCGTTGTAAAGGAGTAGTTGTTAGGAGCAAATAGATTAGCAGGAAGTTTGACACTGACGGTAAAATTACCTGTACCGATATCAAACAGTTCGTTAGTGTTCTTGACCACGGTAAAAACACGTGAATCAAGCTTGCTTAACATTGCCAATCCTATTTTTGTGTTGGGTATGTACTCGTTTACGCGAATATGCATTAAAACTTCAATATGATCGTCGTAGCCAAACTGATCGGTTGCTTTGAGATCTTTATCAACCGTCTCGACTGCCGAAAATACCATTTGCTTTTGTTCCACGTGTCCGGCTGTGGCTTGATATCGTCCTGTACTGTTTTCGCCGCTGCTCAGATAATAATCAATCACTTCATTTGCTTCACCTTGCTTGGCGATTGTTCCTTCACGAAGTAATATACAGCGTGTGCACAAGCGCGCCAAAGTGCCCATTTGATGACTTACAAAAAGTATGGTCCGACCACTTTTACTCACGTCGTCCATTTTTTCCAGACATTTCTTTTGGAAATCTGCATCGCCAACGGCTAGCACTTCATCTATCACCATAATCTCAGGTTCCAGAAATGCGGCAACGGCGAATGCCAAACGTAATTGCATTCCACTCGAATAATGTTTCAATGGTGTATCACCCCGCGAAATTATTTTGCCTGAAGTAGGGGGCGAAATTTTTGAGAGAATTTTCAGTAGCGTTGACTTGCCGGCTCCATTCTTGCCGATTATCCCGAGCGATTCGCCTTGCTGAACATCAAACGTGAGATCTTTTAAGGCATAGAAATCTTCCTTACTCATTCCGTGATTCGGCTTAAATAAACCTGCAATTGAATCACGCAGACTCAGATACGGATTCTCTTCATGGCGAATCGTAAACTTTTTAGAAAGCTGTTGAATTTCGAGAATAGGTTTCATCAGGCGATGTCGGCAAAGTAGTTTTCAGTTCGACGAAAGTATATCAGACCGGTAACAAAGAAGAAAGTTGCCGAAAGCATTGAATACACTATGACGTGAGGATCGTAAGCAATTCCTGTAACAGAATAACGGAAATATTCGATCGCTCCGAAATCGGATTCAAACTCAGTATGAGTTTTACCATTGGATCATTAAAATGATTGACGGGGTAAATTACCGGTGATACAAAAAAGAGAACTTGCATCATGAACGGAATTATATAACGGAAATCACGGTACTTGACATTCAGTGCCGATAACAAACAACCCAGTCCTGCAGTCGAGAAAAATGTAATTGTGAGTGCTAAGGGTAAGTGCAAAAGCAAGGAGGGAAGATGTGCCAGCTGGTGATAATAGGCGAGAAGTCCGATGAAAATGACAAAGGCAATCAGGAAATCGAAGAGCGACGATAAGATTGCGGAAACGGGTATGATCAAACGCGGGAAGTAGATTTTTTTGATGATGTGTGCATTCGTCACCATGCTGTTGCCTGAGTTGGAAATCCCGGATGAGAAAATATTCCACAACAAAAGACCCGAATAGACAAAAACCGGATAGGTTGAGGTCCCTACATCGACTTTCAGACTTGACTGAAAGAAGTAGGTAAAAACGACCATCAAAAGGAGGGGTTGGAGGACGGCCCAGGCGGCACCAAGAAAGGTCTGTTTGTACTTAACCTTTACGTCGCGCCAGGTAAAAAAGTAGAAAAGTTCCCGATATTCCCAAAGCTCAACAAAGTTAAAATTGAGCTTGGGCTTGGGTTTGATTTCGTATTCCATGCCACCCTTTATTGTCTAGCAAACCTAGTCTATAAATTCCATTTTATCAAGCTAGGCGGTGATGCTTTCCTGCTAGATATGAGGCAATTGGAGCAGTCTTTAATGTGATGCAGAGTATTTCACAATTTTCTGAATCGTATCCTCGTCACGGAATCGGATTCGTAGGGCATAAAGTCCGTCCGGAAGGTTGCTGAAATTCGAATTCAGGTCGTGTAATCCTTCTGTAGCCTTGCCCGAATATAGGGTTCATACGGTCTTGCCGGCCACATCAAAAAGATCAACAATCAGCGATCCTGAAGCCGGTAAAATCAGTCGAATATTCAATTCGTTTTCGAAAGGGTTCGGATGAGGCGCTACCACAATGATCTTGCTGGTGCGGTTAAAGCACAACTCATTATTGCCCGGAAGTAAATCTGATTCTCCGTTCGGTGAAGTGGCTTTTATGCAGTAGTAATCGACACTCTTTTCGGGGTCTATCTGAAAGGCTGCTGTGAAATTATAATTCTGCATGCCACCGGGACCGTTTGGTAATAAATTGGTGGAGTGTTCCTTTATGGTGCTTCCGTTTTCTAAACGAGCTTCCATATCAAACGAGGTAATTTCTCTTGTTCCTAAATTGGCAATTCGTGCCACTACATAAAAATAATCTCCCTGGGTGTACGATGAATCTCCGGTTACTGCCAAATCAAGAATCGGCTTGATGACGTAAATGTTCTTCGTCGCCGTATCGATGCATCCAAATTGACTTGTGACAATTTGAGTGATCATGAACAGTCCTGTATCGGTGTAAGTAAATGTCGGTTCGTGAAGTGTCGTAATGGTTGTGTCTGTTCCAAAATTCCATTGGTATGTTATGCCTCCAATCGAATAATCTGTCACCTGAACATCGAGCGGCGGGTTACCAAATTGAGGATCGAAACTGAAATTGGCATCGGGCAATGAATGAACATCTATAACATGACTCATCGATTTAGTACAACCGATATCGCTGGTAACGGTGAGCGTAACGTGGTAATTGCCTGTATCCGTAAATGTGTATTCGGGATTGATGCCGCTGAAGTCGGCTGTGTCTTCCAGAATATGCCAATCGTATCCGATCAGTGATCCGTTGCTTACGGTCGATTGGTTTTGAAATGTGTATAGTCCGTTGACACATGCAGGTGACGTAACAAATTCCGCAACGGGAATCGGACTCACTACCGCATATTTTGTTGCCGTCGAAACGCAGCCTTGTGGCGTTGTAACCTGCAGTGAGGTCAGATAATTTCCCGGATTAGCGTAGTAGTGTGCCGGCTCTTTTAGCGCACTAAACTGTCCGTCGCCGAAATTCCAATGATAAGCACTGTCGAGCGAAGAGCCCGGATTGAAAAACTCCATCAAATTTCCGAAACAGGTCGGTGAGTAAGTGAATTGCACCGGTGCCGATCTGAAAACCTGTACGGTTTTAAATAGCGTGTCGCTACATCCGAATGTTGTTACCGTTATCAGTGATGCCGTGAAACTCATTGCGGTGTCGTACTGATGAACAGGATTTGTAAGTGACGATGTATTTGTTCCGGGATGGTTGAAGTCGCCGAAATTCCATGCATACTGTGAAATCGAACTTAGCGAATCACATGTACTCAAATTTGTAAACTGAACGTTTTGCCCCGAACAGCCTAGCGTCGTTGAGAAATTGCTGATCGGTTTCTGATTTATGTTGAGTGAATTTAATTCTATGTCTGTACAACCATCCGATGCTGTCACTACCAATGCAACCGGATACGTGCCCGCTGAATTGAAGGTGTAATATGCTGTCGAAAAGGA
Organism: Bacteroidota bacterium; assembly: GCA_016721305.1. GTDB lineage: Bacteria > Bacteroidota > Bacteroidia > AKYH767-A > 2013-40CM-41-45 > JADKIH01. Next base: position 148,748 of record JADKIH010000010.1, read on the forward strand.
AGAGGAATCAAGATTGTTGAATATCCAAGTCTGTGAACTGATAGTCGTTCCGTTTGCCGCTGTGGATGTGTTGTTAAAGGTGATCAAACTTCCTTCGCATGTGTTATTGAAGGTGTATGATGCCACCGGGCTTTCCTTGATGAGGAAGCTTTGTTGAATAGGTGCGCTCGGGCAATTGGATGGACTGTATGCAATAAGTGTAGCAGTGTAATTGCCCGGATTCGAGTAGGCATGCAATGGTGAGCCGATAGTATCGACAGCGCCGTCGCCAAAATCCCATGACCATTTGCTAATCGTATCGCCGCTAACGATAGACAAATCTGTAAATTGAATTTCATTGCCCTGGCAAAGCAAAGTCGGTATTGAAAAATTCGCCGTAGGTATATTGTTGATCTTGATTGTCCGAGTGATCGTATCTACGCAACCATTATTTGCTGAAACAATCAGCTGAACTGTGTAAGTTGAAACAACGTTTGCATAGGAGTGAAGAGGATTAGAAGCCGTATCTAAATTTCCATCGCCCAAATCCCATGCATAAGAGGAAATCGAAGAGCCGTTTGCCTGAGTCAGATTTGTAAATGAAACAGGCTGACCAATGCATGTATTTCCTTCTAGAAAATCTGCAATAGGTCGCGAGTTGACTTGTAAAAACTGTGATATGCTGCTGCTGCATCCTGCATTCGTTGTAACTGTTAATGCAACGGGAAAATTTCCTCCTGTCGGAAATGAATATTGCGGGTTCTGAGATGTTGCATTATCTCCATTTCCAAAATCCCAATTCCAACTAACTATGTTGCCCGATGCAACACTTGAAGCATCTGTGAAAATGGTCAGGGTATTCGAACAACCGGGTGTGCTGTTGTATGCTGCTACCGGTTTGGGATCAATAACTATGCTCTGAGAAATTACATCTGTGCATGTTCCGGATTCAACGGACAGACTTACATTGTATGTACCCGGCAATGCGTATAGGTGTTGTGGGTTCTGCAACGTGCTCGTTTGCCCATCGCCAAAATCCCAGTTCCAATTTCCCTGGCCTGACGAAAGAGAACTAAGATCAACAAAGTTTACTGTGTCACCCTCACAATGATTGGAAGATGTAAATCCTGCTATCGCAAGTCCGCTCACGCTGACAACTTGTGTTGAAGAATTTTGATTGCCGTACGAATCCTGAACTAAAAGTGATACTGCATGATTTCCTCCCTGATCGTAACTGATTCCGACAGGCTGTGCCAGAATGGAAGCAGAAGCAGAGGCGCTGCATGATCCTGTGTAGTTGATTACCTTAAAGTTATTTGTTGACTCATAGACCACAAAGCACAAATACTTCCCATTGTCACGAACCAGTTTTATAGTTCTCGGAATATCTCCCGCAAAATGATCCATTCCCAACTGAGTTGCAGAGGAAGAAGTGATCGATGCTCCTAAGCTGTATTTGTAAATGTTAGAGTTGTAACTCGAGCTTACAAAGCGCCATTCGGAGCTATCGTTTAACATGTCGAAACCACTGGCATTTGAAATTGAAGTGATACTTGTAAAGTTGGAAGCAGTGGAAGAGAAGTTATTTCCAAATTCCATTCTTAAAATGTTGTTGGATGAGTAGTTTGGAACAAAGGCATACCAATTATCACACGACTTCATTATTTTCACTCCAAGAGGAAAAAGTCCTCCTGTCATTGATTGAGGAGCCAAAATAACAGGTGTCGAAAGAATGTCGTTGCCAAACTCAATCACCGATAAAGTTGAGCTAAACATATTCGTTACCAGAGCATGAATATTTCCTGACGAATCGCGAACCATGTCGATACCGCGGGGGCCGTCAAATTGCGTAACTGAATTATCGGCAATGATGGCTGAACTAACAACTGCACTCGTGAGAGTTGATCCAAATTCAACGCGGATCAAATTATTGGAACCGTAACAAATGATCAGAGCGTACCAAATTCCGTTCTGCTTGATCAATTTTATTCCTGAAGGTTGATTTAAGATTGGAGATAGTGATGTTAAATCTTCTACTAATGTGGGCTGCTGATCAAAACCGTTTCCGAAAACAAAACGAAATATTTTCTGATTCCCTTTCGATGTCACAAAGGCTACGCGATCATTGCCTTCCACCAAAACGTCGAGGCCTTCCGGACTACTCAGCGAAAATGTACTGTCAACCAGTTCGATCCCGGGGTCGCGAAAATGACCGGGACAAAAATCCCAATCATAAGTCAGTCCTGTACCCGAAGATGTGTTGCTGAATTGTAAAGCTTCGTTGCGGCATACTGAACTTTGTACGGAAAACTGTGAAGTAGGACATTGCGCCGAAACCTGAAAACCAATCAGGCAACAAAGCATGGAAGCAAGCAAATAGAAAGGGATAGTTAATTTCATTCGATTGATATTCAGATTTTTGAGTGTAATTGTAATCGTCTGATATCATACGAACAGGCATAGCAAAAGTTCGTCAATTTTTCACCGTTTCAGGTGCATTTCTTGCGCCTGGTAAATCGATTGTATGCCTTCTTTCAAAGAGATTTTTGGTACCCATCCCAATGATCTTAACTTGCTGGAATCTAATAATTTGCGATATGTTCCGTCGGGTTTGGATTCGTCAAGGCTGATTTTGCCTTTGAACTCCGTGATATCGGCAATCAACATTGCGAGATCAAAAATGCTGATATCGCTGCCAAATCCTACATTCACAAAGCCGGCTTCATTGTACTCGAGCATGAGTTTTAGGCAGGCTTCGGCCAAATCATCCACATGCAAAAATTCTCGAAGTGGCTTTCCGCTTCCCCAAACAACGACTTCATTGCTTCCCATTATTTTCGCTTCATGGAATTTGCGAATCAGTGCAGGAAGGACATGTGAATTTTCCAAATCGTAATTGTCATTCGGGCCATACAAATTAGTCGGCATTGCAGAAATAAAATTGCAACCGTACTGTGATCGGTATGCTTCATACCCAGGAATAGTAATTTCTTGACTCCGTGTTTCCATGAAGAATCAATTACATTAATCTCAATAGCGAGATTGTCGTAGATAAACTCTGCACGGTATTTATTATTTGCATTAATTCCACCAACTTTTGCCGCAGAAAGAAAAACGTATTCGGGTTTTTCGCTCTCAAAAAAATCAAGTACGGCTTGTTGATTGCGTAAGTCCAATTCAGAGGAAGTACGGGAAACAATGTTGTTGTAGCCCTTGCTCCGTAACTTTCTCTCAATGGCAGAACCTACCATGCCACGGTGACCGGCAACAAAAATTTTTGAATCTTTATTCATTGTAATTAAAAATATTGTGGCCGCCTTCTTTCAGATATTTGTCTTTGCGGAATAATTCAAGATCCGATGCCATCATTTCTTTTACTAGCATGGCTAAGTCGTACTTTGGTTTCCATCCTAATTTCTTTTGGGCTTTCGAAGCATCTCCCAGTAATAGATCAACTTCGGTCGGACGGAAGTAATTTTCATCGACGCTCATTACAAGCTTGCCTTTCGGTAATTGAAATTCGGAATTGTTGCACTGAACAACGTAGGCTTTTTCATCTTTGCCGCTTCCTTTAAATTCAATTTCAATTCCTACTTCTGCAAACGACATTCGAAGAAATTCGCGCACCGTCGTAGTCTTTCCGGTTGCAATCACAAAGTCTTCCGCAGTGTCTTGCTGCAAAATGAGATACATGGCTTCAACATAATCTTTCGCATGTCCCCAGTCGCGTTTCGAATCTAAATTTCCGAGATATAATTCACTCTGTAAACCCAATGCAATACGCGACACGCCACGAGTGATCTTTCTGGAAACAAAAGTTTCACCGCGCATCGGCGATTCGTGGTTAAATAAAATACCGTTCGACGCAAAAATGCCATAGGCTTCACGATAATTTACCGTAATCCAGTAAGCATATAATTTGGCAACAGCATATGGTGAACGCGGATAGAATGGTGTTGTTTCTGTTTGAGGAGTTTGCTGTACGAGTCCGTATAATTCCGAAGTGGATGCCTGATAGATTTTTGTTTTCTTAGTTAGACCGAGTAAACGAATAGCCTCCAGCAGTCGCAACGTTCCGATCCCATCTGCATTCGCCGTGTACTCGGGAGTCTCGAAGCTTACTTTCACATGCGACATCGCACCGAGATTGTAAATCTCATCGGGCTGCACTTCCTGAATGATGCGGATCAAATTGGTGCTGTCGGTCAGATCGCCATAATGTAATTTAAGATTTACATTTTGCTCGTGCGGATCCAGATAGAGATGGTCTATCCGATCTGTATTGAGTAATGAACTACGGCGTTTAATGCCATGTACCATATAACCTTTTGCAAAAGCAATTCGGCCAGGTAGGCGCCATCTTGTCCGGTAATGCCGGTAATGAGTGCAACTTTCATATTCTGTGCTAAGTCCTCAAATATACAAATATATGTCCTCTCCGAATTGCATTTTACGCCAACGAAAGGGGTGATTTTCGACATCTCTGCGTGTCGGCCTTCGGTCGAATTCTCCGGGGAATGTGTATTTTCGGCAAATTAAAAACTGATATGGAATTGGTATTTGCTACAGGAAACCTGCATAAATTGAAGGAAGTGAAAGCTCTTCTTCCTCCCGAGATTTCGCTTTTAAGTCTCAAAGATCTCGAATGCGAAGAGGATATCCCTGAAACAGGTCATACCATTCAGGAAAATGCTCTCATTAAAGCCCGATATATCAGCGATAAGTTCGGGATGAATTGTTTTGCAGACGACACCGGACTTTAAGTTGATGCATTAGGCGGTCGTCCGGGTGTCTACTCAGCCCGTTTTGCCGGACCTCATGCGCAATCGGAGGACAATATTCTGAAACTCTTAACGGAGCTCAAGGGCTATGATAATCGTAAAGCACGTTTCCGAACTGTTATCGCGATGTATCTTGACAGCAAGGAGTATGTTTTCGAAGGTATTATTGAAGGACAAATAACTGAGGATCTGCAAGGCGAAAAGGGCTTTGGCTATGATCCGGTTTTTCTGCCCGACGGTTATTCCAAAACCTTTGCCGAAATGAGTGAAGCCGAAAAAAATGCCATCAGCCATAGAGCCATAGCGGTTGGGAAATTGGTTGAGTTTCTCAAGAAGTAAGACTAAGATTTATAAATGCTTTATTTTCCTCTCTGTGCTGATTTAGCAGCATAGAAGAATATTCCGAAGATCAGCAGAAAGTAAAGCGAGAAAAGCAGGGAATAGACGTGCGTCCAGGTCTTGAGGAATTTTTCCATAATCACCACTAACATGAGGCTGATGAGTGTAACAGCCCAAAATACCAAAGCAACCTGACGATCGCTTAAGCCGAGATAGGCGAGGGCGTGAGTGGTATGATCCTTCCCGCCGACAAACGGACTCTTTCCGCCTGAGATACGATTGATAACGACAGTAGTTGTATCAATAATCGGCATGATGAAAACGATCAGTGGTAAAAATAAATTGCGTGCACTGATTAAATCACCAGACGGCGGTTCGGCATTCCACAAATATCGTATTCCCATTGCTGCAAGAAAGACTCCGAGAAACTGACTTCCCGTATCGCCCATATACATTTTGGAAGGATGCCAGTTGAAAAAAAGAAAACCGGCCAAGGCTCCCATTACTCCAAGCATTTCCATGAAGTAAACACTGTTGTATTCATGATGGAAGATCATAACAGATAATGCCGATAGTATAATGCTTATTGAAACCGTAGTTGTGATCGCATCCATGTTGTCGAGCATGTTCAACGAATTCATAATACCAACTACCCAAAAGATGGTGATGATATAGTTCACCGGTTCCATGTAGCTGATCGTGATTTCAGTTCCGGTCACGAGTAAAATCACTGCACACGTGATTTGTGTCGATAGCTTTAATAGTGGCTTTGTATTATATGCATCGTCGGCTAATCCAAGTAAAAACCCAAGCATGCCCGCTAAAAGCATACCGATAAATTGCTTATTCAAAAAGACCTGATTGCTGTCGAAGAATACCGGATAAACAATGATGGAAAGCAAAAAGATAATGTAGAATGAAAACCCGCCGACAGCAGGCTTCGATTGTGTTCCCCATCGAATAATGGTATCGTCCTGATTACGGATCCCAAGTGTTTTTACAAATTTGAGAAAGAGATTATTGATCAAAAACGAAAATAGCACGGACAGTGCTAAGAAAAATCCATAGACAATGTAATAATAGTTTGGATTGACTTGTTTCATTTCAATAGGTCTCCATCTTCCGACTCACAAAAAACGAATTGTGGCCGGGCTGAGCGATAGAATTTGTGTGTAATGTGTTTGTTAGATATTCGTTTTTGCCAGACAAAATTCCTTAAATGAGGGGAGTATTTTGTCTTTCTCTGAGACGATTGGATTAGTAACCTTCCAGTCGATATTCAGATCTACGTCGTTGTAAATTATGCCGCTCTCTGATTGAGGATGGTAGTAATTGGTGACTTTATAAAGAAATACTGTGTCTTCTTCCAATGCGACAAATCCGTGAGCAAAGCCCGGCGGAATCCAAAGGGAGAGCTGATTCTCCTGATTTAATTCGACAGAATAATGTCGTCCAAATGTCGGTGACCCTGCTCTAAGATCCAGAGCAACATCCAGAACCGAACCTCGTGCTACACGAACAAGTTTGCCCTGCTCATATGGAGGATGCTGTAAATGCAAACCGCGGATAACGCCTTTCTTGCTGATCGACTGATTATCTTGTACGAAGCGGGCTGTGATACCTATCTCGGCAAGTGCTTTTTCATTGAAGGTCTCAAAGAATGCCCCACGACTGTCGGAGAAAACTCTCGGTTCAATCAGAAGAACGCCTTCGATCGGTGTTTTGACTACATTCATACTCTTAGTTGATGAAGAATTTCTGTTTGAATTTCTGCCAACGGGTTAATTTTTTCTTTGAATCTTCATCGTAATATCCATACCCGTAGCCATAGCCGTAACCATATCCGTAACCGTATCCATAACCATAACCGTATCCGTATTTGAATTTGGTTGTGTCGACACCGTTAAGGACTACCGACAATTTAGAGATTTTATTCTCATCGATGAGCTTGTTCAAATTCTGAATGAACACGCGTTTCGAATAAAGAGTTCGGATAATATACAATGGGTAATCGGCTCGCTTGATAACTTCAACACCGTCGGTCACAATTCCTACCGGCGGAGTATCGATAATCACGATATCGTACTTCGTCTTCAGGTAATCGATCAGATCGTGCATCCGCTTACTTAAAATTAACTCGGATGGATTTGGAGGAATAGGACCTGCCGTAATGAAATCGAGATTGGTCAAATTACTCTTGTTGATACAGTTCTCCGGTGAATCTTTTCCGATGAGAATTGTACTCATACCTTTACTGTTCTCCACGTTGAACCCAAGGTGAATCTTAGGTTTCCGCATGTCAAGGTCAATGATCAGAACTTTCTTTTCAGAGAAGGCGATGACTCCGGCGAGATTGATGGCCACAAATGTTTTTCCTTCACCGGAAATAGTAGAGGTAATGGCAATAACCTTTGGCCCGGATTCACTATTGATGAATTGTAAATTTGTTCGCACCGATCGGAACGATTCGGATATGGCGGATTTAGGATTTTTATCGACCAAAAGCTGTGATACAGGAATCTGACTCTTGTATTTCGGAATGATACCCAGCATTGCTGCATCGGTGTACTGATTGATTTCTTCCAATGAAGTAATCTCGTTATAGAACAAGTAGTGGAAGAAAATGATAAGGAAGCTGATAATAAATCCGATCAATAAACTTCCTGCTATAATCAATCGACGATTCGGAGAAATAGGAGTGAGAGGAATTCGACCTTTTGTAAAATGATATTGTTGGTGACGATTCCGGCACGGGTGATCGAAAATTCAATTTTCTTTTCAAGAAGCAGCTGATAAAATTTCTGATTAACCTGATAGAAACGTTCCAAACGTGCCATCTCTGCTTCCTTTCCCGGTAAGCGTGAAAAATCGCCTTCGAATTCGTTGATGCGATCGTCGATACTGTTGAGCTTTTCGAGATGCGACTTCTTTGCATTATCAATTGCATTCATCAACATGTTACGCTGACGGCTTATTTCGAGATCAATCGATTTTATGGCCGAGTTTTCCATCGTAGCACTGAAGCGCATGTTAGCTCTCTTATCTTCGAGTGCCTGAATTCTCTCTACCAGCGATTTGACAAGATCATCCGTAAATGTACCTGCCAATAAAGGCAATAATTGATCTACCTTTTGATTGGTACGAACATCTCTGTCGAGACGATTCAAAATGGCACTGCCGAGTTGAAGTTCTACTCTTTGATCAACAAGTACATTTATATGCTCAAGTACATCTTTAGCATTTTGAACAGGATCGGTAATTTTATTGGCCCTTTTAAATATTTCGAGTTTTGCTTCCGAATCTTTTAATTCACTGTCAATAGCAGTAATGGTTTCGTTAATGAACTGAAGTGAATTGTTGGCTCCGGCCGATTTACTTTCTTTGTCATATTCGTCGTACTCAGCAGCCATTGTATTTACAAAGTCAGCTGTTTTTGCCGAATTATAATCTTTGAAGCTGATCTTAACCGTTTGCGCAAATTGATTAGTGACAGTGATTCCGAACTCGTTATAATAACGGTCGATCAGATTTACAGGATTGTTGACGTAAAAATAAAATGGGTCTTGTTTAATCTTACGTTGCTGGATTTCGATAAGATTATAATCCAGTATACGTACATTTATTCGAGCGCTTTTGAAAGTGTACCATTGACCTATATTAAATATTCCATCAATCTGCTCAGCTCCGGAAGAAAAGTGCATGTGCACTCTTTGCTCTGACAAAAAGTTAAGGTAAACAGGAACACCATAAAAATTAGAATCGTTCAATTCAAACTGCACTTCAAAAGGTGTTTGCTTATAAAGCTCGTAGTCAAGAACGTTTCCCTGAGCGTAATAAGTTACATCGAGAGGCATTTGAGCGAGTACACGCCCAACCATCAATTTGGAACGCATCAACTCGATATCACCGGCCAGCGAATTTCCTCCGATTCCCATCGCATCATAGATCTGCGGATTCTGCATATTCAATACAGCATTCGCATTATTCACCAGACCTATTTTGATTACTGCTTCTGACTGATAGACAGGATGAGTATATCGAAGGTAAAGGAGCGAGCAAGTCAACGAGAAAAAAGGAAGATCAGCAGAAGGAAAAAGTACTTTCTGACAATGATTCCAAAGAGTTTTAAGTCAAACTCCTCATTTATATGGGAAATCTTCTTCTTAGCCATTACTACAGTTTAAGGTAAACAGAAAGCAGAATTACACTTCCCATGAGGCTTAACAACGGAACCAGATCCGTCGAAATTCTTTTTGTGAGTTTAGAAGTTCCGTCAACATAAATAATATCGTTAGAATAAACTTTCAACTCAGAGTCTCTCAGTCCGGCAAGGGTTGATAGATTGGCTTTGTAAATCTGTGGATTATTTGGATCACCTCTTATTATTTTGATTTCACTGGCTTTTCCAAGTTCTGAAACGCCGCCTGCCTGAGCAAGAACTTCGTATAATGTTGTATTGTCGTTCTGCAAAGGAACCATAATGCCTTTCCCGCCGTCGCCTAAGAAAACAAGAACATGTCGGTTAGTGACTTTCAAAACAATGAAGGGTTCATTATAGTATTTAGCATACATCAATTCCAGGGTATCCTCAGCTTCTTTTATCGTTCGTCCTACTAAAGGCAAACGTCCCAGTACAGGTAGTTTTACGGTGCTGTCTGTTTCTACTAAATACGTGATTGCCTCAGTTCCTGTATTTAATCCAACTCCGGGTGTGGAGTAGTCGGTAAGATCTACTAATCTGAAACCATTATTGCTGAAAATACGCAAATCCAATCGGTCGCCAACCTGAATCTTGTAAGTATAGGGTTTGGTTGAATTGGAGTCAACCGCATACGCGAAATCCTTTGGCGTTTTGAACATCCTGTTCGGAGCCAGTCCTGCACAAGAGGTTAGTGTAAGTAAAATAAAAAGCAGCTTCCGCATGTCGGTGGTTAGCCAACAAAAATAGGATTTTCTGCCGAATTCTAAATATTTTTTCACCGGCCGTATTTTTTCTGTAACAAAGTTCTGTAAAGTACCGACATTTCTTTAATCATCCGGGTAAAATGGAACTTTTCTTTAACGAATTCCCATCCCTTTTTTCCAAGACTTTCTCTCAGCTCATCTTCTTCGATTAAGCGAAGTAAAGCTGCCGTAAACTGGTCGTAATTATTTGAATCAACGAGCAAGGCTGTTTCATTGCGGGCAACAACGTTTTCGATACCGCCAACATTGGTGGTAACGATAGGTTTGTCGCCGGCCTGAGCTTCAATCAGACTCACCGGAGTTCCTTCATTATACGAAGTCATCGCAATAATATCCAATCCGGAAACGGCAATGTCGACATCTTTGATCCACGAACAAAAGGTGAATACTGCTTTTTTCGGTCTTTCAGGAAAGTAAGTGTAATCAAGTCCTAAACTCTCGGCTTCTCTAAGCAAATGTTCCTTGCTCTCTCCATCACCAATGATAAAAAAGCGAACTTTCTTGGTCGTCTTACCAAGTACCGTTTTTGCACAATTCAAAAACAAGGTGTGGTTTTTTATGGGGACAAGTCGACCGATAATTCCTACTGCAATCTCATCGTCTTCCAACAAATACTTTTCACGAAAACTTCTGCGCTTTGAAGCGACGTCTTCCTGAAAACGTGATAAGTCGAATCCGAGTGGAATCATCTTAATCTTTGCCGGAGGTGCTACGGCATAACGAAATGCAAGGTCTTTCCTCTGACGATCACTGATAGCAATAATGGCCGAACTGCGCTTGCCCAAATATCTTTCAATCGCAAGAAAAATGCGTGTCTTGAGAGGCGAGAAGTAGCTGTGAAAAACATGCCCATGAAAGGTATGTATGATCACCGGTACGCGTTCTTTCAAAGCGGCTAAACGGCCTAAAGCTCCTGCTTTCGCCGCATGTGTATGAACAATGTCGGGCTTAAAGTCGCGAATAATCTTTCGGAGTTCTTTATAGGATTGATAATCGCGCAGCGGATGGATAGACCGATGCATGGCCGGCAGGCTGACGAAATTTAAGCCCATATCGCGAACGATATAATCAGAGCTTTCTTCAGAATCCTGCTTGGTACCGGCAACTAATAGCATTTCATATTCAGGTGAGAGATATTTTGTCAATATCGCCACATGAAATGCGGGACCTCCAAGATTTAATCGGTTAATAATGCAGAGTACTCGTGGCACAGTTGAGATATAATGGGCACAAATATAGTTTTTGCTTTAAATTCACAACTTCCGATTGGCGAACTTCTTCTTTTTGTGGACTATCGTATCTAAAATGGTGAAGAATGAAGAATTTATGTGCTTTCAGATGAACTTTCCTTTGGAGTGAGCAAGTTTTTCTATCTTCGCGCGCTAACTATGAAAAAAATGAACAAAAAAGTATTTGCACTGGCTGTATGCTTCAGTGTAGTCACTCTCTTCTCTTGCCAGGGTCAGAAAGGAAAATCTAATGTAACTCTCAAGAATGCAACGGATTCCGTTTCTTACGGACTGGGTGTGCTCATCGGCCAGAACATGAAACGTGATGGTCTTGATTCACTTAATTTCGAAACTTTGAAAATTGCTCTTCAAGCTTCTGCTCACGGAGATACTAACCTGCTCCTCAATAATATGCAAGCTCAAATGAAGGTTCAGGAATTCGTTGAAAATCAGAAAAAAGCTAAAGGTGCTGCCAATGTAGAAAGAGGTAAAGCATTCCTCGAAGCAAATAAAGCAAAACCGGGTGTTACAACTTTGCCTGATGGTCTTCAGTATCAAGTTGTGAAAGAAGGTACGGGCGCTATGCCAACGGCTGCCGATACAGTGAAAGCTCACTACCATGGAACTACAATCGACGGTAAAGTATTCGATTCTTCAGTTGATCGTGGTGAGCCGGTTGAGTTCCCATTAGGTCAGGTTATCAAAGGCTGGACAGAAGGTCTTCAACTCATGAAAGTTGGTGCGAAGTATAAATTCTTCATCCCGGCTGACCTCGCTTACGGCGATCGTTCACCTAGCCCGGCTATCGAAGCGAACTCTGTTCTCGTTTTCGATGTTGAATTGCTCGAAGTTAAAGGAAAATAATTCCGGAATAATATTGCCTTTATGGCTTAAAAGAGGGTGTCTGCTTAGACACCCTCTTTTTTTATGGCCATAATTTGCTTCCCTCGATTGCTTTTATTACTATTGAATATCAAACCTTTAACTTGTTTTAAATGAAGAAATTTCAACTCGCATTTTGGCTCTCAATTTTCAACTGTTCTCTTTTGCTTGGACAAAGTAATCCGACAGCCTCACGACCCGACATCACAATTACACATGTGATGAATATTCAGTTGCACGTAACACGACTCGCAATGGATCCGATCACCCGGCATTTGTTTTATACAACAAGTGAAGGCAGTATTTATGAAGTCCATCAGCCGATCGGCACAGCTGCTTATGATAGTTTGGTAGCGGATAGCAATATGCATGGGATCACTTATGTGCAAGGATTGTGTTTCCATGACAGCGTTATGTATGTTTCCGGAAATACGACGAGCGCTACGCCATTAACACGCGGAGTTATTTCTCGTGGTGTGCTTCAAAGTGATGGAAGCCGTATATGGTCTGAAGTTGCTCACTCTGACTTGTACGAGACAGCTGATTACTTCGATCATCTCTTTAGTGGAAGTATCATTAACCCAACCGGAGACTCTATTTACGTCTGCAGTGGCTCTCGCGGTGATCATGGTGAAGTGCAAACACGATACGGCCTTTATCCGAATATCAGAAACAAAGCTCTTACTTCTTGTATCCTTCGGATTCCATTGAACGCAAATGCCATGCTGATTCCCGACGATTCACTCGCTCTTGATGCACAAGCTTTGGTACTCTGCCGGGGAATTCGCAACACATACGATTTTGCATACGATGGTCAGGGACATTTATTCGGTGTCGAAAATTCGGGCGATCGTGATATGGATGATGAAATGAACTGGATTCGTGCCGACCATCATTATGGATTTCCGTGGATGATGGGCAGTACGTTTAATCCTCAGCAATATGCCGGCTTCATTCCTGCCGACGACTCATTGATCAATCATGCGAGTACTTCATGGCAGCAAAGTTTCTTTTCGAATGATCCCAATTTTCCGCAGCCTCCTCCCGGACTTACGTTTACTTTACCGTGTAAGAACTACGGACCCGATGGCGATTTCTTCAGAGACACAATTACAGGTGCTTTTCTTGATGCAAGCGCGCTTGATACTGCTATCTATAGCTTCACAGCGCACCGCTCACCGTTGGGACTAGTGTTCGACAACGACAGCGTGATGGATTCGGAGTTCCGTGGTCATGCCTTTGTTTCGTGTTATACCGGTGGCGATACGGCAGTTGCCGGCGCTTCACCGTTGCTTACGCCGTTTCATGATATTGGAGAAGATATTCTGCATTTGGAAATTGTGCGAGATACATTGAACGATAATTTTTCTTTTCACGCAACACGCATCGCAGAGGGATTCGGTCATCCGGTCGATCAGGAAATTGACAGCAATGTGATCTATCTTGTCGAAGTGAGTTACGGGCCTACGGCCTCTTTGTGGGCCATCACAATTCCTTCGCTCAGTCTGAAAGTAGGGGAGAACGATGCATTGCGAGCAGGTGTATTTCCTAATCCGTGCACAAATGATCTCTTCGTGAAATATGAATTAAAAAATTCAGAGCGATCAGCATTTTCACTCTATGATCAGCAGGGAAAATGTGTTTATGTTTCCGCACTCTCAGAAGCAATGAATTCAAATCAACTTCATATCGATACTTCATCCTTAACTGCAGGAATATACATCGGACGACTTCAAAATGGGACTGCTGTCAGCAATTTGAAAATTGTCATCATGCACTAACAGAAACACACCGTTTATGACCAGGGAAGCTTCGAGCTTCCCTTTTTTTTGCCTGAACTTGTCCAATTCCGGGTTATTGACTGCCTGATTTCAACCTTTCCTAACTAGGATTTTACTCATTTTTCGGCCCCGAGCCGAATTTCATAAAAATTTATCGAAAATTTATTAGCTGAAATTCAGGTTATTATGAATATTTTTAGAAAAATATGGTACTATGTATTGCATAATACCTTCCTATGACCATATCTTTGTATCACCATACAGAAGGTTATACATAGTTCTAAAAATAATCACAAGTCCAAAACGCAATACACATGAAAGCCAGATTACTTTTCGCACTCATCCTTGTTTCGATCACAGGATATGCTTTTGCAAACAATGAGTCATCGGAACTCACCACATCGCTTCGTACTGCATCAAACTTTTACGGAGTTATCATTAACACACCGGCTAACGTTATCATCAGCCAGGGAGAGAACACAGGAATTAAGATTGAAGGGGAGAAGCATGCTGTTGCAGAAATCACGACTTCGGTAAACAACGGAGCTTTGGTTATCTCAGGCACAAATAATCGCGCCGTAACCATCTACCTTACCGTAAATGATCTCAGCATGGTAGAAGTAAACGGTTCAGCCCGCGTCTATGCAAACGGCGTGATCAATTCCGACATGCTGCTTCTGAAAGTAAACGGTAGCGGAAGCATTCGCATGGATGTTAGAACACTTACAATAGGAATGATCGTGAAAGGCAGCGGAAAAATTATCGCTTCCGGCAGCACCGGACAAAGTTTCTCCAAAGTATTCGGCTCCGGAAATATCTATTGCTCCAACCTCGACTCCTTCGATTCTGCCCGCACAACAACGCCTGCCAGCGGAGGCAGTCGGTCGAGATTGTCGTTGCATCAGTAGTTAGTAAGTAGTAAGTTGTAAGTAGTAAGTTGACTTACACTTTTAGTAAGTAGTAAGTTGTAAGTAGTAAGTTGACTTATACTTAAGGTGAGCAGAGAATAAGTAGATTATAATAAAGATAATAATTGAAAAAATAGTTCATGTAGTAATATGTAATAGTTAAGCGTAATTAAACAGTAAGCCAACTTACTACTTACAACTTACTACAAAAGTTCAAATAATTAAAACCAGACATCAATGAGCAGCAATCTAGAAAATACCCAGGCTCAGATGCGGAAGGGAGTACTCGAGTTTTGTATTCTTTCCATTCTTGCGACGGAGGAAGTTTATCCTTCCGACATTATTGCACGAATGAAGGAATCCAAACTGATCGTTGTGGAGGGCACGCTTTATCCGCTGCTAACACGATTGAAAAATGGAGGCCTTCTTCAGTACCGCTGGGTCGAATCAAAATCAGGACCCCCACGAAAATATTATTCACTCACTCCGTTAGGACAAAAATTTTTAGACGAACTTCACACTACCTGGAAAGAACTGGTGGAAGCCGTAAACCTGACCACTAAAAAAACTGATCAACATGAATAAGACAGTCACAGTAAATATCGGTGGAATTGTATTCCACATCGATGAAAATGCATATGAACGTTTCAAGGCTTATCTTGAAGCTATCCGGGTGCACTTTACGACAGCCGAAGGCCGTGATGAAATCATGCAGGATATCGAATCCCGTATCGCTGAAATGTTTCAGGAGCGCGTAAAGGACAGCAAGCAGGTAATCACTCTGGAAGATGTTGAAGCAGTCACTACTGTAATGGGTCGTCCGGATCAGTTTGGTGACGAATCGGCTTCTGCTAAAGAAGAAACTCACGCTGCTCAAACAGCTGCTGCATCAGAATTCAAAGGACAAAAACGTTTATTCCGTAATCCTGACAGCAAAATTTTGGGTGGAGTTTGTTCAGGTATCGCCGCTTACTTTGATATTGATACGGTTTGGGTTCGTCTTGCCTTCGTGATTCCGTTATTCTTCTTCGGTTCAGGGGTGATGCTGTACATTATCTTATGGATTGTTATCCCGGAAGCGGAATCGTCTGTCGAAAAACTTCAGATGCGCGGTGAACCGGTCAACATTTCCAATATCGAAAAGAATGTGCAGGAAGCCGGTAAACCGAAACGTGATAATTTCGTGAGCCGTTTTTTCGAAGGAGTAGGACAGGTGTTTAAATTCATCTTCCTCTTCATAGGAAAACTAATTGCGATCTTCTTCATCTTTATCGGACTCGTGATGGCCTTCGCCATGTTCGCTGCTGTATTTGCCCTGTTTAATTTTCCAGGAACTCATTATCCGGAATTCTTCCGACATGTATTCTCCAGTCATTTCCAGTTTGGGCTTGCCTTTATTGCTGCTGTAGTTTTAGTCGGTATTCCATTTGTAATGCTTGCATTCAGCGGAGTGAAAATGGTCTTCAACATCAAGCGAAATACTCGCTTTGTAGGATTCACCGCTCTTGGATTGTGGTTAGTTGCACTGGCAGTATGCTTAGTGCTCGGAACTCAGCTTGCATCCGACTTCAGTGAGAGCCAAAGTGTGCGCAAATCAATCACACTTATGCAACCTGCCGGCCGCAAATTGATTCTTGAACTGGAAGGGAAAAAGGCAAACGAAAAGGAAAAATACTACGACCGTTGGGGCAAAACTGAATTCGATACAGATTTCTTTTACTCAGACGAAAAGAGTGACTTGCACTCAAAGGATATCGCTCTCGATATCGTCAAAAGTCAAACCGATTCGTTTGAACTGGTCGAAATCTTCTACGCTCACGGAGCCTCTAAGAAAGAAGCAGCCGATCGTGCTACTCATACAACATATGCATTCAGTCAGATCGATTCTGTACTCCGTTTTACTCGTACTTTCATGATCGATCGTAACGAACGTTACCGCGGACAAAAAATGCAATTGCTTCTCAAAGTTCCGATCGGAGCGCAAATCTATCTCGATCGTTCACTGGCCGGCTTCATTTATGATATCGACAATGTGAAAAATATTCAGGATGAAGATATGCTTGACCGTGTTTGGGTAATGACCAATAAAGGTCTTGCCTGTACCGATTGTACCGGCGAAGAACATATTCTCGGACACGAAGAAGATAATAGCAATGATGAATCCGACATCAATATCTCCGATGGTAATGGCCAGGTGAAAATCGACAAGAACGGCGTCATCATCAGCGGACCGGATGACGAAATGGTGAAAATCGATTCTAACGGTGTTGTCATTCACAAAAACGGAAAGACTAAGATTTACAAGGATAATGGGGTTAGGATTTCGGTTGAGAAGAAGTAATTAGCTGATTAGTTGATTAGCTGATTAGCTGATTAGCGGATGAGCTGATGAGATGGTAGGAAACTTTTCTCAAGATAACCAAGCATATGCCGGTTGGACCAAGTCCAGCCGGCATTTTTTGTATGTGGTATTTATTACTTCCATACACTCTCCTCGAAGCCTAATCAGCTAATCAGCTAATCAGCTAATCAACTAATCAGCTAATCCCCAAATTCCCTACCTTAGCCCCATGCCCAAAACACTCCTGTCAATACTCATCCTGATCTTGCTTTCAGCATCGGTAAAGGGACAAAAGATTAAAGTTTATTTTACTCAACCTGTCGATACGACGATTAGCTCAGGGGTTAGTGCTCAGTTTTTGTATGAGTCGGCAGATGATACGTTGATTGCGTACATTCAAAGAGCAAAATATAGCATCGACATCGCTGTGTTCAGCTACTACCAATCGTCGCTGATTTCAAACATCGTCAATGCAGTCAATCAGGCTTATCTCAATGGTAAGAGAGTTCGTTGGATTTATGACGGTGGAGTGGGTCAGGGATCATTGAGCAATCTCAATGCAGGCATTCGGAAGCTTGCAAGCCCAACGTCTTCCGCTTATAATATTATGCATCATAAGTTTGTTGTGTTCGATGCTGATTCGCCTGATCCGAATGACCCGACTGTCTGGACAGGATCCATGAACTGGAATGATGAGCAGATGAATGATGATGAAAACAATATCATCATCATCAACGATTACGAGCTTGCTCAGGCTTACAAAGGGGAGTTTAATGAAATGTGGGGCGATACAGGCTTGATTCCCAATCAGGCCAATTCCAGATTCGGAGCTTTTAAGATCGATAACACTCAACATGTATTCAACATCGAAGGCAAAACCGTCGAATGTTATTTCAGTCCTTCCGATCATACAAACGACCACATTCTTTCTGCAATCAATAGCGCTAATAGCGATTTGATGTTCGGCGTGTACACATTTACCGATTCATGGAATGCCGACAGCATCGTGAATAGAATCAATCATGGTGTTTATGTTACCGGTATAATGGATCAGTATTCGTTACCATTTACTGCTTACTCAACTTTATCGCCCATCATGGGGAATAATCTTAAGATTTATTCTGACCCAAATTATATTTATCATACAAAGCACATGATCGTGGATGCATGCGCTACCGGTTCAGATCCACTTGTGGAAACCGGTTCGCATAATTGGACGATTACGGCCGATAGCAAAAATGATGAGAACATTCTCATTATTCACGACGATACAATTGCTAATATTTATCACCAAGCCTTTAAACACAGTTTCGAAAGGTTAGGAGGGACTCTGACTCCTTGCACGGGTACATCCGTTGTTTCGCTTACGCCTGAAACTATTCTGTTACCGACTTCCGTTCATGATCAACTCATTTTACCTGCCGAGCTTTCGGACTTTGAGTTGTTCGATTGTATTGGAAGGAGATTGTCCAGAATTCGAAGCAGTGAAAGTCGGGTAATTGATTTCTCCAATTTACCTGTCGGATTTTACATCTGGAGAAGTGGGCAATATACCGGTAAGATCTTCAAAAATTAATTTTAGCGGAAACAATTATCGTATATGAAATTTATTCCTCATAAGGATCCGAAGACTTCGACTCATATCTTAAATGCATCTTCCAATTTACTCGGAATCTGCTTTGTTGTCCTTACTTCACTACGTTTACTTGCGCTTAATGATAAAACCGTAATCGATGAACTGACTGTCGCTGCAACGATACTTTTTATGACAAGCTGTATTTTCTCCTTTATCTCCATACGCAACGATAATGGTAAGCTAGAGTATGTGGCAGATGTTCTTTTTATCACAGGTTTGTTATTGCTTTTTGTAACCACCGTTCTTTTTTCACTGAATCTTATTCACTAGTCATTTTTTGCCTCAAAATTATCCAATCTTAAATTAGCTGATTCGCTAATCATCGCATCAGCTAATTTCTTACCTTCGCCCACTCAAATCACAAGAAAATGCGTTATTTATTCTCAGCGATACTGATCTGCTTATTCGTCAATGTAAGTGCACAAGACAATAAAGAAGCTGCTCCTGCAAAAAAGAAAGGTACTTTTTATGGAGCGTGGGGATATAACAAGGATTTTTTTAGTCGGAGTGATTTGCATTTTTACAACGACGGCTCAGATCACTATGATTTTACGCTTTCCGGAATGAAGGCAAAGGATCGTCCGGGTTTTGATCAAATCATAGGCTCGAGTTTAGCGATTCCGCAATATGTTTATCGCTTCGGGTATTATACAACGAAGAACTGGGGAAGTGAATTAAACTTCGATCATACAAAATATGTGATGGTCGATAATCAGGTTGGACATCTTACCGGAACCATTCATGGAACTTATTACGATAAAGACACACTTGTAACTCCCGACTTCTTAAAATTTGAGCATACAAACGGAGCAAATTTTCTTCTTGTAAATTACCTGCGTCGTTATGAAATCTGGCACTCCAAATTGGGTAAACATCATCTCTACCTAGCCGAAAAAATCGGAATGGGTGTTGTGATTCCAAAAACTGATGTTACGATGTTCGGTGAGCGACTTGATAATGTATTTCATATTGCCGGAATGATCTGGGCGTTTGACACCGGTGTCAGATATGAATTTTTTGATAATTTCTTTACTGAAGCTTCTCTTAAAGGTGGTTTTGCTAATTACTCATCTGTTCTGACTGTAGGAACCGGTAAAGCTCACCACAATTTCTTTTTTGGAGAAGTGATTTGGTCGTTCGGATTCCAAATGCCTTTATAACTCAAAGTTATTTACCTGCATTTTTGCACAGCAATTCCTGCGTAAAAGCTTTCCGGTTCAGGATTGAATCTTGAGTACCTTTTCTGCGTATTTATCATGGTCAAATTGAATGAAGATTAGGTCTTGAAAAGATGCTTTTGTTCGTGCTTGACTATGATCTATATCATAAAAGATAAGAGCATTTCAAGGTAAGTTTGAAATGATATATTCCGGTTTATTGAAGCCTTCGTCACATAATTTTACCGAATGCAGGCTCTTCAGTTGCTCTCATGCGTGGAGTTATAATCCGGCTTAAGAAAGGACAAAATAATATCAGATAACCATGTTAAGTTTTTATTCAGCCAGTACCCGAATCGTCAACACCAAAAGAGGTGTTGTTGAATGTATGGAAATTGCATTAGGAAGTAATTACTCAGATTGTGATTTAATCTTATTGCATGCAGCAATTGGTCATAATTTCCAGGAGATGATTGATCAGGCACATGAACTTGCTCCACGTGCTCAGATTTTTGCCGCTTCTTGCTGCGGAGTTGTCGGCCGGGAAGGCGTCAGCGAGTCAATGAAAGATATCGCTTTGATGGCAGTGAAGGGAAATGACTTTGCCACAGCATCTGTTGATGAGATTTATGGTCATAATTCGTATGAGAAATCTTTAGAGCTAGCAAAAGCACTCAAAGCTTCCGGAAAAAAAATCAACATGATTTATTTTCTGGCGTCAGGTATTGATATCGCAAACGATCGTTGTATTGCTGCATTAGAGAGTGAATTTGGACCTGAGGTTACCATCTTCGGTGCCACTTCTTCTGATAATATGAAAGGTTTTATAAGCTACCAGGCTTTCAACGGAAAGGTGAAAGAGCATGGTGCATTTGCCATTGCTTTTGCTGATCCTTCTATTAACATAGAGACTCAAGCAACGCATGGTTTTTTAGCTGTAGGCGAACCACTCAAAGTAACCAAATCGCATGGCCACATCATCGAAGAATTTAATCACAAACCGGCCTGGAAGGAATATCTGACTCGACTGGGATTGCCTGAAGATTCTACCTGTGGCGATTCAATTCCGGTTGGTGCACTGGGAGAAAAATTATCTCCTGAATTAGCAAAAGAATATGGCAATAACCATATTTTACGAGTGGTGACTAAGCATGAAGGTGATAGCATGTATTATGCTACCGAATGTCCGGTCGGAACCGAATTGTGGCTTACAACGCGCGATGAAAACCTCATCTTTAGTGAAATGGATAGAATGGTTAACTCAATGAAGGACCGATTAAATGGCAAAACTCCGGTGGCAGTATTTCACGCCGATTGTCTTGCCAGAGGACGTTTCCTTTTCAACCGAATTATAAAAGAAGAATTGGTTAATCGAATGCAATATCCGTTTTATACACATGGCGAATGTCCTCCTTGGCTTGGTATGTACGGATTCGGAGAGTTTGCCCGTTTAGGAGGTAAAAATACGTACCATAACTATACAACTGCCCTTTACGTTCTCTACCGATAAATGATAAAATTGAAGACTGCAAATTATGCCTGACGAGAAGGAAAAGACTCCGGAATATAACCAGCTACTGAAAGATTACCGTGATCTGCAGTTACGAATCACCCGTTTCTCTTATGTTGAGCAACAGTTGATCAATACTCGTGATAGACTTGATCATGAATTGGAATTATATAAACGATTGCACAAATTTAATTCCGGCGCCTTGCAGGAACAATCTGATAGCGAGTTCGCCAAATTAATTACGGAAGCAATCATAGATATTTTTGAAGTCGAAAGTGCTATCTTTTATTTTGAAAAAAGCAGTGGGGTACAGGAAAGGTATCTCTCTGTGGAAGGTATTACAAAAGTTGCCAACCTTGAAACAACTTTGGTTAAAGAATTGGAAGATTTAACGAATGCATGGAAGGATCAGCGTCGGTTGATTCTTCAACGGCAGCATTTGGCTTCCTCTCCAACGCTTAACAAGTATGATGAAGGCTTGTTCTTCTCCTTTTCGGATCCATATTTCGGGTACACTGTTTACATGATGGGATTGATCTCCATTGAACATGCCCCATTATATCAGAAATTGCAATCCCGACACGAAACAATTTTCGGAGTCTTTGTTCAGCAGGTTCAGTCATTGGTCGCAAACAGACAGAAAAGTGGTCGTATCAGAGAACAGGTAAAGCGAATCTCTGCTTCCGAATTGGAATTACGTAAGCTATCGTTCATCGCAACAAAGACTAAAAACGGTGTTATTATAACCGATGCTAACGGAAAAATTGAATGGGTTAATGAATCATTCGTCAAAACCACCGGTTATGAAAGTTCCGAAGTAATCGGAAAGGATGCAATAAACTATTTGCACAGGTCAGGATTGAATTCAGCTCCTGATCAACAATTGCAGGATGCTTTCATTCATCGGGAATTTGTTGAGCTGACACTTGAGAATTTTAACAGAGATGGAGCTATTTATTACAATCAGCTCGAAATTACTCCGGTTTTCAATGCGGATAATGAATTAGTCAATTATATCGCTCTTCAAAAGATATTACTGCCGAAACAATGTTCCGGCAGGAAATCATGCGAATCAATTCACGTTTCGAGTTGATAACTGCTAAATCTGAAATCGGAATCTGGGAATGGCAGCCGAAGATTCGGAAACTTATGTGGAATGAAGTGTTGCTCGATCAGTTTGGAATTAAAAAAGATGTTACCGATCGTGAACTGTATCCGCTATGGCGACATGTTCTTTATCCGGATGATATAGAAAAGCTCGAGGACGAGGTTAAGAGCCTGATTTTCCAAAAGGGCGAAATGGTCGAATTGGAATTTCGTATTACCCGCGTCGATAATCGGGAACCTAGAATTATGAAGTGTCTCATCATCGCCGAACATGACGCTTCCGAAGAATTGGTTCGGTTAATCGGTACATCGATTGATATTACGGAGAACCGTGAGGCAGAATTGAAACTAAAAGCCAGTGAGGAAAAATACCGAAGTATCATTGAGAATATGAACTTAGGACTGGTGGAAGTGGATTTCAAAGGAAATGTTGTTTTCAGTAACAAAAAATTCCACGACTTAACCTTCCTGTCAGATCCATCAGTACTTATCAATGCACAACACGGCGAGCGATTTGATCGCCCTGATAAGCTGGAATTTAATGTTCTTTCCTACCGAAAAATCGCTGACTCAGTATTTGAAATAGAGTTCAGGAGAATTGACCACAGACTGGTAACGCTTCTGGAAAGTACGGCGCCGGTTTATGATCAACAGAATAATATCACCGGACATATTAGTATCTATCTCGATATATCCTCCGTTAAGCTCCTTCAAAAGAATCTCGAAGAAGCCGTGATGGAGAGAGATTCATTTATCCGCAAAGTTAACTCCCTTAAACTTTTCTACGAAGGAATTCTTAATCACTCTCCTGCAGAGATTTTCGTAATTAACTCCGAACTCACTCTTACCTATGTGAATCGCTTGTTCGTGGAGAACGAAGCCGGTATTCATCGGGAAATTGGGAATGGCTTAAATGAAATTGCTCAGTCGAGACAATTTTCAAAAGAAAAATGGGAGGTCTTAATCGATAAGATCAAGGAATCATTGGAAGAAGGCGCTCTGGTGCAATTTGAAGAAATCCGGCATCTCGAAAATGGAGAGGAGAGGAATATTCTTCGAAACATTCTACCAAATTATAACGACAAGGGTGTGCTCGAACACATTGTCGTGTCGGGTGTAGATATTACCGATTTAAAACGTGTTCAGGCTGATGTTGTAAATAAAAATGTTGAACTCAAGAAAATAAATGCTGAGCTTGATAATTTCGTTTACAGTATTTCACATGATCTACGTTCACCGCTATTGTCCATCAAAGGGATTTTAGATCTAATTATTGAGAAGGGTGGACTCGATGAAAATAATCTGCGCTATATTCAAATGGCGGATTTGTCGGCCGGCCGATTGGATGGAACAATTCAGGAGATTCTCGAATATTCAAGAAATGCACGACTTGAATTGAAGTTAACTGAATTTGATGTCAAAGAGATGATTAATTCTATTTTCGACGACTTGAGATTTTCAGATCCGGAAGAAATAAAATTTGAACTCAATATTGAAGGGCCTCCACTTTTGTTTTCCGATAAATACCGTGTCAATACTCTCCTGAAAAACATTATTGGTAATTCAGTAAAATATAAGCGCTCCCATATTCCTGATTCATTTGTACGTGTATATGTTTACCGAGAGGCCAACAATATTGTGATAAAAGTTGTCGATAACGGTGAAGGTATTTCTGAGAAGAACATCGATAAGATATTTGATATGTTTTATCGTGGTACCAGCAAGTCTGTAGGTACAGGCCTTGGCCTTTATATTTGTAAGGAAATTTTGATAAAACTTAGCGGTAATGTTGATGTGGAATCTGTTCGGGGAGAAGGAACAACTATGAAGCTGACATTGCCATTATCACAGCCTAATTGAATATTATGAGAAAGATACTTTTAATAGATGATGACCAAATCTCGAATTTTCTGCACGAGGAAGTTTTGCGTCAGGCTGATCCATCATGTGAGGTGATCATTTTCAGATCAAGTTTAGAGGGCCTTGAATTTTTGAATAGAGCGATTAGTTCCGGCGAGAATATACCTGATTATTTGTTTCTCGATATTAGGATGCCCGAAATGAGTGGGTTCGAACTTCTCGACGAATTAGTGAAATTGCCGGAGGAGAATTTGCGTAAAATGAAAATCTATATGCTGACTTCTTCATTGGACGAAAAAGACAAATTGCGTTCAGAGGAATATCCGATCATTGCCGGCTTCAGAGGGAAAACATTAAATGCAAAGATGTTGAACGAGATTTTTAATGCCTGAATGTGCCCCAAAGCTCGAGACGTTTTTTAAGAATATAACGCTTCGTTTTTTTACCGAAAGTTCAGCTTTTAGAGCCTTTTTCAGTTTAAGAGAATGCTAATTTCTTTAAAAATCACAGTCTGTGTTGTTCTAATATGAAGTTTTTAGGCTTCAATGCCTTATTTGATGCGGGTTTCAGAGGGATTTCCTATTTTTGCTCCTTCTCGGTAAAATCCTATGAAATTCAAATTTCGTCTTAATCTTCTGTCTTTGTTTCTCCTTTTCACCGCTTCTGTGAGTGGTCAGACATTCCCATGGGCTAATGCTATTAAAAGCGAAGGATTCGATGAAGCTTTTGATCTGGTCTCAGATTCACAGGGCAATGTCTATGTTGCAGGGCAAATTGAGTTTATGGCAGATTTCGGTTCCGGCGTTCAATTGCCTTCTGCCGGCATCCATGATATTTTTGTAGCAAAGTATAAATCCGATGGATCATTGATTTTGGCAAAAGTAGCAGGAGGAAAAGGTGGTGATAAGGTACAATCTATTACTCTGGACCCTTTCGGACATATTTTCCTTGTCGGGGAATACGAGGATACTGCATACTTCGATGCCATTATGAAAACTACGCTCGGTCCGGGTGTAAATGATATGTTCGTGGCAAAATATGATACGAGCGGTAATGCCATCTGGGTTCGTAGTATTGATGCCGATGATTCATTGCATACTCGCGGCTATGGTGTTACTTGTGATGCTCAGGGGAACGTCTATGGTTGTGGTGGTATAAAGGGAAATGTTACTTACGAGGGTAATTATTTGTTTACTTCTGCGGGTGACTACGATGGTTCTATACTCAAGTTTGATCCGAACGGAAATTTGGTCTGGGCAAGAAAAATCGGAGGTACTCAGAGTGATAAAGCTTATGGTATCGTAAGTGATAATAACGGAAGCCTATATGTAACAGGATATTTTGTCGACCGCGCCGGCTTTGCTCCAGGGGATTCACTGGATGGACGCGGCGGGACTGATGCCTTTCTTGCTAAATATGATACTGCGGGAAATTACCTCTGGGCTGTTCAGGCCGGCGATACGGGTTTTGAACGGGGATGGGATGTTACAGTTAATGTGAATGGTGATATTGTTATTACGGGCGAAGAAGGCGGACATGCTATTTTCGGCTCGAATCATATTTATGGAATGGGAGGAGAGGATATGTTTCTCGCTTCATACGATGCAAACGGAAACAATCGCTGGGCATTACGTGGTGGCGGTGCCGAAGATGATATCGGTCGTGGCGTTACTCACGATTCGAACGGTAATCTGTATGTGATCGGGGATTTCGCAGCTACTGCTTTTTTCCCGCCTCAAACGATAAACGGAATTTCGTTTGCCGATGTTTTCATGGTAAGCTATGATTCAACAGGAAGTAATCTCAACTGGATTCAAACTGCCGGTGGCCTCGATAACGACAGAGGCAGAGGTGTGGGGTGCGATGCAAATGGAAATGTGTATTTCTGTGGAGAGTTTGTTGATTCGATTGATTTCGGAAGCAATCACGTTATCGGTGATACGCTGCTTGATATTTTTGTAACAAAATATTCGATCTCAAATTTAATTTGCACTGCGACGGCAAATATAACTTCTACCAACGGTTGTGCCGGAGAATGCTTTGCATCGGCTACCGTTGTTGCAAATGGTCAGGGAGCGATTGCCTACAGCTGGTCAACAAGCCCTGTTCAAACGACGGCATCGGCTTCCGGTTTGTGCGCCGGAAACTATGTTGTCACAATAACGGATGCGAATGGCTGTACAGCAACTTCGAGTGTCAGCATCAATGACCCTGCACCGTTACTGATGTCGGCTGTTGTTACTGATGCTACCTGCACAGGTTGTGCCGATGGAACTATTGACGTCTCTGTTTCAGGAGGAACTCCGGCTTATTCTTATTTGTGGAATATCGGTGAGATTACGGAAGACTTATCCATCTTGTATGCCGGAACGTATTCCGAATGTATCACTGATGCTAACGGTTGTGTGGTTTGTGATACTTTTACTGTATTGGATCCGGGTACTTCTGTCAATAATCCGGAAAACGAGTTCAGCTTCTCCGTATATCCAAATCCATCGTACGGTAGCCTTTCCATTAAAGTGAATCTTACTTCTGAGATGAATCGCATTGCTATCTTTTCGTGCGACGGGAAAGAAATTGTTTCACAGGATTTCAAAGGGTCACTCTTTAATTTGTCTACAGTCGATCTTCCTGCTGGACTCTATATTGTCGAGCTTACTTTCTCTGACGGTAAAAAGGGCTATCAACGACTGATGAAAATTTAGAAAAATGAAGTTGTAACTGAAATTTGACAATTCGCTGTCGGAACAGTTGATTTTAGCGTGAATTTTGAATTCAGAATTTAAAATTCCGAATTCTTTTCATTTCGTGTTTTTGGGGTTTAGAAAAATCATTACTATTGATCTTCTAATCTTCTTTACATGAAAAAAATATTACTCATTTCATTTGTCTTTTTCTCAGTCCTGAACTCAAAAGCGCAATTGGCCAGCGAAACCATAATCGGTCGAACGATGTACGATGTTCAGTGCAATGATTCTCCGTACGGACAACTCGTTCACAATGCCGACGGAACCATGTCGGCGGTTTGGAATTTTTCCCCCGATTCGACAACGAACTTTCCCAATAGGGGAACGGCATACAACTATTTCGACGGAGCCAATTGGGCTGCAATGCCAACTACTTGCATTGACCCGTACCGAACTGGCTATTCCTCGATTGTGACCACGTCATCCGGACATGAGATCACAATTCAACACACCGGAACCGGTATGTCGGTGAATTATTGTCCTGTAAAAGGAAGCGGTTCGTGGTCGGCATCGAAGCCATGGGGAACAAATAATTATGACACTTGGGCGAAATCAGCTTCTGATGGCGATTCAGTTTATGCCATCTGGCATGGAACGGGAACATCAGGAACACCTATAGCAGGGCAGGATGGGCCATTGTATTTTGTATCCTCTTTTGATGGTGGACAAACATGGTCTCCGAAAACGATTATTCATGAAATTGATTCTACATTTTACAGCGGATTTGGAGGTGAGCATTATGACATAGATGCAAGTGCCGGAGTGGTTGCTATTTTATTTGGTGATCCCCGAACCGATCTCGGTGTTCTTAAGTCACATGATGGTGGCGCTACCTGGACTAAAACAATTATCGAAACAAATCCATTGCCTCACTATGGAAATTTCGTGGCGATTTCAGATACTAATTCAGATGGTATCATAGATACTGTACAAACAAGTTCCGGAAATCAGTCACTTTTGATCGATAATGATGGTATGTGTCATGTCTGGTTTACTCAACTAAGGTGGTATTGCGATATTTCGACTGTAGGAATTTATAACTATTTCCCTTTTGATGATGGACTACAATATTGGAATGAGGATATGGGGACAGATAATTTTATCAAAATTGCGGAGCAACAGGACTTAAATGGTAATGGCATTCTTGATGATGCATTGCAAGGCTCATCATGTGTTTATATTGGGGGACCAAATTCCT
This sequence comes from Bacteroidota bacterium, assembly GCA_016721305.1. Classification (GTDB taxonomy): domain Bacteria; phylum Bacteroidota; class Bacteroidia; order AKYH767-A; family 2013-40CM-41-45; genus JADKIH01. The sequence goes on from JADKIH010000010.1 coordinate 177,168, forward strand.
ATAGATTGAGCAAAACCGGATTTCCTTCAGCCGGCATCGATGCGAATGGTACAATTTATCTTGCTTATCAAACACAAACGGAGAATTCGGATTCAGCTTTGTTCGGCCGATTCCATACACATCCATTCGTAAGTACGCTTCCTAAAATCGCAGGCAGTTATAATTATTGGAACTGGACTTATCCGTTTGATATTACTATAACAGTTGCTGAAGGAGGAAATAGTGAATTCGAAGAAGGTGTTTTTCCAACTATGGCAAGGCGAGTAAGCCAATATGCATACATCATGTATGAACGCGATCAGGTACCCGGACTACATACTACGTCCTGCGGCATTCTTCCGGATTCTTATACAAATGAGATAGTCGTTGCACAAGTTTATGCAACAACGGTGGGTGTAAAAGAATTGCAGAATGACATGATCTCTGCAATTTCTGTTTCTCCCAATCCTGCTTCTGACAAAATCGTTCTGCAATTTCTATTGAAAGAAAAGGGAAATGGAATTATAGAAATCAAATCCATGACAGGTACTACTTATTATTCTCGCCCCGGCAGAGTTTTATCAAAAGGACTTAATGTAGAGGAAATATCTGTTGCAGATTTTCCGGCTGGAGTTTATTTCTGTTCTCTCATTGTGAATGGAAAAATAGTTGTCGAGAAACTTGTGGTAAGTCACTAATATATTTTTTTAAAACATTATTTATACCATTCCTAAATGAAAATACGAATAGAGAATGGTATATCCGCCTTGGCGGATCTAGTTTCCTTTATTTCGTAAACTGATGTAAGATTGGTATAAATATTCAGTCACTTTCTAAAAACGTAAACGCATGAAAAGAGTTGTATTCTCTCTGCTGCTCATTATGTCTTTCTCGATTGTAAAAGCACAACTTTTAAGCGAGACTGTTATAGGAACAACAAAGTACGATGTGCAAAGTAACTTGTCGTCCTTTAATCACATTGTATATAATACCGACGGCACCATTTCGGCCGTTTGGAATTACTCACCTGATACCATTTCCAATTTCCCAAACCTCGGTACAGCGTACAATTACTTCGACGGTACAAATTGGGGCGCTTATCCAAACAGTCGAATTGAACCCAACAGAACAGGGTTTCCGTCGATTGTAACGACTTCATCCGGACATGAGATTGTATTGCATCACACCGGCACTTCGATGTCGATGAGTTATCGCCCTACAAAAGGAACCGGTAACTGGACATACTCAACGCCATGGGGAAGTGCCAATAGTGACACCTGGGCTAAAACTGCCGCCAGCGGTGATTCTGTTTATGCGATTTGGAATGGAGGAGGAACATCCGGAGTGGCTGTTCATGGCCAATATGGACCAATCTTTTTTAGTGCTTCTTTTGATGGCGGTCAAACCTGGTCAGCTAAGCGCGTTATTCATGAAATCGATTCCACTTACTATTACGGTTGGAATGCCGAGGATTATTCAATTGATGCAAATGCCGGCTCTATTGCAATTCTCTTTGGAAATTATTCTACCGATCTTGGTATTATCAAATCGCAAAACGGTGGCCTTACATGGACTAAAACTATTGTTGATACACACCCTGTTCCTTTTTTCGGAATCAATACGAATCTTACCGATACGAATGCCGACGGAATAGCTGATTGGATCATGACCTGCAGTGGTGATGAGCATCTGTTAATTGATAATGATGGGATGTGCCATGTTTGGTTCACACAAATTGTTTGGTATAGCGATAGTACTACGAGCGGAACAACAGGCTCACCATTCGACACCGATGGAATTCAATATTGGAATGAAGCAATGGGTACGGATCATTTCATAAAAATTCTGACTGCTCAGGACTTCAATGGAAATGGTATTATTGATATTCCTTCCAGTCCTGCTCCGTGTTATGATCTTTATGTTTCAAATTATTACCGCACAGGCCCTACAGGTAAACCTTCCGCAGGTATCGATGCTAATGGAACCATTTATCTGGCATATCAAAGTGTCGACGAGTCGTCGGATACTGTAATTTATCAGGAAGTGCATTCACATTCATATATGAGCACGCTTCCCAAAATTGCCGGTACATACAGCCCTTACAATTGGTCTTATCCATTTGATCTTGCTTATTCGATGGCTCAGGGTGGTGATGGTGAAAATCAAGAGAATGTATTACCATCTATTGCACGCAGAGTAGATCAGTATGCCTACGTTCTATATCAACGCGATTATATCCCGGGGCTACGTACCAGTTTTTGTGATTTTTATTTGCCGGATAATTCATATGATAATGAAATGATAGTTGCAAAAGTTGAAGCAGGTACGGTCGGTGTCAGACCAACGATGGCTGAAGGTGTATCGTTGTTTGAAATTTCTCCGAACCCTGCCCAATCTAAATTCGCTGTGCATTTCAGTTTGGCTAAAAATTCGAACGTAACTATCAGTCTGTCGGATTTGTCAGGTCGGATTGTTTATTCAAGTTCTCAGCAAGGGGTTTCAAAAGGTTTTTGCAAGCATGAAATCGAAACAACTAATTTGCTGCCGGGTACTTATGTTTGTTCAGTTAGTGCGGAAGGAAGTGTCGTTTCAAAGAAAGTTATTGTATTGCCAAATTAGCTTTCGTCAAGATTTATTTCGTACGGAGGCGGATAGGGTTCTTCTGAAGCACGACGTTTGCATGAAAATTTGTACTGGTAGCATATCTTGTACAACTATTTTGTCAGAGGATGAAGCTTTTGTCTTAAGGCTTTTATCTAAGCTATTCCCAAAATAATCCATTTAAATTTCCTAATGCGTGGATATGTCGCTGCTGACAATTGTCATGCTTTGGAATTTTAATTTTTTCGAAGTGTAAGTTTTCTTTCACAATATTTTGTGAGTGATTTCAATTTAGATCGTTTTTCAATAAAAGCACGGCGATAAGCTGAAACCAATATGAAGAATATTGCATAAATCTGCCGCAACTACATTCATTAATATATGTAATATGTGATACACACTCTAACACCGATTGTTCAGTTTAATATTTTAATAGTACAAGTATGGTATCGTGGATGTGTAGTCGGTTGAGTCTTTTGGAGCCGTCAAACATGTGGGTGGAAAATAGTACGAGCATTTCGTATGCGAAAGTTGGAAGGCAATTTGTGATTGTTTTTCCTTGTTCATTTTCTTCTTCCGTAGCGATACCTGAATTAACATATCAGATTATGATTTACAGCAGCGCCGATATTTCAATTTGCAGTTTGAGTTATCAGGAAGCCGCGAAATCAGCAATGCAGAAAGAAGAGAAAATGTCAACAATTAACTTAAATCTAATACTAACCGGAAAATTCTATCCCGAGAGAAGTCGAAGAAGTCAGAGCATAAACTGACCATGTATTCGGCTCTGATCGTTTGAGATGGTGTGATCTTAAATAATGGAGTTTATGGAAAATCAAGCGCGAAAATTTAAAAGAGTAATGGTGGTGGACGATACGTATGTAGATCGCTTTATTGCTGAGAGGAACATTCGTAAATTCAATTTTGCAGAAGAAATTATTTTAAAAGATTCAGCACAGTCGGCTCTGGAGTATTTGAAGTCATTGTCCCGCTCACCTGAATTAGTTCCCGAACTTATCTTTCTGGATATCCGAATGCCCGAAGTCGACGGTTTTGGATTTTTAGCCGAATTTGACTGGCTTCCCGATAACGTTAAGAAGAATACGGAGATCGTGATGCTTTCTACATCGTTAAACCCATGTGATTTGGAGCGAGCTCGAAAAAATGCTTATGTAACTAAATTCGTCAATAAGCCTCTCGACAAAACTGTTATCATGAAACTCCAGAATGGAGAGAGCTCAACGGCCATGGGCGATGACGAAGGCCATGCTGTAATCAGAGTGCGTAACAAATAAGGGCGATTCATTTTTACATTTAAGATAAGCATTGCTATCTGTTGGAATATCAAGGAGCGTACTTGCTTAATAGTTCAATTCGGATACTAATTTATTATGCTAAGAAATTTTGTTGAGAAATTAGCCAAAGAGCATTTTGGTTCCAATGAAGCAAGTTGGAGCCCGGAAGTTAAATTATTCATGGTGGATATGATCAGCCGTTGTGATTCATTTCCCGCGCAATTTATTTCATATCGAACCGAAGCAGCCGTTCAACATTTGCTACATGAAGAAGGACATCCGGCTTCTGCTGCTTGGGTGGAAGAGCTAGAGACGGTAGGACATCGATTTAAAGCGCTTCTGGAGAATAATGAAGATGGATTGATGTTGTTTACTGCAGAGTCAATGATCATTTATCAAAATGAAGTTGTTGATCGTGTTTCTGGATATAACTTAAAGGATCGCCGTGGACGACCCGGCTATTCATTTATACACAAAGAAGATCAATCATCTGCCTGCGAACTGTGGAATGAGGTATTAAATGCCCCCAACAAGGCATTTCATTTTCAGTTTCGATTAAGAGCCAGAAATCGCAAATATATTTGGATAGAAGGAGTGCTCACGAATAGAATGGCAGATGAAAATATTGCAGCAATCGTTGCCAATTTTCGGGATATATCAAAACGAAAGGAAGCAGAGCAGGCTCTAACGGAAAGCGAGAAGAAATACCGGGAACTTTTTGAAACCATGCAGGATGGTGTATACAAGAGCTCACATCAGGGCAGATTCCTTGAAGTCAATCCGGCACTTGTAAAAATGCTTGGTTATGATTCGAAAGAAGAGTTGATAGCCATAGACATTAAAAAGGATCTCTATTTTGAAGAATCAGAACGTGATCATGCTATCAAGCAAGATATCGAAGGTGAAATTGCAATGTTCCGATTGAAGAAGAAAGACGGTTCTGAAATTTGGGTGGAAGATCGGGGGCAATATATTTATGACGAAAAGGGAAATACTCTCTATCATGAAGGCGTTCTGCGCGATGTTACTAAACGTGTTACGGCAGAAATCCGTTTACGGGAAAGTATGAAAGAAACAGCCGACTATCAGCAAGCTCTTGATCAGTCATTGATTGTTTCGGCAACCGACAAGAATGGAATCATTCGCTATGCAAATAAAAATCTGTGTACGGTTTCCGGATACACCAAAGATGAACTGGTGGGAAACAGTCACCGAATTCTGAATTCACATTATCATTCTAAAGAGTACATGGAAAAGATGTGGACGACGATTCTGGCGGGGAATGTCTGGAGAGGAGAGTTGCGCGATAAGAAAAAGAATGGAGACATTTTCTGGATCGACAGCACCATTGTCCAGTTCAAAAATGAATACGGCAAGCCATATTTGTTTCTTGCGATTGCCGTTGATATTACAGAGCAGAAGGAGATGATGGAGGAATTATCTGACCGTTATACCGAGCTTGAAAAAATCAATAAAGAACTCGATCGTTTCGTCTATAGTGTGACTCATGATTTAAGAGCACCATTGAGTTCTATGCTCGGGGTACTGGAAATTGCAGCTGATGACAATAAGGATGAGGAAATGTCTGAGCATATTTCGCTTCTGGTCGATAGTGTGAAGAAGCTTGACGGTTTTATCAAAGACATTTTGGATTATTCAAAAAATGCCCGAACCGAAGTCAAAGGTGAAGTCATCGATTTTACCGATATCATCAATAGCATCACCAAGGAGTTGAAGTACATGGGTGAAGGTTATATGACTCCGGAATTTCATTTTAGTCTGAATGATAGCTCAAGCTTAAAAACCGACCGTGTTCGATTGAATATCATTTTGAGTAATTTGGTTTCAAATGCAATCCGATATCAAAATACTATTGACCGAAATCCCGAAGTTCGCATCAGAGTTGACGTTGATGCCGAAGGTTGCACTTTCTGCGTAAGCGACAATGGTATCGGGATCACTCAGGAAAATCAGGACCGGATTTTTGATATGTTCTACCGAGTTTCAGAGCAATCAGCCGGTAGTGGCCTCGGCCTTTATATCGTTAAGGAAGCAGTCGACAAACTGAATGGAACTATTGAGCTCGAATCTGAACTTGGTGTCGGATCTACGTTTACGGTTTGGATACCACAAATTTTATAGGAATGGATTCATAGCCGGATTTCTTGTGCAATCTTGTGCCACTCGTGTTCTCGTGGTGAAAAAAACAGTCGATTTCTGGCGAGAATTCAGAGCTATTTTCCAATGCAAAACTTACTAAAAATATTCTCTAAAAGATCATCCGTCGATATCTCCCCGGTAATTTCTCCCAAGTGATACAACGCCATCCGTAAATCCCCGGCAATAAAATCATTCGTCACTTTCTTATTCAAACCTTCGTAGGCTTTCGTAAGAGCGTCGGATGTTTGGCGTAACGCTTCGGCGTGGCGGGCGTTGGTGACGATGCTTGAGTATTGCTCGGTTTTGCCTTCGTTGATGAAAGAGAGAAGGAGTGAAGTGACTTTCTCTAAATTGATTTTCTCCTTGGCAGAGATGAAAAGGATGTTGTCGAAATCTTTGTATTCTGATTGCGTGCGCTCGAGATTGGTTTTGTCGACTTTGTTGCCGATCGGGTAAAGGCGAATTTCGTCGTGAACGTTTTTCTTTACTTCGTCGAGCTCGAGTTTGAGATCGGCAGCGCCGGTTTCGTTGAGGTCGAACATGTAGAGAACGATCGGACTTTGTTTCATCTTCTCGTACGTGCGACTCACACCGATTCGCTCAATCGCATCCTGAGTTTCGCGGATGCCGGCTGTATCGATGAATCGGAATTTCATTCCGCCAATCGAAATTTCTTCTTCAATCGTATCGCGGGTGGTTCCGGCGATTTCGCTGACGATGGCGCGTTCTTCATTGAGCAGTGCATTCAACAGCGTCGACTTGCCTACATTCGGTTTGCCTGCAATCACAACAGGTATTCCGTTACGGATTACATTGCCGAGATCGAATGATTCTATTAAACGACCGATATAGTTTTGAAGCTTGATGATAGTCTTTTGCAAATCGGCACGACTGGCAAATTCGACATCTTCTTCGGCGAAGTCAAGTTCCAGTTCGATTAGCGAAGCGAAGTGAATCAATTCTTCGCGCAGTTTTTTGATCTCACTCGAAAAACCACCACGCATTTGCTGAATGGCGAGATTGTGTGCACCGGCTGAATCGGAAGCTATCAAATCGGCTACGGCTTCGGCTTGCGAGAGATCCATCTTACGATTTAAAAATGCTCTCAAGGTAAATTCACCGGCTTCGGCATAACGTGCTCCATGTCGATGGCACATTTTTAAAATCTGCTGCTGGATGAAAGTAGAGCCGTGGCAGGAAATTTCAACTACGTCTTCTCCGGTATACGAATGTGGATTCCGGAAAACGGAGATCAGCACTTCGTCGATAATTTGTTCGTTGTCTTTGATGTCGCCGAAATGCAACGTGTGGCTATCGGCCTGACAAATGAGTACACCCTTCTTTTTGGCCTTGAAAATTTTGTCGGTAATCTCAAAAGCTTTGGGACCCGAGAGACGAAGCACAGCAATGGCGCCGGCACCGGGAGCGGTGGCCAGGGCGATTATGGTGTCTTGGTTTTTGATGTGCTTCATGGGGCGGGTTGCGGGTTGCGAGTTACGAGGTACGAAACGCGAATGCAAAGTTAGACCTTTTAAGCAGAGTTGAAACTGACTGGTAATTGTCAGATTTTCAATTCAGTATTAAATTCCACTCGAGATTGACTACGCCCCCAGCAACCCGCAACCCGTAACCCGTAACCCGCAACCTGTAACCCGCAAGCCGCAAGCCGCAACCCGCAACCCGTAACTCGCCTCCCGCAACCCGCAACAAAATTCCCCCACACCCTAAAGTTTGAAAGAAAAAACCTACTTTCGCACCCACTAAATAACACGATACAATGAGCGTACTGGTCAACAAAAACAGCAAAATTATAGTTCAGGGTTTTACAGGCAGTGAAGGTACTTTTCACGCAACTCAAATGATTGAATACGGAACCAATGTGGTTGGCGGAGTGACGCCGGGCAAGGGTGGTACTACTCATTTGGATAAGCCTGTATTTAACACTGTGGCTGAGGCTGTTAAGTCAACCGGAGCCGATGTTTCCATCATCTTCGTTCCGCCGGCATTTGCCGCTGATGCGATCATGGAAGCGGCTGAAGCCGGTATCGGACTGATCGTTACCATCACTGAGGGTATTCCGGTGAAAGATATGATTATGGTGAAAAACTACCTGACAGGTCGCAAAGCTCGTCTGATCGGACCAAATTGTCCGGGTGTCATCACTGCCGAAGAATGCAAAGTGGGTATCATGCCGGGATTCGTGTTCAAAAAAGGACGTATCGGAATCGTTTCTAAATCGGGAACTTTAACATATGAAGCTGCCGATCAGGTAGTGAAAGCAGGACTGGGTATTTCTACAGCTATCGGTATCGGTGGTGATCCGATTATCGGAACAACTACGAAAGAAGCTGTCGAACTTTTCATGAACGACCCTGAAACCGATGGTATCATCATGATCGGTGAAATCGGTGGTAGCCTCGAAGCTGAAGCTGCTCGCTGGATCAAAGCTAACGGTAAAAAACCTGTTGTAGGTTTCATCGCCGGGCAAACAGCTCCTGCAGGTCGCCGTATGGGTCACGCCGGTGCTATCGTTGGCGGTGCCGAAGATACAGCTGCTGCAAAAATGAAAATCATGCGCGAATGCGGAATCACCGTTGTCGATTCACCTGCAGTTATCGGAACTACGATGGCAGAGGTGCTGAAAAAAGTAATGGCGTAATCCGTTAACCAATAAACTTAGTGCCTTAGTGTCTTAGTGTTTAATTTTAACACTAAGACACTAAGGCACTAAGTATTTATGGCCATTGAAGAAATCCAAATAAGTCTTATTTTAGCACTACAAACAAAACTCAAATGAAGATCAACACTACTTTCTGCCTGTCATTTTTCCTGACAATCTTCACGCTGAATTCGTTCGCACAAAATCCTACGATCATCGGAAATGCAATTATTTGTCCGGATGATTCAACAGTATTAACGACTCAGCCTTACGATACGTACCAATGGTTTCAGCGATTTTACGGATCAAGCACGATAACACCAATACCCGGAGCAAATAGTCAAACGCTAACTGTCGATTACTATAATTATGCAGCTTCCTATCTGTCTGTTGAAGTTACTATGGGACCGAATGACTACACTTCGCCCGAGTTTTTTGTTGACGGCTATGTATTTGCCGGAATGACGGTGATGTCGACCGGTAATTACACTACGGGACCAAACGGTGAATTTGTTTTATGTCAGGGCGACACAATGTATTTTGAAGTGATGATGCCATACAACACGAACATCACATGGATTCGCGACGGTAATCCGATTCCTGGCGCAAACGGAGTCGTCTTAGTAGTAACTGAGCCGGGAAATTATTTTGTCACCGGAGCTCCGGCAGATTGTCCGAATTTTATAACGAATCCGGGAGTTGTTCTAGAAGTAATTGATTGTTCAAATGGAATCAATGATCCGGCACATGCTTCACCAATCACAACTTTTCCGAATCCGGCAACTGATGTAGTGGAGCTCTCAAATCTGAAAGCGAATACATCGTACGTACTTCTAAATAGTCTTGGGCAAAATATTCGTGAAGGAAAGACTTTGTCTTCAGAGATGAAAATGATTATTTCTGATTTGCCTGATGGAGTTTACTTCCTGAAAATGTCAAATGGGCAGAGCTCGCAATTCTTGAAAACATCAAATAGTTCTTAGTGTCTTAGTGTTTATATTTAACACTAAGACACTAAGACTTTACAGCCCATCGGCCTCGTGCTGCTGAAATCTTTTCTTAAAAAACTTTCTTCTTACACGCTTCGGCAGACTGAGCTTCATTCGCATTTCCGTGTTTTTCCTGTTGATCAGGCTTGATATGGTTTTCGTTTTCACGAGTGGTGTTCTTTACTTCACTAAAAAGAAAATATTCGTTCTCCAATTGCGTGGATCTTTTTCTTTAGAAGGGTCGGAGAGATATTGCTCAATTACCCATTCTTTCAACAAGCCGTTTTCTTTTACATAATTCTCTAAAGCTGCATAAGCGTCGCCCATGTTTTCATAAGATCCGTGATAGGTGAGGTAGACGGCTTTCATTCTTGGCACGACTTCTTTTTCGAAACCCGGAACCGGATTCTTAAATCGCAAGACCGGCACAGCAGCAGCTAAATCAATTTCATTCGCTGCTTCATTTACGGAATAGTAGATGGCATATGGCGGTTCGTTGGCTAATTCGCCCGTAGGGCCAAAAGCCTTGTAAATAGAACCATAAACTTTTGTGAAAAAATCGGAGAGCTGATCAAAATGAATTTTTGCTCTCTTCGTAACAAATGTCTTTTCGGGCCAGATCGTCTCTCTGACTTCGTATTTAACCAGCGTTTCCATTTGAGAGGGGTTTTGAGTGTACTATCAAATGTACTTCAGGTACTATCCCTATGCCGTGATTTGAATCAAAAAACTTGGTAAAGCTCGTCACTCTTAGTGTCTTAGTGTTAAATATTTTAAACACTAAGACACTAAGAATCACGAGGATTTCTGTATTTTGGTGGTGTCGAAACCGACTAGATTATGTCAAAGAATTTAAGTGAATTATCCGGCCGAAAAGGTCTCGA
>JADKIH010000011.1 GCA_016721305.1 Bacteroidota bacterium
CAACTCAATCCGTATGAATAAATCAGAGCTCCCAGCGGCGAAGGCTCCTGAACAAAGACGCCGATTGAATCGCTGCATCCATAAAGATCACTCACGACTATGCTGTATAATCCGGCCGACAAAGTCGCTGCTGAATTCGAACTTGAGACTGAAGGCGTCCATTCATAAGTAAAATTTCCTGATCCGTTTGCAACATTCAGTTGCAACGAACCGTCGTTTGCTCCATTACAAGAGGCAGGTGAATTTGTCGTAACGCTCAGAACCGGTAGTGTTGTTGTTTGAACGGAAAGCACCTTCATAGATGTGCAACCATTTTGATCGGTAACTACGACAGAATAATTTCCCGCCGCTAATGCGAAAGCTGTATCACTCAAAGAAACCGCCGGTGTCCATGCATAACTGTAAGACTGAGTTCCGCCTGTTGCAATGACGATGGCACGGCCATTTGAATAACCACAAGTTGAATTTTGTATTTGTCCGACAACATTCATTGCTGTCGGTTGAGTAATCGTTGTCGATGCACTTGTTGAACATCCGTTCGAATCTGTCACACGAACAGAATAATTTCCTGCCAAAAGATTGGATGCAACTGAATCAGTTCCTCCACTTGGCGACCAGAGATAAGTATATGGTGCTACTCCGCCACTGACAGAAGCCGACGCGCGACCATTACTCTGACCAAAGCAATTGGCTGCTGTATTCGCAACAGATGCATTTAAAGCACTCGGCTCGGTTATCGTTACCTGCTGCACCGAAGTACAACCTGTTGCATCATGAATGGTAATGAAATAATTTCCTGCCGTCAATCCGGTAGCTGAAGATGAGCTTCCTCCTGAAGGTGACCATTGATAAGTATACGGACTAACTCCTCCTGTTGCAGATAAGTTTGCCGAACCATTTGCACCTCCAAAACATGAAACGTTTTGTTGCGACTGAACGGATGCCGTCATACCGCTTGAATTATCTACAAAGACAGAATCTGTTTTAACACATTCATTCGCATCAGTCACGGTGACAAAGTATACTCCTGAATTTAAATTCTGAATAGTTGTTGTCGTCTCTCCTGTTTGTTGCCACAAATATAAATATGGAGCCGAACCACCCGAGGCTGTAACGCTTGCACTTCCGTTTGGCGATGAGCATGACGATGGAGTTGATGAGAAAGACAATGTCATTGCCGAGGCATTTGCGACATTAGCATTATACGAAATCGCACAATTATTAGCATCAGTAATTGTTACCGAGCAATTTTCTGCAGAAAGATTATTGACCGAAGATGTTGTCATTCCTCCGGGCGACCATAGATATGATAACGAACCCGTTCCTCCGGATGCAAGAACGCTTGCAGTGCCATCACTTCCATCATGACATAAAACAGCAGTAGCATTAATACTTCCTGAAATTACAGGAGGATCATTTACAACGGCCGTCGCTGAACTTGTGCAACCAATTGCATCTGTCACAACAACAGTGTATGCATCGGCAACAACAGACGCTAGAGACGAAGTTGTAAATCCTCCCGGTGTCCAGACATAATTATAAAAACCCTGACCGCCGGATACACTGAGAGAAACAGAACCCGTTGTGCTTCCAAAGCATCGCGTATCAGTTGGAGTAAGTCCAATATTAATTGCGGAAGGCTGCCCTACCGTCATACTTGCGCTCGCCGGACAACCGGTTGCGTCGGTGACAGTGACAGTGTAATTACCGGCTGCCAGATTACTTGCAACCGATGTATTTCCTCCCGACGGCATCCATGAATAAGTGTACGGTCCTGTGCCACCACTTACATTAATTGCAGCACCTCCGTTTGAGGCATTGTAGCATGTTGCATCAGTGACAGCCGATACAGCAACAACAGGCGACATAGGATTGACAATATCCACACTTGCCGTTGTTGTGCAATTATGAGCATCAGTAATCACAACACTGTATGTTCCGGAACATAATCCGTTTGCAGCTGCCGTTGTTTGTCCGTCCGACCATAAATATGAATAAGGCGCTGTGCCTCCACTTGCATTTGCCGACGCCGAACCCTGACATCCATTTGAATTACAAGGCGCATTTGTTCCAATGGCATTTGCAGTCAGCACGGCTGGATTCACCAATGTGACCGATGTTGTTGCTGTGCAACCAATCCTATCCGTGAGACTCACGCTGTAACTTCCGTCACACAAAGTGGCAATGGTATCTGTGGTATTTCCGTTGTCCCAGAGAAACGTTTTCGAATAAGGTGAATTTCCAAGTGCAACTAATTGACCGTCGCACGCACCTGCACAAGTTATCGGCTGAGTTGCAACTGAAACCGAGCACGCACAATGTCCCGGCATATTGGCATCGAGCCAGGCAAGACGAGTGCTCATCCAGTTTTTTAAATTCTGAATTTCTCCTGCATACGTTGATGGTTGCGGTGAAGGATTTGGCCATACATATGTTCCTAGAATTGGCCATGTATTAAAATTCCACGCCTGCGATTCATTCAACACAGACGCAATTGAATCGATCACACCGTTTACATGCGACAAACTCAACGTACTTTGTCGGTATGCATTCCAACGGCACTTCATCTGATTCGTGTAATTCGTATCCTGCAATAATTTCTGCCACCAGAATGGAATTTGCCAGCTGTCGCCTGTACAACTAAACAAATATGCCCAGCCGGTAGTATCGCTGCCACTGCAGTAATTTGCATTTCCAAATGCAATGTCGTAATCCCAAACCGGACCTGCTTTTAATTGTTTGCTTTTGTCTTTATGCAAATAAGAACTGATGCGGTAGCCATCGACATTCTTGGAAATTTCATTGCTGAAAAAATAATCGATCCAGGATCCATTGCTGATATATTTCGGATATCCAACAATGCTGTCTCTGAAATTCGGCCCGGCCAATGCATCTTCAAAGCTATCGACGTAAGCCTGAACGTAAGCTTCCTGCGACGGAACGATTGAGTCGGTCGAAGGATAATCGTACTGAAGGTATATACTCTGCCCGTTAGCGTGATTGATCGGAGCATAAGGCGATGTCCAGCCTCCTCCTCCACTACCTGTCGTTTTATCTACTTTCAAAATATAACCTCCGGTAACATCCGGAGCGGTGGTCTCAGTATGTAGCAATTTGGAAATATCGACACGATCATGATCTCGCTTAATGCTTTCCATGAATACATAAATACCCTGATATGTTCCATTGAGAACAACATCAACGTATTTCGTTCGCACGGCATAGTGGCCCATTTCATTCGACAATTGATATGAAAGGGCGTTTCGGCAAAATGACTTATCAGTATAATTCGCACTGAGAATCCAATCGTGTTCAACAGGCATTCCCAAAAGCGAAACATCGTTTTTATTCACACCGCTTGCATCGCGGGTTTCGAAGCCCCATGATTTCTTCGGAAACATTTGCGAGCTTGAACCTCTGATTTCAATGGCAATTTTTCCGTTGTAATTATTGGGAACATCGGTCAAATGATTCCGAACACCTGTACCGTTGTCGATAATCTGCATATCGGCAATGATTTTCGGATCATCAGGAATTGTTTGACCGTTAGTATTGATTATTACAATTGGCAACGACGATTGAGAGAAAATAAATGTCTGCGCCGGAATGTTGCTAAACTTAATACTCCAACCTGTAACAGAGCCTGTGATGAGATTATTCGAATCGTCGATTACTCGCAACTGCCAAGTTCCGTTTCCGTTTTGTCCGTTATTCACTCGCCACAGTGAACCTTCGGGACGATAAGATCCTGTGAACGGAGCAGAACCTGATGTAATCGCCGTTGATGCATCATGACGAAAAACCGTATTCGTAAAGTTATGCCCGGTATTTCCGTTATCGGTTGTCAGTTCGATGAGTGTTCCATCGGGCGCTGCCAAAAAACAATCGATGTCTTTGTCCTGATTGTGTGTAATATTAATCGTGACCGATTCGAGTCCGTATGTAAAATCAATCGACGACGGAGAAAGTCCGCTTACATTGATATTAAATCGTGACGTATCCGTGAGCGTGATAATCGACCCGCCGGTTCCGGTAAATGTTTGTGCGCTGACAATTTTTCCAAAAAAGGAAAAGAAAATCATCAGACTGAAAAGTTGAAGTTTCTTGTACATTGAGTGGTTCGTGAAAAATTCCGAATGGACGGAATACGACTTAATATTTTACTCAAACTACACTCTGAAAGTTGTGAATCTCTCAGTCGAAATACCTATGAAAATTACACTTGAAAATACGAGAAAGCAAGCCTTATGTTTGAAAAATAATCGGCTGAGAAAAGGCAATAAATTAAAATCGAAGAAATATGGCGGATAATGGAACTATACTTAGTCGAGATTGACCATAACCTGGTTTTTCTCCACTTTATCGCCCTTTGTAACATGTATTTTTCTTACAATTCCATCGGCCGGAGATTTCAAAATATTCTCCATTTTCATAGCCTCTAAAACGACTAAAGCATCACCTTTTTTAATCTCCTGACCGCTTTCCACCATCACATTTAACACCATTCCCGGCATAGGAGCTTTGATATCGTTCACCTTTTTTCCGGCACCGGCATCAATTCCCAATTTCATTAATAAATCATCGAAACGATCTTTCACATCTACTACGTACTGATTGCTGTTTACGCGAATTGTAAATGTCTTGCTGTCTTTGTCAAATGAAATCACCTCTGCCGTGTATGAACGATGATCATTGAGGATATGAAATTTCCCTTTACGGATTTCTATAAAATCCGGAGTGACCATCTTACCGTCAACAGAAAACCCTCCGTCTTGCGGAAGTATGGAATATTCTGATTTCGCAATCTTGACTTTGTACATGCCTGCAAGATACTAATTTCCCGATTTTCCATCCTGAGCATTATCAGCCTGTACTCAGCCCGCCTCCATTTTCGGCGATTTCTGCCTAATTTCTGCGATTTTCGTGAGAAATAAGCATAGCAACCAACCGCCCGATTCTTCCTAAATTAGCCACCCGTCCTTCCGGCATTGAATCTGTCGGGCACCTCAATTACTGTATGATGAATTACAAGTATCGTTTCCTGTTTCTCATTGCCCTCCTCTCTGCATGTGCCACTCCAAAGCCTGCTACCAAACCTGAAGAACCCTCAGCTCCCATTGAACTTCCTGTTTATCGTTCTGCTTATACACGATACGTGAATCTTATCCATACAAAGCTTTTCTTGAAGCCAATCTGGTCGAAGAAAGAGATGGAAGGAACGGCCGAGATCACTTTGCGACAGTATTTTTATCCGTCCGATTCACTAATTCTCAATGCTCGTGGAATGCTCATTCATAAAGTATCTCTGATCGACAAAAACACGAATCCGGAATTGCTTTTCGACTATCAGAAAAACGAATTGAAAATTTATCTTCCGAGAACTTATCAGTCGACCGATACTTTTACTCTCTCCATAAAGTACACTTCTCGCCCGGAAACTTTACCTCCGGGAGGAAGTCGTGCCATCATCAAAGACAAAGGATTATACTTCATCGATGCCGACAGCACCGATGAATCGAAGCCCACGCAATTATGGACTCAAGGAGAAACAGAGAGCAATTCTGCATGGTTCCCTACGGTTGAATCGCCGGAGCAAAAAATGACGAGCGAGATCTTCCTTAATATTGATACAGCGTTTACATCTCTCTCAAATGGCTTGCTTATTAGTTCCGTTAAAAATAACGACGGCACAAAAACCGATCACTGGATGCAGGACTTACCAATGGCTCCTTACCTGGTGATGATTGCCGTAGGAAATTTTGCTAAAGTCACCGATCATTGGAAAGGACTGGAAGTATCGTACTACGTAGATCCGCCTTACGAGAAATATGCTCGCAATGTATTCGGGAATACTCCGGAAATGATGGAGTTCTTTTCAAATCTTCTCAACTATCCATATCCATGGGCGAAATACAGTCAGATCGTTGTACACGATTATGTAAGCGGCGCCATGGAAAACACAACGGCTGTCGTACACGGAACCAATATGCAGGAAACTCCGCGTGAAATGCTCGACTTGAATTACGAGCATTATATCTCACACGAACTTTTTCATCACTGGTTCGGCGATTTGGTCACTTGTCGTTCCTGGAGCAATCTTACATTGAACGAAGGCTTTGCAAATTACTCAGAGTATTTGTGGAACGAATACAAATATGGCCGAGAGTATGCCGACGAGCAAATGCTCTCTGATCTTTCATCATACCTCCGCATGACGGAAAGAAAAGATCCTCCTCTGATTCGATATCAGTACAATGATCGAGAAGATATGTACGATGCCGTATCGTATAATAAAGGCGGAAACATTCTTCACATGCTTCGAAAGTACATTGGCGACAAAGCTTTTTTTGCAGGGCTTCACTTATACCTGAAGCGTCATGAATATGGCGCAACTGAAGTGGAGGATTTACGTCAGGCTTTCGAAGAAGTTTGTGGCGAAGATTTGCACTGGTTCTTTGATCAGTGGTTTTTGAAAAACGGTTTTCCTATTTTGAAAATCAACTACAAATGGTCGTCAGAAAATAATACGCAAACTATTTCACTTGTGCAATCGCAGGATCTTGCAAAAAACCCACTCTATCGACTACCTGTTGATATTGATTTTTACTTCGGATCTAAAATCACACGCAAACAAGTCGTGATGACGAAACAAGGTCAGGACTTCACATTCGACTTAGCATCAAAACCTGATATGATTATCGTTGATCCTGAGAGAACACTCGTCGGAAAACGCCAGGACAATAAAAGCAACGCAGAATTTGTGTACCAATATTATCACTCACCATTGTTCATGGTACGTATGGCAGCCGTGTCAGCCATCGGCACACATTATCAGCTCGACTCGCCTGAATCGAAAATGATGCGCGATGCTCTGAAAGATCATTCTTCAACAATAAGAAATACGGCGATGACTCACTTGAAGAAAATGGCCGAAGCTCAACCTGACACATTGCTTTCCACTCTACGCGACATTGCAACAAACGACTCGCTATCAGATAATCGATCGCTTGCTTACAGCTATTTAGCCACGTACTATCCTTTCAAATCAAATCTGGAATATTTTCAGGCGGGGTTGAAAGACAGCTCATACGATGTCATTTCTGAAGTATTTAAAAATTACGCCAAGAAAGATTCAGTAAGTGCGATATCTATCGCAGCTGAACTGGAGAAAGACAGTGCTGTTACCATTCTTGTCGCTCTTACGGATTATTACAGTGAATATTCCGGCCCATACACCGACAAAACTGAACTCTTTGTACGAGCACTTAAGAATGCGGGAAGCTGGAGACGCTACACTATTGTCAATAATTACATAGACTATTTGAAGCAGACCGGCTCGGCAGAGATTATTGAAAAATCAATTAGCATCTTAAAAAATACCGCTAAAAAAACAACGAATCGCTATCTGACCAATACTTGCATCACAGCACTTCACACCGGCGAAATCAATCTAAAAAACCAACTCGCCGCTTACGAGCAAAAACGCGACCGTGAAACGAAAGATTCTGCAGAATATACACGCGTTCAAAAACAATGTGATTCAATCACTCAAATTCTAAATCAGATTTCGCAGACTCTCGACGAGATCAACAAGAAATGAAGCACATCCTTTTACTCTTCGGGCTTCTTTTCATCTGCGGAGCCGTACGTTCACAAAGCAATGACTCGACCGTCGGCTCGTGGGCATTTTCTGCCCGCGCGGAATATGGCTTTGTGATTGCACACCGTCCGGCGTTGAGACCATTGCAAGTAGAGCACTCAAAAGGAATTGAATTATCATTCGCGAAAGTTTCAACCGGAAAGAAAGAATGGGAACGCGCTTTTATGAATCCGGCGAAAGGACTTACGCTTGCCGTTATACAGACCGGCACTCCACGACTCGGTACGGGAATAGCGATTTACCCCTGGATTGATTTCCCCTTAAACCAAAACACAAAAAGCCGACTCGATTTTCGATACGGACTCGGGCTCGGATGGATTGAAAACACTTTCAATGCCGAAGACAATTATAAAAATGCGGCCATTGGATCACATATCAATGGAGTAATCCATTTCGATTTACATTTCGAGACAAAACTATCAAAGCGATCTACTCTGGAAATCGGTGCAGGTATTACGCATTTCTCGAATGCTGCAATAAAGCTACCAAATTTGGGCGTCAATATTGCTACAGCGAATCTGGCTTACACACAAATATTTGGCAACAACAAAGCGCTTGCTAAAGCTGAGCATGCAGACGCTATTCATTCGAACGAATGGTCGATTTACATTGCAGCCGGCAGTAAAGAAATTTATCCCCCGCAAGGAAACAGTTATGGTGCAGGAGTAATTTCTGTTTTACGTCTGCACCGTTATTCTAATCGCAGTTCATGGGGAATCGGACACGATTTGTTTTACGACAAATCATTGCAGGTTCGTGAAGCACGTCTAAACTGGGAGGCAAAAGGATTTACCGACAATCTACGTGGCGGCCTTTACGGAACTTATTATATGAGCGCCGGAAAGCTCGGCTTACTCTTCGGAATGGGAGCATACTATTTTTCACGGTGGAAAGAAGACGGTTTTCTTTATCATCGTATCGGACTCCGTTACTCATTCGAGAAACTCTTTGTATGTATGAATCTGAAAACTCATTTTGCACGAGCTGATTTTCTGGAATTAGGACTTGGCTATCGTTTCATTCATCATCAGGCAAAAAAATAACATGAAAAGAACTGCAATTCGTTTACTTCTTGCTCTGGGGATCATTTTCACCTTTACAACGTGCTCAAAAGATCACTTGTTCGATTGTCTGACAAGTACAGGAAACACAATTTATCAATGGAGAAATGCCGGCAAGTTCACAAATTTGAATTTACAAAATGACGTCGACGTCGTATTATATTTCGACACGACAAATTTCATCCGTGTCACAGCAGGCGAGCATCTGATCGACGGCATCATTACCGAACTCAGCGGAAACACCCTTTATATCAGAAACGAAAACCGTTGCAATTGGGTTCGGAGTTTCAAAAATCAATATGTCGTTGAAATCGGAATGGATTCGATTACCAAAATTGATACTTACGGAGCGGGAAATATCACTTGCCACGATACTATTACTTGCCATGACTTCTATTTCGACGCATGGAACGCAACCGGTACTGCTAACTTTCTTTTTCATAACCAGTACATCCACTTGAACAATAACGTAGGCCGTGTCGACATACACGCTGCCGGCCGAACCGATGTTGCATTCGGAAATATCGCCGATGTCGGAACACTCGATGCGAAGAATCTCTCTTGCGATCTCTGGTACTTCCGTACAAATTCAACCGGCGATTCGCATCTGACCGCCAACAACACACTCGAGGCAGAAATCCAGTACACAGGAAATGTTTACTATTCCGGTGCAGCAACGAATGTTAGGAGGACGGGAAGGGGAGTGGGATGTTGATTAGAGAATAGGGGTGCGGTGGGTTGCGGGTTGCGAGTTGCGGGTTACGGGTTACGGGTTACGAGTTACGGGTTGCGGGTTGCGGAGTTGCGGGTTACGAGTTGCGGGATCCGATCATGTAGGTTGCAGCTCGCTTGAAGTAGCCGTTTAAAGTTTCGCTCCGCAACCCGCAACTCGCAACCCGCAACCCCATACTTTCGCAATCAGTAACCAGTAAGCACCCACCACCCCAAAAGCAGCCAATTAAAGTTTCGCCCCGCAACCCGCAACCCGCAACTCGCAACCCGCAACCCCATACTTTCGCAATATTTGGTAAGTAAGCACCCGCCACCCAAAAAGTAGCCGTTTAAAGTTTCGCTAGTCAGTCGCCTCCAACACTCTCGTAATACTCATCGATCTTCAAATTACCGCCAAGAGCAGCAGCAACAGCAAGTTCATCACAGTGATTATTCTCACGATTTGAAGCGTGGCCTTTTACCCAGTGAAAGCGTACTTTATGTTTACGAAAAACGCGCAGAAAGCGAGCCCAGAGATCGGGATTCTTTTTCCCGGCGAAGCCTTTTTTCTCCCAGCCAAAAACCCATTTCTTTTCAACGGAATCAACGACGTACTTGGAGTCGGAATAAATCATGACTTCGCTGCCGGGATTTTTTAATGCTTCGAGTGCGATGCACACGCTCATTAATTCCATCCGATTATTGGTGGTTAAGCGGAAGCCTTCCGAAATTTCTTTTCGATGAGAACCGGAGATCATGACAATTCCATATCCTCCCGGACCCGGATTGCCTCTCGATGAACCGTCGGTGTAAATACTAATCATCCGATCGCTTCTTTCTTCAGCACTCCTAATTCCTTTCCGATTTTAGTAAAAGCAGCAATCGCTTTATCGAGGTGATGACGATCGTGTGCCGCTGAAAGCTGAACGCGAATTCGTGCATTACCTTTTGCAACGACAGGATAGAAAAATCCGACAACGTAAATTCCTTCGTCCATCAGTCGCGAGGCAAACTCTTGTGCAAGCTTTGCTTCGTATAACATAATTGGAACAATCGGGTGTTCACCCGGCTTGATATCGAAGCCGGCTTTTGTAATTTGTTCACGGAAGTATTTTGTATTCTCCCACAATTTGTCGCGAAGTGCTGTAGTTTGACTCAACATATCAATCACTGCGATCGATGCACCGACGATGCTTGGAGCTAATGAATTTGAAAATAAATACGGGCGAGAACGCTGACGAAGCATCTCGATAATTTCTTTACGACCGCTGGTAAATCCGCCCATCGCTCCGCCTAATGCTTTTCCTAATGTGCCGGTAATGATATCGATCTTTCCCATCACATTGCGGTGTTCATGTGTTCCGCGACCTGTCTTTCCCATGAAGCCGGAAGCATGACACTCGTCGATCATGATGAGCGCTTTGTATTTATCAGCGAGCTCAACGATTTTATCAAGTTGAGCAATTGTTCCGTCCATGCTGAACACTCCGTCTGTCACGATCATGCGATGACGAAGGTTTTGAGTTTCGATCAGCACTTTCTCAAGATCAGCCATCTCGTTGTGCTTGTAACGGAAGCGTTGTGCTTTGCACAAACGTACTCCGTCGATGATGGAAGCATGATTGAGCTCATCGCTGATGAGAGCATCCTGTTCGTTCAGCAACGGCTCGAAAACTCCACCGTTGGCGTCGAAGGCGGCTGCGTAGAGAATAGTATCTTCTGTTCCGAGAAATTCGGAGATTTTCTTTTCGAGTTCTTTGTGTATGTCCTGCGTTCCGCAAATAAATCGAACCGACGACATGCCGTAGCCGTGAGTATCGATGGCGTGCTTCGCAGCTTCGATTACTTTCGGATGAGATGAAAGTCCGAGGTAATTGTTGGCGCAGAAATTAATAACTTCTTTACCGTTCGCCACAATATCAGCGCCCTGAGGAGTGGAGATGATGCGCTCTTGTTTGTAGAGGCCTGCTTCGGTGATGTCTTTCAGCTCTTGTTGAAGGACGGGTTTGAGGGTGTCATACATAATGTAAAAGTAATAATTCTTAGTGTCTTAGTGTCTTAGTGGTAAATTTAAAATAACATAATTAAGTTCACGAGTTCACAAGCGCCACAAGGAATCACGAGAAATCTTGTGATTCCTTGCGGCGCTTGTGAACTCGTGGTAAAATTACTCCTGGTTTAATCTCGAAAAAAACTCATTGACTAATCTTATTGTATTTTTTGAAATATTAGTTGAGTTAAAATTAATAAGCAACCCCTTGGGTATTTGTGTCAATTTCATGTAAGTCAATAATTGAGCTTGGAATACAGGATTTAATGCATCGACAGATTTCAATTCAACGATTACACAATCATTTACAAGCAAATCCAAGCATAAATTATCCCCTAATGGATTTCCCTTATAATATACAGGAACAGCAACTTTCGATTTAACTTCCAAGCCCTGGCTTTGCATTTCACAAATTAAGGATTTGTGATATATAGATTCCAATAAACCCGGACCAAGCACTCTGTTGACTTCTATTGCACAGGCCAGAATTCGAAATGAAACTGAATTAACTTCTGATTGTGTCATTAACTCTATTTTGAGTCAGTAAAACTACGGCTGCACAAATCATTCTAAAACCATTAAAAGCAAGTACTTATATTATCCATAAAAAAGGCGGGGAAGGTATAGTTGATTATTGTATATTTAACCACTCCTTTTCTGAAAACCAGTATGTTAGCAGCTGCCGCACGGATCATATTACGCTACCGATTTGTTACTCTGATTGTGCTATTGTCACTCACGGGCTTTATGGCATATATGGCCAGCTTTGTGAAACTGAGCTATGAGGGCGCTAAGATTCTTCCTCCATCCGACCCGACGTACTCCGAGTACCTGAAATTCAAACAGAAATTTGGCGAAGACGGTACCGTTATGGTCATCGGCTTTAAAAGCGATAGCATCTGGCAACAATCGGTGCTGGCCGATTGGTATGACCTGAGCGCAAATATTCGCGCCATTGAAGGCATTCAGGAAGTAATTTCCATTTCGCGCGCTTTTCATGTTGTTCGTAACGACAGTCTTCACAAACTCGACTTTAAACCTCTCCTCGACCATCGACCTGAAACTCAAGCAGAGGCCGATAGCCTGCGCGAAAGAATAGGTCGACTGCCATTTTACGAAGGGCTTCTTTACAATCCGGAAACAAAGGTGACGCTCATGGCGATCACGCTTGACCAAACGAAATTAAACACTAAGAGCCGAATCGACATTGTCGCTCATGTTAAAGAACTGAGCGAAAAATTTGCCGCAGCGAATAAAGTAGACTTGCATTATTCCGGCTTGCCGTACATCCGCACTGCCGTTTCTCAGAAAATTCTGACGGAAATGAAAATGTTTATGGCGCTGGCAATTTTCGTCACGGCCTTCATCCTTTTTATTTTCTTCCGAAGCTTCTCTGCCGTTCTCTTCCCAATGCTCGTCGTAATCTTTGGTGTAATTTTCTCGTTCGGCACTCTTGTGCTCTTCGGATTTAAGATCACCATCCTTACCTCGCTCATTGCACCACTTATCATCGTCATCGGAATACCGAATTGCATCTTGCTCCTTAATAAATACCAGCAGGAATATGCTAATCACGGAAACAAAGTAAAAGCTCTGGCGCGTTCTATTTACAAAATCGGAGTGTCTACTTTCTTTGCCAATGTGACTACTTCTATCGGCTTCCTTGTATTCGCCTTCACACAAAGCGATGTGCTTATCGAATTCGGAATCATCGCTGCGATAAATGTAATGATCACTTATCTGATCTCACTGATCTTTATTCCGATTGTATTCAGCTACCTTTCTACTCCTTCGCCTCGTCAGATACGTCACCTCGAACGCAAAACGCTTAACACAATTCTCGACACAATTGATCATTGGGTACATGCTTATCGCCCGAGAATTTACATCACCGTTATCGTTATCGTTATCGTAAGTGTGTACGGCATGCTGAAGATTACAACGGTCGGATACGTCGTTGATGACCTTCCAAAGAAAGACATCATTTATCGCGATCTTAAATTCTTCGAGTCAAATTTCCGCGGCGTACTCCCTTTCGAGGTTACTATCGACACTCACAAAGAACGTGGTGCTCTTGAATTAAAAACACTTTACAAAATCAATCGGGTTCAAAAACTCCTTGCCAACTACAAAGAATTCAGCGAGCCGGTTTCGATTGCGGAAGGAATTAAATTCTCGTACCAGGGATTGAACGACAATAATCCGAAGTATTATATCATTCCGAATATTCAGGAGCTCGCGCGTCTTTCAGGATATGCAACTGACGCGAAAGGAAATTCGCGAATGTTTAAATCGATTATCGACAGCACAAAGCAAACAACACGTATCAGCTTCCAGGTTTCCGATATCGGTTCGATCAAAATGAAAGCATTGCTCGCTGAAATTCGTCCTCGTATCGACAGCATCCTTGATCCGAAAGAATATGATGTAAAGCTTACAGGAAATTCCATCATCTTCTTAAAGAACAACGATTACCTTCTGATCAATCTTAAAGAAAGTATCTTCCTTGCCATTCTTTTAATCGGCTCGGTGATGTTCTTCCTATTCATGTCGGTCCGAATGGTTGTGATCGCCCTTATTCCAAGTATGACTCCGCTCCTGCTCACGGCAGCGATGATGGGTTATTTCGACATCGCCTTAAAACCTTCGACGATTCTGATCTTCTCCATCGCTTTCGGTATCGCTTCCGACGGAACCATGTACTTCCTTACGAAGTATCGTCAGGAGTTAAGAAAGCATGGTGGCAGTATTTCAAAAACCGTTTCACTGGCCATTCAGGAAACCGGCCCAAGTATGATTTACACGGCCGTGATTCTATTCTCCGGATTTTTCATCTTCACGGCTTCTAGTTTCGGCGGAACATCGGCGCTTGGCATTTTGATTTCAATTACTCTTTTGATTGCCATGTTCAGTAATCTCGTTTTCCTTCCGACATTGTTATTGTCACTTGAGAAACGAATCATCACACGCGCATTTATGAAAGAGCCTTTGTTCTCTGTATTCGATGAAGACATCGATGTGGAATTGGATAGCCTCGAAGTACGTTCTGAAGAAACAAATTCTTAACAATATCTTACTTCAGCTCTTTAACCATTGCAGCGGCTGTAATTGTTTTTACAAAATAAATCCCTGTATATGGATAACTCTTTTTTGGGTTAGCCATCATTATAAAATAATCCCAGGACAAAGTTTTTGTAAAAATATCATCCCCCTTATCTAACGATTTTAACTCTAACCCATTCCCGCTATCATTTCTCATTTGGCCTTTAATAAAGTAGATATTCAGAGAGCAAAGGGCAGATTGCTGGACCAACATAGAATCATGAGCGACATAGTATCCCATCGTTTTTTCCTCGGGCGACTTTGTAGGATTATGATAATTGCCGCTTAAAGTGATAATTCGGAAATTTTGATTCCTTTCACACTGCGCTTTAATGTTTTTATACATTACAAAATCCCTGTCAACATCTTTGCCGTCGCTGTCATTAATATCAAAGAAAAACACTTTACACTTTCTTAAACGATGCGCTTTAACAATTAAATCTGCCCATGCAGTTGATTGGCGTCCATCTCGCCATGACAGATTTGAAAAAAAATCAGAGGCATAAACGCTGCTGTCTGTTCCTTCAGCTAAAAATGACTTCATGTATTGAGAAGGAATTTCCATTCCCAATAGTACACTATCTCCACTTTCTGTAAAAAGGTCAATTAAGCCTCCCACAAATTGCGCTGATTCATTTATTCCATGCATTTCACCAAGCAGAATAATTCTATAAGGCGACAGTAGATTGTAGATTGAATCATTAAGCTTATCAGGTGCTTCCATTCGCACCGCATTTGCCTTAATATATTCAGAAGGATCCTGTGCTATACTCCAATTCACAGAAAGACAAAAAAATGATACGAATAAAAATATTTTTTGCATGCCACCGATTATGTTAAAGAACCACTAGAATGTAATATGTAAAGATAACAGGATTCTGTAAACTCAAATTAATGAAGAAAATTCATTGCTCTTAGAATACCCATCACCCCAATTAACACCCAAAACACATTCAATAAAGTATAAGCACGATCCTTTTTCAGAACAGCACACCAGCTCAGCATAAGCGCATCAACGGTATTAAATACCCATACGAATAAAAACGGGCTATCCGGCCCAAGCCAGCTCACTAGCGTAAAACTGATAATGCGCATTAAAACGCCAATCATTTCCACGGTTTTGATATTCGAATAAACAAGAGCATTTAATGTGCGTGTAGGCATAGCAATAGAGGATTTGGGCAAAAATAAAAGAAAAGCTTAACCAATTTTGGAAGCAATAAAAAATAAGAATGCTTTTATCTGACCTGTTCTTTTCATCGAATAAAATTACAGCTCATCTTAAAAGTACAAAGATGAAAAATTGACAAATCTCATCTTCGGGATTAGTGTACCGCAAAATGATTCAGCTAGACTTTAGCGTAATTTTATTAGATACCCAACAAACTCAGTCCAAACGGAACCGATAAGCCAGCCCGCCATTCACCAAAAATGAATCTTCCGATTTCCTGAAAGCAATCCGTGGAATAGCTAAAACTTCTTTGTCGCGATACACTTCAAACATGCGACCAAGCGTTCTTCCGGCTTCGACGAAAATTACGACATGCTTTGTGAGATAAATATTAGCGTATACTTTAATCTCGTTATGGCTCCAAAACTTATCTCCTTCGCGAATGTAATCATCCGGCGATAAGGCATCATCGGCCCGATAAGTCGCAGTACATGATGTATAGCTTATCCCTGCATAAAACTTCCTGCTGAATTTCTTTTCTAAACTCATTTTATTCGGGATGTCGCCGAATAAAGAAAGCGTGCTGTCGATGCGCCAATCAATTCCAAGCAGGGGAACGAAAAAATTACCGAAGTATTCACGATTATAATATAAGCCGAAATGATAATTCAGATTTGACTTCCGTTTGTAGTCGAACAAAACGACTCCCCCAAACTGATAGTCACCCGACCTCACCTTAATTGAATGCGTATTTACTTTCATCTGTGCCATGAAAAGTGTTTTCCATTTTTCATTCTTCCACTTTTTATTGTACCCCAGAAGTGCAATTTTACTGGAAAGCTTTGAAGTAAAAGAAGTATCGCCGGTGACGGAAAAACCGAGCAATGAATATTCAGCCGCTATGATGATCGCATTTTTCTTCTTCGTCTCTATAGGCAAAAACAGCGAATTCGTCCATTGCGTTCCGCTTACCTTGCTTTTGGAGTCGTTTGAAAAATTGGCTGCAGGGAAATACTGGTACTTCGTTCTGAACAAATCGATATATGGCTGTGCCTGCAACGAAACAGTCAGCACGAAGCAGAAGAAAACAGACAGGAGAACTTTTTTCATTGCATGAATATCTTTTCGAATCTAGAAAAAATATTTAACAATAAAACAGAATCTAAGCCCAAATTTACGAGAATCGTATCCCGACCAACTCAGCCTTTGAATCAGAAAATTGACAGTTTAATACAAAAGGGATTTAATCAGGCTGTAACCGGCCACTCATTCTTTTTGATGCGATAGATGTAAACATCTAAATCCATCCAACGGGTATGCTTCTCGCGACGAAGGCCATTTTTCAGAGCAACACGTTGCGATCTTACATTACGTGTATCGATAATCGACACAATAGAATCAGCCAGATTGTTCTTAAAGGCAAAATCGATAAACATCTTTGCAGATTCAGGAGCAAAGCCTTGTCCCCACGACTTTTTGAACATATGATATCCAACTTCCAATTCCTGCTTCCCGTCCACTTCTTGCGCGAGAAGTCCTGTCATTCCAAGAAAATTGCCGCTGCCTTTCTCGAGTATCGCCTGAAGTCCGTACCGCTTCTCCGAATAACGAATCAGCTGACGCTCGATCCATTGCTTTGCACGCTCCTCGTTCGACTTATTCCCAAAGTTTGGAAACAGTTCTACAGCATCTTTATCGCGGAAGAAATCTGTCCATCCTTTGATATCGGCAACTGATAAATAACGTGAAGTGAGGCGAGCAGATTCTAAATGCTCCGGATAGTTGTAATCTGACATGAAAAGGGGGTTATTGGTGAAATCGGAATTAGTGTAAGTTAGCAAAAATTAGCAGACGAAGCAGATATATTCTTACCTAAATGAAGTAAGCCGAAATGATCAATCGTTGTCGTGCTCCTTACCCTCTGATTCGCCTCCGGATTCCCGACCGCCTTCGCCGTGTCCTCTTATATCATGTTTATTTGCACTTTTATGGCACGAAACACAATTGTCGAAATTGTAAATCCCCTCTTCATTATGCTCATTGGCTAACTTTGAAGGCGTATGCTCGTGACAGCCATAACATGTATACTTGCCGAAGTCAGGCGTAGAGTGACAAATCCGGCATTCAACATTATGGTCCTTATCAAGTAGAAAATATCCTGAATGCTCAAAAGTTGCCGGCTTCCATTTTTCCATGGAGTGACATTTGCCGCAATTATCATTCAACTGCGCATGAAATGTGTCCGTCGGTTTTTGATGACATTCCGTACACTTGCTATTATCGCCTTGAATCATACTATGATTGAATACAACACCGGTTTTCCATCCTTTGGTTGAATGACAGTTAGTACACGAAGTTGACAATCGACCGTGCAATTTATCGGTCGGTTTGTTATGACATTTTTCGCAAGTATTAATAATTGCAGGTGGCAACAACATGTGATCGAATTGACTCATGCGTACCTTTTCTCCTTTATGGTCAGTATGGCACTCGATACAACTTTGATCTTTCAAGGCCACGTGAAAGGGTGTGGATCGACCGGAAGAATCCGGATTGATTACACTTAGTGTATCGCGACCAATATCTTCAAGCTTATGGCAGGCAACGCACTTTGCATTTGGAATACTCCGGAATGGCTCATGACAAGATGTACATTTATTGCTTAGCTTTTGGTGCCCGCTACTTAATTCCCCGGGATTCACCATGACATGAGGAAACATTACCATGAGGAAGGCGAATAACAGCAGAATCCCTATGACAAGCAGCTTCTTCATCAGCTATACATTACGATTGAAATAATATGCAACAGAACAAGAATTGCTAAGACTGCCGTAATAGGCAAGTGTACGGCGCGCCATTTTTTCATCAGATCAACGGTGATAGAGTCGAAGAACAATTTTTTCTCGACATCAGATATATCCATCCCACTTTGTAATAAAGATTGACGACGATCCTTCAAAGAATCGGACGACTTCTTCAGCAAAAACTTTCCGACAAGTCCACTGGCAACATTGATCAGAAGCATGAGTATCGCCAGCCATGGCAGTAATGCATTGAAATGAATTCCGGCATGAACTAAAATCATCACCGAGCCAATCCAGGCAAGGTATTCATGTAGATTCAACAACTTCTTTGGAGAACCCGCTTCAATTATTTTCCGCTTACGCAAAGAGTATATAAAAGAAATAAGAATTGTAAACGTCCCGATGTAACCCAAATATCTACCGATATACACCATCTGAAGACGATGCAAAAAGTAATCGATGACGATTGCAAGCAAAATCATCAGCGCATACCACTGAATAAATGGAAGAACATATTTTGACAGCAGGGATCGATTCATCATCCGGAAAATCAGAGCTTGTTCCGGTCAAAAAAGGAGACACTCTAAGTTTCGTCACAAATTTGAGACGAATTTTCCCGAGACTCCATGATAGACGTCATTTATCTGTCATAGAAATCGCTAAATAACTGTTAATTCTAGTTAAACTTTTGAGTCAGGGGTAAAAAGGAAAAACCATTAGCCCTGCAGCTCACCCGTTTTGTTTCCAGGCTTGCTAAGAGCTAAAGCAATGCCTACGATTAAATACCCGTAAGTGATGGTTTTGTAGTGTTGCGAAATTCGATTCAGATCTCGCCCGATAATACCATCCGATGTCAGCGTAATCAGAGCGAATGACAATACAATTAAGAAGAGAACAATTTTCTTGTGAAATGTTTCTCCGGATTTTCCTTTTGAATACGCCTTTATCAAATAGGCAAACAAATACATTACAGCCGGCAAAATCAACAAGCCAGAATACTTAGGCTGATGAGGGAAAATCAACGGAATAATGAGAGCGATATAACTAATTTCCCAAAGCTGATGCATCGACGACTTTGTTTTTCGAAAAGGCAAAGTCCGCAGAAAATAGATGGTAAATAAAATCAATGCAGCTCGAATAATATTCAGCATCAACACTGCAGAATCGATATTCAAATTGACAACATTTCGTTTCAGTGGTAAGTCACCGGCACTCTCATGCAACAACGAAGGAATAAGTGCAGTAAGACTATGCATATTTAAATCTGTTTCCTGCAAATGCTCACTGTTTGACGGATTTATAACCGCCCACCAATCTCTGAGCAATTGAAGATTAAATTCCCATCCCAGATACAAAGCCGGCAGAAACAGAAATGCACCAATAAAGATTATCGAGCACAAAAACGCCTTCCATTTGCCACGGTAAATAAGATACGGCAAAAACACGATTGGGAGTATTTTAATGTTTATCGCTAACCCTAAAATAAATCCTCCGGCGATATTCTTTTCCTTTTCAAACAAACGCAAGCTTTCTAAAATCGACCAAAGCAAATAGATTGTCATTTGTGACATACCGATATTGTACTCAACAAAACGAATTGTCAGCAACAAAGAGAAGAAGAAAATCAAGTACTTCTCTTTGCTATTCGTGACTTCCAGGTATGAAATGACTAAAACAGAAATCCTGTACAGCAAGAATATATTTAACACCAGCCACAAAAAAACAGGTACGAAAAAAGGTAGATTGCTAAATGGCAGGAGTAAAAATGCAAACATCGGACTGTAGTAATACAAACATGCCCCGCCATCGCCTGCAGGCAACCATACATTGTAAAGCGCCTTCTTATCTCCAAAAAGCGCCGACGCTTCGAGGAACACACGAAAATCTCCTCCTCCAATTGCGCATTTGATGAGATATGCAACAATTGCGATCGAAAATAATACGATAAGAAAAATCTTGCCTGTCCGCGTCATTTTTTGAGCCATCATGAGAAATAAAACATTCGGCGACATGAGCAAGATAAATATATTCCGTAGCGAGTACAAACAATTTATTTGAGAGCTTGCTTGCTTGTCGCTTATGTTTAAAATTTCAAAGCAATAACACTGCACTTCCCTTGATGTTTGATTTTCACCACAAGAGTAGAATCATAGAAAGACCATGGAATTCCAAATAAAGTTTTGAGAGACTACTGAACGATTCGCAACTATGTAGGATATTTTTTGCAACACTTGAGGGAGCGCGCGCCCCGGGGGCGGAATAGAGAACTTCGCCTCCAAATTGTCTTCATAAACGTTGACAATTAAACCCGACATTTATATACCCCGCAAATCCCCCATGTCGGACTGCACTTAAAACGCAGTACACATAAATACACAAATGACTCCATTAAAATCCACGACTCCAACCGCATGAATGCTGGTTCTTTTATGCAACAACTCGGGAAGGCGCCCGGGGGCGGATTAAAACTTCGCCTCCTACTCGTCTGCATATAAGATGCTCTCAAACCCGACATTTATATACCCCGCAAATCCCCCATGTCGGACTGCCTTTAAAACGCAGTACTCATAAATACACAAATGACTCCATTAAAATCCACGACTTCAACCGCACGAATGCTGGTTCTTTTATGCAACAACTCTGGGAAGGGCCGCCCCGGGGGCGGAATGAAAAACTTCGCCTCCTACTCGTCTGCATATAAGATGCTCTCAAACCCGACATTTATATACCCCGCAAATCCCCCATGTCGGACTGCCTTTAAAACGCAGTACTTATAAATACACAAATGACGGGACTTCAAACCATGATCGTAACCGCAGAAATGATGGATATTTTTTTTACACCTCAGAGTAATGAACATTACAAGGTAGACGAATCCCGGGCAGGTCTCAAAAACCTGTTTCGTTCCTTAAGTAACTTACAAATTACAAACGGACCTAAGCGCCATTGTCGGGTCTGCCTCTCCAATAGCTGTACAAAAACATAAAACCAAACGCAGGCAACAAAACCATTCCCGACATAATCATCCCGGGATGCATCGCTAAAAGAACAAGTGCAGGAATTAATATTAACAACCCTCCGACAAACTCATTTATCCATGAAATAAAAATGCCGATCATCGAAATCCAAATCAATGTGAGACGGAATTTGTCATAACCCATGTATTTACCTTCATGAGAAACGGATGACGAAGCAATACAATTTGTGAAGAACATTACGATCCATAGAATCGCAAATGCACTCCCGGCCAGGCGGGCAGACCACCTGATTAACTTAGAAAACATAGCGGATTTATTGTGTGGGCTTCAATTATATTACGCAATCCTGTAGATATTGTTAAGTTTCGGGCATTTTTGAAATTCGGTTGAAACACTCCAATCGATTAACCCAAGAATACAAGATCATACTACATCTTTACGAAGGAAATGTTAAAATCCCCGCTTGGACATTTTACCGTAATAAAATAAACACCACCTCTCAAATTACTAATGTCGACAGATGTTGTGTTACGATCCACTTTGCCTGTCTGCTTCAATCTTCCCAGATCGTCGTAAATGAAATACAAGCCTCTGTCCTCCGGAAACTCTGAACCTGTGAGATAAATTACATCGCCTGCAGGATTCGGGTAAATACTAAACGACAAACCTTTCAAATCGGTAACAGCCGTTGAATTCTGACCTCCCGTATAGATCATAATATATGAGCCTGTAGGAGTTTTAATCACCGAAGGATCGCCACCATGAACGTTCGTATTCACATACCCGTTCCACATTCCTCCGTTCGGTGTTGAATTATACCATAATGTCGGGCCGGAACCATAAAAACGTAATTCATTGCTGCTTTCTATCATATAGTTCCCTGTCCAGTTATGACTACTATCGGAGGGAATTACCGGAACAGCAATAAAATTTACTCCATCCGGCGAGACGTAATGGTAAGCTCCCTGCGACGGACTACCGACCGGAGCAAGGTAATGGTAGCTGTTGTTAAAATAAATAACGCTTGGATCAATTACTCTGGCAGTAGAAACATTGACTCTTGGATTCAACTCAAAATCATAATGAATACCATCTATGCTGACTGCCGAATAAGTATCGATGATGGAATCCTGCCCCGCAACCGGCATCGTTGCACTCGATGAAAAATAAATCCGAATACTGTCACCGTTAAAAACATTCAACGCCGGATCAAAAGGTCGCTGAAAACTCGAAGGCATGCCGTTTAAAACAATCGGCTCGGGATCAGTCCATGTAACTCCGGCATCGTAAGAAAATTTAACGGCCACTCTATCCCAACTAGGCGATCCTATCGGTTGACGAAACCATTGAAATGCACAAATAAGTGTGTCGCCTTTCCATTGTACAAGCGATGGTACTCCTGAAGAATCCTGAAAAACAGACGAAGGGCTAAATGTAATACCGTCAAAAGACCATGCAATATTCAGTGGATGCTCCCATGGATAGCTTTGAGCCCTACACATGATATGAAAACCCATAACAAAAAGCAAAATCAGAATTCGGGATTTCATTTCTAGGAATTTAATTTTTACAACCTACCCCTAAATAATAAAATGACATTTCGCAATAGAACGCCAATTGCCATTCCAATAGCCATCAACGATACCATGTGAATCGGACGTATATTCTCCGTCCCGTCAAGACGCGAATATGCTCCCAATGCGAAGACTATTGCCAAAGCCGGCAGAACGATAGCGCGGAATTTCTGTTTGTTATCCATATGTTTGAGATGATTGAACTTTGAACCTTAAACTTTGAACCTTGAACTTTAAACCTTGAACTTTGAACCTTGAACTTTGAACTTTGAACTTTGAACTTTGAACTTTGAACTTTGAACTTTGAACTTTGAACTTTGAGAGCGTAGAATAAATTTAAAACAATAAAAAACACATTCCAACAAAGAAAACAAATCTCAACACCCCAATATTCAATTTTCAATCTTCAATCTTCAATAACCCTAAGCCACATTCATCGCCATATGCAACGCCCCCGGTGGTACCGATGGCACACGAATCTCGTGAATAATCTCCTTTTGAAGTGCAAAGTTCACGTCTTTGCCTTCTCCTTGCATAAATAACGCTCCTAACTCGGCTTCTGTGAGCTTCGAATGCTGACTGACTGTTCTGGCAATACGATTTTCCATTCCTTCCAAGCGACTTAACGACTCCTTCAACATAGTCCGACTTACCCCGCCATTCATATTCATCATGACACCATGAAACAAAAACGACGCATTAGGTGCTGCGTAACGCTTTTGCCCTCCCATGAATATCACATTTGCGATCGAATCGACCGTGCCGGTATTGTGCATCGTAATCGTCATTTTGCTCTGCAGAGAAACCAAAAAATTATACAATACAAATCCGGAATCAACATCGCCTCCGCTTGAACTGATAAAAAAATACAATTCAGTCGGATTCTGTTGACGAATAACATCAGTCGTAAATTGCATGAAGCGATTTACTTTATGCGGATCAATTCCGTCGAAGAAGGAAAGATAAACTGTCTTTTGTGCGTCCATATGATAGAATCAAATTCGTCATTTATTGGCGAAGAATGTTTCTACTCAAAAATAGAAAAATAGTTATAGAATCCGTTCAAAAACTAAAAGGAAATCATCTTCCGGCATTTAGAATAACTTCCTACGGTCAATTTATAATAATACATGCCGGATGCCATGGCATACTGATTCATCGATAAGTTAACGGTGTACAAACCTGCCGACTGAAACTTATCGACTAATGTTATCACTTCCTTTCCATAAATATCATACACCTTCAATTCAACATGAGCGGATTGACCAACCTTATAATCAATCACGGTTTCGCCTGAAAAAGGATTCGGATAATTTTGAGCTAATTGACTTCCGCTTAATGAAGCTTCGTTCTCGTCTATTCCGGTCGATGGTGCGGATAAGGTGTATGAGTACGAAATATCTCCGTTGTGATGGGTCGCATCCTCTTCATTCGGCAGATATGTCTTCACATAATCTATCTTCGCCGTTGTATCTGTCATCGACACTAATATGTAACCACGATTCGGAAGCAATACGCCATTCACATAACCATACTGTAAACCTGAAACGTTCGTGATATTTTTTGCCGAAGGTTGCGGCACTTCCTGATATACAATTCCGTCTTTATCTTGCTTGCCGTAAAAATGGTCGTGACCATGAAAATAAATACTGGCCTGATTGTTCACCATGATACTGTGAATCGGATCTGCCCAGCCCGGACGATTCGTCGTAAAGCCCCAGGTTGAATCGGAATTCTCTCCTCCCATTTCAAAGAAATCGACAAACTCTGTTCCGCCGCGACCATCGTTGCCATTTCCTCCTACTAACTGATGTGCAAATACAAATTTGAATTTCGCTGTACTTGTCGACATCACATTCCTAAACCAATTGTACTGCTCTTGCCCCAAGGTCCAACCCCAATCCGGCTTATGCTGAGTGTACCAATAAGGATCAATCACTACAAAAAGTGCATTTCCCCATTGCCAGGCATAATAATCTTCCCGTAAGCCAACAAAATTCTGCGGAATGGTGTCACCGGTATAGAAACCATCTGGCGTCGGATTCGGGTAATACATCTTTCTGGTGTTTGTAGTTAACACCGGCATACATGTATCTGTTCCGTCGTTTCTCCAACCTAATTCTCCTTCGTGATTTCCTAATGCTAAATAAAGAGGAACGGAATGACACGCAGTGCCGTAATACGGTCTAAACAACTGGTGACGGGCTGTAATAGATGCCTGATCTACGACGGGCTGTTTCTCCGACATAAAATTATCACCGAGATCAACCATAAAATCAGAGCCGGAAGCTAAAATATTTTGCAATGTCAGTGTGTAAGCTGCCGGTGTAGTATTGGTATCTAAATGTGGGTCTGCTTCGACGGCAAAACTAAAATTGCTTCCTAATGGGCGATAAGTATGAAATGAATGCTCTGCTCCTGCCTGGTAACTGCTTCCTGAACCGGCTAAACGATAACGTGTACGATAAAAGTAACGAGTATCTACATTCAGGCCGGTGAAATCTGCCTCCAACGGAGTGTCGATTGCGGTTGTATATGTTGATGTAGTTTGCGAATAAACACCGCTACTAGTTCCATATTCCCAATAAACATCGGCAGGTTGATCGAAAAAAATACTCATCGTAACTTTTGAATCTGTCGGACGACCGAGTATTTCAGAAAAATTCTGCGCAGATGCAATTTTACAGATTAAGAATACGAGAACGAGTAATAATTTTTTCATTGATTCTGATTACTATTATTCACAATTAATTTTTATCGCCTGACGAGAATTTTACGATTTGCAACAATATTCCCGGAATGAATTGTAACGACATAAAAACCTTCCGGCAGTTTACTTACGTCGACATAATTTAATGATGACTGAAGGATAACTCTTCCTAATGCATCAACGATTTCTAACCGACAATCAGTAAACTGAGAAGGAAGCGAGACTTCCAGCTGATTTGAAACAGGATTCGGGAAGACGTTTACCTGACTTGAAAAATCAAGCTCATTTACGACGACAGGGCAAGTTCCAAATGAATACGAAAACGCTACCTCACCATTGTGATGTACACCACTGAGTGTATCCGCCGGCAACCATGCGCGAACACAATCTACGTTTAAACAATTTGGAGAAACGTTTACGCGAATATGTCCGGTACCACCAATTGTATCTGCGGTATAAGCATCGGCATTGGCAAGCATTCCGATTTCATAGGTAGAATCAGAAGGCATCGGCACTTCCTGATAGGTCACTCCATCCATCACTTCATGTGCGAAGAGATGATCATGTCCCTGAAAAAAGATATTGACGCCATTGTCGACAAAAAGCTGATGGATCGGCTTTGTCATCGTAGGGCGATTTGTTGGGAAAGTATATGTAACACCATCTTGCTCGTATCCGCCCCATTCAAATAATTTTGCCTCTAAAATTCCTCCGCGACCTTGCCCTCTTACGTGATGCGCAAAAACAAATTTGTACTGAGCGGTGCTCGTTTGCAAAGTATTCTCAAGCCAGTTATACTGCGGCTGGCCAAGCGACCAATTCCAGTTCTTCGGCTTTGGTGAAGTATCACACTCATCGCGATATACATCTAACACAACAAAGAGTGCATCACCCCATGTCCAAGAAAAATAATTCTCCGGATTATCCATTCCAAATGGTTCCATGTCGGTGTTCCCTGTATAGAAAGTATTTGGAAAAGGATTCGGGAAAAAATATTTGCGGGCAAGAGTGCTATAAACAGCAATGTTATTCGGAGGAGTTTGAGCGAGGTAATAATCATTTTCGCCTTCGTGATTTCCAAGACAAATATAAAAAGGAATCGAATGACAAACACTTCCTAGAAATGGACGATAGGCCTTGTGAAGAGAGTCGGCTTGAAATTGTGAAATCGTTGAAGCGATGTGATCGTCGCCAAAAATATCGCCAAGTGACAACATGAAATCCGGACGATCCTGCGCCTCATTATTCAGACAAATCTGATAAATGCTTTGGACGCCTTTTTTATCGTACAAATGTTCATCGGCTTCGATCGTAAACGAGAAAGGACTTCCCTGTGCTCTTTGCGTATGAAAATTATATTCGGGCGTTGGAGAAAAACTTCCTGAACCGGCAGGCCTCGATTGAACACGATAAAAATATCTGGTGTTCGGAGCAAGTGTATTAATTTCAACTTCATCCGGAGTACCGGCAATATTCGACATCGTCGGTGTTGTGTTTGTATACGTTCCCGGCTGTGTTCCGTATTCTATGTAAAAGTCGACTGGTGTTTCGAATAAAATGCTGGCGGTTACGGAGACATCGGTTGGACGACCTAAAATGATGGTTCCGGCTTGAGCAAATGAGTTTGAAACATGACCAATTACCACAGCAAGAAACAATAAGACGAAGCGTAGCTTAAGTATCGGGGTTTTACCCGATAAGATCGGAAAAGTATTGGCTGGAATCATAGATGGCACGGGGAAGAGCAGTATTGGATATTGAATATCACCAATGGTTTAAACAAGATTGAAAGATTGGTAAATGTGTGAAAGAAATAGACAGAATCCTAATCCAATCACAATGACCATCAAGCTATTAACCTTGCAAATCACTGATTCAAAAAGGATTTTAAAATTCGTTTTGGAAGACCCAATCAAATGAAGCTCACAAACCGGTCTTGGAAATCAGACCATGCAGCAGTTTTCCACCCATACATTGAATCCGGTATTCATATATCCCATTCGGGAAAAGGGACAAATCAACCTTCCTTTCATTTGTCGACAGAATGAAATGGCCTGTCATGGTATAGACGCTTATGCTCTCTATCTGACTTAAGCACCTCTCGAAATTAAACACTCCTGTTGAAGGCACCGGAAAAACAGCCACGTTATCGCTATCGTTATCGCTATCGTTAACATTATCACCCAACCCAGTCCCCACCGAAATTGGCCCGATATATTCCTTCGCCATCACTAAATGGTCAAATTTGATATAACTCGATGGCGCATTGGGATCGTCATGATAAAACTCGATCCATATCCAATTAATATTCAAACTATCATTTGTTCTCCAGCGAAAGCCGGGAAACGGCGGGTCATTCGGATTATTAATCCATGAATCCACATTCCAATGGCCGTTCGGAAATCCTTGACCCCAATAACCAACTTCGACTCCATCTTGCCAGATTCGCAATTCGCCGTTGTACGCAGTTACCGGATTATTTAATTTAATCATTACCTCAACGCATGTCCACTGATCAAATGCAACATACTGTTCAGTCGGACTACCATTTACCATATCGTTCCCATAGCAACTTCCGCCACCATTCCACGATTGCATATCACCCCAATACAAATAAGAATCATACCCGGGAGGATTCATGCCTTGATGTACCGGTTCATACGCAATACTCAAGCGACTGTCGCTAAGACCACATGTTCCTGCCTGCGGATTTGGCCAGGCTGTAGAAGGATTGTAACCACCGAACCAAACACTTTCGTGATGAAAATATGTTTGAGAAATCAATGGATATTTTACATAGTATCGCAAATACACAACGCTATCGAAACCGGGAGCAAAGCGCTTGAAAAGATGTCCACCGGAAATTCCACCCTGCGTGCTTGTCATATTTATTGAATTCGGATCCAAACTTCCCGGAGGAACATCAGCATCTATCGACATACCGGCTGCATTACGCTTATCATCATACCGACTTAAAATAGCCGGCAGGCCGTCATCAAATTTTTCGACAAAGAGAACATTGGAGTCGTTTTCGATACCGATGTCGTGAGGGTATAAATTCGCAATCTGCCCTTGCACGGCTTGATTGAAAGCCAAGATCAAAACAAAAATCGGCGAAAGGAAGAAGACTCTTTTTGACATGGAGGCTCTTTAGTTTATTCAAATCTAACCCTTCTGAATTAATCTCTGCTGAGAAATATCAGGAAACAGATTAATATCTCACAAGAATTCCTCTGACAACTCTTTGATCACCGGTTTGTGCGTCATAATAGTAGCTTCCTGCAGGGAATGCAGTTAAATCAACTTCTGTTATATTTTTAAGAGAAAAAAGAAGTCGACCTGTTAAATCGAAAATCCGTATTTCCATCAGACTGACTCCCGGATTTAATTCGAATTTAAAATGACCATCAGACGGATTCGGGAAAACTTTTATCGTAGTATTTACAACGTTCTCTGAAATCGAATTCGTCAACGAATCGCACAAGCTTCCATATGCTTCACCAAGTTTGAAATAAGGAAAATCCGGTATAAAAGTTCCATAATATTTCAACGTATCGGCTGAAGCGAAAAAATGACAAGCTGTATCCGGTTGATCCGGATCCTCAATCACATGCAGTGCACGATAACCGCCCCAATGATCTTCATAGATTTTTCCGTCCGGCGCATATGAAAAACGAAAATAATTATTGCCCAGTCCATCATTTGCTTTTATTAATTTTTCTGAACCCTGAATATCGGAGGCATATAAATCATATTGGTACACATTTAACATATCTGATACGTAGAGAAAGCGACTATTTGGACTAAAAATAACTGAAGCTAAATTTGCATTAGTAATGTTATTGATTGGGTGAGAAATAAGCGTATCATAAGTAAACACACCTGTACAGCGATCGAAGTTATAAAGGTAAATTCGGGATGAATCATTGTGGGCAATCGCAAACATAGTCCCGTCAGGAGAGAACTTACTCTGTCCTCTCATCATTCCTGATTTGATTACAGGCCCGGCAATACTACGTACTACGGTCACAATACTATCCGGGCTAAGTAGTGCAGCATAAAGCCCGGGTGTTTTTGCTTCATGAATAGCAACCCACCAATCACGACCATTTCCGTGCTTTGTTGACTGCATGGTTGAATAAAGCAACGTATCATTCAGAATCGTTTGATTTTTTATTGTCATCTGACCACTGCCATTATTGGCATTCATATCTACTATACTATATGCCAAACGGAAAGGCTGAATGTACGTCGTACTAAAAACAGTGTAATCACGACCTGAAACATGAAAAATGCAATACTGATTCGGATGACCGGGATATGGCACTATTTGCGCCGTTTGAAAGTAAGGCATATAGTGAGTAAACCCAAAATGAATAACGGCCGAATCAAGATTGAAGTCAACACTTCCCGGAACAATCTGCCCAAAACCATTTCCAACCTTAATCCCATTTGTATACAATTTCAATAATCCGGTTGAATCACATATACTCGCATTCGTATAGCTTACTCCAAATGCAGGATACAAAGCAATTGTGTCGGGATGTCCGTAAGTAAAATCAAGCGATGAAATTCCGCAGCCGGTGCAGTAATTGTAGCCGACTAACCATACGTTATCGTACGACTGAGCCTTCGTTTGCAGAGCAATAAACACTAGTATCAACGAAATCCATTTCATTGTTTGAAAATTTTAAAGGTCTTAATAGCGTTCCCGCTTTCACAACGTAACAGATAAACGCCTGAAGAAAGCTCCGACAAATCGAAATGCTGATCCATCGGCTTAATCCAATCTCGAACAGAATGACCAAGCAAATCGACAACTGAAACGCGCTCAATTACTGAAGACGATTCGATAGATATTTCTGAATTAAACGGATTTGGAAAAACTGAAATTAAAACAAGATCATTCTCATCGACAGAATTCAAGCAAGGGAGAACAACCAGATTTGAGTTTAGATAAATCGTATCCGTCCCCACCAAATTCGTTGCAACTAAATAGGCCGAATAGGTACCCGGATTTACGTATTGAATATTCGGCTCATAAACCCCTGACAACGTATCGGGCGATCCTCCCGGGAAAAACCAGTGAAGCTGAATAAATGCATCGTTGGTAAGAGCCCGATAAACTTCATATTGTCGCTCGCAAATCGTATCGGTATTCATCGATACGCTCACTTGCGGCATGACAAGGTCAACTGATCCGACATTATTAATTTTAATAGGATTCGCACCCTGATACAAATTCGAAAAAATTCCACCCCAATATTCCCTGACCGAAGATTCTTTGACTATACATTGAGGAGCAACAGTTGCAACCTGATTAAACTGCGTCCCGTCAAACAAACTGAAGCCGGCATTTGCTGCACTAAAAGCAAGTTGATTGTGATAATCATATAGGTGTGACCAAAAACAATAGCTATTTCCAGGATTGGCAAAAAGATGCCAATCCGAATTGTAAAAATTCATCACTCTTGCAGTACCTCCGCTTGCGTCTGTCATTGATACAAAAAGCGTATCATGATAATTTAAAAACGAAGCATCATATTGATTGAATGAAGTATAACTTCCCTTCCGATCCCATACATTCCCTATTAACCGAGCAAATTTACAGTCAACCGTAAAAAGAGTAAAAGACCTCTCTGCTGCAACTATCAAAGTATCATCCATTATGGTAAACTGCACTGCATTATCATCTAAATAATTCGTGCCAATTGCCGACCAATTTACTCCATCGAATTTTGCAACATGTAATGCAGACATTCCATTAATTGTATCAAAGCTACCACACACATACAACTCATTGTGAAAGACGATGGCATCTCTTATTGGGTTATTTGCACCTGTTCCTAAGCTCTGCCAGCTTGTTCCATTCCACTTTGCCATTCTTCCCAACCAATTACTACCCGACCTTCCAAAATACCCAAAAGCATACAACTCATTATTAAAATAAATGACTTTCGTAACTCTTGAACTAAGTCCACCATCCATTGAAAGCCATTGCGTGCCGTCCCACATGGCGACATTTGCTGAAAATGTTTCTCCGGCAAAAAGAAATTGTCCGCCAACTATAACATTACCGGAAGAAGAATCTTGTACCATTGTCAGGACAAATGGATATGAAAAAGCATCTCTGTTGTCGCTTGCAGGTTTCCCCGGATTAGCCCAAACATTGCCATCGTAACTGAACAAAGAAATAGCGAGTGTATCACCCAGGTGAGTTAGACTTCCTCCAAAATAAAGTTTTGAAGGAGTTGAACAAACCGCTTCATATTGTTCTTGTGTCCAGCTCGAATGATTCGAGCGGGCAATATTTACATACGATTGATTATCGGAAATTTTTATGATATCCATAAAATCGCCTGTTCCTTGTATGTAATCATGTGCTACCGCATAGAGTGTATCTTGAAACACCGCCAGATTCGTGATAGCACCAATCAGATTTAAACTGGTTAGATGCCATTGTGCCCCACTCCAATATGCCAACTCGGTTTCATTAGATGCCGGAGCAAGGTATATGGATGTATCTTTTAACACCAACCCATTAAAACCATATGTAAATATTTCCGGGTAAATAAAAGTAGAATTATTCGAATAGCTTATAAGACCGTGAGCTGTATCAGAATCTGCGAGTGTAAAATGTCCATATACAAAAAGCACAGAGTCTGTTGCCTGCAAACCTGATACGGTATTATTAAAATGCTTGACGTTCTGAAGCCAATTATTTCCGTCAAAAACCGAAAGGAAATAGAGTGACCCTCCGGGCGGATAACCGGAAGTATACAAACTGTCGTGAAAAAACTCAATCGATCGAATCACATATGGCAATCCCGGACCGGGACTCGACCAAGATACACCATCCCATTTTGCAATATTGTTCACACCGACTTGTCCTGCATTCTGAAAATACCCTCCAACATATAACTCATGATTTTTAAGCTTAAGAGAAAAGACAGTACCATCAGCTCCACCATTCAAGTCGGTCCATGAATTACCGTCATATCTGGCAACATTATGCACTACAACACCATTGATTGATCTGATATCTCCGCCTACGAAAAGGTAATTTGAAACCGAATCATATTCGATCGCATAAACTGTTCCCTGAAGAGTAACTCCTCCTCCGAGAGAATTCAAATCTTGCGCTATCACCGATAAACCGGCGAACACAAATAGTAACAATAAATGAAGTTTCATTCTGCGTTATTAAAAGGTTTTAAATTGCAACTTACCTTAAACCGAAGTTTCTGAATAGCCGGTATACAATCTGATAAAATGAATCACGATCTTATAATCGCATAATCTCCTGCCCCACCGCTTAAGTGGTATAAATCTACAAATTTTTAAACAGCAAACCGGAAAGCAAACTGCAGACAGGCTAAAGAACTGCTCGATGACTGCATCTAAATGACCATTTATTTTGTCTAAAGCCGTTTTTACAAAAAAAATGTCCTCCAAACCTGATGAGAGGTTTTGGAGGACACACCATTTCTTTTTCAAAAAGAGTAGCCTTTAGGATGCTTAGTCCTTCAAATCAAACGCAGCCTTCACCGCACTGTAATTATTCCAATCAAGATCCGGATTGGCAATTCGTCCTGATGCCGCCACGGCTACTATTTTCACAAATACTGTTGCCGATGGAGGTTGAGTATTAAAATCACTATCCTGCAAATCGATAATAGCCTGATTCAAACTATAACTGCAAATCCATGATTCGGTAAAACCGTAAGTCGGGCCGGTTCCGGTCGGATATGTATAAGGCATCGCCGTCCATTGATTACCATTACTACTTAAATACATATTCACCGCCCCTGTAGAAACGATATCTTGTGTAATGATCGGAGCTGTTAAAATAGTTTCAAATCTTTCTCCGGGAGTCCCCGTCGTACCGATATGGTACCACTGATTTGCAGTAACCGTAAAGGACATCGATTTTACATTCGCATTTCCCGCCGGCCCTTCCGGTCCCGTCGGCCCCTGA
This sequence comes from Bacteroidota bacterium, assembly GCA_016721305.1. GTDB lineage: Bacteria > Bacteroidota > Bacteroidia > AKYH767-A > 2013-40CM-41-45 > JADKIH01. Next base: position 33,800 of record JADKIH010000011.1, read on the forward strand.
TTACATGAACTATTAAAGAAAAGAACGGCAGTAACGCCAAGAAGAGTGAGTAGTTTTTTCATTGTATTTGTTTTTTGTTGTGGCTGTATACAAATGCCAGGCCAGTTTGAGGCTTGGGGTTGATAAATGTACGGGTTTTCGTTGGTAGTAAGTGGTAAGTAGTAAGTAGTAAGTTGCCTTGGAGGAAGGCCAACCGGCTAGTTAAATGACTTTTAGCCCTTTTACACGAATACCCTCTGCCAAAACTAATAAAAGTACCTTTTAAATCCCCCTGCCCATTCCTTAGTTTTATTCGAATTTATCGCAAATATTTTGTCTCCAAAAATAAAAGCAGGTTCATTAAAAATTAAGCCCCCTTGCTCAAACCGCAAGTCAACTTACAACTTACTACTTACTACTTACTACCCACAAAAAAAGGGAAGCCACCCAACATGACTTCCCTTGCGCAATCAAGCAAATACTCCTTACGGAGCAACAATATTTACATAAGTGTTATATACGCCTTTATCGCTGCGACATTGCAGTTGATATAATCCGCTGCGAATGCCTGACAATGGAATTGAAATCTGACTTAGTCCACTCGTCATATGGCGAACTTCGCGGCCGGCTAAATCGAACATCAATACTTCTTTGATTTGAAGATCGTGACTGTATACGTTCAACTGATCGGTAGCCGGATTCGGATAGATGAGGAAATGAGAAGAAAGATGGATTTGTTCAACTGCATTCCAATTCGGGTCGATCGTTACTGTATCGTTCACACGTGCCGTTGCAAGAATTTGCTGGCTGTAAGTGATCGCACTCACATTCGACAATCGGAATAAGGCATTTGTCACTGTCGAGATATTATCGACAACAACAACATCAAACATTCCTAAATGACCGATTCCATTGCCTACGTTCTGATGATCATTTCTCGTAAGCGCAACATCAATTCTTCCGATCGTCGGAGTATGACGCACAAAAGTGATCAGGTCTGTTCCTGCCGTTCCTAACCATGATCCTGTCCAGTCGATCTGAATAGAATTCGTATCAATGAGTGTCGGATCGTAATCCAGCGTAAATGCGATACCGTACATACTATCAACCGGAAGCTGATTGGTTCCCATCATGATGTCGACATGCACACCGCCCGATGGCAACACTGTATCCGGCGTTGCATCGAGATACAACTGTGGAGCATTGATCGTATTTGAAGTATTCGGAGTAAAAGAATGACGTGCAGGATGAGTTTGTCCGTAATTTAAACCGATCGGAATAGTATCATTAATATCAACAACACCATTACCATCGCAATCGGCGTGCTTCATATTTACAGCTCCACCAAACCAGTTACCGAAATCTGCTGCGGGTTGAGCCACATACAAATTGGAAGCACTGGTGCGAACAGGACCTGTTTCATTGAAAGCGACACCAACATTCAGGATGTCGAGATTATCGCAATTAAGATCATAATTCGCATCGCCGGGCCATACATCGGATGTTACGGTACAAGGAGTAAACTGAACATTGGCATTTCCACCCATGTCTACGCAACCATTACCTGCAAAAAATTGCGCCGAGCCCGATTCGATAATTCCTTCTACCAAGGCATTGCTCAAACAAATGTCTGCTCCGTTATTTATGAGGGAAAAATTCGAAACACCTTTTAAATACACCGGGAAGTTCGGACTGCCATTCACGATAAATTGATTATTGATCTGAACGGTTCCCTGTAAGTTAGTCGTCTGACCACCATTTGCAAAGAACAGTGGGTCGATTACAAATTGTCCGCCAAGCATAACGTAATCATGGAAAATTGCCTTGCCGATTGTATCACTTGCAATCGCCGAAACCTGACAGAGTGCATAAGAAACCAATTGCTCACACTTGATCGGATAGGCCCAGATGCGAGCATTAGGCATATACAGAGTGATATTGTGAAATGAACCCGGTGTTTTAAAATCTCTTCCCAATCCATAAAAGACCGGCGAGAAAACTCTCATCTCCACATCTGTTGATTTAGAGTTCAACAATGTTCCTTCGATCTCAAAATGTGTTGCCTGCACTGTAATCGGACCTGTTGTAAAAGTGGTTCCGGCATTACTATGAATACGCGATGCTTGCATATCGTGGCCCTGCGAAAGGAAACTTCCTCCTGTCACATCAAGTGAACGACAAATAAGATCCGCACTTAATTCAATTGTTCCATTTCCATTCAACTCCAAATCCAACAATGAAACATTTGAAGAATTAATTGTAATTGTTCCACCAAAAAGATTCTTTAAGTTGACATAATCAACACTCCATGTCATTCCTGAAGCTAAATCGAAAGCACCATATACTGTCAGCGACGAACCCGTTACTGTTACGGCTGTACCGGCATTGGTAAAATCAATTGACGCGCACGATGAATTTGCATTATCAATCACTACTGTCGACGAACTAACCAATGATGAAGCATCAAAAATAACAGCATCAGCTCCGCTTGGAATGCACTCACCTCCTGCACCTCCACTGCTTAACGACCAGTGTGACGAATCACTCCAGTTTCCCGGACCATTAACCCAATATAGTGTTCGTGCGTTATTGGCACTTATATTCCAACCGCTATTTCCTCCACCATCGACGCTGTTAGTTGCATTGAATGCAGCTCCGCCGGTAGCACTGACTGCTATCAATTGAACATAATTCAAGTCAATTGAACCTGCGCTCTTTTGCAATGTAGTTGGCGTGTTCACATCGGCCGAACGCAGTGTTACATAGTGATTGCAGTCGGTGTTTGCAAAGAGCGCATCATTAATTGTTGTGATTGCACCTGACGCAACTGCCATCGTATAACCGGAATTATTTAAATACAACGAATCAAAAGTATTGCTACCTGTCATTGTTAAATTGCCTTTAATTTCGGCTAAGTGAATATTGCTTCCTGTACCCATCGCAAGATCACCTTGAGCAATCAGGCTTTGTGCAATCAAATTACTGTCGCAAGTACCATCAACTATCCATAAGATGTTTCTGTAATTTCCGCTGTTGTATAAAATACCTCCCTGACGATCAAAAGTAATATCACATGTTGCAGAGCCGGTCTGAGTTCCTCGTAGCTGAACTATTCCTGCATAAATATGAGCAGAAGTCATATTGAACTCACCACTCGGATCACTTGCAAGTGCATTTACACTAACGCTCTGCGAATTCAAATCGAAATATCCTGTACGATGCGAAAGAACAGTACAAATCAAGGAGTCGGTAAGAATGTAAGAACCTGCGCTCGATTTTTGAACATAGCCATAACTATTCCCTCCACCATGCAAAGTTTTTCCAAGATCAGGCGAAGTAAGGTCTAAAGTCGTTACTCTCCAATTGAGAGTAGAAGTCACATTGAATGAACCGAACACATAAATATGATCTCCATCGTAAACCGGAGTAAATCCTGTAGAAGAAACATTCATGTCTGCCATCTCTGCAGAAGTACCAAAATGAACACTGTCGTTTCCGGAAAATGAATTTGCGTCAAAGAAAACATTGTCATATCGGTTAGGAGCACATCCAACAGAAGTCCCACCACTGCTGAGCGACCAATGCGAGCTATCGTGCCAATCGCCTGTTCCACCGATCCAATACAAATTTCTTGAAGTAAGCGCCGTGAACGACCAGCCGCTATTACCACCGACGTCGATTGCATTATTAGCAATAAATGTTGCTCCGCCGGTCGCAATAATTCCCCCGATTGAAATATAGTCGAGCTGAACTGTTCCGGACGGAACATTTAATGTTGCTTGTCCGCCAACCGTCGCGCCGTCCGATGATAATGAAGCAAAATTATTGCAGTCACCATTCATCGTTAAAGTACCACTCACTTGCAAAGTCGAGTTACTGCTTATGACAACATCTACAGCGGTAAGATTCGTAAAGCTTGCAGTGTACATGTTGGCGATGCCATCAAAAACACCGTCAACAAAAGAACAATTGTCGACTAACGCATAACCTCCTATATAAATATAATTGGCCGAGAGGTGTCTAACTGTTGAAAGACCGGTAAATATGACTGAATCGACAAGATTACCTGAACCATTCATTACGAATTCAATCATTGGTGCATCGCTCCTCAAAACCCAAAGATTCGGCGAATTAACAACACCACTGATCGTAATATGTCGAGCGTAGAAATCATTTGGCAAACCATGAACCGTTAGAGTGGTAGCTCCGGGCACATAAGTTGCGCCGCTACTCACGGTAAAGTTTCCGCAGTCAATATTATAACCGCCACTATTCAGCATACCATGATTTATCAAAACCTCACCCGTACAGTTAAGCTCACCGGCCAGAGTGTAGCTTCCAACGCCCTCTATGGTTACAGAGTACAACTGATGACCGGCTGTGTTGAGAACGAAACCGCTTGTCGTAGCCAACAATTTTACATCGACTGAAGTAATGTCCATTCCCGTATCCAGCACAAAAGAACCATACAGATTCAATGTACTTCCGTTACCGACGAAAGCCGGATGATTAGTTACTCCGGTCCATGTCATGGAATGACAGAAATAAAATGTCGAATCAAAAAGCAATTGCTGACCGGGAGCGGTAAACGAATTGGCATCGATAATTACGTCGTCGTTGATGGTCGGAATCGATACGTGGAATACGGAGCCTCCGCTCGCAGTTGCCCAGTGATTAGCGACATCGCTCCAGCTGCCTGTTCCACCTACCCAGTAATAGTTTGCCGCCTTGCTAAGAGTGGTGGTTCCCAGCAGGCAGAGCGTCAGCAGAAGTTGAATTGCGTAGTTCTTTTTCATAATGTGTTGCATTAAACGGTGTAACGTGATACAATTTCACGCTACAAACATATAAGGATGGCATCGTCTAAAAAAATACATTTTTAAATGTTTGCCGATACCTATTTTTAGCCTAAAACGAAATATTAAAGGCTATAGACTGTATATTTTTGATCATTTTATCATGTTTGCCGAATAGTATTTTTTTTATATTTGAACCAATTGCGGCGAAACTATGCGTATTATCAAGCTTTCCGAGCTCATACATGCCCTGAAACCCTTTGAAACAGGGGCTTTCCGCGATTACCTGAACTCCCCGTTTTTCAACCGAAACGATCGTTTGCCGATCCTCTACGATTTGCTCTCGAAAGATAAGTCGTTGTCGCTAGAGAATGAAAAAAGCCTGATATATAAACAGCTTTTCCCCGGAAAGCGTTTTAACGACAAGGAATTGCGTTATCACTTTTCCGACCTCAACCGCCATTTGGAACACTTTTTCACTTTAGCTGAAATTGAAAAGGACGATCGCGAATTTCTGCTCTTAACACAAAGAGCTCTTTTAAAACGAAAGACGTATAAAGCCTATGCGCATTCAAGGTTGCGATTCAACTCTCTTGAAAAAACGGAGAATGCGGGCTTATACCTGAGCAGTCTTTTGTCGGCGGAATTACATCACAGTTTCAACAGCGCCTCACTTTCACGTCTCAGCGACAGCGACTACGAAAGCTTGCTAGGAAACCTGGACCGCTTCTACATTGCAAAAAAACTTCAGCTCCAATGCGAGATTGTCAACTTAAAAAACATTTTAAGAAAAGAATACGAGTCGCTTCTCATCAATGAGATCATTGAACTTGTTATCAGGAAAGAATTTTTCGGCTCAGCCTATATTGAAATCTACTACCACATTTTACTTATGCTCACGCTTCACGATCAGGAAAGTGAAAAACACTTCAGTGCCGTGAACGAGCTGACTGAAAAACACAAGGACAGCTTTCAGATTCCGGATTTGAATTCGATTTATCAATACATCAAAAATTATTGCATCCGAAAGATCAACAAAGGTGAAGATGAGTACCGGTTACGATTATTTGGAATCTACAAATCCATCTTATCGAATCGCCGAATTATGAACCATGATTACCTTTCGACTTTTGAATTTAAGAATATAGTCACTCTTGGCCTTCGCTTGAACGAAGACAAGTGGGTAAAGGAATTTATTCCGAAGTATATTAATAGTATCCCTCCGACTGATCGTAAAAACGCCTTGACGTACAACTCAGCTATGCTGAATTTTTTTCTGAAAAACTACCGACAGGTAATAAAGGGATTGCAGGAAGTTGAATTTACTGACTTATATTATCAGATGGACTCTCGTTCAGTTTTATTGAAAGTTTATTTCGAAACTGACGACGACGAAACTCTTCTTCACCACATCGCCGCTTTTAAAATCTTTATCAGGCGAAATAAACTACTATCCGATTTCCAGCGAACGATCTACCAGAACTTCATTCGTTACACTCTGAAAATTTATCGTGCCGGCACACGTAAAGCCAAATTGGAGCAACTCCGCTCTGAAATTATTGCGACGCCAAATATTTCCGACAAGAATTGGTTGCTGAGCAAGATTGACGATCAGCTAATTAGCTAATTAGCTAATTAGCTAATTGAGCAGCCATCTAAGTAATATTTATGTGTAAATCGTCTTCGTTTTTATCAAATTTTTCGTTAATTAGTAGCTTCAATGAGGGCCCTGGAAACAGGGAAATCGCTTAATTTTCATCGATCGTGAAAGGTATTATACTCGCCGGTGGCTCCGGAACACGACTTCATCCGCTCACTCTGGCTATGAGTAAGCAAATGATGCCTGTGTATGACAAGCCAATGATCTACTACCCATTGTCGGTTCTGATGATGGCAGGAATTCATGAAATTCTGATTATCTCTACTCCGCACGACTTGCCTAACTTCAAAAGACTTCTCGGCGACGGCAAAAATTTAGGATGCTCTTTCAGCTATGCCGAACAAGCTATCCCCAACGGTCTTGCACAGGCTTTGTGATCGGAGAAAAATTCATCGGAAAAGATAAAGTTGCGCTAATTCTGGGCGACAACATTTTCTACGGTACAGGACTGCAACAATTAATGGAAGCCAATAACAACCCGGATGGAGGCGTTGTATTTGCGTATCATGTGAGTGATCCTGAACGTTATGGTGTGGTCGAGTTCGACAAAGAAAATAAAGCCATCAGCATCGAGGAAAAACCTCTTAAGCCAAAATCAAATTACGCCGTTCCCGGATTGTACTTCTACGACAATTCTGTAATTGAAATTGCCAAGAATCTTAAACCAAGCGCTCGTGGCGAATACGAAATTACTGATGTAAACAAAGTCTATCTCCAGAACGGTCGCCTCAAAGTGGGTATTCTCGATAAAGGTACGGCATGGCTCGATACAGGAACATTTGCATCACTCATGCAAGCAGGACAATTTGTTCAGGTTATTGAAGAACGTCAGGGACTAAAAATCGGATGTATCGAAGAAATAGCCTATCGCAAAGGTTATATCAACAAAGATCAGCTAAAACAAGTAGCAGAACCGTTAGTCAAAAGCGGCTATGGCAAATATTTGATTTCATTGCTCAACGATAGTTATTAGTACCCAAACATCTGCCATTCACCCAAGCTAATTACGCTTTGGTAAAAAAGGCGGTTTTCATTCAAAATTATATTCTAATATTTGGTTATCTCTAAACCATGAAAATATGAAACGAAAAATACTCATCACCGGCGGAGCTGGTTTTATCGGAAGTTCACTGGCCGAAAGACTCTCGCAGGATCCTGATAACTTTATCGTCATCGTCGATAATCTCCTTACAGGCTCATATTCTAAGGTTCCGAAATCTGTTCATCAGAACGTGAAATTCATCAAAGCAAACGCTAATGATATCATGGATCTGTCGAGCATTTTCCACGCTTATAAATTCGACTACGTATTTCACTATGCTGCCGTCGTAGGTGTAAAACGCACATTGGCTCATCCGGTCATGGTCCTTAACGACATCACCGGCATCAATAATATCCTCAATCTCTCAAAAAACACCGGCGTTAAAAGAGTATTCTACACTTCTTCTTCTGAAGTCTACGGAGAACCGGTAGAGTATCCGCAAAACGAACATACTACGCCGCTCAACTCGCGACTTCCGTATGCGATCGTTAAAAATGTCGGCGAAGCTTATCTCCGTTCTTTCAAACGTGAGTACGATCTCGATTTTACGATCTTCCGCCTTTTCAATACATATGGCCCTAAACAAAGCACTGACTTCGTTATCTCGAAATTCCTTCAGGCTGCCATGAAGGACAAAGAAATTACTATCTACGGAGACGGATCACAAACACGTACTTTCTGTTTCATCGACGATCATCTCGATGCAACAACGAATGCTTTTTACAATAATCTCCTCGTCAATGATGTCGCTAACATAGGATCCGACAACGAAATGTCGATGCTCGAACTTGCTCGCTTCATCATTAAGCTGACCAACTCGAAGTCTTCAATTGTTCACTTGCCTGCTTTAAAAGAAGGTGATATGACTCGCCGCCGTCCTGATGTCACTAAAATGAAAGAACTCCTTGGCCGTGATTTTACGTCACTCGAAAAAGGAATTAAGGTGATTATTCAAAACGGACATTTTGCATTAGCTTAATCAAGGCAAAACTCAAAAGTAAAAAGCCAAAAGAAGGTAGACTTCTTTTGGCTTTTTACTTTTGGAATGTATATCAAATTATTGCTTAATCAGTTTAATGGTTACAGGCAGATTAAAATAAATCGTCAGTAAATAAGTCCCCTGACCGAGGTCTTCAAAATTTTGTTCAGACAATTCTTTACCATGATAGATTACCTTTCCTTTAGCATCTCTCAAGACGCAATCCAAACCTATAGCCTCCGCTCCAGGTTAAGGTGTGCTGAAAAAGGGTTGGGACTCACATACGTCTCTTTACTTGCCTTTCCTTCCACTACACCATTGACGAAACTCTCATCACCGCGAACAGTGAAGACTTGATGTCTTGACGTTTTCACATCATAAGTCGTGATCCCAAAGTGTGTGTCCAAATACCAAGCTTTCGTCGTCTGATTCGGAAGCGTAGTCGATGACCAAAAATATTTCGTACCGGAAACAGAAAAGTACGTGGGATCAATCGAAGGGCTAATTAACGACTCATCGCTAATCGACTCAAGCTCTTTAATATTTGGCAAACGCCAATCAATGTATCCGGCAAGTGAGAGTGTGTCAACGTATAACAATGCATCTTCCCATGTAAGCGAATCAGGAAGTGGCACTTTTTGCCAAACTAAATTGGTGAGATTGTCTGTCACTGTGCCATTTCCATTATCGGCAAAATGCGACTGAACACTAAGTGGTGCATTTACATCACGAACCATTCTTACATGAAATCTTTTGTTTCCTCCCGCACTAATCGTTTCTGACTTCGGATGATTTCCTACTCCACCTCCGCTATTCGTCACCCATACTTTTGCCGAATCATTTGCCTGATATACGCTCGTCCACCAATATTCTGCTGCAGTAACTGTAAAAACAGCAGGATCTATCGCAGGGTTCGCAAACTGGTGATTCAAAATCGAAAAGACTCATGGGCATTGGGCAATCTCCAATCGGAATACCCGGCTAAAGTAGACGTATCGGCATAGTGAAATGCATTTTCAATTGTCATCTCTCCACCATCGGTCTGCTGCCACATTAATCCGGTAATAGTATCGCTAACCGTTCCGTCACCGTTCAATTGAAAAAAAGGAGTGCAATAATTATAATCCGCATCCTCTCCGAATGTTGTTGTATAGCTTGTCGTTTCACCGGTGTCGGGTAAACGGAGCATTGTCTTTTGCACTGACTGAGCATTGGACAATTGAAAAAAACCACAAAGCAATAAACAAAGGATGAACCGTGGATTCAGCCTACTATTTACGGTTTTCAATTTTCCTCTACTCATAGTTCATCATTTTTAAAAGCAAAACAAACTGTCTATTGTATTAATACCTTTTTAGTCAGCTCCTGATTAGCAAAACGAACTTTTACAAAATAAACTCCCTTCGAAATACTCTTCAAATCGAGATTACTTACGAATGCATTCTCTCGCTTAATTAATGTACCCTGTATTGAGTAAACAGAAATCTCACGAACATCGCTTTTGTTGAGCGACGAGTTTAACTGAAGCGATATATCTCCGTTTCCCGGATTCGGATAAATTGACAATACGCTTTCATCTAAACTCAGATCATTGACAGCATTCGGAACTGTACACTGAGAAAAACCATTATAGGCTTGAGTCGTTGTACCACTTGGCGATATGAAATTGAATGTATACACACCGTTGTTAGTCCAATCGTAAGTGACATAATAGTTCTGTCCGCTCAACGTATAAGTGAGAGTATATCCATTATTCGTTCCGTTAGGTTGACAATCGGTAATCACAGCACCTGCAAGCGGCGTTAACGAAGGACGCACAGGATGGGCTGCTGCTTGCGGTACAATTTGCAGTGTAGAATCTTCGGTTACTTGTCCAACCATATTTCCAATCATGTAAGGCGCCGCCGGTGATGCATGATAGTGATACACACCATTGGGAGCAAAGTGACCATGATTGACATCAAGTGTCGTCATTGGCGTACTGTCGGGCTCGAGACTTCCGTAAACAGCAAAACCATCGAGTGCGTAGGCAATCGGCATGTTAGCTGCGGTTTGATTGTATAAAGTCACGGGTGCAATATGATAATGATAATCATCGGCACGACCGCAATGTCCTCCCCAGTTATCGAGCTGCCCGGTTAGATAAGCATCTGCGCCGGTGTTGGTATATGGATTAAAAATTGCCACTCCATTCACGGCAACGGCAACGGCTCCTCTCAGAAAATGATTTTGATTGACAGGCACCGGAGTTGCAGCCAGAACCGGATTCAATGGAATACTCCATGCGTTGGTTCCGATATAACACTGAGGAATCGGAACCTGTTGTTGCCAGGCGGTAATTCCAACCATCATCTGATGCGAAGGAATTCCTTGCGACTCTACATAGAAATAGGTCGAATCCCAAAAGGTATGAACTTGCGGACGAAATGGTGCAAAAGCTGAATCGACTGTCAATGGATCCGTCGTGCTTTGTGCCGTTTGTAATCGACTTGCGGTAAAGCTGAAAAATGCGGATACAATTCCGGCAGTGAGCACCGGGAAAAAGTATCGTATTTTTTGTTTGGGAACAACCGTAAAAATTGCGACGGCAAATAAAATTAAGAAAACAATGACGAGCCAAAAACGAAAATCAAAAACAGATGCCGGCGCAGAAGTTGGTGCCGGAGTCAGATTTCGGTTGACCTCTTAATAGCAGTATATCGCTTCATCGCATATTCTGATCAACCTTTGAAAAAGCAGATAAGGGAAAATGCACAACGGAACCTTTTGCATCCTGAAGAAAACGTTTCCGTCTTTGTACATATAGAATGTAGCATCAACGGATTTCTTTTCGCCGGCTATAGTCCAGCTTCTTAAGTGAACATTCTCATAATTGAGATTGTGGGAAAATGAAAATGTACTCCAAACACAAAGCAGGAGCAACAAGAGTGTTTTAAATTTCATGATTCAGATGTTTTACTTTTGGCTTTCTCTTCATCTGAACAACTCCACGCGTATTCGGTATTCTCAATCACGGGCATGAACCAGTTTCACAACTAAATTCTGCTTTGACGATTGAACTTTTAAGAAGTAGATACCTGAAGGCAAGTCAGAATTCAATTGAAATGAAGTCGGAATATTGGCACCCAGATTCACTTCTCCAAATTGCAGTATACATCTTCCTGAAACATCGCAGAGAGTCAGATCGGCATCGGAAATGCCGGAATAAGACGTTAAGACGAGTGAACTATTAAAAGGATTAACGACAGACAGCGAAGATTGTAAATTTTTCTCTCCGACTCCGGTGAGCATATTGCAATTGTAAGGCAATGGATTGAGCTCAATGGGACCGGCCGGAGTTAACGTATGGCCTGCCAAACCCGCATACGATGGCTCATACAAGGTACAGCGGAATACGGGATTCGAATTCGTTGTCGTTCCCTGAGAAAGGATGCCTTGTTGACTTACAGGATTTACATAGCGCCAAACGATGCTGTCATTTGCATCAACTTCAAAAAAATTGCCTTGATCTCCTTCGCAAATCAGCGTATTTCCATTCGAAAGGCGCTGGGCACCGGAGATATTACTCGAATAAAAATCCGTTTGAACCGGAGCTGAATACGACCAGTAAGCAGCATTAGGGCCATAAGCCTGATTCGGAAGCAGTGTGTAATTTCCTGCTGAATCAACCGGAAGTTGAAAAATGTCGACTGACGAATAATTGCCACCCGGACGGTTCAAGCCGTTATTAAAGATGATGACATTGCCTTCGTCCGGCAATCCGGCCGGAATCCAATGTGCATTGTGTTGACTGTACAATCGTTTATTCAATGCGTTACCCCGATTATAGGCTTGCGGGTTACCCCAACGATACAACAAATCGCCTCCTTGTCCGTGAAGTCCACCGGCATGGGAAGCGGCCTCTGCTGTTGTGGTGCTATGATCGATGATCCAAATCTCACTGAAATTATGAACGCTTAGCATGACTTGATCCAACTCTTCATTATATGCGAGCGCATTTGAATGCAACCAGTCAGCAGCGCGCGGCGCACCGGGAACAAAATTTAAATTGATCAGTTCCGGATGATCGGCAACGACACCATAATTATTTTTTGTAGCGTCATATTCCTGAATCAAATGATCCCATGCATGCCATTCCCAAACTATCGCTGCCGAATCGGTACCGATCGGCTGCACCTCTACAATTTTATCGGGCCAAAGTGGTCCACCTAACAAGGCCGTATCTCTTCCTGCTGCTATCGCTTGTGGATGTGGCTTAAACTCCCAAACAATCGCCAGAATATTTCCATTCGGCAATCGCAGAATGTCGTGATGCTGACATTGAGTAGTTGTTGAAATTGCATAATTCCACAGCACATTACTGTTCCAGTCGAGTAGCTCTAATATTCCACCATTCCCGCCATTCACAAATACCGAATTATTTGCACTACCGGAATGAAGTAAGTTGCCGTCTTCCAACAAATAAACCGACTGACCGGGCGTGTATGCGCTTGTCCAGGTATGCACTTTGTACCCACACTTATCTATTAAATACGTAGTATCGGAAGCTAACGGTGCAAACAAGACATAACCGTCGAGTGAGCCCGGCTCTTGAGTAAAAAGCCCTATGGTTTGCTGAGCCTCCGAAAGGTGAGAAATTCCAAGAATCGAAAGCGAAAGAGCTATTTTCCGGCAAATTGATGAGATCATTTTTATTAAGAGTATCTGAGCGCCAATACTACTCGTTTTTTTTGTAATCACCTCATGGCCGCTTAATAAAGAATTCACAGCCTTATCTATTCATCACTTCCTAAATCGGAGAAATGTTTGTGCGGAAAACGATCTTAATACACTGTCTAACCTCCAAAAACGATTACTCATCGAATAAAATGCTGGTTCACCTCCATCTCACCTAGTTTTGCGCCTATCAATATCTGTTTTATCAATTGCGAATGCCGAAAATTCCAAAATATTTACCAAATCTTGATGCGATCCGGGGACTCGCAGCCTTAGTCGTTATTCTTTGGCATGTTGAACTAATCAAATCAGATTATAGTATCCCGAACTTGCAGGCACTGCATAATTTGGGTGGAATTGGCGTGACGGTGTTTTTTGTATTGAGTGGATTTCTCATCACCTATCTCCTATTCAAAGAACATACATCAAGCGGCGGAATTCACATCGTGAAATTTTACTTTCGACGGATACTCAGAATATGGCCGGTTTATTTTTTGATTTTAGCAATCGGAGTTTTCATTTACCCGCGAAATTTTCAGCTCGATGCTCTTGTGATGAGCATTTTCTTTTTCCCGAATGTTGCATTTGTCATGGGGAAATTACCTGCTATCATCGATCCGATTTGGTCGCTCGGTGTGGAAGAAGAGTTTTACATGTTCCACCGCATTTTTTCCGAATGAAAAAACAAGCAAAGATTTTCAACACGTTAATTGCGATGTTTTTCTTTTTCTATGCCTTGAAATTATTTGCGAGTAAAATGCACATTCCGCTTATGCAGAACATTCTCTTCTTTGCACGCTTCGACTGCATGATGATTGGCGGAATTTTCAGTATGTGGATGGCGAATCATTTGGCCGAAAAACCTAAATTCAAAACATGGTTGTCGCCTGATTTTCTTTTTAATAAAAATTTCCAAAGAGTGCTGTTTATAAGCTTCATCGCCTATCTGATTTATGGAGTGGTAATCAACCCTCACGCATACAGCAATCAAGTGCTTTCGCTCTTGACAGCAGCATGCATCGTTAATTTGGCTTTTAACCCCAATTGTATTGTCAGATTGGAAAACAAAACACTCAACTTTATCGGCAAGATTTCATTTTGGCCTTTATTTAATGCACAAATTCCCTGTGGAACTCTTTACGTGGCTGAGTGTAAACTTGAAATCACTAATCTGCTTCTTCAAAATCTTTTCATATACGGATTAGCGTTACCTACGTCTATCTTGTTAGCTTACTTGTCGTTCCATTTTTATGAGGCATGGTTCCTCAGGTTGAAAGAGAGGAAATTTTCAACCCACTGATTTTAGTCTCAAAATCGACAAAATAACGAGCCATATAAATGCAAAATGGCTCGGTACTTTACAATGCCAAAATTGTACATTACAAAGAATGGCGCTCGCCTCACTTTAAGGTAGGCTTACCTCAGCTTTGATTTCTTCCTAAAAACAATCAAAATTTCTTTTGCAATTTTAAATCAGCGTTGCTTTCTTTGGCAATTCTTGCAAGAACCCCAAACCGGTTCAACTTATTTCAACTGCGCCCGTAAACAACAATAAGATTTTAGCCTATAATGGCTCTTTTCATATTCAGTAAAGAGCACAGACATAGGAGATGAGTGGGGTTTTTCAAGTGTAAATCAACATATATGATCAATTGTATTATCATTGACGACGACAATGTGGCTGCGAATTTGCTGAAGCATTACGTAGAAAACACGGAAGGTTTATCCTTACTTACGAATTTGAGTAATGCAGTTGAAGCCGCAAACTACATTCGTAAAAACCAGGCAGCAATTGATCTGATTTTTCTTGACATTGAAATGCCGGAAATGAGCGGCATCGAATTACTCGAATCATTCAAAGAACTTCCTCCCGTTATCTTAATCAGCTCGAAAGAAAAATACGCCGCAAAGGCATTTGAATACAAAGTACTCCACTACCTGGTAAAACCTGTCGAATACGGCAAGTTTTTGAAAGCAATAGAAAGAGTATTCATGCTTTTCGAAAATGAAAAAGGTCGTCAGCTCGACTACATTTTCGTGAAAGAAAACGGAGTGCTTTGCAAAATAAATTATACCGACATTTTCTATTTCGAGGCTCTGGGCGATTATGTGAAGGTGAAAGTCAAAGAAAAAGAGTACGTCGTGAATAGCACGATGAAAAATCTGGAAGAAAAGCTGAAAAATAATCGACAGTTCATGCGAGTTCACCGCTCTTTTATCATCAATCTTACTTACCTCGAAAATTTTGACGCCGAAACTGCTATCGTCGCCAATAAAATTATCCCGATCGGCAATAAGTATAAGCCGACGCTTTCGGCTCGACTGAATATTCTCTAACAAGAATTTCGAATTTATATGACAGTCTTAGTGTCTTAGTGTTTAATTGAACACTAAGACACTAAGACTGTTTGCTTTTACAGCCTTTTCATCGGCCATTTCGGGCAGTTCAACGAATAAAACCCGAAAAACCTCCTTTTATAGTGCATTTTTGCATCACTAAAACACATAAAGGAAAATGAAAAAGACAATTATGATTATTGATGATCAGGCTTCGACAAGAAAATTGCTGTCGAACTTCCTGGGGAACTACTTTGATGTGGTTGAATTTGAAAATGCTAAAGCAGCTCTTACCAGTATGCAATCAGGAAAAGCTCCGCATCTTATTGTTGCCGACATTCTGATGCCTGAAATGACAGGAATGGATTTGCTTCGCTCACTTCAAGAAGCAAAAATTGAAACCCAACCACCGGTTATCGTTTTGTCAAGCGTTGAAAACAGTTCCGAAAAACTGAAATGCTTTCAACTTGGCGCTCGCGACTACATGGTTAAGCCATTTAATCCGGAAGAATTACGAATGAGAATTACTAACCTACTTGCTAATTAACTCAAAACAACATCATGAACTACGCATTTGTAAAAAAAGCAATTGGGATTACGATCGCATCACTGGCATTGCTGGCACTATTGCCACTCTTCCTGGTGATCATTCTAATAATAAAGTTAGAGTCTAAAGGCCCGGCTATGTATACATCTTTGAGAGTCGGACAGAATTACAAAATCTTCGGGCTCATAAAATTCAGAACCATGACAGCCAATGCCGACAAGCAAATGGATGTGATGAAAAAACTGAATCTGTACAATTCCGAAACTCCTGAAACTGAAAACACGAGTGACGATTGTCCGTTTTGTAAAATCCTAGGTCGTCCATGCTCTCCAATCCTTCACATGGATGGTGGTGAAATTTGCGAGAATCACTTTATGGTTCGCAAAGAACGCGGTGCGGCATTTTACAAGATCAAGAACGATCCGCGTGTAACACGTTTCGGAAAATTCCTTCGCGCATCTAATCTCGACGAATTACCTCAGCTTATCAATGTGATCAAAGGAGAAATGTCGATCATCGGCAACCGTCCATTGCCACTGTACGAAGCAGAGAAACTCACTTACGACGGAGCCATTGAACGTTTTAACTCACCGGCAGGTCTGACGGGCTTATGGCAAGTTACTAAACGCGGCCGTACCGAAGTTACAGCAGCCGAACGAATTGAACTCGACAAAGAATATGCTCGCACATGGTCTGCGAAAACCGATATCAAAATTCTATTCCGAACCTTTCCGGCATTGTTCCGAAAAGAAAATGTTTAATCATCCGATGAAAGCCATTCGCATTTGCTTACTTATTCTTCTTTGCACTACTGCCGTTGTTGCATCTGCCGCCAATTCGCCGGAGGCTGATAGTACAACTAAAGGGATTGCATTGCCACCGCTCGACACATTATATGCCTGGGCGGACCAGTACAACCCTACAATTCAGTTTCACAATGCAGTAATCAAACGATCGGAAGAAGATGCGAAACGCGTAAGCAAACAATGGCTCGATGCGATTAAATTCTCAGGAAACCTCCGTGTAGGAAGTTATGGAAACACGACAATCAATCAGGTTGAAACGGGCTACACTTATGGCCCGTCCGTTTCTTTCTCATTGTACGAAATCCTCAGCCATCCAAATCAACTGAAAGTATTTAAAGAGGAACATCGCGCTGCAGAATTTAAGCGCGAAGAAGCAAAGCTTGACTTGCATAAATACGTCAGACAAATTTACAATAACATCATTCTTCAACAAACTCTATTACGAATCAAAAGCGAAGCGTTGAACACATCTTATATGCACTTAAAAATGGCAGAAAAAGAATTCAACGAAGGCGCTATTACGCTCTCTGAACTCTCCAGAGTAAATGAAATTTACACGAAATCAGAAATCGAATTTGAAATGAATATAAGCGAGCTGAGAAACGATGTAATGGAACTTGAACAAGTAGTCGGAGTGCCAATCCTATAATAACACCATGTCGTTAATCGAACTCATTCAGCTTTTTCTTCGCAACCGGAAATGGACTATCTTCTTTCCGGTGACTGTTGCTATCGTGGTTTTTGCATTAACGAGAAATACACCACGTACCTATTCGTCGGAAACAGTGATCTACACCGGTATTGCTTCCGGCTTTAATCCCGATAATGCATTCGACAATAAACTGGATTTTCACGCGGCTAACTCACGTTTCGACAATCTGATCAATATTATCTCGTCAAAAGAAACGAGAAAAGAAGTTGCCGTACAATTGCTGGCATTTATGCTTCACCATGACACGGCGCGTACGCATCTTCTCCTGTCTGCAAAGAACAAAAAACTCTCTGCAATCCTTACAAATGATTTTGTTCTGGAGCACCGAAAACAGTCCGAAAAAGCGACGATAGACTCACTTTTAATATCTCTCGAAGCCGGTTCGGAAAACGAAATTTATAAATTGATTTTCGGCAACATCAGCACTCCTTTTAATGTATCAACGCTTGCCGGATTACATGCCGTTCGATTAAACAGCAGCGACATGCTGAAAATCGAATACACTTCAGAAGACGCACTTACCTGTAAGAAAACTCTTGATCTTGCCACTGACATTTTTCTCAAAAAATACCAAGGCGTCCGTATCGGAGAAGCTGACGTAGCTCTTAAGTATTTTATGGATCAAACCAATATGGCTAAAGCGAAATTGGCTTTGAGCGAAGAAACACTCAAGCGTTTTCGTAGCAATAATGGCGTGATCAATTATTATGAGCAAACAAAATATGTAGCCGATCAGAAAGATGATATCGAAAAAAATGCGACGAAATTAAAAATGGACTTGCAAGGTTATCGTACTGCATTGGCGAAGCTTGAAGAAAAACTTGGCAATCGCACCCTTCTTCAATTACAGAACGAAAAAATCATCAGCACAAGAAATCAACTTGCTTCTGAATTCGAGAAGAAAGGCCTCGCAACAGTTAAAACCGGAATGGCTATTGATGACAACCATTCGATCAGCGACCTCAAAGGCGAACTAAAAAAGAATGTCGAGTCGCTTTATACAATCAATAATACTACGGAAGGACTCCAAGGTAAGGACTTATTAAACGAATGGTTAAATCTTACTTTGAGTGAAGATGAAACCCAATCGAAGCTAACCGTGCTTTTAAGCTACCAGAAAGAATTCGAAAAAGTATTCGACCGCTTTGCACCTTTGGGATCCGACTTAAGCAAGCTTGAGCGTGATGTAGATGTAAGCGAAAAAGAATATCTGAGCTTATTGCACAGCTTAAGTCAGGCCGTTCTTCGAAAAAACAATTTGCAAGCGTCAGAAAACATATCTATCGTCGATAGCGCAGATCTTCCGATGAATCCTAATCCATCGAAACGATTTCTGCTTGTAATAGTAAGCTTACTCAGCTGTTCGATTATCGCAATCGTCATTTTGATTCTCAAGCGATTTATGGATCACAGCATCTCAAATCCGCTTCAATTAGAAAAGCTGACAGGGATCGGAACGGCAACAGCTTTCACCAAACGAAATCTCTTACCGGAAGCGCTTCGCGAGATGGATATTCGCTCGCTCAGTCGCTGGGACAACATCCTCGACGAAGCCGGAAACCGCTGCGAGCCCGGATCAGTAACCTATCTCATTCCATTTAATTGCAGTCACGAAATGATCAAATCTGAAATTGACCAAATCGTTACACGCACAACGAATTCAAAATTCTCCTGGTCGATTACAGGACAGGAAATCGCTTCAAACATTTCTGAAGAAGGATTTAATCTGGCCATTACAGACAAAAAATATCCTGAGCAATTCGGAGCCAAATTACTAAGCCGCTCTTGCACTGTCATTTTCATCATGGATGCTGCAAAGAAAATTGATGAGTACGAAATGCAAATCATAGAAAAATGGAAAGCCTCACGCATTTCATTGAAAGCAGTACTTGTAAACGTTAACGAAATAGAGATCGCGAAGTATCTGGGCGAAATTCCAAAGAAACGAAGCAAGTTCAGAGCATACCTTAAACGTCAAATCATTCGCTATGCAGCCTAATCGTCGTTTAAACATTGTTTGCTGGGCTTTCCCTAGCTGGAATGGCGATTACTTGAAATCGACGGTTCAGCTAATGAAAGAACTTGCTATCAATCACAACGTCCTTTACATCGACTACTCTTACACCTGGAAAGACATTCTATTCCCGGGAAAAAACCAGTCATTCGTACCGAAACAGGTTCTTGAAAAGAAATTTAGTTTACAAAATGTTTCATTACCGAATGGTGGTAACATTCATGTACTTTCACTTCCACCGACAATTCCCTTCAACTGGACATCAAATCCGAAGACATATTCAGCCATTGAAAAACTCAACAATAAAATTGTAAAGAGCCGTATTAAACACGGGCTGAATCAATGGGGCTTCGTTCCTGATATTGCCATCAATGCATTTAATCCGTTTTACGGAAATGCTACGATCGAATTATTTAACAAATGCCCGATAATCTACTATTGCTATGACAATATTGACGCCACGGTTTGGGCATCTAAACATGGCAGCCGACTAGAACAACAATTTCTTTCGCTTGCCGACGGTATCATCTTTACTTCGGAAGCTTTGCAACGTTCAAAAGAATTTTCCCGCCCGTCGCATATCGTCAATAACGGAGTCGATATTCGCAACTTCGAAAGTTTCCAGTCAGAAAGCGTGAGCTCGCGGGACAGAAAAATCGTAGGATACACGGGAAGCGTCGACGACCGACTCGATTTCGACTTGCTGGAAGCTCTCATTGCTTCGCATCCGCATTATGACTTCCAATTTATCGGACGGGTTATGACTTCAGCTACCGAACGCTTAGAAAAATTTACAAACGTGAAATTTTTCGGTGCAGTTGCCCCTGAGGAATTACCGAAGATGATGACGGCCTTCGATGCCGGAATTATTCCCTTTGTCACAAACGAGTTCACAAAGAACATATATCCTATGAAAGTAAACGAATACCTTATAATGGGTATTCCTGTCGTATCGACCAACTTTGCCAAATTGAACGACCTTACAGATTTCATCAGCGTCAGTACTTCAAACGAACAGTTTCCAAGTCTTCTCGATAATGCCATTCAGTACGACAACTGCACGGCACGAAAAGCGCGCATACAAAAAGCCCGCTCCAACAGCTGGCAGCAAAAAGGAATTGAACTGCAAAACATTCTATTGAGCTATGCGTCTTAAACAATACATTTCACGCCATCAGACATTAGTCTATTCGCTTTTGCATCAATTGCTATTAGCGGTATATGGCTTTGCATTGCTTTTCCTACTCTTTCATCTGTCAAGTCGTGAGGAAGCGGGACGTTGGTTATTATTCGTCTCTGCCATTTCGCTTGCCGATATGGTCATGCACGGCTTTTGCAAACTCCGGTTATTCGTTTGCTCTCTGCATCAGATCGCAGTACAGACAGCATCAATTCAATGGCTGCAAATATCATTGCTTTTGCATTGGCTATTTGGTCCATTCTATCAATTTCTGTTTTGATTGCCAACAATTACATCGACTCAGAACTGACTCGCGATCTTCTGTGGTATCCGATTCTCG
Organism: Bacteroidota bacterium; assembly: GCA_016721305.1. Taxonomy (GTDB): domain Bacteria; phylum Bacteroidota; class Bacteroidia; order AKYH767-A; family 2013-40CM-41-45; genus JADKIH01. The sequence goes on from JADKIH010000011.1 coordinate 54,908, forward strand.
GACTGCTGATGATTGCCTACAACGCAGGTTGGTGGATTAATCATGCTTTATCTGATTTTCGCTCGATCTTTCTTCAAAGAGTCATCTTCGTTGTAGTATCGTTTAGTATAATTTTATATTCATATATCACCACAAATGAATTGCTCACTCAAAATATCATCATCTCCCAGATCGTGGCCTATTTGATCAGCAATATCATTAGCTGGCTGAAAATTCGAAAACTTCGCCCAACGGTAAGCCAGGTTAAAATAGCTGAACAAAAATATTTTTTCAATTACGGAAAATATACTGCCGGCTCGATGATGATGGGCAGCCTTCTTCGAAATGCCGATATCTTCATGATTGCGGCATTCCTCGGACAGGCACAAGTGGCAGTTTACAGTGCAGCCCAAAAAATGGTTGAAATCTTTGAAGTCGCTCTGCGAGGTTTGGCAGCGCATTCGCTTCCTGAATTTTGCAAGTTAAAAGACAGTCCGAAAATTTTATTGCGTCAGTACCGCAAGAAAACTTCGCAGCTCATGCTCGTTTTCCTCGTTCCTTCGATTCTGATGTTTATTTTTTCCAAAGAAATCATTCATCTCATAAGTGGATCTTCTCAATACAGCGATGCCTCAATCATTCTTAAGGTGTTCATGGTGTACGTACTCTTCCTCATTGCCGATCGTATGACGGGAGTTACGTTGGAAGCTATGGGAATGGCGCGACACAATTTTACTAAGATGATTGCCTTAATGGTGGTGAATATTACAGGCAACTTTATCGCTCTGTACTACTTCCGATCACTGACAGGAGTTGCGATTGTCAGCATAGCTGCAACGGCATCCGGCGTAGTATTAGGTGCTTTCTTCCTGATTTCTCATTCAGGAATTGCGTTTCGCTTAAAAAGCGTATTTCCTAAATTAACAATGGCAGGAAAATGATCGCACAACTTACCACCGGAATCCAATCGAAGCTGAATATTATCGGCGTGACTGCGCTTGCAGTATTCACCGGCTACGCGTTTGCTTCATCCGGATTTGATGGACCTGTGCTCCTGATGCTGGCGGCTACAATTTTAGTAACGTTGTATTCGATATCAAAGAATCCGGCTGTCGGATTAAACTACTTAATTCTGGCAGGATTTTTCTCTGTCGGACTAACAAGATATGTAACGGCACCGCTCGGATTGCTCATCGACTTCATGCTCGTTGGCATCTTTTTTATTTTCTTCTTAAAAAAATTTAAAACCATCTCATGGAAGGCGTTGCAAAACCCCGCTTTCTTAGCAGTAAGTACGTGGATGGTCATCAACATCCTCGAACTAGGTAATCCTGAATCGCACAGCTTCGAAGCCTGGTTTTATGCGATGAGAGGCGTTTCTCTTTATTTCTTCCTGACATTACTTCTTGGATATCTTCTTCTCAGTTACGAGAAGAATTTTCAGTCATTCATCACTGTTTGGTTTGTCTGCTCTTTAATCGGAACGCTTTGGGGAATGAAACAACTCTACATCGGGCTCGATGGTGCTGAGCATGAATGGCTGAGTGTTCCCGGCAATATGACTACACATATGCTTTTTGGAAAGTTGCGTGTATTCTCCTTCTACTCCGATGCAGGACAGTTTGGCGCATCACAAGCACATACGGCACTCGTCGCAGGTTTGCTTGCCGTGAATGAAAAATCGAAAGGAAGAAAGTATTTTTATATCATCACAGCTCTTCTCACCTTCTATGGAATGCTCATCAGCGGAACTCGCGGAGCATTTGCTATTTTGGTAATTGGCTTTGTGACTTATTTGCTTTTGATTCGCAACTGGAAAATTATCATTATCGGCGCCATTATCGGAGGAAGCTTTTTCAGCGTACTTAAATTTACGTTCATCGGACAAGGCGTTTACGAAATTCAACGTCTGAGAACTTCGCTGAATCCAAATGACCCTTCGCTGCAGGTACGATTAGAAAACCAACGCAAACTGCGTGCTTATCTCAATTACCATCCTCTTGGTGGCGGAATCGGAAGTGCGGGATACTGGGGATTGCGCTTTACACCTTATACATTCTTAGCCAACTTACCGCTAGATAGCTGGTATGTCCGCATTGCTGCTGAATTCGGCTATACATTATTCCTGGTTTACATCGCCATTTTGCTCGTCATCATGTTTCATGGATACAAGATGATTCGGAATGCGCGAAGTGAAAAAAGAAAGAACGACTTAATCGCGCTCTTCTGCGGCTTAAGCGGAATTCTCGTTGCCAGTTACACCAATCAGGTTTTTGGTCAATTACCAACTGCCATTTTAGTATATTTATCAATCGTTTTTATTACTCAAAAAGAAAATGAATCAGCCTAAGGTTAGTATCATCAGTATAAATTACAATCAGACCGAAGTAACGTGCGACATGCTGGAAAGCCTTCGCAGCATTACCTGGAAGAATGTAGAAGTAATCGTTGTCGATAATGCATCGTCGGCTGATTGCAGCATTATTGCTGAACGCTTCCCGGAAGTAAAGCTCATTCGCAGCAAAGTGAATCTGGGTTTTGCAGGCGGAAACAATCTGGCCATTCGCGAAGCAAACGGAGATTACTTTCTGCTCTTGAACAACGACACGATTGTAACACCCGGTTTTATTGAACCAATGATTGAATCATTTCAGAATCATCCGAAAGCCGGCATCGTGAGTCCGAAAATTATTTTCTATTATACCGACAATCTTGTTCAATATGCCGGAACGAGTGAAATCAGTCCGTTATCATGCAGAGGAGAAACAATTGGCTACATGCAAAAAGACAGCCCTGAATTTTCTGTCGAATACAAAACTAATCTGGCTCACGGCGCGTGCATGATGATTTCGAAAGCAGTGATTGATTCAGTTGGCGTTCTCGATGAAAGTTACTTTATGTACTACGAAGAATTCGATTTTTGCGAACGTGTGAAAAATGCCGGCTTCGAAATTTACTTCAACGGAAAAGGCAGCATTCAACACAAACAATCGGTGAGCAGCGGAATTAACAGTCCGTTCAAAACGTACTACATGACTCGCAACCGCATTTTCTTCTCCCGAAAAAATTTCCACGGAAAGTACAAGGCTATGTCGCTGATCTTCTTTTTCTGCGTAGTTCTGCTCAAAAATTTCATGACTGAATTACTTAAAGGTCGCTGACAGAATAGCAAGGCCATTGTCAGAGGGCTATTTTGGAATTTTTCTCACTAAAACACCCTTAGTGTCAATTTAACACTAAGATTGGCTGCTTTTCACCTACGAAGCAAAACTAAAGGATTAAGGCTACAGACCAAAGACCAAGTTAGTCGGCTGTTAAACCCATTTGGTCGAAAAATACCCCCACACCCCTCTGTTTTGGCGCATTTTTGCAGCATGGAATTCATTATTACCTCTGCACAGATCATTGCCGCCGCCGCACTTACTATCCTAGCAATCAATAGCTTGTATTTGCTCGTATTCTCAGTTGCCGGTGCTAAAAGAGCTGGCAGAGATGTAAAAAACAGCAAAAACAACGAAGAATCGAGCTTTTTAGTGGTTTTCCCTGCTTATAAGGAAGATGCTGTGATCGTGAATTCCGTTGCCAATTTCATGCGCCAGGAATATTCCAATTTCAGAGTGTATGTGATTGCCGACCAATTACAGGAAACAACAATTCAAAAGCTGGAAAAAAACGGTGCTTCCGTTTGTGTTCTTCCGGAATTTGAAAAAAGAAATAAGGCCAAAGCAATCAATTACCTGCTTGGGCAAATCAAGGACGTGTATAGTGTATGTGTGATTATGGACGCCGACAACGAAGTAGCCGATTCTTTCCTGCGTGAAATGAACGGTTACTTTTTGTCCGGCGCACTTGCCGTACAAGCTCAACGTGTTGCCAAGAATAACGAAAACAATCTCTCGAAGCTCGATGGCTTCAGCGAGACGATCAATAATCACATTTTCAGAAAAGGACAGCGTGCATTGGGAATGTCGTCGAGCCTGATTGGTTCGGGGATGGCATTCGAAATGAATTTATTTAAACTACTTATGGATGGAATGGATGTTGTTTCCGGATTCGACAAAGAATTGGAATTACGACTGCTGGAGAATGGAGTGAAAATTCATTATGCAGAAAACATCAAGGTTTACGATGAAAAAGTTTCGTCACACGAAGTATTCGTAAATCAACGTCGCCGCTGGATTTTTGCGCAAATTTTCTTTTTCAGAAAAAATGTCTTCAAGGCAATTTATTACCTCGTTTCAAAAGGCAATATCGATTACCTAAATAAAGTATTTCAGTTTATCCTCCTGCCACGAATTATATGCGCCGGATTAGGACTATTGTTTGTTCCGATCGCCTACTTCGTCAGCATGCCCATGTTCATGGCAGCGATCGTAAATGCGCTTATGATGATTACAGCGTTAATCATTCCGCTGTTGGAAATTTCGAGCACAAAAGAAATCTTAAAACTTACACTAAGTGTTCCCCGAGTATTCTCGAACATGATGCTTGCACTATTCACTTCCGGCAAAGCGTCAAAGCGATTCCTCCACACTCCTCACGGAACAGGGACAGAATTCAAAATTCATAATTCAAAATTATAAATTCATAATTCACAATTCACAATTCCCCCTAAGATGCGCATCGGCATAGAAGCTCAAAGAATTTTCCGCTCCAAAAAACACGGAATGGATATCGTAGCACTGGAGCTTATCAAAGCTTTACAGGTGATCGATCACGAAAATCTGTATTTCATTTTTGTAAAAAAAGGTGAAGATCATACTTGCATTCAGGAAACTTCGAATTTCAAAATAGTCGAAGTCCCGGGAGTAAGTTATGCTGACTGGGAACAATTCTTTCTCCCGATCTATGTCAAAAAGTACGACTTAGATGTGCTTCATTGCACTTCAAATACGGCACCTGTGTTTTGTCCGGTACCGACAATTATCACTCTGCACGACGTTATCTTCCTTGAAAAGAAAAAGCAAAAAGGCGGATTGTTTAATCTGTATCAGCAACTCGGCAAAATTTATCGTCGAATGATAGTTCCTGCTTCTATTCGCAGAACACAACACATCATCACAGTTTCTAATTACGAGAAACAACAAATCAATTCTGTTCTTAATATCAATTCAGATAAAATCAGTGTCGTTTACAATTCATTCGGAAAGCATTTCAGAATTCCGGAAGATGAGCCTACTCTCAAAAGCGTATTAAACAAATACGATTTGCCCAACGAATACATTTTCTACATCGGAAATACAGATCCGAAGAAGAATATGTTCAACACTCTGAAGGCCTATGGCAAATACGTTGTTTCGGTGAACAATCCATTACCGTTGGTTATCGCCGACGTCGACGCCAAAGTACTCGAGCAGGTAATGCAGGCAACCAATGTTTACCAGTTCCGTCATCTGATTCAGATAACGGGTTACATATACAACCGCGACCTACCATTCATTTATGCCGGCGCCAAAGTATTCCTCTACCCTTCTCTTCGCGAAAGCTTCGGCATTCCCGTACTCGAATCGATGGCATGCGGAACACCGGTTATCACTTCCGAGACTTCTGCACTTCCTGAAATTGCAGGCAATGCAGCATGGCTTGTGAATCCTGCCGACGACAATGCCATCTCAAAAGCTCTACAATCGTCACTTGCCGACCAGGGCATGCGCGAAGCCATGATCGGAAAAGGTTTTGAACGTATTCGCGAGTTCAACTGGACAAATTCGGCAAAGAATTTATTACACATCTATCAAACTGTCTGATTATGCAAATGCTATTACAACAATACAATCGATTCTACCAAAAGTGGACGATGGAAAACGACTCACGAAGCTTCTCTGCTTACGTCGAATTGTTTACGGAAGTATTGAATAAAATTTACTTTCTCGCACTCACTCAGTTTTACCTGCGAAAAGCAGTAAAAGGTAGCGGAGTGATTTGTAAGCAAAAGCCTTCGTTACTCATAAAAGGAAAGTTGACTATCGGCAACGATGTACGTTTCTGGTCATCCATCACACAAGCACGCATTTCTGTATTTCGAAATGCAGAAATGACGATTGGCGACGGAAGCATTATCAATGGGTCCCGAATTTCAGCAAAGAAACAAATTGTAATCGGCAAGCATTGCTCGATCGCTCCTGAAGTACTCATTATGGACAGCGATTTTCATGAAGTTGGAAATTTCAAACAAGAGAGCAGCGCTCGTCCGGTAATCATCGGCGACCATGTTTGGATTGCTACGAAAGCTGTGATCCTAAAAGGTGTGACTATCGGCGATCATGCCGTAATCGCTGCCGGAGCAATTGTTACAAAAGACGTCCCCGCTTATACTGTTGTTGGTGGCAATCCTGCCAAATTCATTAAAGAAATAAAACAAGCCTGATATGGAAACGCTTCTGATCATTTCACTCTTTCTGTTATTTGTGATCTATGCGGGTTATGGAATTGCTATCGCAGTGTATAATCGCCTGAATCCATTTTCACGAAACAATCAAACTATTGAAGGCTTTGAACTTCCTGAAGTAGCCGTATTAGTTGCCGCTTACAACGAGGAAGATGTCATTGAAGACAAAATACATAACACATTAAATTTAGATTATCCGTCATCCAAACTAAAAATGTATGTGATCAGCGATGGAAGTACAGACAGAACAAATGAAATTGTAAGTCGTTACCCGGAAGTCACTCTTATCTATCAGCCGATCCGTAAAGGAAAGTCAGCAGCGATCAACAGAGCGATTCCGTTTATAAAAGAAAGTATTGTGGTTTTCACGGATGCAAACGTAAAGATTAGTGGGTCAGGCATTCGTGAATTGTGTGTGGAGTATGCCGATGCTAGAGTCGGCGGCGTGTCTGGGGAGAAAGTAGTTCTGAAGGACGAACGCGCCGCCGCAGCATCGACTGAAGGAATGTACTGGAAGTATGAGTCATTTCTGAAAAAGAAGATGCTAAATTATCTTCTCTCATCGGTGCAGCCGGAGAACTCTTCTCAATCCGAACCGAATTATTCGAACCGATTCCGGAAGACACATTGCTCGACGACTTCATGATCTCGATGAATATTTTACGAAAGGGATATCGCATTGCTTATGCACCCAAAGCACTGGCAATGGAAAAACCTTCGATGAATATTGAAGAAGAATACAAGCGTAAAGTTCGCATTTCAGCCGGTGGCTTGCAATCGACGATTCGTACAACGGAATTCTTCAACGTTAAAAAGTACGGCATTGTAGCCATTCAATATTTAATTCATCGTATCAGTCGCTGGACAATTTCACCGATTCTTCTCATCCTGGCATTTGTCGCTTCGGTATTTACCTTTCAAAGTGGGCCGTTGTTTCTCGTCATCTTTATCATGCAGATGATGTTTTACTCCGCCGCTTTAATGGGATGGATTTACAAAGAGAATAAAAAAGAATCTCGTCTGCTGAATATTCCATTTTACTTTCTATTCATGCACTACTGCGTTGTGATGGGTTGGATACGATATGCAAAAGGCAATCAGCAAGCCGCATGGCAGAAGGCAGCACGATTAAATTACAATTGAAAAACAAAAATCAAGACATAAAAATGAGCACTATCAAATTAGAGTATGGCAACAGCCAACATTTAATCAGTAAGCGAATGCAATCGTTTCCGGCATTGGCTTGGATACTAAACAAAACCGTTGGGTACACGAATATCGGAAATTACGCACGATCAAAAGTTTTCAAAAAGCATCTTTCCAAGCTCGATTTGGCAAACATGGAAAAGATTCTGGATCTGGGTTGCGGTTATGGCGATAACGCCATCATGATGTCGCGAGCACTACCGGGACGTAGAATCGTCGGTCTGGATATAGATCCAACTGCTTTGAGTCGAGTTCGTTATGCCAAAGACAAATTGAACGTTAGCAATCTGACGATTCACGAAGGGAAAATCGACACTTTAAAAGAAGGCGAATTTGACTTGATCTATTCTGTCGACGTATTCGAGCACATTCCGGCCGAAGAAATGCCCTTTGCCGAAGCTTTCAAGAAATTGAAAAAAGGCGGATATCTGCTTGTGAAAATTCCCAATAAAGTGCAATCAACAATTTTGAACGAGAAGTACTTTGCTGAGCACAATAAGTGGGTCGACCATGAACATCCGGGACAGGTTTATCTGTTGAAAGATTTGGAAAATCGATTCCGTAAAGAAGGTTTTATCATTAATTTTGCTTCTCAAACGGATGGAAAATTGGCACGTGCTGCTTGGGAATTAGCCTACTTCACTAAAAAAGGTGGCGCCTTGTTGCAATTGCTTGCTTTACCGCTCTGCAAATTACTCGTCAATTTAGATCAGCTCATTTACCCGAATGGAAGCTCCAAAGGAAATGCCATTACGGTAATCGGACAAAAAATATAAGCAGATTCATGTACGGTATCGTCAACAAAGCTATTCAGGATTTAATTACCGAGGGTTACGGTTACGAGAAATGGGAAGCCATTCGTAAACGAAGCGAACTCGAAGTAGAATTCTTTCTCCTGAATGAAGCATACGACGATGCAATCACCTACAAACTTGCTATTGTTTCATCGGAAGAACTTAATCTGTCGACCGATGAAATATTAAAATCACTGGGCGAATGGTGGGTACTTCGAACAAGTACTCAACATTTCGGCTCGATGATGAAAGCCGGCGGTAAAAATCTTAGAGAATTTCTGATTAATCTGCCGAACTTTCACAATCGAATTTCTTTGATGTATCCGAAACTGGCTCCGCCGGAATTCAAGATATCGCACTTGGAAGCAGAATGTTTACATCTTCATTATTTTTCAGGACGACAAGGGCTGAAAGAATTTGTGAGAGGTCTTATTCAAGGATTGAGTAAATCATTTAACGAACCTGTTTCCATCACGCTTTTGCAAACACGTGAAGAAGGAAGCGATCACGAAACATTTAAAATTTGCTGGCAATGAGTAACGGACAATCGCTGCCACATTTATCGCCTGATCAAATTAGTCAGCTTTTTCCGGCATACATTATTGTCGACACGAATCTGAAAATTGTATCGCACGGTGCTATTTACCAAAACCTCTTTGGAAGTATCATTGGCAAAAACTTCGGCGAACTATTTAATGTGCTTCGTCCAAAGATTGAAGATGTAACCTACGACGAATTAATTGCTCATCAGGGAATGCTCCTAATCCTTCAGGAGAAGTCTCATCAAATAAGAATTCGCGGACAATTTTTATCGTCCGGCAACAACGGCAACCTGATTTACTGCGGCTCGGTCTGGATGAATACGATCGAAGAATTCGAATCGTCGCCACTCAGCATAAGCAGCTTCGCTCTTCACGACCCTCTCATTGAGATGTTACAAATTCTCAAAGGGCAGGAAATTATCACAGAAGACATTAAGTCACTGCTCCGTCGTATCAGCGAACAAAAAGAACTAATCGAAGCGAGAGGTAAAAAATACCGCGACCTTCTGGAAAATCTCTACGATTCCGTTATCAGCTTCGACGAAGAAAGCAATATTATAGAATGTAACAAAGCCCTTTGCACTCTCACCGGATATAGTGAAACCGAATTGCTCACGATGACGGGTAAGGATATCACTCATCCTGAAGACTGGGAAATCGCCAGAGAATCCACAAAAAACTTCAACGAGACGGCTATATTACCAATTTTCAATTGCGTTGTTTGACAAAAAGCGGCGAAGTAAAACATATTGAAATCAGTAGTTCCGCTATCGTCGAAAATGGCGTATACAAAGGCTCCCGCGACATTGTGAGAGATATCACCGAACGAAGAAAATCAGAAGAACAATTGCGTGACTTATCGATGGTGAGTGAAAACACTTCCAATATGGTCATCATTGCGAACGCTGAAAGGAATATCGAATGGGTAAATAAGTCGTTTATCAATATCACCGGGTATACTCTCGAAGAAATTAAAGGAAAATCACCCGGAAAATATCTTCAAGGTTCCGATTCGGATCTTGAAACTATCAAACAAATTTCGGAGTGTTTAAACAGAGGCGAAGGTTTCAATGGAACTATTCTGAACTTTGCAAAGAACGGAACTCCTTACTGGAATGAACTTACCATCAACCCTGTTAAAGATAGAGATGGAAAAATTCTGAAATATATCTCAGTTGCAACCGATGTAACTGAACGCATACAGAAAAATGAAGAGCTTCTAAATTCCGAATTGCGCTGGAAGTTTGCCCTCGAAGGTTCAGGCGATGGAGTATTTGAATTTGATGCACAGAAGCAAAAGTTTTATGCTACTGATAGCTTAAAATCACTTCTTGGCTTCGACAGCGATTTGCCTGACCTAGATTTTGAACAACTGATCACTTTGATTCACCCGAATGAAAGAGTTGCTGCGCTTGATTCGTTCTATGAATTTATCAGCAAGAAAAACCTAACATATCGCCACGAAATTCGATTACGAAAAAATAATGGCGACTACGTTTGGGTGCTAACGCGTGCAACCGTTACTAAATACGATGCACATGGAATGCCTTTAATCATCTTAGGTACAACAACCGACATTTCACATATCAAGGAAACGGAAAAAGAACTTTTACAAGCCAAGACCGAAGCAGAAAAAGCCTCGGAGTACAAAAACCAGTTCTTGTCGACCATGAGTCATGAAATCCGCACGCCGTTGAATGCTATCATCGGACTTACGAATGTTATGATGATGAAAAAGCCGACTGGTGAAATGAAAGACGACTTAAGCACGCTTCTTTTCTCGGCAAATCACCTGCTTACACTTATCAACGATGTTCTTGACCTGTCCAAAATCGAATCGGGAAAGATCGATTTTATGCATACGGAATTCGACCTTTATAATACGGTAAAAGGCGTATATCAAACTTTCCTTCCGAAAACTACTGAGAAGAAAATCGACCTCTCTATGTCTGTTGACGGTTCAATACCAAAGTTACTGAATGGCGATTCTTTGCGCTTGATTCAAATCTTAAACAATCTGGTGAATAATGCCGTGAAGTTTACTGATAAAGGATCAGTTTCCATAAATGTACGCCCAATTACATTTAGCGGAAAGAAAGTAAAACTTCTTTTCGAAGTGACAGACACCGGCATGGGCATAAGTCAGAAACACCAGAAAAATATTTTCAACGACTTCGTTCAGGCAGACAGCACGATTGTTCAAAAATATGGTGGTACAGGATTAGGACTAAGCATCACCAAAAAACTGATTGAGCTGCAAGGCGGCAATATTAAAGTAAAGAGCAAGCTTAATGAAGGAAGTCGATTCTACTTTGAATTAAGTTTCGATGTTGCCTTGGTAAAATCAAAGATGAATCTGCCAAAATTAGATCCTTCAGCAAAGGATGAACCACTGAAAGGGATTCGTGTTTTACTCGTTGAAGATATTGCCGTCAATACAAGAGTTGCGAAATCTTATCTGGATCATTGGGGCGCAATCACAGTGTGTGCCGAGAATGGACAGGAAGCTATCGATATTTTCCGCAAAGAAAACTTCGACATTCTTTTGGTCGACTTATTTATGCCGGTGATGAATGGCTTTGATGCCATGAAAAAAATCCGCAAACTGAAAAAAGGCGGAAAAGTGCCAATGATTGCCTTAACTGCAAGTGCCGAAACAGCGACAATCGAGAAAGCGATTCAAGCCGGTGCCAATAGCTACATTTCAAAGCCATTCAATCCGCAGGAATTAATCGATACGATTAGTTCATACACAAACAAATTTACTCCAACAGAAGTAGAGGATGATGAACTTTCTCCTGAACCGGAAAAAAGAAATTCCTTCGAAGTAATTAATATTGAAATACTCGAATCGGCTTCGCTCGGCAATAAAACCTTCATTTTAGAAATGCTGGAAATGATGAAAAAAGAAGTTCCGGTAATTTTAAACGAATGCAAATACTCTCTTGAACATAAAAACTACCTTGCTTTTGCCGATGCCATACACAAACTGAAAAACAGTCTGATGATTTTGGGAATTTCCAGTGTCAAAAAACATTGGAAACATTGGAAGCGAATTCAAGAAAAGGTAAGCAAACAGATAAATTCGAGGGATCGTTTGTAGAAATTCTTTCATCATGGGAAAAGGCTCTTCTCGAAATCAACGAGCTGATAAAAGAAATGTCGAAATAATTTTCCTGAAAGCTTTCTGCCGAAATTAATTATTTGTAATCGGAAGAATTTCGTTATCGCGAAAATCAAGCAACGTCCCTTTAATTGTCTTGCTCTCTCCATCAATCGTTACCTCAGCTCCTGTCCTTTTATTTTTAATCACCAGCCCGGGCTCAAATGACTTCCCCCCTTCTGAATCTGAGGAAAGAACATAAACTATGTCGCCATCTTCGAAGGTAACCGAATTTAAGTCGAGACCACTGTTATCACTTGCCCCGGGTCTCAGGTAGTATGAGTAGGAGAATTTTTTAAACGATTGATTTCGGATCTCCTGAACAACTTCAGCGGGCTTTCCATTTGGATGAATTTTGAGTGCCATACGAGAGGTATCGTTCGACATGACCAATTGGATGGAATCACCTTCTGCTGTTTGAAATGAGTAAATGTTTACATCGCTGCTTTGTGCACGAGCCATGCCTGACGAGCATAAGACAAAAATCAATGCCGACAGAACAGAGCGGATTCGTTTTAGTGGAGTTTTGTGCTGCACTTTATAGAATATTTCGTCGAAAAATACAAAAGATTGAACTTCAAACGGGGCAAAATAAACTAAATCTCTATTGGCTTGTTGATATTCGGGTGTCATCGCTAAAAACCTCAAATTCCTGAAATAATCGTATTTTCACCGCATGCAATCGCTCAGCCATTTCCAGCAGCAAATTGAAAAAGGATTAAAAGATCTTTCACTCGACGGTAAGCCTGTCGAATTATACGAACCTATTCGCTACATGCTCCAACTGGGAGGAAAACGGATTCGTCCCGCCCTCCTGCTTATGAGTCATGAAATGTTTGGAGGAAATCCTGACTCCGTTTTAAATGCGGCTCTTGGCATCGAAGTCTTCCACAACTTCACGCTGATGCACGATGATATCATGGACAAAGCTCCGCTTCGTCGCTCTCAACAAACGGTACACGAAAAATGGAATACTAATATTGCTATTCTTTCCGGCGATACTATGTTTGTGCAGTCGTGTCAATTAATGACAGATGTAAAATGAACATGTAAAAGATGTTCTGCGTGTCTTTTATAAAACAGCGATAGAAGTTTGCGAAGGACAACAATGGGATATGAATTTCGAGAGTCTCGAATCCGTTAGTATCGACGAATACATCCACATGATCAGCCTGAAAACAGCCGTATTGCTTGGCTGCTCGCTATCTGTCGGTGCCATTTGCGCCAATGCTCCCAAGAGCGACTCCGACCATCTTTATGAATTCGGGAAAAATCTCGGCATTGCATTTCAATTACAAGACGATATTCTCGGCGCTTACGGTGATGCTGAAAAATTCGGCAAGCAAGTCGGTGGCGACATTTTATCCAATAAAAAAACCTTCCTCCTTATCACTGCTCTCGAGCAGGCAAAAGGAGAAACAGCTATCGAATTAAAGAATTGGATTCAATCGAAATCATTCGATGCTGAAAAGAAAGTTACTGCCGTCAAGCAAATTTTCGACTCTCTGTCCATCCGCTCTCAAGCCGAAGCTGCCATGAACAGCTTTTTTGTCACAGCCATGAAGCACCTCGAAGCTATCAATCTTCCTTCAGCCAAAAAAGAACTACTGACTGATTTTGCGGAGAAGTTGATGGTGAGGGATCGGTAGGACGGGTTGCGAAATCTGTTCACTCACCCTGTTACTCAAACTCACACTACAAAAAAGTTCAAAGTTCAAAGTTCAAAGTTCAACGATTGTGTGTACGCAGCCATTGAACTTTGAACTTTGAACTTTGAACTTTGAACTTGAACCTTGAACTTTGAACCAAAAAATCAGTTTGAGTTATTCGCTATTTAGCCTCTTCCCTCAAAAGCTGAATCCAACCATGATACTCCTTCTGCTCGGTAGCAAGAACATACCAGTAGGTATCGGAAGTTAATCCATAACCATCCCAATTGTTGCGGTATGAATCGCTCTTGTAAACCAACTCGCCCCAACGATTGTAGATGTATAGCTTACTGTCAGGCGGCAGATTTTTAATTTCAAAGTAATCGTTGTAACCCGGACTGGCAGGATATGGAGTGAATACGTTCGGCACTACGAATGGCGTAAACTCAAGCTTTAAACTATCTACAGCAGGAACGCATCCGCCTGTCGTTGTTACGGTAAGATAAACTTCAGGCAAAGAGAAATCACCAATGGATGGCGTATACGTCGCATTCAGTGTTGTGTCGCTCGGTGAGAATGTACCGCTTCCGCTGGTTGTCCAGATCACTCCACCGGCATTGGTTGCAACCGGCGACAATGGAACAGTCGCTCCTACTCCGCTTGTCAGCGTCGTATCAGCACCTGCGTCAATCGATGGAATCTGACCAATGGCAATATTCAGCGTATCGATCAAATTCACACACGCTCCCGTTGTTGTCAGATAAATCTGTACAACTCCACTTGTTGTATCATTGGCACCAGGCAAATACGAGAGCGGTGACACGTTATTCGCCGGATCAAATACTCCATCACCGGATGTCGTCCATAAAATTCCACCTGCGTTTAATTGTGTTCCATTGAGAATAATCGTATCGCCAACACAGAACGAAAGATCCGGACCAGCATCTGGAATGCCCGGTGGAATTACCACCACGGTAATCGAATCCTGACTTACACATCCAATGGTATTCGTAACGGTAGCCGTATAGGTAGTCGTAGATGTCGGATTAACAATCAATGTTGTCGTCGTATCACCGCCCGGAGTCCAGCTGATCGTAGAACCATTTCCGGTTGCAGTAAGCGTATCGCTTTGTCCCCAGCATATCGAGGCCTGAGTTGCAGCCAGTGAAAATACAGGTGCAGGTGAAACGTACAATGTCATTGTCGCCGTATCATCAGCACAAGGAGGATTCGACAAGATCATTGTCAGATGATAATAACCCGAATCGGCAATTGCCGGTGTGTACGTCGGATTCAATGTCAATGTATCGCTAAACACTCCATTACCATCCGAAATCCAATGCATCGTTCCGGCATTAGCACTGGCAGTTAACTGAAACGCCGTGTTACCGCATACAGATGCACTGTCGGGAAGGATTGATGCAATTGGTCTTGTATTTACTGTTACGTTATATGTTGTTGTATCGCTTAAACATCCGTAAACATTCGTTTCAAAAACGGTTAGAGTACCCGTTGTTCCGGGCGCCCAAAGCACACTCAGTGTATCTGTTGTTGCATTGATATAAGTAGACAATGAATTAACGGTACTCCATGTGTAGAGCGATCCCGGATTCGCAAACACGGTGTAAAGTTCATTTATACTGTCACACACCGTTGAGCTACCCGTTACATTCACCGGCAACGGGCGCGGATTGATTGTTACGTTGTAAGTTGTAACCGGACCAAAGCAGCCTGCTGCATTGACTTCGTAAACGGTTAAAGAACCTGCACCGGCAGGGCCCCATACAAAACTATTTACGGTACCGATTTGTCCAACTGCATAGCTGCCACCGGTAACTCCCCAATAATAAAGTGAACCTGCATTCGGATTCACAAAATATGT
Source organism: Bacteroidota bacterium (assembly GCA_016721305.1). GTDB lineage: Bacteria > Bacteroidota > Bacteroidia > AKYH767-A > 2013-40CM-41-45 > JADKIH01. The sequence continues at coordinate 70,511 of JADKIH010000011.1, forward strand.
GTTCGTAGCTCCTTCACAAACAGAAATTGATCCGAAAACCGTTGGTGCTATTGGCGCCGGATTAATGGTCACGCTGATTGACTGCGGAACTCCCGCGCATCCGAATGTGTTAGTATCGACAACGGTAATCGAACCCAGACCCGGTCCTGTCCAATGAACTAAAATACTATCAGTGTTCTGGCCGGTATAAATAGTTCCGCCTGTTACAGACCACGTATAATTACCCCCAAAAGGAGTAACAGAATAATATGTCGATGTATCGTTTTCACAGATATTCAACGGACCACTAATCGGCCCTGTAACCGGAATCGGATTTACTGTTACACCAATTGTATCGGTATCGGTACAAGTCCCTACTGCTCCCGCTACGATATATTGATACGGAGAACCTGCACTTGTCAATCCTGTAACGTTGATCGTATCCGTTGTTTCTGTTGTACTCCACAGATAGGTATTAGCACCGCTGGCATAGAGTACAGCTGTTCCTCCTTCACAGAAAGTTGTATCCGGTGTTACTGCCAGCACGACATTCGGAACGACATTCACGCTTGTGTTTAAATTGTAAACGCAAGAAGTGAGAGAATCTATTACTGTTATTGCAAACGGATATGAACCGGCACCGCAGGAAACAAAGTCGAAGTTTTGCGACGAGGCAGTAGTTGTATTTGGTATCGCACAACCTGGAATGCTTGTCCAATTATATGTAGAACCTGATGAGGCTCCTGTAACAGAAATCACCGACTGAAGAACGGGATCTGCAAGACAAAGAAAAGGACTGCTCGCTGCAATTATCGGCGTAGTTTGAATATTGACGGTATCGCTTGTTGTGGAATCACAACCGAATGCATCGGTTACGGTGAGATAGAAAACTGTAGCCGTAGTGACATCGGCATCGGCGGTGATGGAAAGAGGATTATTATCTCAGAACAGGAATGCTGTTCCATGCATAAACGGTACCCGGATTGGTGTCACTTCCTGTTCCGTCGAGTGTAATATTGGTCAGCGTCCCATTGCAAATCAGATCAGGGCTAACGGTTGCAGTTGCATCCGGCTTCGACAAAACAACGGCTACAACAGCTGAATCAGATGAACAGCCGGAGCCGGTATCAAATACATGCAAATTAAATGTATCAGTTGAGCAAATTGTCGCTGTCGTTGCTCGCAATGTTGTATCAACAATTGGATTTCCCTGATAACTTGTCCACGTATAAAGCATACCCGGTGAACTCGCCAAACCATCAAGTGTAACCGGACCACAACCACAAACAGGTGTTATCGGAGAAACATTTGCCGATGGCGGCGGATTTACCAAAAGGATAAAGCTTGTTGTTTGACTACATGTTCCTGTACTACCAACAACTGTGAATCCTGTGATCACTGTCGGCGTAACAAGTTGCGTATCGAGCGTACTGTCGGCAAATGTATAAGCCGGACTTGCCGTCCATGCATATGTCGTCGCTCCGCTTGCAATAAGCATTGCCGCTGCTCCACGACAAATTGATGGAGGACCGGTTATGCTTACGGTAATTCCCGGGTCAATCGAAAATGAATATGGAACTGTATCCATACAACCTGTTGCCGCATCGGTTATCACGCAGACAAAATTGTAGGTTGCAACTACACCTGTTGGAAAATCGACGGTGATATTCGATGAATCGGGAGCCGCGCCTGTAATTAATCCGTAATCAGGCGAAAGTCCCCATTCGAAAAGCGAGGCAGGATCGGCACCGTTTACCGTAAAAGTATTGGTAAGAGGATTTGATGATGCACACAATGTTGGTGAATCCGGATCGATTGTCGGAATGGGATATGTTGATATGACAATGCACGATGGATCAGAGATACAACCGTTCGCATCGACAACGGTCACGCAATAAGTTTGATTGTTATTAAGTGCTGTAGGGCTGTCAATCGTGCTATCACTCACTTCCGTTCCCGGCGTCCAAGAATAAGTGAACGGAAATGCTCCGGCCGAAGTCGATGCAGAAAGCGGAACGGCATCGTATGTACATACCTGCTGATCGAAACCGGCAAATACGACCGGAAGTTCATTCACGAAAACATCAACAAATGTATCGGCTGAACATCCCAAAGAATCAAGAACAGAAACGAACATTGTATATGGGCCTCCTGCCGGTAAACCGCTCACATTCGGCGATGCACAACTTGTACAGTCGAAAAAGCCCGGTCCAAACCAATCAATAGAAACAATGGGAACGGAGCTGGTAACAGTAGCCGAGAGATGTGCATCGGTACCTTCACAGATCGTAACAGCAGGACCCGGATCAACTACAGGTTTTGGCAGAAGTGTTATTGTAGTTGTTGTCGTATCCGGACCACAAACACCGTCAGCGATTAGAGTTACGATATACGAACCGGCCGATGGAGTAAAATCGTGAAATACGTTCTGACCACTTGCCGTATTATTTGCTCCAGAAGCAGGATCACCGAAGTCCCAAGTCCAATCAGTGATATTCGGATCTATTGTTGGCGGATCAGGAAGAACAACGGCGCTTCCGTCGATGAAGATTGTTGTACCCGGACAAGCAAGAGTCGGGTTATATGTAATCGAAGGATAAAGATCCTGTACTGTCACATCCTGACTTATGCTCTTGCAACCGCATTCCGAATTACAGATTCGCAATGTAACCGTGTGTACCGACTGTACTGAACAAAACGGTAGTATCCGCACCGCTTGCACTCACATAGCCACCGCCATCAATTTGCCAAGAGTAAGTAATATTTGTTCCGCCATGAAGGATGGAAGAATTCTGAAGAATGACATTTAACGGAGCACAACCATAGCTTGGATTGGTATTGAAATTCGGATCCGGACGGGCAATGATGGCATCATCGGGCGTTGTGGCAACGATATCGAAAGATTCCTGATTCCCGCCTTCGCCGTCAATCATCACATAATACGTCGTTGCTGCCGTCGTCGGAAACGAAATGCTCATCGCTCCTGCCGTTGCACTGCTACCTGTCGTACAAAAACCTGTCGTCACCAACGAACCGCAGGTGCCGGTATAGATTTCCATGGCAAGACCCGGATTGTTGTTAATGTTAGAAACAGAAACGACGGCCGTACCGTTATTGATGGCATCGATTTTAAACCAAACCGAATTCTCGACCGTACCATCGCCGCAACTCAAAACCGGATCTGTTCCCGAAGCCGTTGTACCAACTGTTGTTCTTGTGGAACTATTGCCTGAACATAGCTCCAATGCTGAAGAACAATTATCCTGCGCCTGAACCAGTCCGCAGAGAAGTAGAAAAAATGTGGTGTGTATTGCTAATTTCATTCAAGAAGTTAATATGCAACCAAATTAAACGAAAGTTACAAGAGATGCCTTCAGCCAACTCATGAATTATTAACACTTTATTGTAGGTGAAAATGTGAAATTTTGGAGCTAAAAAATTAAAATCCGGGGCCGAAAAAGTCTCATTCTTTGTGTGCATCTTTGTTAAACCGATGAACAAAAATTTCAGCGACATCCTGAACCTCTTGTCTAAATTGACTTTGCGACGTATCGCCAATTCGATGAAGGTTTTTTTGGGTTACTACCTGTCGCGGCTCACCGGCAAACCCCTGGTCTGGGGTCTCCCTTTTTCATTAACAATTGAGCCGACGACTTCCTGCAATCTGCGCTGCCCGGAATGCCCATCCGGCCTCCGATCGTTCACCCGTCCGACGGGTATGCTGACTCCCGACTTGCTTAAAAATGTCGTCGACCAGGTCGCCCGCGACTCGATGTACATCATTTTTTACTTTCAGGGCGAGCCTTACTTGCATAAAAATTTCACTGAAATGGTGGCCATTGCTTCCTCTAGGAATTTGTATACGGCCACTTCAACGAACGCCCACTATCTGGATCCGGAAAATGCACGTAAAACTGTTAAATCAGGTCTCGATCGATTAATTATTTCAATCGATGGCACGACGCAAGAGGTATACGAACAATACCGAATCGGCGGACTGCTTTCTCAAAGTTCTCGAAGGCACGGCGAATATTGTTAGAGCTAAAAGAACTCCGATCCAAAACTCCGTATATCGTTCTGCAATTTCTAGTCGTTGCACCAAACGAACATCAGATCGATGACGCGCGAAAACTCGCTAAGGAACTCGGCGTCGATAACATTGCTTTCAAAACGGCACAGATCTATGATTACGAAAACGGAAATTCGCTCATTCCAAAAAACGAAAATTATTCTCGCTATCGTTATCAAGACGGAAAATACAGTCTCAAAAATAAATTACTGAATCACTGCTGGAAAGTCTGGCAATCGGCCGTTGTTACCTGGGACGGAACTATTGTCCCTTGTTGTTTCGATAAAGATGCAAAGCATCCTGTGGGAACATTGTCTACTCATTCACTCAAATCAATTTGGCAAGGAAAAGCCTACACAGATTTCCGCGCCTCTCTCTTAAAAAGCCGCAGCGAAATTGATATTTGTACGAACTGTTCTGAAGGTACTCGGGTGTGGGAGACAAATTAATTTGCTGATTAGCTGATTAGTAAATTAGTTGATTGGCGTTACTTATTTTAAGCAGAATGAATTTTAGCTAAAAACGTTCCTACTATATAAATTGCTACGATATTGAATGGAGATGGCAAGTCAATTCATTGCATTAAAGAATTGACTTTACTAAGCTTAGTCTCATAACTTAAAACCTACTACGAAGCATATACTTTAAATTCGCAGCGCCAATCAACTAATTTACTAATCAACGAATTGAAAAAATGCTAACCAAACTCTCCACCCACCCCGGCCATGATGGCGCTGTATATGCGTTAGAAAGGGGAATGAACACAAATGAATTTTATTCCGGTGGCAGCGATCGAGTCGTTAGCTTATGGGACTTGGCCGGCGAATTGCCTCCGCAGGGATTGGTAAATGTAGGGTCGATAATTTACAGTCTGCGATTAATTCCTGAAATGCATCTTCTGGTGATTGGCGTCAGCAGCGGGGCTTTTCACGTGATCGACTTGAAAGAGAAAAAAGAAATTCGATTAATCAAACATCACACAAGCGGTATATTCGACTGCGTTTATTCATTAAAGCACAACAAACTATTTCTCTGCAGCGGCGACGGAAGTATCTCTGCCTGGTCGTTGCCCGATTTCGGTTTAATAAAAACAGTGGGTCTCTGCAAAGAAAAAGTCAGAGGTCTTGCCATAAATTCTGATGAATCACTTCTCGCTGTTGCTTGCGGCGATGGCAGCATTCGCATTTTCGACACCGATACATTTTCCCAGGTAAAAGATTTTGCCGCTCATCAAGCTTCATCCAATTGTGTCGCTTTTCATCCCGACAATAATTACATGCTTAGCGGTGGACGTGATGCCATGCTCAGAGTTTGGGATGCAAAAAACTTTACGTTGCTTAAAGAAATTCCTGCACACAATTACGCCATCTACTCGATCTCCTTTTCTCCCGACAAAAAGTTCTTCGCCACCGGTAGCCGCGACAAAACACTAAAAATCTGGAACGCCGGAGATCAATCTTTCTCTTCCCGCGCCGACAAAGAAAAAGCCGACAGCCACACACACAGCGTCAACAAAACTCTGGACAAACTACAAGAATGTTTTGCTTTCGGGCGGGGATGATAGGAAGGTGATTTCCTGGGATGTAGTAAGCAGTAAGTAGTAAGTAGTAAGTAGTAAGTAGTAAGTAGTAAGTTGACGTTTGGTTTTAACAAACCGGATAGGATAACTAATAAATCAAAAAGTGATTAGCGAAAGTGCGGCGTTAGATTTTCGATTAACAGTAAGTCAACTTACAACTTACTACTTACAACTTACTAAACAGACAAAAAACAAAAAACTCCGAGAATCAACCCGGAGTTTTCTGATCAACAATTCAAATTACTTAACTTAAACTTAACATGAAACACGCCTATTATAACGGGCAGCTGTAAGAAAAAGTTTCATCCGTGAATGCAGATTAATGATTTTCTTAATCAGAAATCTCAAATCCATTTGATTTTTTAATAAAATCGGCATTTTCGGGCATAAAAAAAGGCGGTCAAGCGGCCGCCTTTTCTATTTTCTATAGTAAGAAATCAGATCGTCATGATCTCTTTCTCTTTTGCTTCGAGATGTTTGTCGACTAATGCGATAAACTGATCGGTCATTTTCTGAACCTGATCTTCGAGTCCTTTTACTACATCTTCCGGAACTGATTTAGCTTCTTTCTTCAGATGCTCATTGGTGTCGCGACGAATATTACGGATACCGACTTTAGCGGCGTTCCGCTTCTGCGCGTGCTTCTTTACGAGATCTTTACGACGCTCTTCAGTAAGCGCAGGAAATTAATCACGAACCCATGTGCCGTCGTTCTGCGGTGTGAATCCCAGATTGGCAACAAGGATGGCTTTTTCAATCGGAGCAATCATTGATTTTTCCCAAGGCTGAATAGCAAGCGTACGAGCGTCAGGAGTTGTTACGCTGGCAACCTGATTCAACGGAGTCATTGTTCCATAATAGTCGACATGAATTCCATCGAGGATCGACGGATTAGCACGACCGGCACGAACTTTAGAAAGCTCTGTTTCGAGGTGATCGATGGCTTTCTGCATATGCGATTTAGCATCGCCTAAGAGTTTATTGGAGTCTAACATATTCTGTTAAAATTATTGGTTAAGGATTAAAATTCGACAAGCGTTCCTACTTGCGCTCCTTCGAGTACGCGAAGCAAATTTCCGCTCTTATTCATATCGAATACAATAATCGGAACTTTATTTTCATTGCACAATGTGAAGGCGGTGAGATCCATCACTTTCAAGCCTTTTTCATAGACTTCGTCGAAAGTAACCGTATCGTACTTCACAGCCGTACTGTCTTTTTCCGGATCGGATGTATAAATTCCGTCGACGCGTGTTCCTTTTAGGATTACATCGGCACCGATTTCAATCGCTCGTAAAGAGGCTGCCGTATCTGTCGTAAAGTATGGATTTCCTGTACCCGCTCCGAAGATAACTACACGACCTTTTTCGAGGTGACGAACGGCGCGACGCTTGATGTATGGTTCGCAAATCTGCTCCATCTTAATCGCAGACTGAAGTCTAGTCTTTACGCCGATACGTTCCAAAGCCGACTGTAGAGCCATGCTATTGATAACTGTGGCAAGCATTCCCATATAATCACCCTGTACGCGATCAATTACATCCTCCGCATCGTTGCCGACACCGCGGAAAATGTTTCCTCCGCCGATAACAACTGCAACCTCCACCCCTTCGTCGACAATCGATTTGATCTCTTCCGAATATTGACGCAAACGGTTATGATCGATACCAAAATCTTTCTCACCCATCAGGGCTTCACCGCTTAGCTTTAGGAGGACGCGTTTGTATTTCATAGGACTTGATTTGCGATGCTAATTTAAGAAGTCGTGGCTTACCACTGGTGATATTCGTAAAATCTTTTGCGAAACCTGAATCCCTCGTTTGCCTATTTGCCATTTGCCATTGGCCATGTGAAAATTAGAAAATTAGCAAATGGGCGGACGGAAAACTGAGAAACGTACTGAGTAATAACTAAGTAACTATAACTTAAGTGCCTAATTGACAAACAAATGACTACACGTCATCAGCTAATTAGCTAATTAGCCAATTAGCTAATTTCAAACAGGGCAAAAAAAAAGGAGAATCCTTCGATCCTCCTTTTCAGTGCTTATTAACCAAGCTTTACTCGCTTCATAGCTGTGAGCTTAGCTGTTTTGTCGATTCCTCGAGATACTGACGGATCGTCTTTTCTCGTCTTTGATGAACTGTTGGTTCAACAGAGTGTATTCGCTGTAGAACTTGCTGATCTTACCTGCAGCGATCTTTTCGATCATATTCTCAGGCTTACCTTCGGCGAAATTTGCTCTTTGCAATTTCAACTTCACGCTCGAGAAGTGTTGGATCAACATCGTCTTTGTCGATAGCTACTGGAGCCATGGCAGCAACTTGCATTGCCACATCGCGACCTGCTTCGTTCAAAGCGTCGTTACCTGTATTGAAAGCAACAACTGCAGTAAGTTTGTTACCCGGGTGATTGTAAACAATTACTTTCTCAGCTGCTACATTTTGGAAGTCAACTAAATCGATTTTTTCACCGATTTTACCCATTTGATCTACCAATGTATCACCAACTGTACGATCGCCCAATTTAAGAGCTTTCACTTCGTCGATTGACTGAGAATTATTTGCTACAGCGAGATCAAGAATTGACTCACCGTATTTTACGAACTCTTCGTTTTTAGCTACGAAATCTGTCTCGCAACAAATTGCGACAACTACACCATGTTTTCCATCGGCAGTTACTTTACCGAATACATAGCCTTCTTTCGCTTCACGATCCTGACGGTTCGCTGCGATCTTTTGTCCTTTTTTACGAAGGATATCGATTGCTGCTTCGAAATCACCGTTTGCTTCTGTGAGGGCTTTTTTACAGTCCATCATTCCTGAGCCGGTTTGCTGACGAAGTTTATTTACATCTGCTGCGCTAATTGGTGTTGCAGTAGTCATTTTATTATCTCCTTATTATTGGATTGTTGAATGAAAATTATTTTTTGCGAGGACCGCCGGCTGTGTTACCACGACGAGGGCGAGCATTTGGTTTAGCAGGCGCTGCTGGTTTTTCCGAAGATGAATCGTCATCTGAAAATTCGAGTGACATTTCTTTCTCTTCTCCGCCTTCTTCCATTTCTTTCTCTTTCTCGAGTTCTTTGTCAACCTTACGTTCTGACAAACCTTCTTCGATTGCTTTGATCATTGATTCAACGATTACGGCAATTGATTTAGAAGCATCGTCGTTTGCAGGGATTGCAAAATCAACTTGAGTAGGATCTGTATTTGTATCAGTGATCGCGAAAGTCGGGATGTTCAATTTGTGAGCTTCAGCTACTGCGATGTGTTCTTTCATTGTATCAACAATGAAAAGAGCTGCAGGCAGACGACTCAGGTCAGAGATACTACCCAGGAATTTTTCCATCTTAGCTTTCTGACGGCTGATTTGTAAACGCTCTTTCTTAGAGATGTTTTCAAATGTACCATCGGTAGCCATTTTCTCGAAACCGGCCATCTTCTTTACTGACTTACGTACAGTAGCGAAGTTAGTCAGCATTCCGCCCGGCCAGCGTTCAGTGATGAACGGCATGTTCACGCGTGTTGCTGCAGAAGCAACGATTTCTTTAGCTTGTTTCTTAGTAGCTACGAACAAAACCTTTTTACCTGATTTTGCAATCTGCTTCATGGCAGCAGCGGCTTCATCAATCTTAGCAACAGTTTTGTTAAGATCGATAATGTGGATTCCACGAGCTTCCATGAAAATATAGGGAGCCATTTTTGGATTCCATTTGCTTTTCAAGTGGCCAAAGTGCGCACCTGCTTCGAGTAATTCCTGATATGAAACTCTTGACATTGAATTGGAGTTGACGAATGAATTGATGAATGTATGTTTAGCACCGTGCGCAGAGAGTCAATCTGCAGCAGGTAACCGAATCGATTAACGTTTAGAGAACTGGAATTTCTTACGAGCTTTCTTCTGTCCCGGTTTTTTACGTTCCACCATGCGTGGATCGCGGGTTAAAAGACCTTCTTTACGAAGGAGTGGCTTGTTTTCCTCGCTGATCTTCACCAGAGCGCGAGCAATACCCAGACGAGTTGCTTCTGCCTGACCTTTGATACCACCACCGTCTACGGTAACTTTGATATCATAAGTCTCTTTCGCATTCACAGCTTGTTGAGCTTGCGTAACGATATACTGAAGCGGTCCTGTCGGAAAATATTCCTTGAAATCGCGTGAGTTTACTTTAATGTCGCCATTGCCTAATTCCTAAATAGACACGCGATTGAGGTTTTTCTTCGGCCGAGAGAATGAATCATTGCCATGCTGGTCAGTTCTTATTATGAAAGTTTAACTTCTTTTGGTTTTTGTGCTCCGTGCGGGTGTTCTGTTCCTACAAATACATGCAGGTTGCGGAATAACTCACGACCCAAACGCGTTTTAGGAAGCATTCCACGAATGGAATTCTCCAGAATTAAGGCAGGATTTTTCTTCATCCACTCTGTAGGTGTCGCGAAACGCTGTCCACCCGGATAACCCGTGTAGTGTACGTATTCCTTTTCGCTCATCTTGTTACCGGTGAAACGAATCTTATCCGCGTTGATGATAATTACATTATCACCACAATCCACGTGAGGAGTGTAGCTCGCTTTGTTCTTACCACGTAAAATCATGGCAACTTGCGAAGAAAGTCGGCCTACAATCTGATCCTTTGCGTCGATCAGAACCCATTGTTTATTTACTGTTTGAGCATTTGCTGAAACAGTTTTCAGCTCACTGCGTCCAATTTTAATTAATTTTTGAGGTTTTTCCAATAAATAGCTTTCCCACGAAGTGTCCAAAAGTAAGAAAAGATTCATCACAACAATGGTGGCTTAATTTATTAATGAAGAATCACTTGTGCACTCCTATATTAATGGGTGCTTCGGGCTGTTTTAAGGCCTGAAACAGTCTTTTTGGCCTCTTTCAGAATTATATGGAAAGCCGATAAATGATAGTATAAATGGCTTTTTTAGCCTGTTTTTATGCTCAAATATGGCTTTTTGATAGTACTATTTGCCTTCGGCGGCTTTTTCGCTCAACTTCGGAAATCAGCCTGAAAGTGGCAGGGCCCGGAAGATAAATCCGACCACAAAAGTACCCAAAATGGCCAGACTCATCAGCCCGAATTCGGGATGGGCCAGAAAAAGCCGTCAGAATCCCGGCCAGGAAGCCGTAAATGATCAGATAAATCACATCAAACTTCACCGCCGCCGCCCCCTGCTTCCGGGCACGCATAAAACGAACAACGATCAGGGCGATCACACATAATCCGGCAACGTAGGGGAGTAATTGGTCGAGCATCTTGGGGGTATCGGTTGGGAAGGGGTTTGGGGGCGAAAATACGGTTTCTGGCTTTATGGTAAGTAGTAAGTTGTAAGTAGTAAGTAGTAAGTTGTAAGTTGTAAGTTGTAAGTTGACTTGGAGGTTTTTTTACCACGAGAGCACGAGTGCCACGAGGAATCACGAGAAGTTCTTGTGATTCCTTGTGGTACTTGTGCTCTCGTGGTGAAATCCATATGCATTCTTAGAAAATTACACCGAAAACGCTAAAACAAACCCGACCTTTAGTGTGTTAATTGAGTTGCGGGTTGCGGGTTGCGAGTTGCGGGTTGCGGGTTGCGGGTTGCGGGTTGCGAGTTGCGAGTCGCTCCTAACCAACAGTCAACTTACTACTTACTACTTACTACTTACTACTTACTACTTACTACTTACTACTTACTATCTTGTCAACAATCCTCATCACCGGCGGTACCGGCCTCCTCGGCTCAGCTCTTAAGAACGCTCTTGAGAAGGATGGGCATCGTGTGCTTATTCTTACTCGGAACTTTCCGACGGAGAGACCGGAATATTTCCACTGGAATGTTGAAGCTGGATTCGTCGATCCGAATGCTTTGAATGAAACGGATGTCATCTTCCACCTCGCCGGCGCTTCTATCGCCGAGAAAAGATGGACGCCGAAATACAAAAAGGTCTTACTGGAAAGCCGGACGCTAACTTCTGCTCTCATCGCCGACCGATTGCGCGATTTTCCGAATCGGGTGAAAACAGTTATCGCTACATCTGCAATTGGTGTGTACGGAAATACCGGCGATCAATGGGTGGACGAAAATTCTACGCAATCGTCGGGCTTCCTGGGCGAACTTTGCCGTAAGTGGGAAAAAGAACTGATGCGCTTCGATGGTATCGGTAAGCGTGTCGTTATCCTCCGCACAGGCGTTGTCCTCTCCCCAAAAGGTGGTATGCTCAAGGAAGTTCAGAAGCCAGTGAAGCTCTTTGCCGGTTCAGCCATGGGTTCCGGACAACAATATGTTTCGTGGATACATATAGATGACATGGTCCGAATGCTGATCTATGCAATGAAAAACGAATCTGTAAAAGGGACATTCAATGCAGCGGCTCCGGAACCGGTAACCAATAAAGCCTTCATGCAATCCCTTGCACACACTTTGCATCGTCCGTTATGGCCTTTCAATGTGCCCTCCCAATTAATTTCCATCATGATGGGCGAAAAAGCGGAGATCATTTTGGAAGGCCAAAGAGTTTCTTCGAAGAAAATTATTTCTTCAGGATTTAATTTTAACTTTACACACATCGATTCAGCTTTACATAATTTGCTTTTAGATCGAGAATAGTAACCACCACCATTTCTATTTTAGTATGAATTTGAATTTCTTCTGGTTTCGTCGCGATTTGCGACTCAATGACAATGCAGGCCTTTACCATGCCCTCCGTTCAGGGAATCCTGTGCAATGTGTCTTTATTTTCGATAAAGATATCCTCGAACGCTTGCCGAATAAGCAGGATCGTCGTGTGGTTTTCATTCATCGGGAATTGGAACGACTGAACGACGAGCTCACCAAACTCGGCTCTGCGCTCATTGTGCGGTACGGTACACCAAAAGAGGTATGGTCGAAGATGGCCGACGAATTTCCAATCGGACATGTGTTCACCAATCACGATTACGAACCATATGCTACGAAACGCGACAGTGAGTTAAAATCATTTTTCGAAAAAAAGAAAATCGGCTTCAGCACTTTCAAAGATCAGGTGATTTTTGAAAAGAGCGAAATCGTGAAAGACGACGGAACACCTTATGCTGTCTTCACTCCTTTCATGAAAGCCTGGAGGAAAAAGTATAAAGCCTTTTACTCGAAAGCATATCCGACCGAAAAATATTTCGGCAATTTTCAAAAGACATCACCGAAAAAAATGTTGCCGCTCGAAAAAACAGGCTTTCAATACATGGAAGTCGATTTTCCGCCGTGCACCCTCGATATCGATATCGTAACTCGTTATGAAGAACAAAGAGACATCCCATCAGTCCGAGGCACATCGCGCCTGAGTCTCCACCTCCGTTTCGGCACCATCAGCATTCGCGAACTCATTCGCAAAGCCTGGGCGCATGAGAAATGGATTAACGAACTTATCTGGCGGGAATTTTACATGATGATTCTCTGGCATTTTCCTCACGTCGTCGATAAATCATACAAGCCACAATACGATCGCTTAGTATGGCTCAATAACGAAGAGCTGTTCAATCGCTGGTGCGAAGGAAACACCGGTTACCCGATTGTTGATGCCGGAATGCGTGAGCTCAATGCAACCGGTTTCATGCATAATCGCGTGCGTATGATTACGGCGATGTTTCTTTCTAAATACTTGCTCATAGACTGGCGCTGGGGCGAAGCATACTTTGCAGAAAAACTGTTGGACTACGAGCTCGCAAGCAATAACGGCGGTTGGCAATGGAGCGCAAGCACCGGAGTAGATGCCGCTCCGTACTTCCGACTCTTCAACATGGACGAACAAACAAAGCGCTTCGACCCGGATTTTCTCTATATCAAAAAATGGGTGCCGGAGTTTCAGGAGCTGACGTATGCGAAGCCTATCGTGGACTACAAGTTTGCGCGAGAGCGGTGTCTCGCTTTCTATAAGGCAAGTTAAAAAATCAAAAGCCAAAAGCATTTAACACCCTTTCGTGGTTTCCGTTGGATTTTTTTTTACCACAAGTTCACAAGGCCCACACAAGAAGACCACAAGGATTTCTGCGAAATTTCTGCGAATTCTGCGGGAAATACATTATTTTTCACCGCACAAAAACCACCACGCAAATGAAACTCACTAAACTCTTTCTCGCGCTAGCTCTGTTTACTTCAGTAGCAAACGCCCAGTACGCAACTCTTTGTCCGCTCGACCTTACCGGTTACAACGCACTCCCGATTCACATCAGCGCTCCGCAACATGATGTGATGTGGGCCGCAACGTATGGCTATAATAGCGGACAAATCAATTCCAAAACATTTATCAAAACAACAGATGCCGGAGCTACTTTCACCATCGGCACCATTCCTGAACCACAAGACCGCGGTACTTCATGCATCTTTGCACGTAATGCCGACACAGCGTGGGTTGGAATGCTCGACATCAACAACGGCGGATCTAATTCCATTTGGAAAACTACAGACGGCGGTGCGAACTGGCAGCAACAATCAACGAATCAGTTCTCTAACAGCTCGTCAAATCTTACTACGATTGCCTTCTTCTCCGCCGATTCAGGAGTCGTTATAGGTTCTCCGATAAATGGAGCTCTTGAAATTTACACGACAGCAGACGCAGGTGCTACATGGAGCCAAGTACCAAGCATGAATCTTCCTGCAAGCCCGACGAATGAAAGTGTCTACTTCAATTCCTATTCAATCGTAGGTAACAATATATGGTTTGCTACCGGCCTTGGGCGAGTTTTTTACTCAAACGACAAAGGATATAATTGGAATGCTACAACAATAGGTGGAAACACATACGGGCTTTCAATGACTGATGAAAACAACGGTGTCGTCTATACTAACTCTCATGATGTTTATTATACGACTAACGGAGGCCTCAGTTGGATTTCGCGTACTCTTGGAATAAATGTTTTTGCACTGGCTGCAATTCCCGGTGTGAGCGACTTCTTCATATTCCGTTCCGACATTGGCATTTTTGCAACGACGGATAATTTTCTGACATACTTTTTAATCAGCGATGCCATGCCATATACAACGGATCCGATCCAGATGTATGATGCTTCCATCGGATGGTCGGATGCCGGAGAATTTTCTACCGACTCCATGATGATTAAAATTTCCGACGTCCTTGCTTCTACTATTTCTCCGGAAGCAAACCGGAATTCCATAAGCGTTTTCCCGAATCCGATCGCTCATGGTGCTGCAATGGTGAGCTTCGATTTAGATAAGGCATCGAAAGTTAGTTTATCGTTGCTCGATCTATCAGGCAAGGTAATTCGTGTAATGAATATAGAATTAAATGCCGGCAAGAATGCCGTGCGCCTTGATACGGATGGAGTGGCGAGTGGAGTTTATTTAATCGAGATGAGGAGTGAGGGAAGTTTGTCGCGCTCGAAGGTGGTGGTGAGATAGTTTTTTTGTTTCCCGCAGAAAACGCAGAAATTAAGCAGAAAACGCAGATATACTTAAGATAAAGCCGCCTTTTACGATGATAAGAGGCGGCTTTTTTTTCGCAACCCGTAACTCGCAACCCGCAACTCGCAACCCGTAACTCGTAACTCGTAACTCGTAACCCGTAACTCGTAACTCGCAACCCGTAACTCGCAACTCGCAATTTCAAACCCGGTGATGAGCACAGTGTAAGTGTATGTGTAAGTGGAAGTTTAAAGTTTCGCTCCGCAACCCGTAACCCGCAACCCGCAACCCGTACTTTCGCACCCGGTGATCAGCACACCGGAAGTGTATGTGTAAGTGGAAGTTTAAAGTTTCGCCTCGCAACTCGCAACCCGTAACCCGCAACCCGCAACCCGCAACTGTAAGATTCCAACACTAATTCTACCCACGATTCCCCCAACCTCGAAGGAACACAGGCGTAAATAAAGGCACACACATCACAATGCGCCTAAGTCAATTTCGCCTCTTATTTATTACCTGCTTTCTCCTCTGTAGGAGTGCAGGGATAGCGCTTGCCGGAAACTTCGGCATTCAGGCGGCTTTTGTGCATACAAGTACCACGCAGCAGCCTACGGAAGTAGCCAGTAATACGCTTCGGGTAAAGAACTTTACAAATTCAACTGTAAGATTTAAGGTCAATTTTTCGCTTCCGGGGGGATGGAGTTTCCTTGGAATTGCCGAAAAAAGCATCGAATTGGCTGCAGGCGACTCGGTTTTCATCCCTGCCCGCCTCATCATGGACAAGAGCTCTAAGGGTGGAACGAGTTATATCGTTACAGCTTGGTTAGCATCGGATAAAGGCGTTCAATTTTCTTCACAAAACTGGTACGTAACGGTGCCGATTAAATCTTCCTGGACAGGACAACTTCCGACTAAGCAGATGTACTTCATAACCGGCGTCGATTCGTCGGGTTTTAGAATGCTTTTCAAAAATCAGGGTAATGCCGATGAACAACTTCGAATAACTATGGTTCCCGATCATCGTCTCGAAGTTCTTCGAAGTTCCGATGGAGGTGCGGCCTTGCTCACATTTACATTAAATCTTCCTGTCGGAACCGATACCGTTCTCACATTCCCGGTTGTAAAAAGATCAGATCGTAAAAACACGGGAAGAAAAGATGCCGACTTGCATGCCCCTCCCTCGAAGGAAAGCTACTCCATTCAAATTACTGCCAAATCACTTAATACCGCTGCCTCATGGAGCGGTACTATGCAGTTTATAAAGCTGGGTAATATCGCACACTTGAACGAGTTTGGTCACAGTGCGGCGCCTCTGGTTCTGGAAGCAAACATCTACGATGTGCTTTCGAACGGAACTTCTATGTCGCTCGATGCTTACGGAAGCTTGAATATGCGCAACGAAGGTTTGCTGAACTACCGTTTCCAAACCGTTTTCGTTTCGAATTTCCTCGAACAAAATTCTTTCCTCGGTAATAATCACTACGTCGGCTACTTCAACAATCGTATGTCGCTCGAAGTCGGTGAAATTAACGGATGGGGACGCAGCTTAATTTCCGGTCGTGGTATCAAAGGTTCGTACACTATCGGCAGAAATACTGTCGGCGGAATTTACACACGTGGTCCGGGATTCTTCAAACCGCATTCTTCGGAAGGCATGGGCTTCTTCCATAACTACCGCACAAAAAGTCTGAGCTGGAGTAATTACTTATCGACTCAGTCGAATACGCAATTGCATTTGTTCAATACGCTCGTCAATACAGCTATCGTTTACCGTATCAATCCGCGTCATCAGATTTTGCTCGGCGGAGGTGTGAGTAATGAACAATTCAAATTCGGATCAACGAATACTGCGGCTCCGGGATACGGTTTCGACGCAACGTATTCAGGTTCGTTCCGCAAAATCAACGTTTCAGGTTCGGTAGCGAACGGAACAGGAAATTACTCTCTTTCCAGAGGTGTATTCATGATTTCCGGATGAATAAATTACTCACTCACCGGACGTCGCGAGCTTTCATTTGCCACACAAAGCTTTACACAGAAACCTGAGTATTTTTCGAGCGGTGTTCTTATTAAAGGAAATTACATTCACTCTGATCGCTATGAATTACGCTACGGAATCCAGAATCAAGGTTCAAGCGTCGTTGTAAAACCTTCATATCAATTCGAAGAAAATCAGTCGCTCCGTGCCCGCACAGCCGGTATCGGAATGGAATACAATATGCGTAACTTAACAGGTGTTCGTATTTCAACTACGGGCTACGCAGGTTATGCTAACGCAATCGACTACGATTTACAAAGCTTCTTCATTGCCCGTATGGGTGTTTTTGCAAGATGGGAGAAAATGTTCTTCAGTCTTCGCTACTACTACGGACCAAATCAGCTGACTGAACAGGTTCGCTTTATTCACGATAAAATTAACCCTCAATCGTTCCACGCCGTAGGTTCATACGACATGTGGATGCTTGACGGCAAAATGCTCTTAACGACAACCGGAAATGTTTTATATGAAAGCTATTTCAAGAAATTCAATTTCCGTATGCGTCCTGAATTGTACTACTACGCAAAATCAGGATTGCGCTTATCGCTCTATGCTTCTTATATGACTTCATCGCAGGGAGCAAATCCGTTGCTGGAAGAACGCACAGGACAACAAAACTTCGAGACAATTTCAAATGCCGAATTCAGTATGGGCTTTGGAGTACGCAAGCAATTGGGAATTCCGATTCCGGGAAAGAAGTTTATCACTGCACGTGTAGTTGTTTACAAAGATCTTAACGGAAATCACAAGATGGATAAGAATGAAGAAGGAGTAAGCGACATGCTTGTGAACATTAAAGCAAAAAGAATTTTAGACGAGACAGCTGATACGACAAGCATGAATCGTACTCACGGCGAAGACTTCATTTCGAATGCAAGTGGAGAAATCGTTTACGAAAATATCCCTGCCGGCAACTACCATATTACTTGTACGGCTCTTGTTTCGCAGGGCGAATGGTTCGATTCGAATGGCGGTGAATATTTGCTCGACAAAAAACAAACTGTATATATCGCTTTAACGAAAGGTGTTCGTTTAACAGGAACGCTGATGGTTGAGCGAGATAAATACTCAGATCAGGAAGGCGTACTTGACTTATCACGCATTCGTATCACGGCAATTGATTCTACGGGAAAAACGTACACATCATTGACCGATCGTAACGGAGCCTTCTTAATGTATGTACCGACCGGCATTTATACAATTACAATAAACGAATCTGCTCTGGGAAGCAACTTCCAATTCTCGCAAAGCAGAGTAAATGTTGACCTCAGTTATTTCACGGAAAATTTCAGTCTCACATTTAACGCAGTGGAAAAAAAGCGAAAAATGAGCATTAAAAAGTTTAATGTGCAAGGAGAAGAGCAAAAATAGCATAACCCTAGAATGTAACCCGCGTAAATAAGTCAGAATAACACCAAAACCAACCAAAACCAACCAACACGCACAACCATGAAGAGTAAGATTCAATTATTTCTTGCAGGGCTATTCTTAATCAGTCTGTCTGCCCTCGGACAAAGTGTGAGCATATCCCCTAGCCGACTTTACTATAAGTCAGGTTTAGGAGAATATAAAACACAAGAGGTAAACGTTACAAATAGTTCAACAAGTAAGCAGGCCTTCACGATTACGTTCACAGATTTTGAACCATCGGGTGCACAGGGCAAATCGAAGTTCATGAAGAAAGGCGAAAGCGAGCATTCATGTTCTGAGTGGTTATCTGCTACACCATCGTTCTTTGAACTTGAGCCCGGACAAACACAAAAAATCCAGGTATTGATTCAGGTTCCTGCGAGTCCGGAAGCTAATAAAGTAAAATGGGCAGCCATGCAGGTAAAATTGGCGAAAGAACGTAAGGGCGGAGAAGCCGGTGATAAAAATGCCATTGGTATGGGTATCACGGAAACCTTCCAGTTTATCGTTCACATTTTCCAGACACCGCCGACAGTCGTAAACAAGAGCGCGAATCTGGTAAGCTTTAAAGAAATTACTCAGCCGGGCGATAGTGTACGTACGCTCGCATTGAATGTAGAAAATAACGGCGAATCGATTTTGGATTGCGCTTCCTATTTAGAATATACGCAAACGCAAACCGGAGAAGAACAACGTCAGAAGCCATTTGCTTTTACGCTCCTGCCGGGTGCTTCACGAGAAGTGAAGTTTCAAATGCCTGCAACACTCAAAGGAAAGTACTCAGTTCTTGGAGTAGTTGACATCGGTTCCAGAGAAAATGTACTGGCAGCCGAATTGGAAGTAGACATGAAGTAATTCGTGCCGACTAAAAAACGCAAGTAAGATTACCCCCGGAAACGAAGGTTTTCGGCACTGAACAAAGATTATTATCGGTTTCCTTGTACCACCACGCATGCTATTAGGCTCAGGAAACCTCTTAATATGAATCCTTTCGAATGACTGACACTCATTTAAGGCTTCTATCACCTCAAAATTCACAACTGTAAGATGATGCACAGTTTTGAAGACCACGACACACCATAGTCATCATCTTTGTATAAACATTTATAAAACAACTAGTTTAAAACACCACAACCCCCCAATGAAGAAGAACATCTTAAAAAAAGCATTACTGTTCACCGCTATGGCCGGTATCTTTACAGTAAACACGTCGAAAGCTCAGCTTTCTGACCAAGAGTATGTTGCAGTTACTATGGACCTTCAAGGTATCCTCGAACTCAATATGACAACTGAACCTCAGGTTGACTTCGTGTTCAACACGATCCAGAAGTATCAGGTAGGTATCACTAAATATAACGCTACGCGTTTGGAAGTTGAATCTACTGTGCCTTGGGATTTGTATGCACAACCAAGTACTGAGTTCTGGACACAACAGATTGCTTATGGTGCCGGTACTAACGGACAAGGTACTATTCCATCTGAAGTTTTAGAAATGCAAGCTATTCAACCAAACTCTGTTGCTGCTTTACTTACATTCAACAGCTTCGTAGGTTTGTCTAGTAACGCAGGTGCGAACACTGCATCATTGACTCCATCAGTGGATACTCAATTCCTTGCCGGTGAATTCGCTCAAGGTGTTGCAAGCAGCTACGCTCCTTCAACATCAACTTCTAGTCCTTTGACTAACAAATTCCTCATTCACTACCGTATTAAACCGGGTGTACCGGCAAACTTCCCAGATCTGACAACTCAGTATCCGGCTCTTGCTGCTACAACTTTCACAGCTGTGACTCCATATGCACAACCAGGTTACTACGATCTTGAAGTAGTTTATACTTTAACTGAGGATCTCTAGTAGATATAGTTCCTTTGGAACGGAAAAGAGCTGCCTTCGGGTGGCTCTTTTTTTTTAATTAGCTAATGTGCTGATTTGTTGATTAGCTGATTTGATGATTAGCTGATTTGATGATTAGCTGATTAGCTAATGTTGCCGCCGTTCTACTTACATGACACAAATGAAACTACCCATGCCCACCCTTGAAAACAAAGCCACACCGCCCCATCAGCTAATCACCTAATCATCAAATTAGCTAATCATTTTCGCAACCTTTCCCCACCAAAGCAGTAAACCCACGATAACACACCATGTTCATCAACCAAAAATATACAAAAAACGGGTTTCGCTCGCTTGTGGCGGGATTGGCTATGGCATTGTCATTTCAGAATGCAAATGCTCAATCGTCTGTAGCTATTCAATTGGCTAGTGCTACGAATGTGGATTTTACGTTCGATACTTTTGAAAAATTAAGAACAGGAATTTTTATTGCCAACGCTATCACGTTTAATATTGAAGCAACAGGAACGCGCTGGGATTTATATATGGGTGCCGTTACAACAACTCCGGGATTGTGGGATAATGTCCAACTGTACGGAACAAGCGGAACTGCTCCTACCGTCGACATGATCAAACTTCGTGTGCATAATCTTAGCAGCACTCCTTTAATTTCCGGATTCGTTCCGCTGCAAGATATCGCTACATCTACACTCGACATCATCGGAAATCATAATGCGACTGATGTCGATATCAATTGCTCAGATATAAATCCGGCCGGTACCAATACCGCCGGCAGTTATACCACCGACCCACAATGCTACCAATTCCGCGTCGACTTACGAATCGTTCCCGGAACGGCGTATACGCCCGGGCTTTATACTTTGCAGATTGAGTTTGTGATTGCGCCAGACCTTTAGCGGGTTACGAGTTACGAGTTACGAGTTACGAGTTGCGGGTTACGGGTTACGGGTTACGGGTTACGGGTTACGGGTTACGGGTTACGGGTTACGAAGGCTTCTTACATGCTACTAGACACTTCTTCATCCTATTTGCTACGGTGTTTGTAGATCATTTTCCCTCATATATTGGTTGTTAAGCGAATTGCATCGGAGTAATTTTGAACCGAAATTATTTCGCAATGGAAGACTTCGTTAAAAAATTACAAATGCACCAAATGGCGATGGAGCTTTGGAAAGAGTTCTGGATAGATAGCGACATCTTGCTTAGAGATATCAGAGGCAAGGAAATTGCAAAACAATTAACTCGATCGATCGGATCAATATCAGCCAATATCGAAGAAGGCTACGGCCGTGGCTTTGGGCGCGATTATTTATTATTCTTAAAATTTTCCAGAGGCTCAGCAAGAGAAAGCAAAGGGTGGTATGAAAAATCATCCGCATTCTTCAAACCGGAAGATCTTAATAGCAGGATAAATAAATTGGATTCAATTATCGGCCAACTCACAAAAACCATAAAGTACCTCGAAGAACAAAATCCCAAAAAACAAACGGGAACCCTCGCAACCCGTAACCCGTAACCCGTAACTCGCAACCCGCTACCCGCTACCTAATTTTCAACAGATCATCCGGCGTATCAATCGAAATACTTTCCAAAGAAGTTACCGCTGCTTTAATACGATATCCGTTTTCGATCCAGCGTAATTGTTCGAGCGACTCGGTGATTTCTAGATTGGTTTTTTCTAAGGCGGCCAACTCTTTTAACACACTCACTTTATAGCCGTAAATGCCGATGTGCTTGTAGTATGTCGAATGTTTCAGCCATTCCTGCTCAGGGAAATTCCGATTGTATGGAATCGGTGAGCGAGAAAAATAAATGGCTTGCATATCTTTATTCAGAATCACTTTCACATTGTTGTGATTGAAAAGCTCGGTCGGATCGGTGATCTTTTTTACTAATGTGCCAATCGTCGTATCGGCTTCATTGAATTCGCTGCAGAGGAGATCGATTTGCTCGGGATGAATGTATGGTTCGTCGCCCTGAATATTGATAACAACATCGCACTTTGCATCTGAATGCTGAGCCATCACTTCGGCACAACGATCGGTGCCGCTCTGATGTTGGGGTGAGGTCATCCATACTTCGCCACCGAATTCTTTCACATGATTCATAATGCGATCGTCGTCGGTCGCTACCACTACTTTGGAGAGCAGCTTCGCCTGAAGGCATTGTTCATATACACGTTGAATCATACTCTTCCCATGAATGTCGACCAAAGGCTTTCCGGGAAAACGTGTGGATCCAAAACGAGCGGGAATGATTCCGTAAATAATCATGTGGGTTAGTTCAGGTTGTGTTTACGTTAACGGAAAAACGGGAACTCCATTGCGATGGCCCTTTCCGCTTGTCAAATATAACGTAAATCACTCGCTCAAAAAACAAAATGCCGGAGAATCCTCCGGCATTTCCAATAAATCGCTTAAATCAGACTCACTAACCCTTTCATCACTGCGGTGAACCGGACGGCATCAAAGATCCGTTGCTCTGTCCCACCATGCTTCAACACCGACTCTTCATGCGCAGATACATAACTCACACCCATTAAGAGCCGAAATACATAAACTTAACAATTCAAAAAACTCTTTCCCCAGGAGCGGACTCATCATGATGCTCATTTTAATTCCGGCCGGAGTTTTTTCGTAAACTTCTTTTTTCGCAAAATGCCGAAAACGGTAGAATACATTATTCACCTGAAGTAAAGAAACACAAGCAACGGTTTCTGCTAACTCCTCAGGACTTGCGCCGGCTTCGGCAGCTTTGATACTGAAGCTTGCCTGTAATACTTCGTTGCGTTCATTCACTGCTACGGCATAGGCCAAAAGCATTTTCTCCTTTTCAGTCAATGTTTCCAACTTTAAAACATTGCCGACATTTATCTTTAAATCGCGCAAATACTTCGTGTGATTTTCGGCTATCGAGCGGAGTGCCGGAAGCATTCGATGATTATCGATGCCAAGTATCGCCAACAAATCATTTAGCGTTTCATTCTGAATCGTTGTTTCCATCATTATGCAGTTAAAGTTGCTTCACCTTTTTTCCAGTTACACGGACAAAGTTCATCGGTTTGTAATGCATCGAGCACACGAAGAACTTCTGACACATTGCGGCCTACGCTTAAATCATTCACGCTTACCCAGCGGATGATGCCTTGAGGATCGACGATGTACGTCACACGATAAGCGACTTTTTCTGAAGCTTCTAAAATGCCCAGTTCTTCTGCGAGTGACTTAGATGTATCGGCCAGCATCGGGAATTTCAAATCGCGCAAGTCTTTGTGATCTTTTCTCCACGCAAGATGAACGAACTCCGAATCGGTTGAAGCGCCGATTAGCATCGCATCACGGTCGCGGAATTCACCGAAGTTTTTGTTGAACTCGGCGATTTCTGTCGGACAACCGAAGGTGAAATCTTTCGGCCACCAGAACATCACCAGCCACTGATTGGCATCTTTGTGATCTTCGGAACTGATCGTTGTTATTTCTTTTCCGTCTTCCAGACTGACAACGGCTTTTTTCGAATACGCAGGAAACTGACTTCCTACAGAGAGAATGCTATTTTTCATGAGTTATTTTTTATGATTGTTTATTTTTCAAGATGACTTTTTAAGAACCATGCATTTTTTTCGTGATCACGAAGAAGTCCTGTGAGGAAATCTTCGGTGCCTGAATCACCTATTTCATCGGCCAGAGCAATACCTTTTTTCAAGAAGGTGACTAATACTTCTGTCGCAGCAATCAGCGTCTCGAGCACACGCGGAAGTTTACTCAGAGCAACAGCAGGAGTTTTGATTTTCGACAGATCCGACAATTCGCTAAATGAAGATACAGGAGTGCCGCCGATCATTCGGTTTCGTTCGGCGATTTCATCGAGACGCTCATTGGAGGCTGAGTACAATTCTCCCAGGTATTCGTGCAGGGGCTTAAACTGAACGGAAATGAGATTCCAATGCGCATTGCGGGTTAAAAAGGCAAATGCGGTTTCGGTGGCCAGTAGTTGATTAAGATAAGACTGAAGCTTGTTATTTTTCATGATTTGTGTTTTTCGAAGATGATGGTTTAACTTTTTGATCCCGGCCTTTGCACCGGTGAGTTGCATTTTGATGACACAAATGTCGGCCTAAAGACCTCATAAGTAAAATTGATTATCTTTATACCTCCATTACTAATATCTATGACTCTAGTCCAACTCGAATACATTCTGTCCATTGCCGAAACAGGCAGTTTTTCCGAAGCCGCACGCCGGAATTTTGTTACACAGCCGACGCTGAGCATGCAGGTAAAAAAGCTGGAAGAGGAAATCGGATCTGTGTTATTTGACCGAAACGCTCAACCGATTCGTCTCACTCCAACGGGCGAAGAGTTCGTTAGTCGTGCGCGCCGCGTGATTCAGGAATTCAAAATGCTCGGACAATTCGCCAAAGAGGAGAAAGGCGAAATCAAAGGTGAATTGCATCTGGGAATTATTCCGACGCTTGCTCCTTACCTGCTCCCGCTTTTTGCCGGAAAATTTATAGCCGCTTTCCCATTGGTAGAATTACACGTAACCGAATACACGACGGAAGAAATCATTGCACGACTGAAAAACAATACGCTCGATTGCGGAATTCTGGCTACGCCTCTACATGAAAATGCCATTCAGGAGCGTCCGCTTTTCTACGAAGCTTTCGTTGCCTACCTATCTGCTAAGCACGAATTACTCAAAAAGAACACGCTTACCGCGGCCGATCTTGACTCGGAAGAAACATGGATTTTGCAGGAAGGACATTGTTTCCGAAATCAGGTGATGAATTTCTGCCGCTTCAAAGGCAATAGCAAGCATGCGCGACTCTTCTACGAATCAGGAAGCCTGCTTACATTGAAAAAGATGGTGGAGAATGAAAAGGTATGACGGTGCTACCCGAAATGGCGATAAAAGACTTCACGACAAAAGAGATGAATCATGTCCGTTACTTTAAAACACCGGAACCGGTAAGAGAAATTTCTCTCGTGATGGCCCGCCAGGTGATAAAAGAAAAATTAATCGGTGCTTTACAAGAAACGATACTGAAATCCATTCCGGAACGAATGAAAGCACATCGCCACAAAACAAAAGTGATAGCAATTGAATCGTGATACAGCAAAAAAAAGAGAGCCTTTCGCTCTCTTTTTTCTTTATAAGGTAAATGTGACCTGTCCGACAAATATCCTCGGCGCTTGCATATCGGCCGGGCGCTGCATGTAGATGTTGTTCAGCAAATTTTTTACGATGAAAGCTAGCTCTACGTTCTTCGAGAATCGGCAGGAAGTGCGAAGATCGTATACAATATCGCCACCGGTGTGATTGGCACGATAATGCCCGATTCCCAGTCCCGGAGGAAAAGCGAAATCGAGAAGACCGCTGACGAATATTTTATCGACGTTTTCCATTCGGCTCATATAATGTACGCTCAATCCGGCCGAGAACTTTCTCCATTTAAAATCAATGTCCCCTTTGAGCATGTGACGCGAACGATACTTCAGAAAATCCGTGGAGTCGCTGCCTTTAACTGATGCTACTCCGACTTTCGTCGTGTACAAGCTATCGTACGTCAGCTGCATCGGATCGAGATACGTGTAGCCGAAGAGCATCGTCATTGTAAGATCGCCTACTAACTTACCGGTGCCACCGACAGAAATGTCTACGCCTTGAATGCGGGTATCGCCGACATTCATCGACTTAAAACCATTTCCGATAAACGGATCGGTGAACTTGCCCCATTGAGCGAAGGCAAACTCCATCATGTTCTTATACTCATTACGAAATGCTGCAATGTCGATGTAACCAACCCAATCACGTACTTTATAATTCTGACGGATCCCCAATTCATAACTGATTCCTTTTTCCGGCGTTAAATCCTGATTCGGATAGACAACAAGGCTTCCGACATTGGTACGAATATATTTCTCGGCAATAGAAGGGAAACGATATCCTTGTCCGGCCGATGCACGGATATATGTTTCCTTCAGCAAATGATAATTTACTCCGGCACGGAATACCGGCGTTATCTCATCGGAGTAATCATCTACTTTATTCTTCTCTGCACGACCGCCGGCGGAGAACGTAAACTTCTTCCACTTTAAATCGCCCTGCAAATACATCGCCTGCTGATTGCCGTTGTGATCGCCGTACAATTCGCTTTTTACGAGAGAATTCACGCCAACAGCTCCGGCTGTGATTGTGAAATTTTCACTAAAGCGTTTCTGATACTGCAATTCGTAGTAAGTCAGATTCGCCGTAGAATTCTGACTCGTGTTATTCTCATTCTTCGTTCCAAACCAACGCGTGCGCAAACGAATCGTATTCCCTTTCTTATCGCTGTATGTAACGAACGGATCTACATTGGTACGATATGTTCTGTAATTACTCAGCGTATTGCTTGCCGGAATGTAAGCTCCCGTCGTATCATTTTGCCAAAGGAAAAACAATGTTCCTTCCGTTGTCATCGTATTAAAATTCACTCCGGCACTGAGTCCGTCAATTTTCTTGAAACGATAACGGGTATTGATATTGAATCGTCCGCGTAATTCTATTTCACCCTGGCGATATCCTTCATCCAAAAAAGTATTTGATCCGACAGTCAAATCGAGCTGTCCGATTTTCCGGCTATGAAAAAAGCTGTTACCCGCTGTCTTCAGCATGCGGCTCCCCCACCATTTGAGATTGTATTCTTTGCCATCGATTTTAAAAACAGGTTTATCGTACACACCGGTAAACATCGAAACACGTGTTATCGGCTCTGACTTTGGATAAGCCGTGCGAATATTAATTACTCCATTCAATGCTGACGAACCGAACAGCACGCTGCTGGCTCCTTTAATGACTTCGACCTGCTCGAGATTTTCAGTCGGGAGGAATGTCCATTTCGCATCGTTGGCATCGGCTGTGAGCTGAGGGAGATCGTCAACGAGAGCTTGTACACGACTTCCGGCGCCGTAACTCCATCCGCTGCCTCCGCGGATATTGGCCTGACCATCGACGATGTTTACTCCGGGAATCTGATCGATGGCATCTTCCATGGTCACCGTATTTTTTTCGTGAATAGCGGATGGTTTCACTACTTCCATTGACACTGTTACTTCTTCGATGCGCTGTTCAAACTTTCCGGCACTAATGACAACGGTTCCGAGTTCCTGTGAAGAAGGTGTCAGGCGGATGATGATGATCTGTGTTTCGTCATTGCCCGTCAGATTCATCACCAATCGTTCCGTATTGAAAGAAACCATTTTCACCGTGAGGACGTGACGACCTATCAAAGTACTCACATTAAAACTTCCGTTAATGTCGGTTGCGGCAATGGCTACCGAATCGAGCGACACCGTTGCGCCGGCAATGCTTTCGCCCGAAACGGCATCGATCACTTTTCCATTTATGTTAACGCTTTGCGCATTCACCGCATTTATTAGAAAAAATGCAACGAGCAGAAGGAGGCAATTTCTCACAGTATATTGATTGTAATTGGTAACGATGGGTAGTAATTTCGCCGATCCCGGCGCCAACAATATTACATTAATAATGAATATCTAAACAATCGTATGAGAAGTGATGATGAACAGCTGATGCTTCAAATCGCCCTGCATCTGCTGCCGGGAATCGGGCCGGTGCTGGCGAGAAATCTGGTCAGCTATTGCGGCAGCGTGGAAGAAGTTTTTCGGAAAAAGAAATTTCACCTTGAGAAAATCCCTGGTATCGGAAGCGAACGGGCTGAGATGATCGTAAAACATAAATTATTCGATCAGGCCAAAGAGGAAGTAAAGTGGATTCGAAATCATGGCATTCGTCCGTACTTTTTCCTCGACAAAGATTATCCGGCCCGTTTAAAAAACTGCGACGATGCTCCAGCCCTGCTTTTTGCCAAGGGAGAAATGGACTTGAATGCCGAACGTATCATTGCCATCGTCGGAACCCGTCATATTACCACGCACGGAAAAGATGCCACCGAAAAACTGGTAAG
Organism: Bacteroidota bacterium; assembly: GCA_016721305.1. Classification (GTDB taxonomy): domain Bacteria; phylum Bacteroidota; class Bacteroidia; order AKYH767-A; family 2013-40CM-41-45; genus JADKIH01. The sequence goes on from JADKIH010000011.1 coordinate 98,793, forward strand.
TGAGCTGGCGGAGTTTAATCCCGTCGTCATCAGCGGACTTGCCTATGGCGTCGATATTACCGCACATATGGCGGCCGTGAAAGCCGGATTGCCGACGATTGGCGTTGTGGCTCACGGATTGGACAAAGTGTATCCAACGGAGCATATAAAGGCCGTGGAGCGAATGTTTCCAAACGGTGGACTTCTCAGCGAATACATTCATGGCGTGAAACCCGACAAAGAACATTTTCCGATGAGGAACAGAATTGTAGCCGGATTGTGCGATGCCGTCATCGTGATCGAATCGGCTAAACGCGGTGGCGCACTCATCACAGCTGAGATCGCGAACAGTTACAATCGCGACGTCTTCGCCATGCCCGGGCGAGTGACTGATTCGTTCTCCGCCGGCTGTCACGAGCTCATCCGACAAAACAAAGCGACAATCTTCACCAATGCCGCTCACATCGCCGATGCCATGAACTGGAACGTCTCCGCTCCCGAAAAGAAAAAAACGAAGCAGCTCGTCCTCTTCAACGAACTCAGTCCCGACGAAAAAAAGCTCGTCACCATTCTCCAAAACCAATCTCAATCTACGCTCGACGAGATCGCCATTACATGCGACCTACCTGTCAGCAAAGTATCCACTCTCCTCCTGAAACTGGAGTTTGACGGAGTGGTGAGAGCGTTGCCGGGAAAAGTCTTTTTATTGCAGTAAGTTGTAAGTAGTAAGTAGTAAGTTGACTTGGAGTTGGGGCGGATGGGGATGGGGGACGGTTTGGGGTTTCAAATAATTTTAGAATTATACTCCCGAAAAGGATTAACGTAAGCAGGAAGCTTCAACACTTCCAGCGATCAATAGTCAACTTACTACTTACTACTTACTACTTACTACTTACAGGCCAACGGCCAAAAAAAAAGCCACCCCGCAGGATGGCCTTTTGTCTTCTAATCAATGGTCTGATTAAGAAAGGTGTTTGTAAACAAGCTTTGTCATTTCGAACATAGAAACTTGTTTTTTACCACCGAATACTTTTTTCAAGTTTTCGTCAGCATTGATGTTACGTCTTTCTTTAGCATCTTGAAGTTTGTTCTTCTTGATGTAATCCCAAAGGCGTTTAGTAACCTCCGTACGTGGAAGCGGTTTGCTACCTACGATTGGCTGGAGAGTTTCGCTAATGTTCATAGGCTTCATGAAAGCAGCATTTGGTTTGCGTTTCACTTTAGCTTTAGCTGGTTTTTTAGCAGCAGCTTTTTTCTTAGCAGGAGCTTTAGCCTTCGCTTTAGCTTTAGCTGGTTTTTTAGCTTTGGCTTTTGCCGGAGCTTTTTTCTTAGCTTTTTTAGTTGCCATGATTTTTAAAATGATTTAAGGTTTTCTATGCACAAATCAACGAAGTATTTCAGAGTGAAAACACATTCACTCCAAGAAGTTTTCCACAATCGCAACGTCTGCTTTTCATAGGAGAAATCATGCACTTTGCCCGTCGTTTGCAGGGTACAGATCGTGTCGTCATAGTGCGCATTTCATTTTCTCCTCTGAAAAACATTAATTTCATAGGGGAAATGCGCAAAACCTCCAAAACGCCCGTGAATAGCGGGTTTCAGAGCTTCTCTCCTATGAGAAAATACATGCCTGTAACGCTAACACTCAGTCTCTCAGCGAGTGAAAAAATTGGATTTGCCCAATCGTAATAATATTGATATTATTGTATGGAGTACGGCCGGGTTTTGACGTTATTCACAATTGAGCCCGCGTTTTACACACCTAAAGAACCGTGAACACCGCTATATTTCGTCTTTGCTTTTTACTTTTTCTCCCTCTGGCATCTCTTGCACAGGATTCAATTCCTACCCGTAATGTGGTAGGTTGTGTCTCTGGTAATTGCGAAAACGGAGATGGAGTGTATCGCTCCGGCTCGGGAAATCTCTATGAAGGTTCGTTCCGCGATGGGCAATACTACGGTAAAGGAAAGATCACTTACCGCGACGGCGATGTGTACGAAGGCGATTTCGCCCAGGGGAAAATGAATGGCTCCGGTGTCTATATGTACAAAGACGGCACTCGCTACGAGGGAAGTTTCTCCAAAGGACGAATGGATGGCCATGGCGTAATCTATTATGTAAGCGGAAATAAATACGACGGTTCATTCGCCAACAATATGAAATCGGGCGAGGAAACGTACTACTTCGTCGACAGCAGTCGCTATACGGGAAATTTCGCTTTCGATAAAATGGACGGACAAGGAACGCTCTTCTATACTAACGGCGATCAGTATCGTGGGTCATTTGTTAAGGGAAAACAGTGGGGAAAGGGAATGTATCTGTATCACGACGGAAATACGTACTCGGGCGATTTTGTTAACGGTAACTACAACGGACAGGGAACGCTGACTCTGACGGATGGCTCTTATTATGAAGGTGAATTCAAAAACGACAATATGGAAGGCTCGGGTATTTTCTTTTATACCAATGGCGATGTCTATGTCGGAACTTTCGTTAACGGAAAATACAACGGATGCGGTACTTACTACTATGCAGGCGGCGAACGTTATGAAGGAGATTATCTGAATAATCAAAGTCACGGCACGGGAACATATTTCGAAGAGGACGGAACAGGCACGATGTATCACTATATTAATGGTGCTATCGTCGGAGAAGGAATTCAACTTTACTACGACCCTATGATGAGCAGCGAAGCTCCGACACTGGCCGAAAACAAGCCGAAGACGGAAGAAGTAAAAGCTGCCGTTCATGCAGAAGCCGAACCAATTGTTAAGACGACGGAATCAAAAGTTGTTAAAGAAGCTCCGATCGATGCTTATCAGGAAGATGCAGCTCCGACTACGGAGAAACCTGCTAAGAGCGAAATTGCGAATGAAAAACCAAACGAAGCGAAAACCAATGCTTCTGTCGAACAGACTAAAGAAATTGCCCGCCCTTCGTCGATTACGAATAATGTCGGACTGATGTGCCCTGCCTGCAAAGGAAAAGGGAAAATCTACCAGGCCGAAATCAGAAAGAATAAGATGGTCACCAAAGATATCAGCAACGGAATCGGTCCGCGTAACTTTGTTACGTATCAGGTAAACGAAATCGTTCGCCCGGCCGGAAATGTTCAGTGCGGCCGTTGCAGTGGTACAGGAAAATTGAAAGAATAAAACACCTCCAATTAAGAGTGTCTATGAAAATAAAATTGCTGCTTTTTTCTATTGCATGCATTCTCTCTTCTCAGCTTACCATGGCTCAATCGTCATTGCGATTTGGCCGTATCTCCGTTGATAAGGGATTGTCGCAATCGACAGTCTATTGTACTTATCAGGATAGCCAGGGCTTTATCTGGTTCGGAACTGAAGATGGGCTGAATAAATACGACGGCTACACATACGATGTGTCCAAATACGATCCGACTGATTCAAACTCAATCAGCAATAATATCATTCGTGTGATGTTCGAAGACAGTCATCAGACTCTCTGGATCGGCACGGATAACGGACTCAATACGTATAATCGTCAGAACGGACATTTTCACCGGTTTCAGAATAACCCTTCGAATCCTTCTTCTATTTCAAATAATCTGATCTCTTCAATTACAGAGGACAAAAAAGGAATCGTATGGATCGGAACGAATAATGGTTTGAATGCATTTGATCCCGCTACCGGCAAATTCACTGTTTATCGCTCTAATCCAAATGACCCATCGACTCTTACGAGCAATGTCATTTCTTCATTAGCAGTTTCCAATACCGGCGTGCTTTGGGTTGGAACAAATGCTAACGGTCTTAACGCTTTCGACCCTTCTACTCATCGCGCAACACGATACGTACACAGCAGCGATCCGAATTCTCTCAGTGAAGATGAAATTGCGACTCTCGAATTCGATCATTCAGGCAATTTGTGGATCGGAACTCTGAACGGCGGTGCCAATATGTTTACGAATGGCACTTTCCGTCATTATACAACTGAACAAGGTCTTTCCGGCAACAGCGTTTTCTCTCTTCATGAAGACAAGAGCGGTGTGATGTGGATGGGAACTTTCGGAACGGGCTTGAATGCTCTTAATCGTCAGACCGGAAAAATCACAGTATATAAGAAAGAGGCTCAGAACCCTGAATCAATGTCAAGCAATAAAATCTATGGCGTATTCGAAGACAATGCCGGAACTATCTGGTTTTCGACTTCGAATGGCGTGAGTTTCTACAATCGTACGGTGGCAAAATTCAGCACGTACAAATTGAACGACAATACTGAAACAGCAGGAAACAATTCAGTTTTCTCCGTGTGCGAGAGCAAAGACGGCTCGGTATGGGTCGGAACGCTCGGAAGCGGTTTAAATGTTTTCAGTCGTACGGAAGAACGTTTTGTGAATGAAAAATACTCTTCTCTTAACAATCCTCTCCTCCGCTTCTGCAATGTATTCTCTCTCCTAGAAGATCGCAGCGGACTGATCTGGATCGGAACTTCCGACGGACTCTTGTCATTTAACAAATCGACAGGCGCTGTTCAGTCGTACAAAACGTCTTCAACAAAAGGATCTATCAGCAATAATTACATCCGTTGCATTTTCGAAGACAAGGGCGGCGTGCTCTGGATCGGAACGTATGGCGGCGGATTGAATATGATGGATCGCGCTACGGGAAAATTCACTGTATATAAGAATGTACAGGGAAATGCTTCTTCGCTGAGCAGCGACGTTGTGATGGACATTACGGAAGATCGCAGCGGTCGTTTGTGGATTTGCACATACGGTGGTGGTGTGAGTGTTTTTGATCGCGCTTCGGGAAAATTCACTTCTTATAAGAATGACACGAACAATCCGAAAAGCATCAGCAGTAACTTCGTAAACAGCATTCACGAAGACAAAGACGGCAAGATGCTCATCGGTACTTACGGAGGCGGGTTGAATACAATCTCTCCTTCTTCGAACGAATTTTCACACTTCATCGAAAGCGATGGCTTGCCGAGTAATATCATTAACGGCATTGTTTCCGATGCAAAGGGAAATGTTTGGCTGAGCACGAATAACGGCGTTTGCAAACTGAATCTGACAAGCGACCCGAAATCGCTTACGTCGAATTCACGTACGTACAATGTAAAAGACGGACTTCAAAACAAATTCAACGAGAATGCATGTTTCTCCGGAAACGGCGGCTGGTTGTACTTTGGTGGAAGTAACGGATTGAACGCATTTCATCCCGACAGCATCAATGACAATACCGTCATTCCTCCGGTTGTGATTACACGATTCTATCTCTTCGAAAAGCCGGCGAGAATGGACACGCTTATTACGAGCGACAAAAAACTGAATCTGAATTACCGTCAGAATTTCTTCTCCTTCGATTTCGCATCGCTCAACTATCTTTTCCCGGAGAAAAATCGCTATGCATACAAGATGGAAGGATTGAACGACGACTGGATTTATTCAGGCGATCGTCACTACGCACAGTACACGAATATCGATCCCGGTACTTATACCTTCCGTGTGAAGGCTTGTAATAACGATGGCGTTTGGAATGAAACCGGTATTTCGATTTTGATTACCATTCGTCCGCCATTCTGGAAGACATGGTGGTTTACGGGCTTGTTTGCTTTAGCGGTAACACTCATCATCTTCGTCTACATCCGCATTCGTACCAATACACTCGTTAAACAGAATCTCGTTCTCGAGGAGAAAGTCAACTCACGTACGGCCGAATTGCAGGTAAAGAACATTGAGCTTACGAAGACGATGGACAATCTGAAATCGACGCAAACCCAGCTGATTCAATCGGAGAAGATGGCTTCTCTCGGTCAGCTTACGGCGGGTATTGCGCATGAGATTCAGAATCCATTGAACTTCGTGAACAATTTCTCCGACTTATCGGTAGAGCTCATTCAGGAATTGAAAGAAGAAATTCCGGCTGAAGAAAAAGAGGAAATCATCGACGACCTCCGCCAGAATATGGAAAAGATTAATTTCCACGGAAAGCGCGCCGACAGCATTGTAAAAGGAATGCTTCAGCACAGTCGTACCTCGGTGGCGGAAAAAATGCCGACCGATATCAATAAGCTCGTCGACGAATTCTTCAATCTCGCCTACCACGGTATGCGCGCAAAAGATCCATCGTTCAACTGTACGATGGAGAAAAAGCTCGCCGAGAATTTACCACAGGCAAAAATTATTTCGCAGGATATTTCCCGTGTCATTCTGAATATCTTCAACAATGCCTTCTATGCCGTTGATGAACGTGCGAAAGCCGAGCCTAAAGGTTATCAGCCAACTGTATCGATTGCAACGACTTTGGTGAATGATAAAATTCAGATCAACATTCGTGATAACGGAAGAGGAATTCCTGCCGATATTCGCGACAAGATTTTCAATCCATTCTTCACCACTAAACCAACCGGACAAGGTACCGGACTCGGATTATCGATCAGCTACGATATCGTTGTGAAAGGACACGATGGCGAACTCAAAGTTGAATCAGAGCCGGGAAAATATTCGGAATTCATTATTACAATACCTGTTCAATAATATAAATACACACTATGATAAAGATACTTGTAGTCGACGACGAGCAAGATGTTGAGATGCTATTCACTCAGCGGTTCCGTAAAGAAATCCGCAGCGAAGAAGTAGCCATCAACTTTGCCTTCAACGGAGAAGACGCCATCAGCTACTTGCGCAAACTCGATCCTTTCGACGTCGTTCTCGTTTTGAGCGATATCAATATGCCCGGAATGACCGGCCTCGAATTATTACGCATTATCAAAAAAGATTTTCCCACTCTGAAAGTAATGATGGTTACCGCCTACGGCGATGACAACAATTTCAAAAGCGCCAGAGATTTCGGAGCAGATGATTTTGTGACGAAGCCGGTGAATTTTACGATATTGAAGGAGAAGATTTTGAAGTTGGGGAATTAACAGGTAAGTTGTAAGTAGTAAGTAGTAAGTTGACTTGCTGTTGGTAAATAGTAAGTAGTAAGTAGTAAGTTGACTTGCTGTTGGTAAATAGTAAGTTGTAATTTGTAAATAGTAAGTTGTAAGTAGTAAGTAGTAAGTTGACTTGCTATTGGCGAGTAGGAAGCTGACTTTCAAAATGCAACAACCAGCCAAAATACTAGTCGTCGACGACGAAGCCGATCTGGAGCTTTTGATCCGGCAGCGTTTTCGTCATAAGATAAAGAACAATGAAGTTGCTTTTGATTTTGCGGCGAACGGACGAATTGCTTTGGAGAAATTAGGATCGGACGGAAATAATTTCGACATGATTCTTACCGATATCAATATGCCTGAAATGGACGGACTGACGCTGCTTACGAGAGTGAAAGAACGTTTCCGTTACTACAAGGCTGTTGTGGTAAGTGCTTATGGCGATATGGAAAATATCCGCACGGCGATGAATCGCGGTGCATTCGATTTTATTACCAAGCCGATCGATTTCACCGATCTGGAAACGACGATCGACAAGACTGTTTCCGAAATGCGCTTCATTCGCGCCGGACAGCATGCACAAGCGAAATTATCAGAAACCATTATCGAAAAAGAACGCGCTGAGCAGAGTGAAAAATTCAAGCAGCAGTTCTTAGCCAATATGAGTCATGAGATTCGTACGCCGATGAATTCGATTATCGGTTTAACGAATCTGCTCGTGAAAACTAATCTCGACGATCAGCAGAACAAATATCTCAACGTCATTAAAAAATCGTCGGAGAATTTGCTTGTCATCATCAACGACATCTTAGATCTCTCGAAGATTGAAGCCGGCAAGATGGATTTCGAGAAAATTCCTTTCGCTTTAAAAGAAGCTCTCGAAACCGTTTATCACGCCATGCTTTTCAAAGCAGACGAGAAAAAACTTGGATTCAAAATAGATATCCAGCACGGCACACCCGAAGTTCTCATTGGCGATCCGACACGATTGAATCAGATTCTGATCAATCTCGCCGGTAACGCCATTAAGTTTACCGAGAGCGGAAGCGTGACCGTCGACATTCGCCAGATCAATCGTACCGGCAATGTTAGCATGGTACAATTCAGCGTGATCGATACAGGAATCGGTATTGCTCCCGAAGCGTTATCGAAAATCTTCGACAGCTTCTCACAAGCCAGCAGCGATACGACACGGAAATTTGGCGGCACCGGTTTAGGATTGACGATTTCCAAACAACTCGTCGAATTGCAAGGCGGAGATATTACGGTGAAGAGCGAGCCGGGCAAAGGAACATCGTTTATTTTTACGATTCCATATCCGGTTGGCGAGGCGACAACTAGCAATAACGATAACGATAACGTAGACAATATTACCGGCGAACAGTTACGAGGACTAAACGTTCTCCTCGTGGAAGACAATGCCTTCAATCAGATGGTAGCCACCGACACACTGGGCGATCTCATCCCCGATCTGAAAATCGAAATCGCCGACAACGGAAAGATTGCCGTCGACATGGTAAGTGCGAAAGACTACGACGTCGTCCTCATGGACATCCAAATGCCCGAAATGGACGGCTTCGAAGCGACAAGACAAATCCGCGCCATGCCGTCGCCCAAAAACAAAACCCGCATCATGGCCATGACAGCAAACGTTACATCCGAAGAAGTGAATAAGTGCTTTGAGGTGGGGATGGATGCGTATATCTCCAAGCCGTTTGAAACGCAGGACCTGCTGAATAAGCTCGGGAAGCTGACTTTGTCAATTAGCTAATTTGCTGATTAGCTAATTAGCTGATGACGGGACTAACAGACGTTTATGCTTAAGATCGATTGTTCGTTTGTTTAGAGGCGGATTTGGCGATTGAAAGATTTGCAGTTGCATTTCGGCAATAGATCGGAGCAGACCGCTTCCGTGAAGGAACGACCATTAGCTAATCAGCTAATCAGCTAATTAACTTCTTACATACGTCTATTCTTAAGATCGATTGTTCGTTTGTTTAGAGGCGGATTTGGCGATTGAAAGATTTGCAGTTTCATTTCGGCAATAGATCGGAGCAGACCGCTTCCGTGAAGGAACGACCATTAGCTAATCAGCTAATCAGCTAATTAACTTCTTACATACGTTTATGCTTAAGATCGATTGTTCGTTTGTTTAGAGGCGGATTTGGCGATTGAAAGATTTGCATTTCGGCCATAGATCGAAGTAGGCCGCTTCCGTGAAGGAACGACCATTGGCTAATCAGCTAATCAGCTAATTAACTTCTTACATACGTTTATGCTTAAGATAGATTGTTCGTTTGTTTAGAGGCGGATTTGGCGATTGAAAGATTTGCATTTCGGCCATAGATCGAAGCAGGCCGCTTCCGTAAGGAACGACCATTAGCTAATCAGCTAATTAGCTAATTAGCTAATCAATTATATATTTGCACCAGACAATCAACCAACCACCATGGAAAGAACAACCGACATGACCTTCCTAACATCTTTCACCGGCGGGAACGCGGATAAGATGAAAAATATATCACGATGTTTTTATCGTACTGCCCTTCGCAGTTGGCGACGATGAAGGATCAGCTGACGGCCGGGAATTATGATGGGCTGCGCGGAACGGCGCATGCGCTGAAGCCGCAGATTACCTATATGGGCATTAAAGCGGGTGAAGATCTTATCAAAGCCATCGAAAGTTCGGCTGGTACGAAGACGAATGTGGAGAAATTACCCGAAATGCTTGGAAATTTCAGCGAAATCTGCACAAAAGCCATGGAAGAACTAAAAGCAGACATAGCATAATTCCAAGTCAACTTACGACTTACTACTTACTATTTACCAAAATTTGCTATTTTCGCCAACTCACAACCCATCATGAAGCAGGTAAAAAATATCTTTATCGTTGACGATGATCCGATGCAAGCAATGATGCTGCAGGATTATCTGAGTAAATATTCAACGTTTACAATTTCCGTCTTCAATAGCGGTGAAGAATGTCTGAGCAATCTTGACAAAGAACCACAGATCATTTTCCTCGACTATAATTTCGATAAGGCAGGACAAGACGCCATGAATGGTATCGATATCCTCAAAGAAATCAAGGCAAAACGCCCTGAAACCGAAGTCGTTATGATTTCCGGCCAGGATCGCATCGAAGTGGCTGTGAATACGATTAAATACGGCGCATTCGACTATATCGTGAAAAGTGAATCAGCATTTCACCGCTCCGAGAACGTCATTTTCAATATCATCAAGCGCATGAAGCTTCAACACGAAGCAACACTTTACAAGAAGCTCACAATCGGCTTTGCCGTTGCTTTAGGCAGCTTTATTCTGGCGGTGCTGATTATGTACAAGATGGGGCTGATTACGAAGTCGCCGGGGTGGATGTAGGCCTCTGGGAGTTCAAGGTTCAAGGTTCAAGGTTCAAAGTTCAAGGTTCAAGGTTCAAAGTTCAAGGTTCAAAGTTCAAAGTTTTGGGCGTTGATTTGAGTTTAGGCTTTTAATAGCAATTTTCGGTTTTTAGGGATTCGTTTGCATTTCAGTTATTGTCTTTAGAATGACAGCTGAATTACTTCACTCTGCTTATTATTTTTTCAAAGTTCAAGGTTCAAAGCTCAAAGTTCAAGGTTCAAAGTTCAAGGTTCAAAGTTCAAGGTTCAAAGTTCAAGGTTCAAGGTTAAAAGTTCAAAGTTCAAGGTTCAAGGTTCGATTGTAAAGAGCGAAAAGAGCGAAACTTTGAACCTTGAACTTTGAACAACCTACATCGCTTAGAAGCTCGAAACCCAAAGTACCCGTATAGCTCGTAAGTTGCGAAACTTTGAACCTTGAACTTTGAACAACCTCGGTCGCTTAGAAGCTCGAAACCCAAAGTACCCGTACAGCCTGTAAGTAGCGAAACTTTGAACTTTGAACCTTGAACTTTGAACACTAAAACCCACGACATTTTGTATATTTACGTACCTAGTAAATCCCCACGAAAGATGCCGTCATTCCCAAACCCAATAAAATCGAAATTACCCAAAGTCGGAACTACGATCTTCACTACGATGTCGGCTTTGGCGAATGAGCATAATGCGATTAATCTTTCGCAGGGCTTTCCGAATTTTGAAGTGAATGAGGAGTTGATGGCGTTGGTGAATCAGTACATGAGGAAGGGATTCAATCAGTATGCGCCGATGCAGGGGATTCTTCCGCTGCGTGAGCGTATTGCGGAGAAGACGCAGGAATTGTATGAAGCGGTTTACTCGCCGGAGAAAGAAATTACGATTACCAGCGGCGGGACGCAGGCGATTTACACGGCTATCACAGCCATGATTCGCGAAGGCGATGAAGTGGTGATCTTTGAACCGGCATACGATTGTTATGCGCCGGCGATTTTGCTTGCTGGGGGAATTCCGGTGTACGTTCAATTGAAAGCCCCGGAGTTTACGATCGACTGGACGGCGGTGAAGAAGATGATCAATCAGAAAACGAAGATGATCATCATTAACACGCCGCACAATCCGGGTGGGTCGTTGATGACGGCGAAGGATATGAAAGAGCTCGAGAAGATAACTTCTCGCACGGAGATTACCATTATCAGCGACGAAGTGTACGAGCATATTATTTTCGACGGACATCGTCACGAGAGCGTGATGCGCTATCCGAAACTCGCCGAGCGTTCGTTCGTTGTTTTCTCGTTTGGAAAAACCTATCACAACACCGGCTGGAAAATGGGCTACTGCTTAGCGCCCGAAAATCTGATGACAGAATTTCGCCGCGTACATCAGTTCGTCGTTTTCTCGGCAAACACCTTCATCCAGTACGCCCTCGCCGACTTCATGAAAAACAAAAACTATCTCGAGCTTCCTGCCTTCTATCAGGAGAAACGAGATTATTTCCTAAAGCTCATCCAAGGCTCGAAGTTCAGCTTCACTCCCGCTTCCGGCTCGTATTTTCAATGTTTAGATTTCAGCAAGATCACGAAAGAGAACGACTTCGACTTCGCTGTACGACTTACGAAAGAATCTGGCGTAGCTTCGGTACCTGTGTCGGCGTTCTATCATAAGAATCATGATCCGAAGCTCCTCCGTTTCTGTTTTGCTAAGACTAACGAGACTCTCGAGCGCGCAGCGGAAAAATTATGCGCTGTTGGACAACTTGTCGCTTGACCTTAGTTCAAGGTTCAAAGTTCAAGGTTCAAGGTTCAAGGTTCAAGGTTCAAAGTTCAAAGTTGCGGCGAAATATATTCTATCTACCTGTTTCAAAGGGAGAGTGTGCATCAGGTTTCAAATTAAAAATGGACTTTGTAAAATGCGAAACTTTGAACCTTGAACTTTGAACAACCAACACGAGATTGTAAACGAAACTTTGAACCTTGAACTTTGAACTTTGAACAAAAACAAACCGTCTAAAAAATGACCATCACCTTCCTCCAAACAAGCCTTCACTGGGAAGACCGACAGAAAAATCTCGACGACTTTTCAGAAAAGATCGCGGCGATTGAAAGATCCGATCTAATCCTCCTCCCCGAGATGTTCACCACCGGCTTCACCATGAATGCTGCTGCCCTCGCCGAGCCGATGGATGGCCCGGCAGTGAGTTGGATGAAACGCATCGCCAAAGAAAAATCCTGCGCCATAGCCGGCAGTTTGATTATTGAAGAAGACGGCAAGTATTACAATCGCATGGTATGGGTACACGACGGCAAAGTACAGCACTACGACAAGCGACATCTTTTCTCACTCGCGCACGAAGAAAAAACATACACAGCAGGAACCAAAAAATTAATCGTCGAACTCAACGGCTGGAAAATTTGTCCGCTCATCTGCTACGATCTCCGCTTCCCCGTCTGGAGCCGCCGCACGAAAGCCGCCGACTACGACATCCTCCTCTACTCCGCCAACTGGCCCGAACGCCGCATCAAAGCCTGGAAGACACTCCTCCCCGCACGAGCTATCGAGAATCAGTGTTATGTGATTGGGGTGAATCGGATTGGGGATGATGGGAATGGGATTTATCACTCGGGGGATTCGGGGGCGTTTGATTTTAGAGGGGAGTTGGTGAGTAAGCCATTGCCTTCTCAGGAGTCAGTGGAGAGAGCGGAGTTTTCGCTTTCGGATTTAAGGGATTTTCGGAGGGATTTTGCTTTTGGGCTGGATGCGGATGGGTTTTCTTTGTAGTTTTTGGGGGAATGTGGGAAGTACGGTTGACTGGTATTAGAGGGTTTTGTAATTATGTATAGCGAAATTTTGAAGTAGAATATTATAATATGGCTTTGTCAAGCTAAGGGATCTTTTTATGGTAGAGATTATATTATAAATTAATACTAATATACCTTTACTGGCTGAAATTATATGATGATAGGGTTGTAGATTTAAGATTGTGATGGTTAGACACAGTAAGGTGCTCAATTTAATCCTGTCACTAATTGCAAAAAAAATCAAGGTAAAAAATGTCAGACGACTTTAAAGCAGAAATAACAAATACGGATATTTCTTTTATGACCTCAAAGTGGATCATTGAGAAAGTTCCATTTATATTTTCTGATAATCTTGAAAATTATATAAAATGGAAAGAAATTTTAGCCAATAAAATCGGGGTTGACAGTAAAGCAATTGTATTGACAGGCAGCGCCTCAGTCGGGTTTAGTTTAAATCCAGACAACAACCTAAGGGAATTTAATGAAAAATCAGATATTGATGTGGCTATTGTTTCGCAGCATTACTTTGACCTTTCTTGGCACTTTCTGAGAAATATTGGAACAAAAAGATACGGGTACAATCGAAAAGAGAACGGTGCAATTGACGACCATCGTACCCGTTTAATTTATTGGGGAACAATTGCAACTGACAAGATAATACAATTGCTACCATTTGGAGAAAAATGGATTATCGCATTAAACGAAATGGCAGCATTTGAACCAACAAAGGACCGAACAATAAACATCAGAATATATAAAGATTTTGAAGCTTTAAGGGCCTATCATCTTAATAACTTAAAAACAATAAAAGACAAACTAATAACACAATAATGGCAACATTTTTAAAAAATGCACCGAGAAGTGTACTTTGGTTTAAACAAGTTCACGAAAGAAATGAGTTAGAAATGAAACCGCCATTTCAACGAAATCCCGTTTGGACTGATAAACAGAAAAGTTATCTTATAGATTCCATTTTGAATGAGTATCCAGTTCCTGAAATTTATATGCAGGAAATTGTTTCTGACAAAGCTGAGGTAAAATATATAATTGTAGATGGACAACAAAGAATAAGAGCAATATTGGAATTTGTGAGTAATCAGTTTTCTATTGATGCAAAAGATTCTCCTCAATGGGCAGACCTAACATTTGAAGAATTAAGACCTGAAGAAAAAAAAAGAATCTACGAATACGACTTCATAGCGCGTTACTTGCCAGATATAGACGATTCTCAAATCCGAGCGATTTTCGGAAGATTAAACAGAAATAATGTCGTTTTGAATGCCCAAGAACTTAGACAGGCTACTTATTGGGGACCATTTATTCAAACGATGAATGAAATAGCGGAAAATGAAAATTGGGGCAAACTTGACATCTTTACTTCTAATGATATTAAAAGAATGCTAGACGTTGAGTTCGTTAGCGAATTGGCTATTGCAGTTTTAAATGGCCACCAAAACAAAAAACTGACTATAGAAAAATACTATCAACTTTATGAGAGCGAATTCGAACAAAGGAATTTTATTAAAGAAACTTTCGATTCTGTATTAAGGGAATTCCTTTCAATAATACCACAAGAAACGAATAGATGGTACAAAAGAACCGATTTTTATACTTTGTTCATTGTTTTTGCAAAACATAAGGACAAACTTCCACTTAGTATAGACAAAAGAAATTTAGCTAAGTCTAAATTAACAGCCTTTGGCCTACAAATCGATTCAATGGTTTCTATCAATAAAGTTGAAGAGGAAACTGAAACCATGGTTTCAAACCACTTTGCACCAAATGTTTTATTATACGGCGCGGGAATACGTGCTTCAAGTGATTTAGGAAGTAGACGTAGACGTGATGAGGCCTTGGAAGCAGAACTTGTTGAACTTTGGGCAGAATAATAGCAATATATAATTTGGGTTCGGCTTCAGGTTCCAGAAGGTGTCAACAGTAACATTTAAGCAATTACAGCATTTGGCATCTTAAGGTAAGTTGCACTTTTAAAAGATCACAGACTAAAAATCAGAAACTCTCACCTAAAAAGCAGATAAATAAAAATGAAAATTCTTAAAGTAACTATACCTCATTCGAATTCAAGTGGAGATGGGTTATCGGAAATAAAAATGCAAAGACTCGGACAAGTTGTTTTAATAGCTGGTAAAAACGGTTCGGGGAAAACTAGAATTTTAGAGAAAATATTTCGCGCCTTTCATTCAAAGCCAAAAACAAAACAAATCGAAAGCTATAAGTTTAGTATTGAATCACATAGGAAAGAAATCGACTTACATGAGGATAGAATTAGGACTTTGGAGTACAAAAAATCTAACCCTAAAACTGACTCTTCAACCGAAGTTATTACTAATACGATAAATTCAATAAAAATACAAATTGAAAGTCTATATAAATCTATTAAACAATATGAAACACACTTGAATTGGAATCAAATTGAAACATCGGAAGGATCTGACAATTACATTTCGGTACCATTTGTTCCTAAAGAGCTAAATATTTCCGACAGTAATCAATATAATAAAGTGCAAATTCTAACCCAAGCTAAAAATGTGGATACTATTGGAATTCAAAATTTACACACGGGCACTTTTGCAAAAATACAAGTCCTTCAAGATCGTTGGCATAATGTAACTCACCAGAACACAAAATCCAAACCAGAAGAAATTAAACAAGCGATTGCAGATTATACAAAACTAGATACCCTTATTGAAGTATTTATTGGTGTCAAATTAGGGCGGTCAGTTGATGGAGAAGCAACATTGTTTGATTTTCCACTAGGCAAATCAAACCTTTCTAGCGGTCAAAAAATTTTGCTACAGTTTTGCATAGGTATATTTAGTCAAGAGCTTGAACTAAAAGATCTAATATTAGTTTTAGATGAACCAGAAAATCATTTACATCCATCTGTCATAATTGACACAATTGATCGATTACAGAAATGTGTACCAAATGGTCAAATCTGGATTTCTACTCATTCCATACCTTTATTAGCTCATTTTGATCCATCACAAATTTGGTACGTTGAAAATGGCAAAATTAGTTATGCAGGGAAAATCCCCGAAAAGGTTTTACTGAGTCTATTGGGTAATGAAAACGAAATTGCAAAACTTCAAGATTTCATTAGCTTACCAGCCCAATTCGCATCTAGTAGGTACGCCTTTGAAAGTCTTCTCGAGCCAGGAGTTTCTTTTTACTGAATTTAATGATCCACAATCTGTTCAAATAAGAAGTGATTTATTAAAGTTAAGTTCAGGAACCCCTTTAAGAGTGTTAGATTATGGAGCTGGTAAAGGACGGCTTATCTCAAATATTTTTGACTTAGATGGGGCTTCTCAAGACAAACTAATTGACAAAATCAATTATATTGCTTACGATAAATTTTATTCAGATAAAGAGCTTTGTGAAATCGCTTTGTTAAAGGCGTATGGCAAGTCCGAGAATCGATACTTTAATCATATGGATAAATTGCTCTCACAGTATGACAAAGGCAGTTTTGACATTATTATAATGTGTAATGTGCTTCATGAAATAGATCCAAAAGATTGGTTGAAATTATTCCAGAAAGATGGGACAATCTCCTGTTTATTAAAAGACAATGGAATTCTTTTGTTGGTCGAAGACCATCAAATTCCAATCGGCGAAAAGGCTTATCAGAAGGGTTTCTTAGTTTTAGACACTCCGCAATTGAAGGACTTGTTTAAGATTTCAGAAAAGGATATTGACTTTATGTTTTCCGACAAAAATAATGATGGTAGATTAAAAGCACACCAAATTACTAAACGACTTTTAATGCAAATTGACGAAAACTCAAGATCAAAGGCTATCAGTTCAGTAAGTACGACAGCGAGAGAGAAAATATTGGAAATTCGAGAAAAAGAACACAATTATCAGAATGGCAAATTGCATGGATTTTGGACACAACAATTTGCCAATGCGCAATTAAATCTTGCCGAATTGATAACAAAGAATTAATGACCAATAAGCCTGATGCGCCTTGAATTAGCGGTCATATAGTTCAAATAGAAACTGCCCGGTTATCTAAAATCTTTGACGCTTGTAGATAGAATACGGTATTAAATGTCTGCTAAGAAAAAGCTAGAATACGATAGCGCCGAAAGTAAGGTAGAAATTTGCAAATTTAATCAATCACTATAATGGCAAAATTCCTAAACACAACTGGTGTTTCATACCACTTAGAAGAACTTATTAAAGGGACAAAAGATAGATTAATTCTAATCAGCCCTTATCTACAATTTACGGATAGAATTAAAGAACACCTAAGCAATTTGAATATTCAAAAAAGGGATATCAGAATTGTTTACAGAGAAAACAAACTGCAGTTTGAAGAAAACAACTGGCTAGAAAGTCAAATTGGGATTCGGACAAGTCTGTGTAAAAACCTCCACGCCAAATGCTATATAAATGAAAATGAAGCAATCATAACTTCTATGAATTTGTATGAGTTCTCGCAGCAGAATAACAACGAAATGGGGATTTACATTTCAAAGGCACAGGACACAGACTTATATAATGCAACACTCGAAGAAGCTCAACGTCTTTTGACTATAAGCGAAGAAATCCGCGTCACAATTAAAAAAGTGACAGCTGATACTCCCGCCAAAACTGAAAAGAAAGCCGTCGAAACAAAGCCTGGTTTTGCAAAATCAACTGACAAGCAACTAGGTTTTTGTATTAGAACCGGCTCTCCCATTCCTTTTAATATTGAAAAGCCTATGAGTTATGATGCCTTCAAATCGTGGAGTAAATACGGAGACCCGGAGTACGCTGAGCATTATTGCCATTTTTCAGGAGAAGCATCACATGGCGAAACTTCAGTTAGTCGGCCAATCCTAAAAAAGAATTGGAAAAAGGCAAAGGAAATATTTGACTTGTAATTCATGTCAATTTATTTTCGAATGCTCTCCGGAATATATTTGAACTTCAACACTGATCAATTTAGAATGAAAAGAATTGTAATTATCGCGCTTCATCTTTCCCTATTTAGCTGCACCCGCGAAGTCAAAGTTCGTCAACCCGAAGCTATGATTTACAAAGCAAAAAGCAATGTAACATTCACGGTTACTTCCAAGTATTTTGGAGCAGGAGGCGACAACAAAGCAATTATAAACTACGCAATCTATGTTGAAAATTTTGATGATAATGAAAATGTATGGTCGGATATTGAAAATGACGGCCTAAAGCGTCTTGATAGAAATAGTGGCTTGACGACCATCTATTATTTTAAAAACAAAAACCTGATGTATGATGTGAGTAAAGGGATAAACAACCTTCCCGACTCAAAAGAAATAAATGAAAATTGCGTGGCCGGATTCTGGTATTATCCGAATAGACAAACTCAGTTCACAAAATTTCCATTGATTTATCCATCTTCAAAATGATCCTCATCTCTTAAAACTCCCAAGCCGCCTTGCGCAAAAAAGACGGCGTCATCCTGAAAGAGAAGCCGGACATTTTAGTGCTGCAGTAATGAGAACACCTCATTGATGTGCTTAGGTTATAGCTAGCGAGAATACTAAGTGTTCAAAAATAATATAAATGGAAGTCAAAGAAATCGAATTCGAAAAACTCCGACACGCTTACATCACCGTAAAGAACTTTGTCGAAACGGAAGCGTGGGGGGAAATAAAATCACTGAAGACTAAGACTGAATTTGATCTCGGAATTGCCGGCGATGATGCTTACGAGCTGTTGGAAAAATTCGTGGTAAAATTTGAGCTGGATCCGAAGAATTTTGAATTCCTCGATCATTTCACCGGGGAAGCTGAATTAGCTGAAGGTTGTATGTGGACATTGCTTGCACTTCCTGTTTTTCTGTCATTAAAAACGATTGAACTAATCACACACGACAAAGTACAATTCTCGAAATTTAATTTTATTCATTCGCCCAATAAATTAGACCTTACATTCAGGATTTGATCACTTGGTATGTTGAAAAGGAATTTAAACCAAGTGAGAGTATAAAATACAAAATCAAATACAACCAAAGGGAACAGCCGGATGAAAGCTAGAGACGTGAGCTGTGTTTTCACTATCTTCACCCCAATGAAACTCCCCCTCCTCACTCTCCTCCTCTTCACCCTCACCCTATCCCACGCCCAAACCATCCAGGACGCGTCTGCGCTCTTCGCTGCGCGGAAACTTGATTCGGCAATGGTGATGACGAAGGCGATTCTGAAGAGTGATTCGCTCAATGCAGATGCGAATGTATTGGCGGGGCGGATCTTGACGGCGCAGAAGAATTACGATGAGGCTGCGGGATATCTGGAGAGAGTCCTGCGTGTAGCGGATGCACCTGCTTATGCGAAGGCCTGGGCGTTGTGCGAACTGGGCACTTGTTATTTTTATAGGGGCGATTATAAGCGGGCTAGGGAATGTTTAACTTCTTGTGTGGCGATGAATGCGACAAAAAATTCTACTTCGTCGGCAAAGAATCTGATGCTGAAGTTGGGTTTCGATTCAGTGTATGATTCATGGATAACAAAAGAAAGTGCGCATTTTGTTTTTCATTTTCAAGACCCGAATTCGCCGGGAAATATCGATGGATTCATTCAGGTAAAAGAAGCTGCTTTTGAATCGATCAATAGCTTTTTTGGCGCGAAGCTTCCGAAGAAAATCGACTACTTTGTTTGGTCGAATCTTCTCTTAGCCGAAAGCCTTTTTCGTCACAAGCTGGCTTTCAGCGATGGCGCTCTTTGCATTACACATACCGAAGCCAATCATACTATTGGCCATGAAATGACGCATTCAATTGCAGGTAGTGCATTTCTGCATGCTAAATGGGATCGTCTTATCAACGAAGGTGTAGCCGTCTATTTCGATCAGTCGCACAAAAACAATCTGGCTCTGTTAAAACCCAATAAAGAACTCTTCAAGTCCATTCCCGATTTCTGGAAAAACGAATCTGCCGGCGATGCTATGCTTTATCCGCTCGGCGGCGAGCTCGTAAAACGGCTGATTGAAAATTTCGGGCGCGAGAAGTTGTTGGTGTTTATGAATGATCAGTCGTATGAAAATGCGCGGATTGTTTTTGGAGAGAAGCTGGATGCGGTGTTGAAGGAGTTGGAAGAGGAAATACAAAAATAAATCCCCATGCACCTCACCTCCTGGAACTGCCAAGGCGCCTTCCGTAAAAAAGCAGAAGCTATTCTGAAAGGGAAGCCGGATATACTGGTCGTGCAGGAATGTGAGCATACCGACAAAGTAAGTTTCGCGAAAAGCAAAAGGCAACCGACGGATGCGCTTTGGTTTGGAGAGAATGAGCATAAGGGGCTTGGTGTTTTTTCGTTTGGCGATTATCGCTTGCGGGTTTTGGAAGAACATAACAGCCGCGATCAAACTCATTACACCGATTGCCGTTACGGGCGGAGAAATTGATTTTACCTTATTCGCCGTCTGGGCCAATAACAAGAACGATCCCGACGGACAGTATGTAGAACAGGTCTGGAAGGCGATACATCAGTACGATCATCTCCTCGGCGCCGGACCTGTAGTTTTAATCGGCGACTTCAACAGCAATACCATTTGGGATCGGCCGCGAAGAGTGGGCAATCACTCTGCCGTTGTAGCGAAGCTGGCGGAGAAAAATATTTCGAGCGTTTACCACCGCCATCACAATCAAGAACACGGCAAAGAAAAACATCCGACGTTTTTTCTGTATCGCGATAAAGCGAAGCCGTATCATTTGGATTATTGTTTTGTGTCGGAGGAGCTTTATGGGCGGTTGGAGAAATTTGAGATTGGGCGGTTTAGGAAGTGGATTGAGTTTAGTGATCATCTGCCTTTGTCGGTAGTCTTTAGTTCTTAGTTTTTAGTAGAGCAACCTGCTCGGCATTTAATTCACCGATTGATACGATAGTGAGGGGGTTCTCATTTCGCCGATTGCGGGCAGGATGAAAAATTGATTTTTCGTTGTTTGCGGTTGGGCTAATAATTAGTTGTTCAGAACAAGTCCTGTAATGCTATTTTGATCAAAATTCCATTAAAAACACAGCATTACTCAACTGCTTTGCTTTAGTGAAGCACCTTAGATCACAAATACTGAATATACACCTTTAAGGGTATTGAAGCCTAGTAAACATAGAAACACCTTTACACGACACTAACCCATTTAACTAAATCACAAAAAATGAGAAAATTATTACTACTAAACACAATTGCAGCCCTAATTTTATTTGCAACAAACACTTTTGCACAAGCGCTCGTTACGGATTCGCTTTTTGGCAATAATGGACAGATAAGCACCGTAATTTCGGGTAATTCTACAATCAAAAGGATTTTACAGCAACCGGATAACAAAACAATACTTTGTGGCGAAAATAGTGATGCTAATTGCAATTGCTCCTATAACTATATGGTGAGAGTTGACGCATGTGGCCAGATTGACTCCTCTTTCGGAACTAATGGTGTTGTGCATCATACTTTTGATCAGCGAAACATTAGTGCTTATTATGAATTGCAAGCTGATGGTAAAATTCTCGTTTCCGGTGTTCAGTCTGATGGGAATGCGGGCTCGCAGCAATTTCCTTTTATAGCCCGGTATAACAGCGATGGCTCAGTGGATTCAACATTCGGCACTTATGGCACTAACAAGATTAGTAATTTAGGACCGGGAGTATTTTCTTCCATTTTCTTAATGGATGAAGGCAAAATTCTCTGCACAGGCAGCCCGAATTTCGGATCGAACTTAATCATGCGTTTCGATTCTACAGGGGCAGTTGATAATTCTTTTGGAACGAATGGCGTGGTTCAACATTCGATTCCACCCGGTGTCAATTTTTTCTACGATTTTAAAAGCGTAATGCGCAGCGACGGAAAAATTGTTTCTGTTGCTCCTACATTTCTTGGCAGTAATAATGATAAAAATGTAGTACTAAGTTGCTTTGATACACTAGGTGTTCTTGACACAACATTTGGAACTAACGGCTATTACATTGATTACAATTTTGTAATCGGTGCGGATCGGGAAGTTGTACTGCAAAGTGATGACAAGGTTATTGTTGCCCAACAAAATCTCAATGAAACTGAAATTAGAGTTGCCCGATACAACACCAACGGTAGCATCGACTCCACGTATGGCACAAATGGATACATTATCATTGGCGCATCAAGCTTCCCGGCCCGGATTAAATACCTAAGCAAGTTTAACGACGACAAAATTTTAGTCGGTTATCAGGAAAGCGGAATACCGCCTGATTTCAAAAAGTATGATACCAATGGAATTCTTGATACTGACTTTTCATTAAACGGCGGCAATACTTTTCAGTTTGCAAATGCTGATTTAGCAAATAGAGCAATTTCTTATGCCAATGATGAGCTCCTTATGGGTGGCAGTCAATTTGGATTTTCAATGACGCGCTTCGTATTAAACTCGACCGTACCGCACATTACTCAAACCGACTCTATTTTAAATTCCAATGTATCAGCTGCCGGAGCAACCTTTCAATGGTACCTCAACGGAGCTCTAATTAGCGGCGCAACTGACAGTGTTTACATAGCTACACTTTCCGGAACGTATATGGTAGAAGCAACCAACGCTTGGGGATGCGTATCAAGCGACTCGACAATTTTTATCAATACGGGAATTGCAACTACAAATGGCATGGATGGTATTTCCATTTATCCGAATCCCGTAAACGAAACGCTTAACATAGCAATGCCGGCATCAACAAATCAAACAGAATATTTCATCACAGATGCTGTTGGCAAAATTGTATTAAGCGGAAAATTCACCGGAGCACATAATTCAGTTGATATGCATTCATTGTCACCGGGAATTTACTTTTTTGAAAACAATTTTATCGCAAACGAATAGCATTGTTAAAATAGTGAAGACTAACACAACCCATCTCAGAGCATTTTTTATTCCCGATGGAATAAACAATGCTTTCGGAAATTGCCTGGCGCAATAAGCGACGAAAAAACAGGCAAAGTTCTCGTGAGGGGTGTTTGACACCAATACGTAAAAAACGCCTGTCATTCGCTGTGGGGAATGACAGGCGTTTTGTTTTTACAAAGTGCCGTTCGTTAAAATTGGCACAACGATATATCTTTTTCTAATTTAAAAACAAAAATATTGCACCTGTTTAGGGCGTCACTAATAACAAGCGAGGTTCGCCGTGGCGAATGACAAACGTCGATTTAAAGACAGGTGTCGTTCATCAAATTGACATAACGACAAATCTTGTTTCAATGCAACATCAAAAGTATTGCAATCTCTAGCGTCGTCACTTAAAACCTACTGGGTCCCCAAGGGGATGACGTGTGTGTTTTTGGTAGTGGTGTCGTTCATCCCGCAGAACAACTTACATTTTCCATAGTCAACTTACTGCGCTGCGGGATGAACGACAGTAAAGAACTAGCCACCGGCATCACCTTTAGCTGCAGCTGCAAAGGATTTTAGTTGCCGCAACTTAATTTCGTTGTTTCAATTAAAGACCAAAAGCGTTGCAATCGATAGCGTCGTCACTTAAAACCTACGGGGTCCCCAGGGGGTGTTTGTAGGGGTCGTTCAAATACTTCTTTCAGCTGCGGGTGGGTCGGGAATGTCGTTCATCCCGCAGAACAACTAACTTCTTTCATCGTCACCCTGCTGCGCTGCGGGATGAACGACAGTAAAGAACTAGCCACCGGCATCACCTTTAGCTGCAGCTGCAAAAGATTTTAGTTGCCGCAACTACGTTTAGCTATTTCAAAGAAGCTTTTTTTGTCGTTCACCCCGCGGCGCTATTTAGTGACGATAAAATAGATGTGGTGATTCCGCGGGGTGAACGACATTTCTACCCAAACAAACGTACGTCATTCGCCGTGGCGAACCCCGTAGGTTATTAATGACGACGTTATAAAAGAGCTAAATAAACTACAAAGAGGTTCCAATTAAAGATCAAAAGCACTGCAATCGCTAGCGTCGTCACTAATAACTAGCGAGGCCCTTTCAATATGGCAGCTAAAAATAACACTTCCATATTCCAACTCCATTTCCTTTCCGAAAGCGCAAAAAAAGCCCCGTTCCTCAAATCCACCTCAAAAATGCCAGGTAACTATCGTCTAAAAACTATAGACTAAATTTCCTACCTTTCCTTCTCATATTCCCCCTCAATGAAACGCATCCTCTTCCTCCTTCTCGCCCTGCCACTTTTCGGCTATGCGCAATTGTCTCACCAAATCTCTGAGCAGGAAAAACTTGCTATGCCTTCGTACTTGCAACAAGCTCGTACGGCCGGTATTACGACGCCTCCGACTTCGAGAGTGAGGGCTTCGGCGGAGTGGGAAGAAATCGATTACTTAATGATCGCTTGGACTAGCTACCCGACGATCCTTCGTGAAATCGTTCGTGCGGCGCAGGCGGAAACGCAGGTGATTGTGGTTTGCTCGGATTCGAATACGGTGAAGACGGCGCTGACTTCGGCTTCGGTGCCGCTGACGAATGTGCATTATGTGATTGCTCCGTTTAATACTATTTGGTCGCGCGATTACGGACAGTGGAATGTGTACACAAACGATGTTGACTCGTTGGCTCTCATCGACTGGATTTACAATCGCCCGCGACCGAGTGATGATACGGTGCCGACTTCGATTGAACGATTTACGGGACTTCCGATGTATCGTACTACTACTCCACCGTACGATTTAATTCATACGGGTGGAAATTTTATGTGTGATGGTTTTGGAACTGGATTCTCGTCGGATCTGATCATTGATGAGAATCCAAATCTAACGGAAGCGGAAATTGATACAATCATGTCGAAATTCATGGGGATCTCGCGTTACATCAAAATGACGGCGCTTCCGTACGATGTGATTCATCATATCGACATGCATATTAAATTGCTCGATGAAGAAACGTTGCTTGTAGGCGAATATCCTGCAGGTATTGCCGACGGTCCGCAGATCGAAGCAAACTTGCAGTATGTGCTTTCTAATTTCAATTCAGTATTCGGCACTCCGTACAAAGTAATTCGCATTCCAATGCCTCCGGATGCCGGTGGTGCATATCCGAATACAGGCGGTGATTATCGTACGTACACAAATTCTGTTTTTGTAAACAAGACGATCATTCTCCCGACTTACGCTCAGCAATACGATACAACGGCAATTCGAATTTATCAAGAAGCATTCCCGGGATATACGATCGCCGGCATCAATTGCAATTCCATTATTCCTTCGCTCGGTGCAATTCATTGCATCACGAAAGAAGTAGCTGCTGCTGATCCGTTGCTTATCTCTCATCAGCCATTACACGATACATACATTACGACCGGTTCATATCCTGTGACGGCGTTGATGAAACATCGTTCGGGTATTCAGTCGGCGACATTGTATTACAGAACGGATACGCTGCAACCGTATCAGTCGATTGCTATGACGTCGCTTAGCTCGGTGATCGATACGTGGGCGCTGCTATTCCTGCACAAGCTGCCGGAACGACGGTGTATTATTATGTCGAAGGAAATGCGGTGAGCGGAAAAACGCAGGTGCGACCGATTGCGGCTCCTGCGGGCTACTGGAAATTTAATGTGCTGTTAAATACGAGTATCACAACGCTCGCTGAGAACCATGCGAGTATTACAGCTGTTTATCCTAATCCTTCACGTGGCATCACGTGTATCGAAACTACTTTGCCGAATGAGGCGAAGGTTAGAGTGAGCGTGAAAAATATTTTAGGCGAAGTGGTGGAAGAAATTTTTAATGGTGTGGCTTCGGGGGATAAGAAGTTCTTTGCGAACACGAGTGATTATCCGGATGGGGTTTACTTTGTGCAGGTGGTTTATGGGGAGCAGGTGGTGAATCGGAAGTTTGTGGTGGGGTTTTAGGTTTTTTTGTTTCCCGCAGAAGGCGCGGAAACTTCGCAGAAATCGCAGAAATGTCTTGTGGTCATCTTGTGGACCTTGTGTTCTCGTGGTGAAATTTTTTACCACAAGATCACAAGGGGCACGAGATGACCACGAGAAACTAGAGCCTCTTCTTTCCTGTGACGGTGATGGTTTCTCCTGCGGTGACGGCGGGAGTAATACAGGTTTCGGCATCGAGAGCGAAGTGAACATTATCTTCGTCGGGGAATTGTCCTTTGTATTTGCTGCAATTGTCGAAAAGATTACCGTCTTTGTCGATCACTAATTCGAGCGTCGAACTTGCGTCGTTATTCAGTTTTATTTTTCCGTCAGCTTCTACATAAACACGGCCGTAAAAAACTGTGGTGTTTGTTGTCACCGTTCCGGCTGAGTCTGTCATCGAATAAATATTTGTGAAATCGTAATTGCCTAAATATTTGCTGCGAGAATCAAGGAAGCCCTTTTTACAGGAGAATGATGCAAGCGCAAGCAAGGCAATAATGACGATGGAAGAAATCTTTTTCATTCAATACAATTTGTGCGTAAAGATGCGAAAAAAAACGAGTGCTTTTTTGGATGAAAAATGAGGCCGAGGTCGCCCCTACGGGGCTTTTCGGGGTAGGTGATTCCATTCTACAAACAGGGCGTCCCTACGGGACTGCGCTCTCCGTCAAAAGACAAATGGCATTTGTTAACTCCTCTCCTCTCAGAAGTGTTCACCGACTAACCGTTCACCGTTCACAAAACCGCTCCCAAGCAACCAAGCATCAAAGCAACTAAGCAACCACCTAAAACTGCCCCGCCACCTGCCGGATGACATCAATCCACTCTTCCTTCGCGCGGCTGGTGCCGAGGCGGACGATGATGAGATTCTTTTTGGGGAGGACGTAGATGTACTGTCCTAAGTGACCTACGCAGGCGAAGTCGCCTTGGGTTACTCCGATCCACCACTGGCGATTGTAAAAATCAGCGGCACCTTTGTCGGTGTTGGGTGAAGTGCTAAGCTCGACCCATTCGGAAGGAACAACTTGTGTTCCCTGCCAGTTGCCTTTGTTTAGGTAGAGGCGACCGAATTTGGCGAAGTCGCGGGCACGGGCGTTGATGCAACAAAAGGCTTTTTCGAGACCGTTATCTTTTCGATCGATGCTCCAGCTGGCATCGTATTCCATTTGCAACGGTATCCAGATTTTTTCATTCATGTACTCGGTCAGACTCTTGCCTGTTGCGCGCTCGATAATCAAGCCGAGTAATTCGGTATTCACGCTTTTGTAATCGAAGCCTTGCATCGGGTCTTTCTCTGTCTTCAACTTAGCAATGCTCTTGCGAAGTGCGGCCATAATAAAATGACGCCGCTCCGCTAAATGGCGAACTGTAGCCTTCCGAAAATTTCACTCCCGATGCCATTTGTAATAAATGATGAATCGTTACTTTATTCCAACCGCTTTTGTTTCTCAACTCAGTGAGATAAGTAACAACGGAATCGTTCTCGCTTTTTATTTTTCCTTCGTGAATGGCAATACCTATCATTGCCGACACATACGATTTCGCCATGGAGAACGATGCTACAACCGACGATGTGTCGTATTTATCGAGATACGATTCGTAGATTAAACTGTCGTTGCGAATAACTAAAAACGCCACCGTCGGCGACCACTCCAAAAATTCTTTCATCGGTCGCACCACTCCGGCATGATCGGTAATCTTTACCGTATTATCGTACGCGACATTATTCTGCCCGTCAATAAAACGAAACGGCGTAGCCGACTTCGTCAACGGCCGCGACGGAAATATTTTGTAATCGGTAATATCGGAGAAGTTATACCAGAAGTAACGGCCGATTTTGCAACTTGTTGCCGTTAGGAGAAGGGTGAGGGTTAGGAGCTTTAGGGAGGGACTGCGCATTTTTTGATTTGCTAATTAGCTGATTAGCTGATGAGGCTAATTAGTCCGAGACTTGTAGCAATATGCAATTTCAACTACAATCAAAGATGAAATGAAATCAACGCAGCGAAGACTTAATCAGCTAATTAGCTAATTAGCTAATTGGCAAACCGCCGGAGTTATGGAAGTTAGTTACCCAAATCCCACCTAACATCCACATCCCAATTCGCTCTCACAACAATCTTATCGGGGTAATAGCGGGTTTCTTCGGGTTGAGGTGGCGCAGGTAGTCACCGGTGTCCCACTTACCGTTGTGATTGGCATCAGCAATAAACTTGAGTCTGTATGTTGCCGGTTCCATGAAGCTAAATGTGATCGACGATGAACCGCTGAACTTTACTTCTCGCACTACATCGCCTTTTTCGCTTACAAGTTGTAGAATATTATTGTCGCCGGCTCCGGCATAGTTCACAACGAGCGAACCGAATTGCGCTTCATCACGATAGCTGAAACCAAATTTCAATGTGTCATTCTTCACTCCGTAAATATCTTCAAAGGCTCCGGGTAAGATCGTGTAAGCGTAATTCGACTTCACATCGGGTTTAAAATAAATTATCGCGCTCAGAAAAGTTGCTGAATCTATTCCCAAGGTGAAATCCTTCATTGGAACAGAATCTTTGGTGAGAGTAACAAACGAAGGATCTACTTTCGCCAGCAAATGATTTGCATTCAGCACAAACGGCATATGCATTTCCTGCATTCCGGGAGCGGCATTGGCAGGCTTCATGTCTAATGAAAACTTGCGACCTTTTTTCTCAGGATCATTCTTAAATAAACGACCGACGATGGTATCGTTTTCTTTTCCGTTAAACCAAACGAATGAGAGCGAATCTGCCATCAGGTTTTTATACCAAAGAACGAGCGTGTCTTTTGTCGGACAAAATTTCATTGAATGAATTTTCATCGCTGCCGTATCTGACAAAAAATGAAGTTGAACTGTATCAGCCGGTGCGGTAAAAACAAGCGACACTTTTCCGGCAAACTCAGAAATCGTTTTTGAATATCGTAATTGCGGAACTTCATCGAAAAGATAGAGTCGAACCGATTCATTACCGGCTTCAATTAACTCATCTGTAAACCCGATGCGCTCACCGGAACGGCTGTACAAAAAATTAGCGTCGGCTTCTTTCATGCAGACGACTTTGTACTTGCCGGGAGAAATATTGTCGATTTCGAACTCTCCATTCTCCTTTGTACGGCCGGCGTATAATGGTCGCTCAAGAAACGGAATCGAGTCTGTCGTGTTTCGGTACAACATTACAAGCACGTCCTTCTCCGTCTTATGATCGAAAGCCGTTTCGACTTTTCCCTTCATCTTCAACGAATCGATGACGCTTCCCGTAGAAAAGACGTATTGAAAGTTCTCGAGAATATTCGCTTCGTTATTATCGACGATAGAATTTCCGAAGTTCAATGTGTACGTTGTATTCTCGCTTAACGTATCGCTCAAATGAATGTACAGCGATTTTTTGCGAAGCTTTGTCTCGGGAGTATTTTTCAATAATGGCGAAGAAACAAGCTGACCATTTACATCTTTCAGAACAACGAACTCATCAAATGTGATCTTGATATCGGTCGGCTTAATATTCGAAGAGAAATTTTCCGGCTCGGCATGAAGCACGACAGGAGGCTTCACATCTTTGTCGCCGCCTTCAGGAGCTACCTGAATGGCACACGAATAAAACAAAATGGAAATAAAAAGGAGAAATCTCAATTGTTTCATAGATACGCAGCAATCAATTTTACGATTTTCTCCAGATAAAGTTTATCAGTCTCATCAAAATGTGCGACGAATTCGCTGTCGACATCGAGAACGGCAACAACGTTGTCTTTCACAATAACCGGAACAACGATTTCCGATTTCGATAACGAAGAACAGGCAATATGTCCGGGAAATAATTCCACATCGGGAACGACGATGGTCTTTTTTTGTTCCCACGACGAACCGCAAACACCTTTTCCCTTACGAATACGAGTACACGCAACCGGTCCCTGAAAAGGGCCTAACACTAATTCCTCTTCCGAACCTTTCGCCTTCACAAAATAAATTCCGACCCAGAAAAACGAAAACGTCTCCCGAATCGCCGCGATGATATTCGAAATATTCGCAATTACATCCGTCTCCCCTTCTACCAAAGCCTGAATCTGAGGTATCAAAGCCTCATACTTTTCGCCTTTGCCGAGTTCGTGGTTGATGAGTATGCTTTCCATTGGATGAATTAGCTAATTGGCTGATTAGCTGATTAGCTAATTGGCGTGAGCGCAAAGATGAGAATTTTCTCCTTGAGTTTAGCCTATTCACACATCGGTTGCACTTAAAAGCTCCAAAAACTCAGAAAAAACGACAGTCCAGTATCCGATCAGCAACCATCAGCTAATTAGCTAATTAGCTAATTGGTTTAAGCGCACGCCATCGCCGCAAACGACAACCTCACCCCCGGCACTCGCAGCAAGGTCTCTGCGCAGGCGATCAATGTGGAACCGGTGGTCACTACGTCGTCGACTAAGAGAATATGTTTGTTTTCGAGTAACGAAGGGGCTTTGACTTCGAATACATTTTCAACATTCCGGAAGCGTTCGAAACGGTGCTTGCGGGTTTGAGTGTCGGTTTGCTTTTTACGTTGTAATGCGGTTGATGAAAAAGCAACATTCATTCCCTGCGATAATCCTTCGGCGAAACAATCGCTTTGATTGTAGCCGCGTATTTTCAACTTGCTCTCATGAAGCGGAACGGGAATGATGAGCTCGTTTTCGGAAAATGGTGAATCGCGCAATTCAACTCCCATGAGGCGCCCTACAAATTCGCCGATGTCCTGACGACCTTTGTATTTGAGTCCGTGAATGAGGCGCTGAACTTTTTCGCCTTTTGAAAAATAATAGTATGCAGTTGCGGCTTTCAAAGGAACTTTACCCCAGAAATGTTTTTCAACGGCATTTTCTCTCTGCAAATGAAATTGCGTTCGGGGTAAATGAAAACGGCAAATCGTGCAAATGCATTCTTCACCGGCGTATAATGGGCGCGTGCAGGCGGCGCATAACTTCGGATAAAATATCCAGGAGAGATCGTCGAAGGATCTTTGGAGGAGGGTTTTCATTTTCCAAAGATCACTTCGGGCAATACATACTACAACCGCATTTATTAGAGAAAGTGCGCTTGGGTGAAATTCTCCGTAGATTTTTTTTCACCACAAGCACACGAGGGGCAGAAGAAAACCACAAGGATGCTCTGCGCATTTCTGCGAAATTTCTGCGAGATCTGCGGGAAACAAAAAAAATCAATGCGCTGACACTATTATCTGATAGATGGAAATCGTGTAAGCTATACCATCAAGTTCTACCGGCAAATCAGTTGAAGAAACAGAGAAGTGTTGTTTCACAAGAGTAACGAATGGCGAAGCGAATTTCCTATTGGGTTCGCTTAAAAGAAAAACGCCTCCCGGCCTTGTGAGCTTTTTGATTACGTTGATGAGCGTGTCAAATGAACGACTCTCATACGCGACATCGCTGGCCAGAACGACATCATAGGGCTGCATGTGATCGATCCGGCGCCAGTCGAGAAGTTGTCCGTTGAAATCGGCTTTTGAATTCAGCTCCCAGTTATACTGAGCAAAATCGAGTGCAGGCTGAAGGTAGTCTGTCATCAACACATCGGCACCGAATCGTGCAGCTGCAATGCCGGGAAGTCCTAAACCGCAACCGATTTCGAGCACTTTCTTTCCTCTTACCAAATCTTTATTCGTTTCCAGAAATTGCACCATACCGATGGCCGATGGCCACAGATCAGCCCAGTAAGGCATACGCTCGTCGGCAACGTTGATATCGTCGGGCGATTGCTTAATGAGTTCTTCGAAAAGTAAATCGATTTTTTTAATCCGTGCAATATTGAATTGCTCCTCCCCTGCTTTCACAGTTACATTCTCGGCGAGCGAACGATACGTCTTCAACTCCATCTTCGTAAGGCGCGTCAATTAGCGATTATTCGAAACAATCACCTTGCGAATGATATTTCCTGAATGCGTTTCTACTCTCAGGAAGTACATTCCTGATTCAAGTCCGCTCGTTGTAAACACTCCGTATCCGTCGAGTACGCGCTCTTGCATTACCAAACGACCGCTTCCGTCAAACAATTTTGCCATGGCAATACGATCGGATCCTGTGTACTTCACAACAAATTGTGCGATTGACGGATTCGGATATACTTCGGCTGAGCCTGTCTCCGGTAAAGAATGAACTCCATTTTGAAAATCCTGGCAGTAAATCTGAACACCTCCGGAATAGATTCCGAAAACTAAATCAGTCAATGTATCTCCGTCGATATCGCCTCCGCTTACTGTAATATTGTAACCGTAACGACTACCCATTTCGTGATCAACGATCGAATCCAACAGCGTAAAAGTGCCGTTCAAATTTCCATCGATATTTCCGAACAAATACACTTTGCCGTTCATCGATGCCGTTGCCATTTTGTAATCATTATTCTGATCAAAGATGTAAGCCGAAGAAAATCCGTCGTTCACTCCATTCGTTCTTAAGTCAATATTCCCTAAGTGTGAAACCGTTGGTGTTACTGCAAAGAAAGGAACGTTAACTGTTCCGACATTTTCATAATACTGAATGAAACCGA
Organism: Bacteroidota bacterium; assembly: GCA_016721305.1. Classification (GTDB taxonomy): domain Bacteria; phylum Bacteroidota; class Bacteroidia; order AKYH767-A; family 2013-40CM-41-45; genus JADKIH01. Next base: position 131,266 of record JADKIH010000011.1, read on the forward strand.
TTTTCTGACCCATAACAATATCCAGCTTTCCGTCGCGATTCAAATCCACGAGCTGTGGATACGATGCATTACCTGCATCAAGACCCATATAAGCTGCAGTTTGGAAGACGAAACTTCCGCCATTGTTTTTGTAAAAAATCAAATTGCCTGTATAGGAACCGATCAGCATATCCAAATCACCGTCTCCGTCGATATCACCGAAAGTCGGATTCAGCACTCCTGTGTATAATTGCGAATTCAAATTCAGATAATCGTCGGTCACAAATTCGAACGCCGGACTTGTTGCCGTACCAACATTACGATACAAAGTTAGTCCGGTAATACTTGTCAAGGGACTTGTTGTACGCTTCATGTTTCCGATTAACAAATCCTTCAGCCCGTCATTATCGTAATCATAAAATACCGGCGAAGCTCCTTCACCTACGTCGATCATTTCATGCTGCAGAAAATCTTTTGTCTGATAAGAACATACAGGCGCATTATCAGCTCCGACATTTTTGTATAAATAGGAGCTCTTTTTATTCTCATACTCCGCATTAGAAACGATGATATCACGCACTCCATCATTATCTGCATCCACATAAGAATGCATGGTGAAAGTGGATTGAACAACACTTGTGTCGTATGAAGGGAAGAGCGTATCCTGAGAAACAATGAGTGCGTCGTGCGCTGTCCCACCATTTGTGAGCATGAGACTATTCCAAGTTTGGGAATCGCCAATGAGTGCATCTTTATCGCCATCACCATCCATATCTAACGTAAAAATATTTGCGTACGTATCATCCTGTGGTGCCGCTGATGATTGATCGTATTCGAATTCATAACCGGTGTGCGGCGGCGAATACAACTGACAATTGATATTGTAGTACCCGATCGCAACAGTAGTATACGCTCCTGCACGTAATGCAAACTTTCCCCACGGGTCTCGCTCTAAGAGAAAATCGTCGAGCGAATCCGGTGTCCCTGTATCTTCCATCGACATATTGCGTGCATACGCATACGCTCCAACACAAGTAAATTGCTGTCCGATAACATCCATATCGCCATCGCCATCGACATCATTCAAATTCGGCATCAAAAAGAACTTGCAAGGATGTTGGAAGGATTTCCTCCGGGTAGATGTTCGTCCATCATCGAATCCACCATTGTAAAATGAAGTCCGTTAACAGGAGAATCATTTTTATACTGCATAATACCGGAACGATAATTTGTAAAAAGATCCGGCTTACCGTCAAGATTGTAATCGTATAAAAATGCCCAACCAATTAATGGTGGAAATGAGGATTCGTATTCAGGTGCATATTCCCAGCAATGAGAGCCGGAAGTTCCGTTGTTGATATAAGTCGATACGCGATTGTTATGTCGATCAAAAACAAAAAGATCCAGGCGTCCATCTTTATTCAAATCGATTTGCGAGTAAAGCGCAAAATCAATTCCGCCGGCCCATGGTAACTCAAGAGCAGTTCCGTCGGTTACAGGAATGGTTGTATTAAACCCGAATTGCAATTGGGCAGAAGTTTGCAAAAACGGGAAGATTAGACACAAGAGCAGTAGACTTCGTTTCATCTCGTAAAAATAGCTGATTTTACAAGAGGAATTTACATGAAAGCGTAAACTATCTAACAGTAAAAATTGGAAAAATGGCCAAAAGCCTAATTCTGGTGGCGAAGGATGAAAATTGCACAATCCAGCTTAGTCAGCATTTGCGGAATTAACGAGTCAAAACCGGGAAGGTAGTCGGTGTTAACATCGAGCGCATCGCGGAAATTGCCCAATAAATCTGAATGAGATCCGAACAATGAATCCGGTCGCTCGCTGATCATTCGATACTGACGAACGACTTCATGAATCATATTCTTCAATTCAGTCTCTGACAATTTATGTTCGCGAAGCTTCGCCGTAACGTCAACTTCGTTTTCTCCACTAAGTATTTTTTCAAAAGAGTCGAGCTGTATCTCACAAACTTTCTTCATCAACAACTCTTCCTGTTCCGACAAATTTAATTTGACCATGTATGTAGATTCCTTCTGAACCGCAAAGATAGCAGTGGATTTGGGATATCCAAATGCGGGGTACGGGTTGCGGGTTGCGGGTTGCGGGTTGCGGGTTGCGGGTTGCGGGTTGCGGGTTGCGGGTTGCGGGTTGCGGGTTGCGAACTTCGTAGGCAAGATACTGCTCACTCACACTGCTACTCAAACTCACACTAAGAAAAACTGAGTGTGAGTTTGAGCAGCAGGGCGAGTGAGCTACGCAAGGCTTTACTGAAAGTGTTTTGCTCTTATTCCGAGAATCTAAATGAGTAAGAGGCGCGAATTATCCTAACAGCAGCTCACTCGCCCTGATACTCAAACTCACACTAAGATAAACCGAGTGTGAGTTTGAGTTGCAGTGCGAGTGAGCTACCGCGTGGCTTTACTGAAAATGTTTTGCTCTTATTCTTTAACAACGATCATGCTTCTTGAGCCGTCGTTTGTTTTCACTACAAGCAAGTAGGTTCCTGAAGGAAGATCGGCAGCTACTTCTGTTTTGCCGATTTGCATCGTGTGCGCTTCAAGTAAACGACCTGCCAGATCGTACAGGCTCAATGTGCATTCTTTTTCTGAAGAAACATTCAGTGAGCCATGGAAAGGATTCGGGTAGGCGGAAACGGCGAGATCAGATAGCTCATCGATACCTGAACAAGGATCGACAGTCACAAAAATGGTATCGCGATTGGCGCAGCCGAATGAATTTGTTACTCGAAGTGTAACACGGAAAGTTCCTATACCGAGCCCGGTTGAATCAAATGTTATAGATGAAGTCGATGCTCCGGTTGACCATTGATACGAGTTGTAATTATTGCCGGCTGTTAACACGACAGATGCATCGGAACAAATTGTCGTATCCGGTCCGAGTGAAGGCGAAGGAATAACATTCACTACCAGTGGCTGCGAAGTCGAATTAACACATCCGTGAAAATCGGTAATCGTATAAGTAATAGTATGCGATCCCGGTCCTGCAATTCCTGTGTAGAAAGTTGTTCCGCTTACTCCCGTACCGCTCCAAACACCATTCGTAGGACTTCCGCCTGATAATGCAACAGGTCCGGTATTCGCACAAACAGATGTGAATGGACTCAGCGATACCGGCGTCAATGAATCAACGGTAATCCACGAAGTATCTGAAGAAACACAGCTATCGGAATCTGTGTATGGGTAGGTCAGAAGAAAATTACCAACTCCAGAAATCGACGGAATGAAAACATTTCCGCTGACTCCCGTTCCTGTATAGGTTCCTCCTGTTGGAAAACCTGATTGCAAAGCAAAGTTCGCAGTGTTGACACAGACGGCTGGCAGAGTGGAAAATGTTACAGTTGGCAATGGATTAACTGTCATCGGCGACACCGCAGTATCGGCACAACCGCTGCTTGAATAAACGTATGAAATCTGAAATGTTCCTATTCCGGAAATCGAAGGATTAAATGTCGTTCCGCCTGTCACTCCTGTTCCATAATACGATCCGCCCGCTGGAGAACCTTGTGACAATGTGATTGGTGAATGTCCGGTACACACTTCCGGAATAGTGCCGAAAGTAACCGTAGGTGCATTAAGAATCGTAATCGATGTACTCGCACTATCGGTGCAACCATGTGCATCGGTATAAACGTAAGTAATCGTATGTGTACCTGCTCCTGCTACAGTAGGATCTAAATCGTTTCCGGCAATGCCGGTTCCGAAGTAATCGCCTCCGATAGGAACGCCTCCGTTCAACTGTACTTGTCCACTATTAATACAAACGTTCGACTGATTTGAAATCGTTACGTTCGGAAGTTGATTTACTACAACCTGAACTGTTTTCTGATCCTGACAACCATTCGTATCTGTACCTGTAATGGTGTATGTTGTTGTATTCAACGGATGTGCCGTTACAAACGAATCGGTGGCTGATGATAAAGTACCTGCAGGCGACCACAAATAAGTTGTCGCACCGTATGCCTGCAATTGCACTGAATCGCCGAAACAGATATCGCCCGATGAAGAAAGAACGGTCAAAGAAATTCCCGTCGCAACAGCGTCGGTTTCGAGATAGCCTGAGATAAGGTAGTTAGCATTGACACCAACTCCATTGTATTCGAAAATCGCAAAGTAATACTGACTGCCACCATCGAGACCGGTGATTACCGTACTTGATCCGTTTCCGTTATACACCACATAATTTCCTCCACCCAGATTTGTACCGGTTCCATACAGCGATCCTCCGCTATAACTTGTACCATCCACCGGAAATTCCGAAACCGGACTTCCCGAGCAGCCGATAATCAAACGACGCGACCCATCGCCGGGTGTGAATTGCAAATCGATTTCATTGCACGAACCCGATGAAGAAGTAAACGTAACCGTTGGTACAGTAGGTTCCGGTGCAATAGCAAGTGAAAATGAATTGAGGCTGATGAGCGAAAACAGAAGAAGCAGTGCGTAATGCTTCCTTTTTTCAAAGGTATTCATGGTAGTATTTTTTGGCGACTGACGAAGTCGTTTAACTTAGTTTGGCCATCAAAGTTACTCCACAATTTGAAATATCAATCTTTGAAAGGGGTAAATAGTAAGTGGTAAGTAGTAAGTAGTAAATCGAAGATAACAACGCCCAAAAGCTGATTTTTGAGCTGATTTGGACAAATCCAAGAAATTAAGCAAAAATTCCTTTTTGAGCCTTTAAGCTAATTCGAATAAATTTCAACCAGCCTGTATAAGCTAAAGCAATAGAAGGATTCATTCTCAAAGAAGAATAAACCCAAATTATCGGATCAGTAAAAAGTAGGTACAAAGCCCGGATTACAGCAAGTCAACTTACCACTTACAATTTACTACTTACCAAAAACAAGCCTCTCCACAAAAACATTCCCCTCAAAAACCAAACTCATCGTGTAAATTCCTTCGGGGAGTTCGGGGGTGATGGACATTTGTGACTCAGTTATGCCGTTTTGAGAATACACGAGCTGACCAACGGCATCGAAAATTTTTAATTCGTAGGCTTCGTTGTACAAATCGTTCATTGCGATTGTGAAATTGCCGTGCGATGGATTTGGGAAAACAGTGAAGATATCGCCTCGCTTAGCCGAACGAATAGCGATGACAGAAGAGTAACTGTATTTTCCATTGAAATCGGTCTGACGAAGTCGATAGTAATTCAACCCTTCCGCAGCATGCATGTCGAGGTATTCGTAATCGTGACGAACCGTACTCGTACCTGCTCCGTTGACTTTTGAAATTTCTTCGAAGTAAATTCCGTCACGACTTCTTTCCAGACTAAAATAGCTGTTGTCAATCTCCGATGCAGTGATCCACTCTAAATGATTTCCTTTTGAAGTATGCGTTCCATCGAATGACAATAATTCGATCGGCAATGGGGTAATAATCTTCGTGTACCAGATTGGCGATGTATATGCTTTCTGTCCGTCGGCTTGAGTAATCTCTGCGTAATAGTAATAGGTTCCGGATGCGAACGAATGTGTGTACGTAAGCGAGGCTGCTGCTGCCGAAGTTAATACTGTCGGAGATGCATTACTTCCGGGCACGCCATAGTAAATTCGAATCTGAGAAATCGTTTCTGAGTTTCCGTCTGTAGCGGTCACATTAATCGTCGGATTGATTGTCTGTGTAACAATACTTCCCAGAGGGAAAATTCCGTTAATATTATACGTCAAATTCAGATTGTAGTCTTCCGTTGCATAGAAACGCATATTGAGCATCGCTTCCATCACATTCGCAGGCGAAAGCGACGGTGCCAAAACTACGGTACGCTCCTGACTCGTCTTTCCCATCGTATTCGAATTGTGATTGTCGAGATCCATCGTCGGGCCGAGGTGGTAACCTTTTCCAAGCAATGAATTCCAGTATGCCACTGTTGAACTTGCGGCCGGATCACTGTAGGTTGTATTCGTCGAATTGTACGGACCGTTTTTTACAGCACATCCAACGACGGCATTATCATACGTTGCATTGTAAGCAGTGTTCAGGATGTTATTGAAGTCGGTGCTATTCGGATGACATAAAGTTGCGAACGCTCCTGTTGTCGAGGCAATCAAATTGAAAAGTGAATTGTAATCGCCTTTAGCAATATATACGTTGTAATTGCCGGTATTCCATCCTACAAGCTGATTGATTCCATAAAAGGCAACGTGTCCGCCTGTAGAAATCGTTCCCCACTCTGTTCCGTACAGAGCAGCAAAAGCAGGGTTTCCTGCATTGTATGTTGCAGCTTCAGATACACCGCTGGCAAACAATGCCGGTGTCATCACGGGTCCTTCGTTGTGATTGTGATCGGAAATACCCATGAAGTTAAAATTCGTTGCACCTGCTCCAATGGCGTAGCAACATGTAGGACTTCCGGCACCATTACAAACATTATCCATATCGCCGTCTGAATAATCTGAATGCGAATGGAGATTTCCGAAATAATTGGTGTACGCAACAACAGGAGTCGTCACGCCATTCGTAGAAGTCGGTGTTCCGGGTACGTAGTAATTTGTATTACATCCCGTGCCATTCATTTCAAAAACCTGGAAGTAATATGTTGTGCCGGGCATCAATCCTAAAACGGTTGTCGAGTTTCCTGTTCCGGAGTAGACGACGTAATCGCCGGGTGCAATGGCACTACCTAATCCGTAAGTTGCATTTGCAGTGTAAGAAATTCCATCAGTCGGAACGGTTGTTACCGGACCGCCTCCGCGACAAACCACAATGCAATACGCGCCATTTCCACGAATCCATGTCAGACCTAAACTGTTGGCCATCGTAGAACTGATGCTTAATGCTGTTGCATTTGTTGTAGGTTGTGAGGCAAGAACGCATCCCGGTGTAAGCTGCGACGAAGTTAGAGGCGACGGCAATAAATAATTCGCCGTACAACCTGTTCCGTTGTATTCAAAAATCGAAAAGTAATATGTCGTATTCGCGCTGAGTCCGGTTATTGTTACCGTACTGGCTCCTCCCATGTAAACAATGTAGTCGCCGGCATTCAATTGCGTTCCGGATCCGTAAACTGAACTCGCACTGTACACAGCTCCGTCGGTCGGTGTACTTGTTACTGCACTTCCGGCATGAATCAAAACCAAACTTCCCGTTCCGTTTCCATTCGTCCAGCTCAACGTCATTGAATTTGCGCCAACAGCACTGAATGTAAGCGCCGATGGTTGAATTGTCGGCTGAACATCCACGATACACGCTGAAGGAATTCTGACATTATCGAAATTGGCAATGAATGTTGATGAAGTAGCATGATTGTATAAAAACCCTAAATACAATAAATCGTTTCCGACGTAAGTTGCATCTGTTCCCGTTCCCTGCAGTGTGTATGTTGCAACTGCAGGATCGATAAAAGCTGTTGTGCTGCTTGCCGTGTACAACGACCATGCATTACCTACCGGATTGTATGTAACTTTTACGGTGATCCATTGTGTAGTAAATGCTGTTGCCGGCGAAATAATATTTGTCAGTCCGGCTCCTCCTGTCGTTACTACGCCATTCGCAAATCGAACCAAACGAATATTGTCACTCGATCCTGTATTTCCGTAAACAACGGCGTAACCCGAACCGGTGAGAAAATTATTTGTCGTACACCCAAGTACAAATGCGAGTCCGTAATTGCTGTTATCGAATCCGGATACTCCCGATGCATTACTGTTATTCGTATGCAAATTGAATTCCCACGTCAGCAATCCGGAATTCGTTCCAATAACGGTATTGTACAATGTGGAAACATCGTACGTCATATATTCACGACCGGCAATCGTCGTTCCCATCTGAACCATATTCGTTGACAGCTGAACACCACTGCTCGCCACCGTTTCTGTTTCCGACCAACCGGTTCCTATGGCAAAGGCGTTGGCGCGATTGAAATCATCGAGCAGAACCGACTGTGAATTTGACGGCTGCGACAACAAGACAAAACCAAGGATAAACAGGATCGGAGAAAGAAGGATTTTACCGAAATTCTGAATCAATTTCAAACTAAGTGTTTTATTATTAAGTCAGTAAAGATACGGCCCTAAACATCTTATATGTTGTTTTTTATATGAAACTTCCCCCATCATTTTGTGAATTACCGTTGCAGGTGGGTAAATGAAATTATGGCTTAAAAATGCGAAAAAACGCCAATTTTGAGCTTGTATTTTTACTTGTTGGGTATGACGGAACTAAGTTGAAAAGGGCTTTCGGGAGGTCAGAATTCGGCTAAAAATTCGGATATTTGAGGGTATGGCCAATTCTCTCCCAGCCGAAATTACCCGGACGTTCTCTTTGCTCGAAATAATGCAAAGCGTAACGTCGGTAATTAACCGAAATTACGAAGGAAAAAGCTTTTGGGTAAGATGTGAGCTGGTCAAAATGAGCCTGCATCAGGCCAGCGGTCATTGCTATTTGGAACTCGTAGATAAAAACGAGAATTCGATAGTTGCTCAGATGAAAGGAATTATCTGGGCCGATCATTTCAGAAACATTCAGGCGAAATTCAAGAATACGGCATCAACGGAATTAATTTCCGGAATGAAAGTGCTCTTCCTGTGCAGCGTCAGTTTTCACGCCGTACATGGCATGTCGCTTTTCGTGACCGATATAGAACCTTCGTTTACGCTCGGTGAAATGGCGCGAACAAAAAACGAATCGATTCGCCGACTGAAAGAGGAGAAACTTTTTACTCTGAATAAAACAAAGTCGATTTCCATTCTACCGAAACGAATTGCCGTAATCTCCGTGGCGACAAGTCGCGGTTATCACGATTTCATTTCGACCATCGTTCATTACCATAAACACTTTGCGCTCGAACTCACTTTGTTCGAAGCAACATTGCAAGGAGAAAACGCCGTTCCTACCATCGTGAGCGCGATGCGAAAAATTGCAGCGACGTACACTCAATACGATGCAATGACGATTATTCGCGGCGGCGCCGGAGATACAGGACTATCCTGCTACGATGAATACCTGCTCGCCCGCGAAGTTGCTGCCTTCCCGCTACCTGTTATCACCGGAATCGGACATGCAACAAACGAAACGGTGACGGAAATGGTCGCATGGAAAAATTGCATCACTCCTACTGCGGCAGCCGATTTTTTCCTGAGTCGTTTTTACGAACAAGATCAACTTGTCGGCGATATTGCAGATGAATTAAAAAGACTGGCTGAAGAAGTATTATCTGATTCGAAGGAAGAACTTCAATCGGGAATCGAACGTTTTCAAAGCACGTGTCGCACTCTGATGGAACGCGACAAGGATCAACTGAAAAATGTTTCTCACCTGCTTTCTGCTTTTTCGCTTCGCTCAATTGCCGATGAGAAAAAGAATCTAAGCCGAAGCACGGATGCCATCCTGAATGTTCCCGGAAGAAATATCCAGCGTCTGCACTGGCAGCAGTTATTGCAGATGACAACACAGCTCGATTTACTGAGCAAGCAGCTAGCTTCCCGAAATGAACATCAGCTGCAACGATTCAGCACTTCGCTGGCAGGCGCTTCGCAATTGATCATTCAGAAAAAACAGGAGTTAAAACATTTTGAAGAGAAAGTCGGACTACTTGATCCGGCCAATACCTTGCGTCGGGGATATTCTATCACCCGAATGAACGGCAAAGCAATGACCGATGCATCGAAAGTAAAAGCCGGAGTACAAATCGAAACTATTTTGGCCGACGGTTCAATTATTAGTACTGTAGAAAAAACAAATCCAAATCATGAGTAAAGACCAACACACATACGAAGACGCGTTGAACGAACTTCAAACCATCGTTAAAGAAATCGAAGCCGGTAATATCGGTATCGACGCACTGAGCGAAAAAGTAAAACGCGCTTCTGCTTTGATTAAAATTTGCAGAAACAAACTGGAGAGTACGGAAAAAGAAGTGAGCGAGCTGTTAAAAGGATTAGATAAATAATCCTATATTGATCACAGTTAAGCACACGATTACATGAAATTGAAAACGCTTTCTACATTTTGCCTTTTATTCTTACTGAGCTTCATTGGAAAAGCCTCAAGAGATCCATTACATCCCGTTCTTACTGCCGAGAACTTCAAAAAGGGCGTGGTTCTCGATAGCTGCTGGGTGTATAATTTGAACGACAGCAGTAACTTTTCTTCGAAAGACTACAATGACAGTCATTGGCGATTTACAATTGCTGATTCTACCGACAAAGACACTGCATTGGCAAAACACAAAGGTATTACTTGGTTTCGGACAAGCTTCACCGTCGATAGCTCAGCGCAAGGACTTTCTGTCTCGCTCGACTTCCAACCCTCTGCTGCTGTTGAAATATTTCTCGACGGGAAAAAAATCACCACACTGGGAACGGTGAGTGAAAATCAAAAAGATTACAAATCAGGATTTACACTCAAAGGACATTATGTTCCACTAAATCTTTTTCCCGGAAATCACATCCTTGCAATACGAACCGCACAATTTGGATTGCTGGATCGCATTGGCATTCTCGACTTCAATAACGAAATCGTTAATCTCTTTACATACAAGCTCACTCCCACTTCAGAAGCCATCGAAGATTCGGGGGATTTTGATCAACTCGCTTTATTCCTTTCGTTCGCTGTTGTATTCTTAGTGCTGACCGTTTTCCATATGATTCTTTTTATTTACTACCGAAAGAATCTGACGAATTTATACTACAGCATGTTCACGCTGCTGTTGTTCATCATCTTCTTTGGACTTTACAAAATGTTCCAGGGAGTCGATATGGAAACTACCGTACTCATCGGTAAAACACAAAGCTACCTGGCATTCTTTGTTCCTCTCTTTTTTATTGGAATTCTCTACCAGGTGTTTTACAAGAAACTGCAAGTGATGTTCTGGGTACTGGTCGGAATGCTTGTACTTGCCTATGTTCTAATTTTCCTACTCGACATGGGGAATATCGGAGCACTGTGTGTTCTGGCATTTCTCTTCGTCGGAATGATTGAAACAATCCGCGTCTTTATAAAGGCTGCGATGAATAAAAAAGACGGAGCAAACATTTTCCTTTTCGGAACATTTTTTCCTTTGCTCGGAACAATTGCACTGGTTTTTGTTTCAATCATTTCTAAAAAGCCGGCTTTGCCAGACTTCATCAAATTATCGACGACCACTATGGCGAATTTTTCGGTTATTCAATTCTGCTCAGCGCATCATTCTCTATGACATTGTATCTGGCACGTGATTTCGCCAGAATGAATAAGAATCTGCTCAAACAGATAAAAGAGAATAAGCAATTATTTGACCGTACCATCGAACAAGAACAGGAACGCAAACGCATTCTCGAAAATCAAAACGAAGAACTCGAACGCAAAGTAGTACAACGTACCGAACAAGTTGTGTCACAAAAAGCAGAGATTGAATCAAAGAATCGCGACATTCTCGACAATCTGCATTACGCACGCCGAATCCAGGAAGCGATTTTGCCTGAGATCAAATTAATTTACAAAACACTTCAGGAATCTTTTATCATTTACTTCCCGAAAGATATCGTGAGTGGCGACTTCTACGCTTTCTCGCAGAAGAACGGCAAAGTAATTATCGCTGCTGCCGATTGTACCGGTCATGGTGTAACAGGCGCTTTCATGAGTATGATCGGAACGGCATTGTTGAATCAGATCATCAATGAACATGGAATCGTTCAACCGGCTAAAGCATTGGAAGAATTGCACACCGGCATTGCCGAAGCTTTGAAACAAAATCACAACGACACAGAATTACGCGACGGAATGGATATCGCTCTCTGCTCGATGGATCTCGAAAAGCTTGAGCTTACGTATGCAGGTGCTAATCGTCCGCTGTGGATTGTCCGCAATGGTGAGCTCATCGTTGTAAAGCCCGACAAAACAGCCATCGGCGGTTTCCATGCCAACCGACATGTGACATTTACAGATCATGTTATTCAATTACAAAAAGGCGACACCTTCTACATTTTCACCGACGGCTACGCCGATCAATTCGGCGGACCAAACGGCAAGAAATTCATGAGCGGTCAGTTCAAAAAACTTTTAACCGAAATTCAGAGTCTCCCCATGCGCCAGCAAGAAGAGCACATCAAAGATAAATTCCATCAATGGAAAGGTGAATTGCCGCAGTTGGATGATGTGTTGGTGATTGGAGTGAGGGTTTGATAGTAAGTTGTAAGTTGTAAGTTGTAAGTTGACTTTTAGTTAAGCATTCGCCCTAACTAAAGTAGCTTTTGGAGATCAGAGATGAAAACTTTCGTGAATGCTATGTTTATACTTATTATTTGTGCAGGATTTAATTTCTAATTACCATCAAATTCAAACCCCAAGTATGCAGTCAACTTACCCTTGGAAAACGTAGCAATACCGGTCTTGGGAAAATTTTTCGCCCCCTAATCCACACTAGTATTTTATTCTCGCCATATGGATTTCAAGAGGGCTCCGTCATTTAATTGAAATCCTTCGACGGAGCAGTTAAAAAGATTCAAGTATTTATTCTTCACGAAATCCTAACAGAGGTGTTTTCAACGAAAACTCTATCAAACACAAACTCACAATTGGACGATTACCGCGATGGTGATAGCCAGATTATCGAAGGAGACACTTTACTTGTGCAAATTTCAATAAGCAGAGGGGCGTTGGGGCCGGGGCGGGGGGGGGGGGGGGGGGCGAGCTTAGCTTCTGTCATACCTTAATTGCAACTTCCTGACGGAAGAGAGCAACACCTTGTCCGCGCATTTGAGCGGCTTCTCTCTCGGCAGAAGCAGAGATCTTAATGGCATTACCTTCAGCTTCGGCTGCTTTTGTTTTTGTGATTAACAATGCCTGTCCTTCGTTTTCGGCAGCAGCTTTTAAGTTATTCGACGCCACAACCTGACTCATGGATTTCATGATGGCTTCGTCGAACGTAATATCATTCAACTGCAAATCCTGCAGATGATAACCCCATTCTTCCAAACCGATATCGATCTGTTCTTTTACGTGCTCGGTAATGTCTTTTCTCAAACCCAATACGTCGGCTTGTTTTTTCAAGGCAACGAATCCGCGAATCGATCCTTCGATTGTACGAATCAATGCCTGCATGAAATTTCGTTCATCAACGAATTTGAAAGCTACGTTTTGAATCGTCTGTGAATCGTGATTGATTACAGAATAGAGTAACATCGCTTTGAAATACACATTTGCCTGATCGACGGTGATGGCTTGAAATTCCAGTTCAACCGAACGGTTCTGAACTGAAATACGACGGAAGACCGATTCAATTAAAGGGATTTTAAAATTCAGTCCGGGATACATCACGCGACGGAATTTTCCAAAGATGGTAATGACGGCTACGGTTCCCTGCTGTACAGTTACGAAGCAGAGAAAAAGCGTAACAAGAATAATGACGAGAAGAATTGCAAAACTTGGTACCATAGTGTTAAGTTTATTTTTTCCGCAAGGTAGCAGTTTTTCGGGAAAATGTACTTTTGCTTAATCCATGCCTTTCCAACGCCGTAAAGCTCTCCTCTTTCTTGCCTTTGCCATTCTTGTCGGAACGATTGCCGCTCTGGTCGATCGCGGGAAAATCATGACGCCGGAAATTACCGTTCCTTACTTTTCCGGTGCGGCTCTTGGCTCAGGAAGCTCCAATTGGGAATTTAATCGAAACGAAGTCGACAAATTAAAAAGATCAACGACATCGCCGATCCGGCTTTGAGAAAATCATTGATCAATGACTACCGCTTTTCAACACAAAGGGCTGAAGTCAGAAGCTACCATCTTAATCAACCCGGATTGGTTTATTGCATTCGGCTGGCTCGTTTCCTGTTTGGCTTTGCCGGCGATATTCTGGCGCTGAAATTTTTGCAGCTCCTGCTTCACATTCTGGGATGCTTCATTATTCTAAACCTCCTAAAGACGACAAGAGCACAAACGGTTTTCCTCGTTCTCTATGCGCTCAATCCATTCATCATCTACCTTACGCTCTTCCCGTTTTATTACTTCTGGCAAGTCATTCCTTCGTTTTTAATTATCATTTTACTACTAAATGATCGTACACAGACTATTTCAGCCATCATTTTTTCAGTTTTCCTATTAGCTTTCATGTACCTCATTCGGGTAACGGTAGCACCGATCAGCTTGCTTATTCTGCTCATTGGTTTTAGAAAATTGAGCTGGGGAATCCGAATCCCTGCTGTTCTTGTCTACCTCCTATTGGTCTTTTGGATGCAACCGTCGTATCTCTCCAAGCATCCCGGCCATGTGATGTACTCATCGCTTGGCGCTTATCCGGGTTCGCCGGTGCGTGGGTTTTCCGATAATATTTCTTTTGAGGATTATAATCTGGCTACGAAGAAAAATTACTCCTACGATACTAATCCCGGCATGTACGACAGCGAAGTCATCATGGGCGAAGCAAAATGGGGCTATGAGCAATTCAAAAACTTTGCTCTCGAACATCCGCTCATCATTATCCGCAACGCCGGCCTCAACTTTTTCGAAGCATTTTCTTTTGGATATCTGACGAAGTCGATTTGGCTAACGTATCTGAGCGCCTTCATCGGAATGCTCTATTTTTCTTTGTTGGTTTGGAGAAGGAAATGGTTGTCGATTATCTTGATCGCAACTGCTGCCTCCGCATACGTTTTATATCTGGCGCCGGTGCCGATTTATCTTTTCGGGAGTTATGTGTTGTTGGTGTTTGGGGGGATGGAAATGGTAAGTAGTAAGTAGTAAGCAGATTGATTTCACCACGAGGACACGAGTGCCACGAGGAATCACGAGACTCTTGTGATTCCTCGTGGCGCTCGTGTCCTTGTGGTAAAAAAACATCCCAAGTCAACTTACTACTTACTACTTACTACTTACAACCAAAAAAAAAAGGGACCGACAACAAGTGCCGGCCCCTCGGTTAAAGTATAGGGTGACTATACTACTTAACTACGTTGAAACGTTTTGTAATTGTTCCTTCATCGGTTACAACCTGAACAAAGTACATTCCTGACGGGAACGTTGAAAGATCTACAGTAAAGCTGCCTTTGCTTTCCTTATACATAATCACATGCTTCATTTCCTGACCGCGTGTGTCGAAGAAACGGAAGCTTACTTTTTGTAAATCGGCGCTAGGCGACATAATATTAAGTTTTGTGCTGGCAGGATTCGGATAGAACGAAATTGCATCTTCATTCAGCAATGCAGGAATCGCATCTATCAGTGTTACGTTTATTGAATCAGTAAACGTACATCCATTTGCTCCGCTTACTGTTACCCAATATGTACCAACTGCAGTAACAGTGATTGTATCCGTAGTTTCGCCTGTCGACCAGAGGTATGTTGTGTAACCCTGACCCGGTGAAAGTTGAATAGAGAATGGACTTGCGACTGCAGTATCCACACCTAAGTCAGCAGTGATACCCGGAATAACAGTTACCTGCATCTCAACACGCGGACTTGCACAAGCTCCGATACCACAATTCATGAACAGATCAGCCATTGTCGGATTCTGTACTCCTTTTGTTGCAGTCTCACAATCCCAATCTGCTGCGTTGTTATGATCTTCAGTACCCATACGGTGATTTGTAATGCCGGTACTTGAACATGAAGTACTCATGCCGGCTCCTACCCATTCAGAACCTATAACGATATTAGTAAATGAACCAACTGTAACGCTCATCGATGCAATCGTTGTGCTATCCCAATCCAAGCCAACAAAATCAACAACCGCTCCGTTAGGATCAAGAATCATTGCCCAACCGTTGCTGGCAGGGTTCCAAAGGAGATTGTTTCCCCAATAGTTATCCGATGCATCATCGGTTCTGTATTGAATTTCATGAGCATTCAAATAACCTAAATCCCATGTAAGAGTATTGGCAAGACTGGCATCTGTATACGAATCGCTGCAAACTACTTTATAACCTGTTGCATCGAAACCAACACCTGATAGGTTTTGAATTTCTACGTAATCGCCGGTTCCGTTCGTTTCAATTTCAGTGATACGCAAACATCCTGTTGTTCCGCTACCATGATGAGCCTCTACATAGAAAGTTGTGTCGCCGCTAACTGCTGTGTGGAAAGTATCTCCAACAGCAAGCAAGCTGCCATCAACTGCCTGATCATACCACATCAACACATCGCCTGAATCATGCGCTGCGGTCAGCATCACGTTATTGTCGCATTGTGTAGAAGGTGAATTCACCGTTGGTGCATTCGGATGATCGAGGAAGTCAATCGATAATGTGAGCGTATCATTTGTGTTGTCCTGATCACCGCCCAAAGAAGTGTAAACCGATAAATTCATTGTTCCGCCTGCATAAGTATTGACTGTTGTAGCGAAATAAATCGTATCGACCTGATTCGTTGCAAAGCTTGAGGAAACTGTTTCTGTAAGTGTAGCCGTTTGAATGCCGCTCACTTCTGCAGTCACGTCAAAACCTGTTTGAGTATTCACACCGAAATTGCGAATTATCACAGCTACAACCGTTGCAGAATCACCGCAACCGGCTTCAGGAGAAAGTACTGATACAAGACCGATATTATCAGAAAGCGGAGTGAATTCATCGGCACCGATATCCGGTGTAGTTAAACTACGAGCTTCGCCATCGATATCATCTGCAACTTCCGGTAGTGATGTTCCCAAATCATTCACAGCCGGGCTACCTGAATGCAGGTTTGTTGACGAGGTGAATTGAGGATCACCGAAAACTGAATTGACATCTTGCCCTGATTGAACTTGCCAGTCGGCAAAATCAGTTGCTGTAATTGCTCCCCATGTTCCAATATTGAGAGAATTCGGAGTATAAAGATCATTGTAATCGCATAGCGATACTTGAGTTGGAGTTGAAAGGAAATTAACAATAGCTGAACCACCACCGGTATTCACAAAATATTGTTCACCACTTTTACTTCATTTGCACTATTGCCTTCGACATGTAAGCAAGTCGATAAATTTCCGTTTGTTGCAACATTCACCGTATTGTTATAAATATTGATGTATTCGCTGCCACTTAAATAAACTCCATATGAAGTACCTGTACTTCCAAGTTCGGAGATAAAATTATTTTTAACGAGCATTTCATTTCCTGAAGTACAAACAGAACTAAGAATTTTTATTCCTGATCCTCCCATACCTGTACTTGTAATTCTATTATTTGAAATTTCAGAAGTTCCTACTACAGCTCCCAAAGTCATTCCCACAAATACCGTATTTGTTGTATTCGTAGTAATCACATTATCCTTAATCAGAGCTTGAGAACTATTATTAAGGTAAATCCCCTGGTCTCCCTGATTCATCATTACGTTACCGGTAATTTGAGGTAGCGCCAGATTGGTTGCTGCACTTTGGCCTAAAAAGTAAAAGGCATATGCATTTCCTTCAATGAGATTGTTCGAGAAATTGACTAACGAATCCTGAGCACCACCCAACGGAATGTAAATCGAAATTGAATTCATTCCGCCAAAAACACGTTGCTCGGCCGTAATGCGACAATTCGTAAACTAATTCGCTTAGAACCTGAACCAAGATAAATACAACCTGAATATTGATCAGTACCTGAACGCTCAATCGTAACCTGATTGAATCGCAAATAATCTGTTCCATTAATCAGCATCGTAAAGTTACTTGAATTCGTAGTGCTCGATGGGTCAGTGATGATTACACTTGAACTATCGCCGTTCTCTGATTGAAAAGTGATGGTATTCGTAGCCGAAGTGCCAACAACATTTCCCATAGAAACTTTACCTGTATAGGTTCCGGGGCGAATGTCAAAAATAACCGGACCGGATACACCGGCCGCTAACGCTGTTGTTGCTGCCTGAATCGTTGCATAATCGGGTGCTGTTCCGCCGATTGTGTACGTACCGCTCAACTGGGCAAACGAGGAGATGCACCAGAAGGAAAACGCAGTAAGCAGGAGAGTAATTTTTTTGTTCATGATGGAGTGTTTATTAAAGTGAAAGATTGGTTTAGGGGCTTCAAGTTATCTATTTTCAATGAGTCTGAAAAATGAAATTGAATCTATAAAAGTTCGAAAAATCGAGAAAAACAGCTCTTTTGGGGCTCAGACCGATTTTTACAGGACTATTACAAAGAATAAAGGGCCTGAATGGAAATATTTAATAAACTTGTAAATATAAACTCCCAAAAGCATGTACCTATACCGTTACTTTCTTGCCATAGGCCTTTTCGTCTGCCTTTTTATTACCTCTTCTGCTCAAATTGTGATCAACGAATACTCTTGCGCAAATCTGTCATTATCGGCCGATGATTACGGAAAGTTCGAAGACTGGATCGAACTTTATAATGCAGGAAACACCACCGTTACAATCGGAGGATATTATCTGAGCGATCGAATCAATCAGCCTACTAAGTGGCAAATCCCTGCAGGAACAACGCTGGCTTCGCATGCTTATATTTTATTCTATGCATCAGGCCGAAACGAAAACACGGGGATTTATTACCACACAAATTTTAAACTCTCTCAATCGAAATTTCCTGCCGAACAAATTGTTCTCTCCGACAATTCAGGCACCATTATCGATCAGCTTTATGTATCGGCTACGCAAAAGCATCATAGTCTGGGCAGGATTCCTGACGGTTCCGTAAATTGGAAAGTATGTACCGTTCCAAGTCCACGACTGACTAACGGATCCTCAAATACATTTACGGCTTATGCCGCAACGCCTCAATTCTCAACAGCTGCAGGATTCTATGCCGGCACTGTTACTGTCTCTATCACCAATAACGAACCGAATTCCACGCTTCGTTATACACTCGACGGAACAGAACCAACTGTCACATCTGCCGCATACATTGGCCCTATCAACATTCCTACAACTACTGTTTTAAAAGCCGCGAGCTTTCCTTCGTCTCCTTCTATCCTCCAAAGTTTTGTACAATTTGCAACTTACTTCATCGGAGTAAACCATACTCTTCCGGTTGTATCAATTGCCGCAAACCAACTTCAGACATTGGCAAACGGAAGCGGAAGCCTTTTACCGCTCGGCTCGATTGAATATTTCGACATGAATAAAACCAGAAAGACTGCAGGGTACGGAGAATACAACCGACACGGTCAGGATTCCTGGGCGAATGATCAGCGAAGTCTTGACTTCGTAATGAAAGACGAACTGGGATATAACTATGCTCTTCAATATCCGATTTTCTCACAAACACCACGCGATGAATTTCAACGTGTAATTCTCCGTGCAGCAGGCGACGATAATTACCCTGCTGCTCACCATTCGAGTAATGATGGTAGTGCTCACTTAAGAGATGCGTATGTTCAAAATCTCGCGAAACAAGGCGGGCTCAACTTAGATGTTCGAACTGCAACTAAAGCCATCGTCTATATCAATGGTGCTTACTGGGGCGTTTATGATTTGAGAGAAGTGCCGGATGATCATGATTACACAAATTACTATTACGGCCAGGACAAATACCACCTTCAATACATCGAAACGTGGGGTGGTACATGGGCTGAATACGGAGGTAATCAGGCTCTCACCGACTGGGATACTTTTCGCAATTGGGTCATGAGCCACAATATGACAAATCCATCGGACTGGGATTATGTTACCCGAAATCTCGATGTGAAAAGTCTGGCCGATTATGTAATCGTGAACTCAATTACTGTTACTTCTGACTGGTTAAACTACAATACAGGTTGGTGGAGAGGACTCGACTCGACAGGCACGCATAAAAAATGGGGATACATTCTTTGGGACAATGATGCCGTATTCGGCTTCTACATCAACTACACCGGCATCCCCGATACGAGTGCAACGGCGCTTGCCTTGTAATGTTGATTTGCCGAATAGTTTGTCCGACCCTAAAGGACATCTCGACCTACTGGATAAGCTCCGACAAAATCCGGATTTCAATCAGTACTATATTTCCCGATACATTGATTTGATGAATTCAACATTCAGTTGCGATAACATGTTGCGCTCGCTCGACAGTATTGCTGCAGTGATCGATCCGGAAATGGACCAACATGCGCAGCGCTGGTTTGGAACTTATAGCGAATGGCAAACTAATGTTCAACGTCTTCGATACTTTATCGAACGTCGTTGCGCTTCTATCTCTCAAACTCTTTCACCGTGTTACAGTCTTTCGGGCCCATATCCGGTTACTATTACAGAAAATCCGAATGGCGCAGGTGTATTAAAAATAAATTCACTTACGTTGAACGACTTTCCATGGACAGGGAATTTCTATGGAGGAATTCCGATAGAATTACAAGCTCTTCCTGATACGTTGAATGATTTTATTTTGATCACTGGACTTCGCAAAATTTCCTTATCACCCCTTCTGCCTCTGCATCGATTGCAGAATATAATATTACAGGTGCGGATAGTTTAACGGCATTCTTCGTACAGCATACTGTCGGTATCCAAAATCCACAAACTCCGAATTTCGCTGTGAGTGTTTTCCCAACCATTTTCAGTGCTCAGACTACTCTTGCTTTCGCTCTTGAAAAATCAGATCGAATTTCATTTACAATCAGCACAGTTGAAGGGAAAATAATTTCTTCTTCCGGAAGTCGTCTGTTAAATGCAGGTGAGTATACGATCCCATTAAATTTCTCCGAAAAGAATCTTGCTGCCGGTATGTATATTCTTCGAATCGCCAACAGTTCGGAAGCTCAAACTTTCCGATTAATCTACCAAGGCCAATAGAATTCGGTTGCCGTTTTTTGCACCCCTGAAAGCCCGCCACCAGCGGGCTTTCAGGTTATTCACACTTTTTTAGTCCGTTTTTCGCTCTGACCATATAGCCCTCAAAGTCAATGAAATCGGGCCTTTTGTAAGATTTTCGCATTTTTTTCACCAAGCAAAACCCCGCTTTCGCCCGTCAAATAAGGGTTTTAGAAATATTAATCAACAATTAACATAGGCAGCCTTGTAAGAAAGTACCTTTACAGCTAAATTTAATAGACTCTGAAACCCTTTATTTGTAAGGTCTACAGCCTTTTTGGCAAATCAATTTGACGCTTTGTGCGTATTTAAGTAGTTACCACACACACTAATACAATGAAAAATAACACATACATCAAAGGCCTTCGGCTTGCTATTTTTTTCGCCTTCATCTACGCTACAGTTTTTAGCCAAACGAATTCGTCGAAAGAAATGCTCATCTCTGTTCCTTATCTGACAGATAAAAACGCTGTGCTCATTCAAGAGTCTTTAAAGAACACACCGGGCGTTCAGGCAATCGAAGCGTGCTACCCATTGCACGTGATGGTCATTCGTTACGATTCACAAAAGAACTCGGAAGAAACATTACTTGAAACTTTGCGGAAAGCAGAAATCAATTCTACCGTCGAATTATTATTCAGTCGCGATATTCAGAATATCCGACATACATACAAACTCACAACTATAGTCGATAATTTTCAGCGAAAGCAGTAAACACACTTTTTGACCCATGAAAAAGCACCACCACGCTAAATCGTTTTTATTCCTGTTACTTAGTCTCTTTGCATTCTCTGCATTCGGACAAAGTGACAATCTTTGCCCGCAGAATAATGTTCCTACACTGAACATTACGAATTGCGGAAGCACGGCAACGAATTATTCAATTCCTCAATCCTTTTCTGTCGACAACAACAGTAACGTTTCGACCAATCTGGGTTGTATGACTTCGGGTAATAATCGCCGTGACGGATGGTTTAAATTTACGGCCACTTCCACTGCAACCAGTATTGCAGCAACAGTTGTGACACGAGATGTCGGATTAGCTGTCTACACCGGCTCATGTGGCTCTATGACTCAAGTGGGCTGTATTAATGCTAATGGTGGCGGTAACCCGGAAGTCTTGAATTTAACTACGGCGATAAGTACTACTTATTATATCCGAATCATTCGTTACTCAAACAATGGTTCAGGTCTTAATAATACAATGGATGGTACAATCCTGGTTCGGAATACTGTTTCCAATAACGATTGTGCTACTGCGACTACTCTTACTCCATCGGTTGTCGGCGGAAGCTGCTCAACAATTTGCGGTTCTACTCTAGGTGCTACAGCATCTACTCCGGCAACAGGCTGTTCCGGAACTGCCGACGACGACGTTTGGTATGTATTCACCGCAACACAATTACAGCATGTAATTACTGTTGCCGGATCGGGCAACTTCGATCCGGTTATTGAGGTTCTTGGAGGAAATTGCGGTTCAACTTCATCGTTGGCCTGCGCCGATCTCACAGGAAACGGAGGTACAGAGGCTGTAACATACAGCAATTTCACTCCGGGCTTAACTTACCGCATTCGTGTTTACGATTCAGGAAATGGCCCGCCCGATAATTTTGACTTTACTATTTGTATTACTACTCCTGTAATGCCAAGCTGCCCCGGTAGTCTTGGTACCGGTGTTGTAAACATTCCAAGTTTGCCATATGCATCAGCCGGACGAACAACGACAGGAAAAGTAAATGACCTCACTGCAAGCAACGTCGTTGTATGCGGTAGTCCGAATTACTATCAAGGCAATGACGAAGTCTTTATTTTTACTCCGGCTACTTCGGGAAATATTTCAATTACGCTCACCAGCGGTAGTACGAATGTCGGAATGATGCTGTATAACGGATGTCCGTTTATCGGCCAGGGAGGAACTTGTGTAGATTATTCACAAAGTACATCGGGTAATCAATTCATGTGTGTCAATGTGATCGCAGGAAATACTTACTACCTGATCGTCGACAGAAATTCGAATAACTCAATCAATAGTTACGCAATCTCTATAACCACTCCAAGCGCAGGTGCTCCTGCAGGTTCTACTTGCGGCAATGCAATACCTATCACTCTTCCTTATTCAATTGCCAATCAATCTACGCTTTGTAAAGGCAACGATTACAACAACGGAAGTTCAGGATCTTGTATGTCGTTATACGAAAGCGGAGAAGACATGGTGTTCAGCTTAACTGTACCCGGAGCGCAGTGTATCAATATTAACCTGAGCAATACATCTTCGACTCAGTCGGGATTCCACTATATCAGAATTGCCCGGATCAGTCGGCGCAAACTGTCTCGGCTTTATCGGTGGCGGAAACGTGAACGGAAACTTCTCTCTGCCTGCTGCCGGAACTTACTACATTATTGTCGATTCATGGGATCCTCCATCTGCTATTTCATTTAACCTTGCCGTTACTTCGATCGGTGCAGGAACGCCTAACGATCTTCCTTGTAATGCTACTGTCTTGCCTCTGAATACAAATGTCAACGGCGATAACAGTTGCTCTACAGGTTTGCTCGAACCCGGTGCTCCATCGTGCTGGACTTCCGGAGCACTTAATACGGTTTGGTATACGGTAGTTCCAACCACGAACACTTTAACAATAAAAACTTTCCCTGGAACTCTCTCTAATACTCAAATAGCATTATATCAGGGCGCCTGCAACTCACTGACGCAAGTGGCTCCGACTTCGAGTTCTTGTAATCAAGATATCACTTGCGGACTAAATACTGCTTTAAATTCTCAAATTACAGTTTCAGGCTTAACAGTCGGGAACACATATTATATAAGAGTAGATGGCGAGCAGGATATGACGGGAACATTTGGAATTATCGCTATTCCGGGTACTGCATCAAGTTTGCCTCCGACATTCGGACAAGATTGTTCCGCTCCTCTTCCTGTATGTCAGAATACGATCTTTACCGGAAATCCGGGTCTTAGTAATTTCGGAAGCACATGTGATATTAACGGAAGCGTCGGCTGTCTTGGCTCCGGAGAACGGGCATCAGCATATTATTCAATTCCTATCGGAGCAACCGGTACTCTCGAATTCGATATCATTCCCAACGATTGGCCGGGAGCACCAAGTACAACGAGTACAGATTACGATTTTGCTATTTGGGAAATCGGTCAAAGCGGCTTAACATGTGCTCAGCTGGCAAACGCAAATCCGACGCGTTGTAATTACAGCGCTTATGGTGTAACAGGTGTTAGCGGAACAGGAAATTCGCCCGGCCTCTACCCCGGATTTAATACAGCTTATGAATCGGCTATTCCTGTTACTGCCGGTGAAACGTATTTACTTGTAGTTTCAAATTACACAAACAGTACTTCCGGATTTACTCTCAACTTCACTTCAGTACCTGATCCTATCAATTACTCAGGTGCGCCATCTTCTATGCTTTGGCAAGGTGGCACAAATACCAGTTATGGTGTAGCGGCTAACTGGGGGTCTTGCGTTCCTCCTTCCTGCTCATCGGATGCGATCGTAAGTCCGATCTCCATCAACCAACCTGTCGTCATGTCGAATCAAACGGTAAATAACATCACTATTAGTCCGGGTGCTTCGCTTACGATTAATCCTAACATGACTCTCTCCGTTTGCGGTGACTTCGTAAACGATGGAAGTTTGATCATGCTCGCAGGCTCAACAGTAAAATTCGTTGGTAGCGGAACGCAAACAATTTCAGGTTCTTTCACAGGCGTAAATCACTTTGCCAACTTTACAATGGAAAAACCGAACGGAACGCTTATTATTCAGAATGATATTGACATTTATGAAAACGATTCATTGAAGTCAGGCTTCTTTGACCCTAACTCGAAATACATTAAAATCAAAAAGAATTTCTACAATGGCGGTGGCGATATTACGCATCTTACTCCTTGTACAAGCGGAACGTACGAATTCTGTGGCTCAACAGCTCAGACATATACGAATCTGAATGAAGATATTATTTTAAACGATATCGTCATTAATCAGTCCCCTGCTTCAACATTAAATCTAAGTGCCGGAGCATACAACGATTTAACCATTGGCGGCACACTTACTTTAATGAGTGGGAAAATCTTTACCCTTGCCAAAAAAGTATATAGTTTAAATACTAACAACAACGCCGTTTCTCCGGGTAATGCTGCTAGTTTTATTGACGGAAACTTAACAAGATCACTTAACGGAAATGCAACAGGTGTTTTCGATTTCCCTGTTGGAAATGCGGCAAAAGGATATCAGCTTGCATCCATCGATTTTACATCTCCCTCCAAATACCGGAGATTGATGCTCACTTCACTTCATGGCCTGCTGTTCCGACCGGCCCGGTCTCTTACGAGTGTGCATTGCCAACTACTCTCTGAGTCCGGCTCTCAATAACGGCTATTGGACTTTAGATGCGGCAAACAGCAACACCGGAACGTACGATATCACATTACATAATCTCAACATACAAACGTCGCAGTTCCGGGTGGCTGGACGGTCATGAAAACGCACTCCGGCAGGAAGCAACCCTTGGTTCCTCGATGGAAGCTGCGTGATGTCAAGCCTTGCTACAAATACGCAGCGCACCGGACTTACCGACTTCGGCGATTTTGCTACCGCTCAATCTACTTCACCGCTTCCGATTCACTTGCTGAATTTCGATGCAGTCGTTGTAAAAGAAGGCGTAATGACAAACTGGACTACAGCAACAGAAATCAACAACGATTATTTTGTTGTGGAAAGAAGTCGCGACGGAATAGATTTTACATCGGTAGGCGAAGTCGACGGCGCAGGTAACTCTACACAAAACAAATCATACAGCTTACTTGACAAAGACCCCGGTATTGGAATCATCTACTACCGTTTGAAGCAAATCGATTATGACGGAAAATTCTCTTTCTCCGATGTGGTAGCCGTGAAAATCAAAAAGGCAACTACCGGCATAGCTGTATTCCCGAACCCTGCAGCTTCGAATATCCACTATCAGTATGAATCTTCGGGCGGCCATATTCAAATTCAGGTTGTCGATGTTATTGGTCAAATTGTTTATCAGGAAGACGCAAACGAAAAAGCAGGAACAGTACTTTCTGAAATCGACATCAAAACATTACCGGAAGGAGTTTACTCAATTCTTATCATCGATGATAAGGAAACTCAAAAAGGATGGTTTGTGAAAAAGAATAAATAATTCATATACTCTTTAAGTTAGAAAAGGGAATTGATAAGTATCAATTCCCTTTTTTTCGCTTTAGCCTGATTCAATCATTGACCAATTCTAATTAACTTTTCGAAAGCCGATTAACATAAGAGAATTTTCAACCGCCATTTTCATCCCAAATTGTTACATTTTTTATTTTCCAAAATTAGGAATCCGGACTCAGAACATTGAAAGACTGCCCTTTTGTTTCATTTTAACATGAAAAATGGATTGTCTTATAAATCAATTGCCGTTTTGGTTTGATTGAGAAAAAATTGTTCCTACTTTTGATGTGTATTAACTAAACAATCATTTACATGGCAAGACCAAAAAAGAAAAGTGCACTTGTAGATGGCATGACAGAGCTAGTCGAAACACTGCGTAGTATGGACGCTAAGCTCAATCAG
This sequence comes from Bacteroidota bacterium, assembly GCA_016721305.1. Taxonomy (GTDB): domain Bacteria; phylum Bacteroidota; class Bacteroidia; order AKYH767-A; family 2013-40CM-41-45; genus JADKIH01. The sequence continues at coordinate 157,505 of JADKIH010000011.1, forward strand.
CTTTTGAAATTAAAATCTGCACTTACACCAAAACGTGGACCCGGAAGACCGGCGGGATCTACTAATCGCAAAAAAGGAAGCACTGCGAATTCTTCCAAACGCGGACCTGGTCGACCTAAAAAAACCGGAAGAAGAGGACGTCCGGTGGGAAGCAAAAACAAAAACAAAAAAACGCCCTGAGTCAGGGCGTTTTTTTATGCTTGACTTTTCCGCTGATTGAGAACAGTCAACTTATCTGTTCACTATATCATCTTATAGACTTTCGTTTCCTGTATGCGTTTGTAAAATCCCGGCGTCTTCACATGAAAACGATAACCGATATTTACAAAACCTGAAATAAAGCTTGTACGCAATGTCATCGAAGGAACTATGTAATTTGTTCCATCCACTATCGTTTGAATGCTGATGAAAAAATGCTTTGTGTTAAACCCAAACGATGACCTGAAATCGTATGAATTCACCGACATAATCCAGGAATCATACACCGGCTCTCCTGTAGCCGAGTATTGCCGGATATGCCGCTCCTCCAATCCAAGCGTGAACAGCACATTAATGAATGCTCTCTTGAAAATAGTGAAGGTATGAGTGTATCCAAGTCCGCACGATACGGCCGAAACATCCATCTCATTCCAGCTTTGCCATGGCCGATACATCGTGTCGAGATACGATGGAATAATTGACGGCGCATTCATGTTGAAATAATATAGATTCGAAGAAAGCACAAGTGAGCCTGCCGACTTCACCTGCCTCACATTGTTTACGTAGGCTGCACCGTATGAGAAACGTTTTTTCTTACTCAAAAAATATAGCGCCTTAATTTTGTTACGTGATTTCTTAAATCCGGATTTTGAAAATAAGGAGTTGAATCATTAAAGTTTGGAATGTAATTGGGCGAATATGCATCATACAATCCTCTGTATGTTCGGTTAACTGCTTCTAAACGCAGTCGTGTACCGGTGATGGCTAATGCAAATTGAGAAAGCGCTGTACGACCCTTTCTGATTTTCTCCTCTCTGTTTAAAGGCGACTTCCATCCTAAAAAGAGTGAGATCTTGTCATAAAAGAAACCGAACCCTGTGACATTCTTTGCCAATGTAGTATAATGAATGTTGGAAATCCCTTTCGGATCCGGGTGAAGATTCTGAGTAATGTCCATCACATACGACGGATTACTTTGAAAAATCGAGATCCCTACGCGATCAGGATACTTGATTGCATACGAAGTATCGAACTGAGCAAAAGCCCCGCTTGGGAAAAGCAACAGAATAACGGCTAGCCGAAAGAGAAACTTCATACGGCTAAATTAGAAGGAATTGCAAAACTATTTGCAGCATCGGAAACGACTATTCAACAATTGAAATGTGAAATTCTCCGCGGCAACAAAACGATTCCTTTACTCCGGCGGTCACAGAAAAACGAGCGTACCAAAAATATTATGACAAAAAAAAGAAGGAGGCCCGAATGAGCCTCCTTCTCTTATTTATAGATGAAAACAATTATTATTCGCTGATTCGGATAAACATGCGTGACACTCGGCCGTTGCCTTTATTTAAGCTAACAACATAAGTACCCGCAGAGAGTTCATGTGTATCAATCTTCACAAACTGGTGGCCCATTTCGACGGCTGCAATTCGCTTAGTGATAATAATATTTCCAAGAACATCATACACGTTAATCGTTACCGGACCTGTCTGATCTAATTGGAATCCTAATGTCGCTTCGTCTTTTACGGGATTCGGGAAGATTACCAGATCCGACTTATTGTAAGTGCTCACAGGAGATACTGATGTTGGAATTAACGGCTCTGCTTCTACTCTGAAGAATCCCATCGAAGTCCCCGCTAATACCGAACCGAATGCTAAATCCGGAACTAATTCGCCCGGTAAACCACGGTAGATGTACATTGCTGAATCAGTTGTCGCATCGTACACGAGAATGTCGCGACGAATAGCCGTGTAAACGCTATCAGGGTATGTCTGATTGATCGTAACCGAAGTAAACGCACCTTCACCTGTTGCATTGATATTCTGATAAGTTGTTCCTCCATCTGTTGAGCGAACGAATGCATAATCCAGATTCGAACCGCAAGCAAGATAAAGAGTATCGGTACCGCGTGGATCAACAGCAACATCGTAAATCGGAAGATTAGAAACCGAAGGATTATTTGTTGCCGTAGGACCGTAATTTACCACTGTCCATGTTAAACCATCGTCAGCCGATTTCCAAAGTGTTCCCGGATCTGCCATACTGCCTGATAAACCTGTACCGATGTAGATTACATTTGATGTACCGTTAGTACCTTTTGCGATTGAATTACCGCAGCTAAAACCTGTAGGTGATACGTTCGTCCACGATGCACCGCCATCAGTCGAGCGCCAAACGTGTCCCTTACCGCTTGCACCTCCGTTATCGCCACCTGTTACGGCAAGGACAACAGATGAACTTACAAATAAGATATCGTTTACAGCAGGATCGCCGCCGGCTGTGTTATAACCCGAAGGATTTACGTTTTGCAAAACCGGTAACTCCCGTTGTTGTTACTGCAAAACCATTTGAGTAACCTGCAATTACGTGCAAGCTGTCGGAAGGATCAATTGCAACGGCAGTAATACCGGCATCGTCGCCTACGTTATTGACAGGGAAACTTCCGTATGGAGAATTCCATTTGTCATAACCAACAACCGCTGTGTCGGTATATGCCGTTGTATAAGCAAGACCGGCACGTGTCGCTAAATAGAATATTCCTTTTGAAGCCGTGCGAGAAATTTTCTTAATTGTCACTGCTTCCAAACCATAGTTCGGAGCAATTGAATATGGACCGGCAGCTCCCGTTGTACTTACTACAACACCACGACCCATTGTACCAACAACGGTATTCGGATCATCAGGATTTAAAGCGCCTCCATTATTTTGCAAACCAATAGTTGTCCATGTTGCACCTAAGTCAATCGATACTCCTGAACCCGGAACAATCATCGCCATACCATTTGATGCAGGCATGCTTGACACCCAATTCGGACTGAAGTCTACGTCGCTGATGTTCATATTCGGCATCGGTGTTGTGATAGATGTCCAGTTAGCACCGCCATCGACAGAGAGATAAGTTACACTGCCCGACATTGATGAGCCGATAAGAATGAGCGTGTCTGCTGTAACCTGACCCGGGTGAGTGAAGATATTTGTTGCACCCATCATACCTGCAGGCAAAGCTACAGATGTAAAGGTGGTGCCGTCAAATTTATAAAGCAAAGATGGATTTGATCCAAACTGTCCTGTTGTATCAACAACTGCATAGTAAGGATAACCATCCGGTGTATTTGCTACAGCGATGGCTTTCACTTGCGAGTTAGAGCTGATTCCACTTATAGCAGTTGCAATATTTGTGATATCGGAATTCTGAATTGAATGCGCGTCAGATACACGAATAATGTATTTACCCATAAGGCAGAACATATAGTAGTCTGTCAAACTCATACCGGAAACATTCGAAGAACTCAATCCGATTGACTCGTAACCGCCGTCCATTGCAGTGGCCCAGCTGTTACCGCCATCAAAACTTACGACAAGTGCATTTAATGTTCCTGCTTCCTGTGAAGTCTGTACCGCTACCCAATTGTTCGTATTTGTAAGTACGCGTACTGCACGTCCCCCCAACCATGACCCAGCCGTATTCGAGTGAATCATCCGGGAATGCACGATACCATGTTTTACATGTATCATCAGTATAAGACAAAGAAGCAGGCGAAGAAATTGCTGCAAACAAACGCTTGTTAGAATAGTTCCATGTCAAATCCAGACTTGAACCGCCATACAAACCTAAGTTAGTACGTGAACCTTGTGTACTCGTTGGAGGACAGCCCGAAGTGCCGCCGCCACCACCTGAATTTACGTTAATATTTATTGAAGTATCGGAAAGAAGACCCGACGATTGAGCAAACAATTGATACAAACCAGCCTGATCGAATTGAACAGAGAAGTTAGCGATACCATGTGTCGCAGCAGCCGACAGAGAACCGGCCACGTTGCCAGGCCCGTTCAATTTAGAAATCGTGATATTTCCGGTAAAGGTAGTATCGTTACAGCCATTCATATCAACGGCAGCAACCTGAATACTTGTAGGTGAATTGGCATTCACATTACCCGGAATATTTACAAACGAAACTCCGACAGAAGGACCTGCACTCAAACACATTCCACCACCACCACCGCCGTTTCCAACTGTGATAATTAATGAGGTGTCGTTCATCAAACCGCCCGAAGTTGCCAGTAACTGATAAGTACCGGCTGATCAAATTGAATATAAAAAAAGCAGAACCATGATTGGCATTGCCAGTTAAATTTCCTGTTACGTTACCGGGACCGTTTAACTTAGAGATAGTAACACCACCGATAAAAGTAGTATCGTTACAGCCAACGTTATCCATTCCGGAAACCTGAATGTTTGTCGGTGAATTCATCGTAACAGAGCTCGGTACATTTACAAATTTCAAGGCAATAGACGGACCTGCACTGAAACACATATTTCCGCCTCCTTGATTTTGAGGAATCGTGTCGAAATAATCTGTCACATCATACGACATCAATGATCCTGATGTACAATGAAACTGATACGACCCCGGAGCAGAAACCGTGATACCTGCGCTTCGCAATTCCTTTCACGAAGTTGCCTGTCAATGTACCACTCACAGTGCCCGGACCTGAAATAAGAGTCAAGCTGCCGGTTTGATTGTACGTCGTGTCAACCTTTTGCTGAGCATCAAATGCTCCTGCAAAAATTGTTGCAGCCTGTGCAATATAGAATGTATCCGCCGGGGAGAATACCATTACAGGTGGCCCCGCTGAACAGCCCGGCCCATTTGGTCCGCATGGATCAAATGTCTGGGACATCGCTTTCTGTGTGTTTAGCCCAAAGAGAATGGCCACACACGACATTAAAATTTTAACTTTTTGCGTAAACACTGAGTTCATTTTTAATTGCGTTTTGATTTAACACCTATT
>JADKIH010000012.1 GCA_016721305.1 Bacteroidota bacterium
GAGTTAACTGAGAACTAAAAATCTCCTGCTAAAAGAAATTCTATGACACAAGCACAAATCACCTTAACCCCAACCACCCCGGAACACCTCCCCACCCTCTTCCATTTCCAGCAAAACCCCGAAGGCATCCACCTCGCCGCTTTCACGTCGAAGGATCCGAACGACGAAGCTGCCTATATGGAAAAGTATACAAAACTGCTGGCAGATCCGACGATCAATAACCAGACAATTTGGATTGATGGAGTGATTGTAGGAAGCTTAGCAAAGTATGAGATGGAGGGCGAAGCGGAGATTACGTATTGGATCGACAGGAAATTTTGGGGACGTGGAATTGCGACGGCGGCTTTAAAAGAGTTTTTGAAGATTGAACTGACCAGACCAATTTTTGGAAGGGCTGCATTTGATAATTACGGTTCGCAAAAAGTAATGGAGAATTGTGGCTTTGTAAGGATTGGAACTGATAGAGGATTTGCGAATGCACGGCAGGAGGAGATTGAGGAAATTATTTACAAGTTATCGTTTTAAGGGTTCAAGGTTCAAGGTTCAAAGTTCAAAGTTCAAGGTTCAAAGTCTGGGGTTCGGGGTTAGTAGTTGAGTGTTTAAGATTTTTCGACAAAACAACTGTTAGTTGTCGAAAAACAACCGAAAATAGCGAAATTGCAACTATAAGTAGTTGGTTATATTTGCATGGCGGTGGTGGCTCAAAATAACTTTGCGGCATCAAAAAAAAACATTATCACGATGCTTAATTCTAAAACACTGGGCAATAAGATTGCCGAAGCAAGAAAGAAAAACAATCTTTCCCAAGCCGAGCTTGCACAAAAAGTTTCAATCAGCGCTCAGGCTGTCGGTAAATGGGAACGTGGCGAGTCGATGCCCGACATTACCACTTTGAATCGTCTGGCCGAAATTTTCGGAGTCGATCTAAATTACTTTTCGGAGAATTTTCAAACCGTAGAAACGGAAAGTGCTCCCCTCGAATCAGCAGCCAATCAGACAGCCGACTTCCGTCCTGCTAAGCCTGGAAAGAAATCGGTATGGAACTGGGATATGTCGCGCGGTAATTGGTCGGATGCTGATTTCTCCGGCTTGAAAAATCTGAAAGAGAAACTCAGCTCATCGAATATGGAGAAATGCAAGTTCGTGGGCTCCGATATGTCGGGACTGATTTTGGCCAGCAACAATATTGAGGTATGCGATTTCACCGCTTCGGATTTACGCAACAGCAAAATTCAATCATCGAATTTGCTGAAGAATCAATTCAACAAATGTTCGTTTATCGATTCAGTTCTTCTGAGAGACAATATCGAAAAATGCGATTTCACGCAGGCCAATTTCTCGGGTGCTGAATTCTCATTCGTGAATTTTGAACATAATATTATCAAAGAAGCAATCTGGAAGTTTACTATCTTTAAGAAAACAAATCTCAGTAATCTCATCTTCGAAGGAACGTTAGAAGACTGCCATTTTGAGAACTGCTCATTCTACAGTGTCAAATTCGAGAACGCTACGATTATCAATAGCTTTTTCAAATACAATCAGCGATTCAAAAAAGTACAGTTTATCAATTGCAAAGTGGATTCGATTACATATGCGTTTTTGAAGAACAATCAGGCGGATATGAACGGTATTAAGTTGATTGAATAACGTACAACAAATTCCCCACCCCAAAGGGGCAGGCTCCAAACACGGAAATACACACGGAAATCCTTGTGGCTATCTTGTGCCCCTCGTGATCTTGTGGTAAAAAAATAATTCTTAAGAGATGAATAAAGACATCAAAACCTATCACAGCAAACAAACCAAAGCAGACAAAGAAATTTGCAATCTCCTCGCCGAAACCATCGACAGCGTTTTAAAAGAAGCCGAGAGCAAAATCTGGCATGCACATCCTGTCTGGTTTCTGGAGGGAAATCCGATCGTCGGTTACTCGAAGCAAAAAGCCGGCTGGCGATTGATGTTCTGGAGCGGCGCTGACTTTGACGAAGAAAAATTAGACGTACGTGGCGAGAAATTCAAAGATGCTTCCATATTTTACAACTCAACAGACGAAATTAAAACCGGAGAATTGAAGCGATGGTTGAAAAAATCGAGAGAGATTCAGTGGGATTACAAAAACATTGTGAAACGAAAAGGGAAATTGGAGCGATTAAAGTAATTGAACCCATTACGAATAATTTGAGAAGATGAATTCAACCAGCCATCACGACGAGCGTATTGCCAGGATGACGTTCGCCACTGTTTATCCGCTTTACCTTGTAAAAGTTGAAAAGAAAGGCCGTACGAAGAACGAATTGCATGAAGTAATTAAATGGCTTACCGGCTTCGACGAAAAGAAATTGCAGGAAATGATCAGCAGCAAAGTCACTTTCGAAGATTTTTTCAAAAAAGCAAAGCTGAATCCGAATGCAAGTTTAATTACAGGACTTATCTGCGGCTACCGCATAGAGGAGATTGAGAATCCGTTGACGCAAAAGGTGAGATATATGGATAAGCTTGTTGATGAATTGGCGAAAGGGAAAAAGATGGAGAAGATTTTACGGAATGTTCCATAGTTTTCGCGACGAAATAACGGGGACATTGTTATTATGACAATGCGGTTGTCTGGTCGCTCCTACGGAGCTAATTCGTTCTACTGGTCGTTTTTCTACAAACAGAGCGTCCCTACGGGACTATTTTTAGGTATTGGTCCCAGACCCTCATTCTTTCTGCCCTTCTTAGTTGAGGTTTATCAAAAACCAATTGTCCATCGCTTCATACATAAAAAACACTTCACGATTTCAAAACAAAAACAATTTCTAATTTCCAATTACTAATTTCTAATTTCTAATAACCAGAGACCAAGGACCAAGCCACCCTGCCTCCTACTTCCCATTCACCACCATCACCCACCCATGCGCTTCCTGCTTGCGACCGGTGGCATGTATCAAAGATAGAATGTAGTAATAGGTTCCGTCGCTGAGTCGATTCCCATCGTCATCCAAACCGGACCACTGAGTATATGAGTCGATGGAATGGTAGATTCGTTTTCCCCAGCGATTAAAAATCTGAATGCTGTAGAGAATTCCGTTTTCTCCGAAATTCGGGAAGATATCGTTGGCGTTGTCGCCGTTGACGGTAAGGATATTGGGGATTGGGAGGCTGTCGCAATTTTCAACCATCACCCATGCCGTGTCCACCGCACTTTTACAATTTCCGGAATCAGAGTAAACCAGATAATAAGAAGATTGAGATAGTCCGGGAATTTGATAGATGGATCCGGAATGGACATATTGCAAATTGCTATTCATCCAAATCAGCTGAGCTTGCCCGGATGCCTGTAAGATTACACTTTCTCCATTGCAGATTGTCGTATCCGAAGCTAAAGGCGCGTTTAGATTATTTGCAGATGTTGTACAAGCAATAGTATCAACGGCAACACAATTGAAAGAATCAGTTGTCTGAAGTACATACTGCCCGGCTTGCGTCACATAAATAGAATTAGAATTCTGTCCACCCGGAAGCCACAAATAAGCTTGAGCCGGTGTGGCTGAAAATAATCGGATCGAATCACCACTGCAGAAATTCAGCGAATCATTCGTTGCAATTGCAGCAACCGGATTGCTCAACCTTACGGTAATGCTCAAAGGGATTGTAATATTACATTGCGTAACAAGTACCTGATATACTCCGGGTTGATAAACGATAGGGTGAGTACCATTTCCTGACAATGGCGATTGCCACTGTATTGTAGCTGACGGATCACAAATAACTTGTAATTGAACAGGTGAATTATTGCAAATAGCATTTGCGCCATTCGTTGATAATACCGGAGTTGTGTATTGGGTAACATTAACCGTATTAGAAACCAAATGGCAATTTTCTGTTTGTGTGCAGAAATAAATTCCGGGAGTATTTACCCAAACGACAGATGAATCGACAGACAGAATACCCGAAGGTCCCTTGCCATGAGTAAGAAGCACCGGGGTTATTACTGCAGGATAATTGAACAGAATCATTTGGACATATAACATCAGGTGTCGCAGTAATAACAGGTAATGTTTCCGTTGTTACAGTGTGAGATGCTCCACCAATTATAGGTATATGACAACCATTTGCATTTATAGAATCCATCGTTGATGAGACGCTATAGATATCCGGTATACTAATATAAATTGAATCGCCCACACTTCCATTTGACCAGTGGTATGAAGCTGTGGAGCCTCCTGCTATCAGTAAAACTGAATCCCCCGGACAAAAAGTTGTATCGCCGGAGATCGTAAGCGTAACCGTCCCCCCGCTAATTGGGACAACTTCCACATAAATACTATCTGACAAATCATAGAAATCCGTGTCACAATCATTTCGTTCAATATGTGCGGTGTATGTATACCAGCCTGTTGATGTCACACGAACGAAATTACGTGCACAAAGTGTAAGGGAATCGAGATACGCTGTCGGATTATTAATTGTCCAAAGTGTTATCGACTCTTGTGGAATGCAGTACAAAGTGCTCCAAAGCGGATTTGAAATAGTATCATAACAAAGGGGGGAACGGTCGATGTGAGTAAAACTGAATCCGGATAACAATATCGTACAGGGACAGGATTTAATGCTTGAAAATTTACGCCTTTACTATCGGTAATAAGCGGTATTGCAGGAGTTGGATGAATTACAACGACAACAGAATCGGTGTCGGTAAAGCAACCATCCGGAGTGGTCATTATCACAGAATAAATTCCTGAAGTAGTTACTTGAATGACATGTGCGGTGTCACCGGTATTCCATAGAAAGGCATAGTCGGGAGTATAATACTCCTGCTGATGCATGTTTGCAAGCAGACTAGCCTTGCCACAAGCAAAAATCGTATCCTGACACTGATCAATACAAAGCTCGGGAAAAGTAAGATCGCAACCGAGCGGTTCTCTTTCAAAAATATCCATTGGCAATTTCAAAAAATTGATCGCTCTTCCATAATAGACATCGGTATTACCACTATTCGAAAAGTAATAATTGTTATAATAGTGGAATTCGGAACAATTATCATGGTTAATACCGGCCACTTCATGTCCATAACCTAAAACTGAACCAAAAGCAGAAGGGAAATAAATTATCTTTTCGAAGCCGCCGGCGATAATAGGAATTCCTAAATTATCGTATGCAATTCCATAGAGAAAATCAGATTTATTACCACCGAAACAACGGCTCGCGATCCAGTTTCCACTTCCGGAGTAGCGAGAAACAAAACCATCCTCATAGCCTATTGAACAAAAAACACCCTGTCCATACTGATCTGCGAAATCATTGAACTTGCAATCATAAGTACCGCCAACAGCGAGCTCTCCGCTCGAACTGATTGCAAGACATTCTCCGAAAACAGGCGATGAGGATCCATCTGTAATTTTCCAATTCAAAGCACCGGCACTGCTGATCGATGATAAAGAATAATTATTGGGATAATTATTTGTTAAAGTTAAGCTTGAGCCAAAATCAAAATAAATTAACGAAGAGGTATAATTCTCTAAAGCAATAATATTATTTGACTGATCGCATTTTAGTCCTTTCATGTTCACGGTACTTCCGCTGCCCATGTAACGAAACCATTGCTCCTGTCCGCCCGAAGAATATTTTATTACAAATACGGCATTGTACATTGTATTATAGTGAACGGCATCAAAAGTAATTGTATCACTGAATTCTCCGCCTACATACACATCTCCGTTATTATCACATGCAATCTGAGTCCCCCTGTCTATGAGTGGTGCTGTTCCGGATTTCAGCCATTGAACACTTCCGAATGGCGATAATTTGGCAACAAATACATCAAGTGAATTATTCGGTGAACTAAGCGTTGAAGATCCTATTGCAAAATTAGAACTTGAAAATTCTCCTGTGATCAGAATATTGTTATTCGCATCCGTCGTAACTTTATTTACCGACTCTAATAATGTTCCTTCAACTTTTGTTGCCCAAAGAAAGTTTCCCAGATTGTCATACTTAGCAACAAATCCATCTTTACTTCCTGTCGCTGTGAGTGTCTGAGTTCCGAATGTAGCAGTTCCGTAGAAGAACCCGCCTACGATTACATTACCTTGATGATCGGTACAAACAGCTAATCCTTCTGTGATATTGTTTCCGCCTCCTTTTACAGCCCACTGAACACCGCCATTGGGGTCCGATTTTACCAGAAACATATCCGTTATTCCGCTTGCATTAATCACTGTGCCATCAAGATTCATCCCTGAAGAAAAATAACCAGTGGTAAAATTATTACCGGAGTGGTCAACACAAATATCGTAAGCCATATTATTCTGCGAACCCCCCGTGTCGCCCAATATTGAGCCGACGAAGTAAAATGAATGCAACACAGACAAACAATAAAATCCAAGATCTCATGTAAAACTTTAATGGAAATTAAAAGTAAGCAATAGATTGAAATGGTGCAATTATGATATAACACCAAAAAAGGCAAATTATTGTAAAATTTTCAGTTAAATGAGAACTCACTTCCCTCCCAAAAACCTCTTACAAAACTTGTAAACCAAATAAGTAAGAACGACGGCGGCGATTACATCAATGGTGTAATGGACGTGCTGGACGAGAACGAGTACGCTTATCATGATCGAGCAGAGAAGCAAGTAGCGATTGATGATTCGCCTGCGTGTAGAGAAGTAAATGGACAGAATGGTCGAAACGTGTCCGGAAAAGAAAAGATCGTGAGAGATAATTTTACTGCCTTTTACAAAAAGCTGAACGAAGGGCTCGTGAAGCGGTATGTAGCCGATGGGCGGATTGAGCGGAAACAAGGTAATTGACGCCATTCGAAGCAAAGTAATCAGTAAGTACGTCTGCATGGCGATGAGAATAACTTTCGGATGATTATAATGAGCAGCCACGCCAACTACAATACCGGAATAGAGGAAGAAAAAAATCAGAAATGAAACGTCCATCGCCGGAATCTGATCAAGGAGAATGTCGGTCAAGACCTTTCCTGTCCTTGATTCGATCCAATCGAAGAAGGACGGAAAAATAAACATGAACGATAAAATACCGATCAGCGTTATGACAAATTGATTTCTGAAAGAAGTATGGCTCAGCGCCGCCTTCCATGATTTTTCACTTTCCTGCATAAATACTATTCGTTCCCCTAAAATTATACGAGTTGATCGAGAATCATTTTCTCAACTTCAGCACTGTCCCACTTTGCCTCTATCCCCGGTAAGGCCATCACTTTTTTCATGATACCATCCTGACGCAAGCCGTTTGCCAACGCTTCTGAATAAGGAATGGCACTGAATGTTACCTGCGAATAAAGCGGTAACCATTTTTCCGGATGCTTCTCATGAATGCGTGCTTCGATTTTCTTGCGAAGCAAAAATTCTTTCGAACCTACTAAATCGCGCATCTCGACAAAATTCATGATGGCCAGATCTGCGATCGCATCTGAATTCGGCTTACGAGCTGCCTGGTATGCCGGAAGTACTTTACTCCAATCCTCATTGTATTTCTCGAGCAGTGATTCGAGAACGGTACAATCTTCAAAACCGCAATTCATTCCTTGTCCATAGAAAGGCACGATGGCATGAGCAGCATCACCAATCAAGCACAATTTATCCTTATACGTCCAAGGGAAACATTTTACTGTAACCAATGCGCCGGTTGGATTGCTGAAGAATTGTTTTGCCAGATCCGGCATCAATTCGAGCGCATCAGGGAAATTCTTTTTGAAGAAAGCATTACAGTCTTCTTCAGTTTTGATAGAGGCAAACGATTCTTCTCCTTCAAACGGGAAGAAGAGTGTGCATGTAAAACTTCCATCCATATTCGGAAGAGCAATCAGCATATATCCGCCGCGTGTCCAGATATGCAATGCATGCTTTTCCATTTTGAAACTATCGCTCGGTCCTGCCGGAATGAGTAATTCTTTGTAACCGTGCTTCAGATAATTCTGTGAGTAATCAAAACGATCGGCTCCGAGTTGAAGCGCTAAACGTCCGGCTGAAAAAGCACCATCGGCAGAGAAGATCAGACGTGATTTAACATCCTTCGCACCTTCAGGCGATTCGAAACTAGCAATCGCATTTTCCATATCGACGCGAGTACAACGGTGATTGAAAACAATCTTCACCCCCTTTTTCTCTGCCTCATCCATCATCACGCAATTCAACAAACCGCGCGATGTAGCATAGATCGATTGTCCTTCTTCGCCGTATTGCTGATAAGTAAGATCACCTTTTACGCTGTGCATCATTCGTCCGTTCATCGGAATCGCCACTTTACGAATGGCAGCTTCGATGCCGACGCCCTGTAATCCCAGCCAACCGCGATCCGACAGAGCCAGATTGATTGATTTACCGGCAGAGATATTTTCTTTCCGCATATCGGGGCGACGCTCGTACATTGTTACTTCGTAACCACGACGCGACAAATAGATAGAAAGAAGCGAGCCGACGAGGCCTGCACCAAGGATGGTAATTTTCTTATCTTCAGAGGTACTCATAGAGTCTATTTTTTTGCGGGATGAATTTATAGAATTGATTCTTTCAGAAACTGACCAAACTCATATACATCCATAAAAGAATTATATAAAGGAGCCGGTGCTGCGCGGATTACATCTGGCTCACGCCAGTCGGTAATCACGCCTTTTTCCGTCAATTTTTCGTGAATTTTCTTTCCGTTTGAATGCATGATCAGAGAGAGCTGACAACCGCGTTCGGCCGGATTGGAAGGTGTAATAATTTTTACGGGTTCAACTCCCGTGCTTGCTTTGAATTCGCGATTAATATCCTGAATGATAAATTCCAGAAAGCCTGTGAGCTTTTCGCTTTTGGCACGAAGTTCATCCATGCCGGCATCTTCAAAAATATCGAGCGACGCTTTTAATGCTGACATAGAAATTACGGCAGCATTACTTAACTGCCAGCTCCGTGCACCTCTCGCAGGAACAAACGTTCTCGGAATTGAAAATCGCGTTTCAGGATCGTTGCCCCACCAGCCTGCGAAACGAGGAATACTTTTATCGTCAGCAAATCGCTCGTGAACAAAAATTCCGGACACACCACCCGGACCGGCATTCAAATATTTATAACTGCAGAAGCAAGCGTAATCGACATTCCACTCGTGCAGTTTCATCATTACATTTCCGGTAGCATGCGCCAGATTGAATCCGACCGTTGCGCCAACTTTATGTGCAGCTGCCGATATTTTTTCGAGATCCAAAAATTGTCCCGTATAATAATTCACGGCACCAAGCATTACTGTTGCGAGCGATTTCCCTTCGCGCTCGATGGCGGCGATGATATCTTCCGTGCGCAACAAATATTCGCCTTCGCGAGCTTTCAGATAAACAACGGCTTCATCCGGATTGTATCCGTGATACGAAGCCTGCGATTGCACAGCGTATAAGTCAGACGGAAATGCATCGTATTCGCAAATGATTTTGTGTCGTTCCTTTGTAGGACGATAAAACGAAACCAAGAGCAAATGCAAGTTCGTCGTAAGCGAATTCATCGACACCACTTCAATTGGCAGAGCGCCGAGCAAAGTTGCCAATTGATTCGTCAGAATATCCTGATACGAGTACCATGGATTACGGCCGTGAAAATGGCCTTCTACTCCGTACGTTGCCCAATCTTCCAGCTCAGCCAGCACATAATCCTGCGTCACTCGCGGTTGAAGTCCCAGTGAATTTCCCGTAAAGTAAATTGCCTCCCGGCCATTGATGATCGGGTGATAAAATTCTTGTCGGAAAGTGCTGAGGGAATCGTTTTGGTCTTGTAAAAGGGCAAAATCGCGGGTGTTGGAATAGGCAGTCATAGGGCAAATATGCAAAAATTAAAAGATTTTCTTAGTGTCTAAGTGTCTTAGTGGTTAATTATTTTTTACCACTAAGACACTTAGACACTAAGAAATTTGGCTTAATTTGACGGCAAAATCAGTTTGACAATGAACATTAAAACCGCACTCACTATTTTATTCATTTCCTTCACTCTTTTGTCTCAGGCACAGAACCCTGCACAGCACGATTCGCTCATTCAGACGATGATGAAAGATCACATCACCCCCGATAATGAGCAAGGCGTTTCGTTAATTAATGCAGGGAATTTTGAGAGTGCTTCGTCCTTTTTAAGCAATCAAATTAATACTAACGAATCGAATGCTTCGGCATATTTTCAAAGAGGAGTGGCGAACTGGGCAATGAGTGATACACTGAGTGCTTGTCGTGACTGGAGTGCTGTACTTGCATTGGGTGATACGGAAATGTTTAATCTGCTCGAGAGCCGTTGTCACAGTTCGATGATTATTGAAAACGACACGATCCCTGCGAAGAAATACAAAAAGATGTTTGCCAAAGAAGATGCAAATCAGTCGTCCAAATTACTCGTAGATCAAATGCCCGAATTCCCCGGAGGACAGGAGAAGTTAGCAGAATACATTTTCAAGAACACACCTAAGCATTCTGGCGGTAAACACGGTACGGTTTACGTCAATTTTTTAATCAGTCCCAAAGGCAAAGTTCTTTTTCCATACGTCGCACACGGCCTAGGCAAAGAGTACGACAACGACGCCGTCAAACTCGTCCGCAGCATGCCCGCCTGGAAACCGGGGAAGGAGAAGGGGAAGGCGGTTTATGTTAGGAGTAGCCTTCCTGTCCGGTTTTAAAATTAGCTGATTAGCTGATGTGATGATTAGCTGATGGTCGAATGTATTGATACAGCGAAATAATTAGGTGGCCACAACATTAGTGAATTAGCATGATCTCTAATTGGTAAATTAAATGCAGAAAGCAAAAAGCAACGCCGTAACCTTAAGCCCACCGCCCCATTAGCTAATCAGCTAATCAGCAAATTGGCTAATTGACTACTTAGCCACCACAACCCGCTTCGTCACCCTCCCATCCGCTTTAAGCAACGTAAGAAAGTAAACTCCGCGCGACCAGTTGGAAACGTTTATTGTTGACGATTTATAGCGTGAGCAATTTTCGGAATGGATGATTTGACCGAGTGCATCACAGATGGTGATCGATGTGTAATTTTCTTCCGGCGACCATTTGATGTTTAATTCGCTGTTGGCCGGATTTGGATAGATTGAAATATGGTCGTTTGAAGAGAGATCATTTATTCCATCGGTGCCAACGTAACACACTTGCAGTTTCGGAAGACGGGAAGTATCCGGATTATCGCCGGAAGCGAAGAGCATTCTACCGTATGCCTGCTCGAACGCTTGCGAAAGTCTAAAGCCATAGCTATTCGTCGGATCGTTGACCATATCTTGCACGAGAGCTGTAACATCGATATTCGGGAAATCCTCTGCTCCGGAAACGCTTGGTCCGATAGTTACTGAGTTATTCGAAGAGACGCTTGGCTGATTATTCCAAGTCACCGTACTTTCCGTCCATGGAGAAGTGACTCTTTGTATGACACATGCATTACTACTTGAAAGCGATGTATCATTTGCCCCGGGAAAACTGCTTTGAGCAGCAAAGTACAATGATAAATTTGCGGATTGAATAATAGAATTAGAAGGAATTGCGCTGATATCAAATTTGAAAAGATTTCGCCAGATCGTTGTATCGCCCTGTATCGTCCACGTTCCGCCGAAGTACTCAAGTTCGTTCGGATTATTTTGTGCAGGATGATAATCGTCTATGCTTGCATCTTCTCCGTCAGGCATCAGTCGTCTTTCGATGCAAACGATCGGCAAAGTATAATTGATCACCAGCAACGGATGCTGCAATGAATCAGGGTGGTCGCCCGAAGCAAAGAGCATACGTGCATAAGCAATTTCCGACACCAAACGAAGAGAGAATCCGTAATTACCGCTATCAACCATCGTTTGCACCATGGCAGTTACATCCATATTCGGATAATCCTGCGTAGGGCTTGTGCTTTGCGGAAGAATGACCTGATCATTCGAACTCACAGCAGACTGCGTTGTCCAGTTCATCGTTGCTTCCGACCATGGTGTCGTTACTCTTTGCAGAACGCTTTCATTAGAATTTGTCAAGGAAGAATGAGTATCGTTAAATTCATTCGGGTTGGCATAGTAGAGCGACAAGTATGCACTGTTAATCGTTGCTCCTGCAGGGATTGCACTCATATCGAATTTGAAAAAATTCCGATATACAGCAGGAACACCGCCAATCGTCCAGGCACCGCTGCAATAATCATCTTCGTTCGGATAATTTCCTGTGGTATTGTAATTATCTACATAAAGATCTTCATCGCCTGCATTCAAACGAATAGAGACTGTAGTTTGTGCTCGCATTTGAATGCCAATCAAGCATAATATTAAAAGAGCGAGTTGTTTTTTCATGTGGTTTGGATTTCCTCCAAATCTAAGGAAAGAATCTCTAATGCAAGAGTTTTCCTCCCATGAAAATTGCATATACACCTACCGAAAGCCGCAATTTACAGAAATCCCCCGGCGAAGCTTCTAAACTGCGAGCAGATTATCCGGATTAAAATACTCGAGCTCCCGTGAAAAATCCATTTCAGGATACTTCACCTTCATTGCCTGAGTACGCTGGTAAAAGGATCGGAGAAAATTACGGTGACTGTTTGACGACTGTTGTACGACACGATGATTCATCGCAGCACGGATTTCTGAATAGTCAGAAACAAAGGACGAGGCCCGCTCGCTCATATAAGTTTGTTTGAATCGCTCGATCACGTAATCGATCGCCATTTTATTCGGGTGAGCAAAATCACTTTCATAAAAACGATAATCGCGAAGTTCGTCGTTCACAATTTCGAACGACGGAAAATATTCAACAGCCGGATATTTATCACGAATTTTTCGGATTGCGAGCAACAGCGTCGACTTACTTAAATTATTTTCCTCTACTCCATCACGCAGATGTTTAACCGGACTTACAGTGAAGACCACTTTCGGTTTAGGATTAAGCGTCTTTAGCGCAACGCACAGTTCCAAAAACGAATCCGCAATTTCATCGACAGACAAAAGACGTTTTGTAAAAAGAGTATTCGGTAAGCGATGACAATTGGCAACGATTTGTTTAGTTTCCTTCAATTCGTATACAAAGGCAGATCCGAGTGTAATGAAGAGAAACGACGATTGTCGGATAAATTCCGCCGATGAAACATACATCTCATTCAATTTATCTTCCAGCTCAGTCTTAGAATCGGCCGACCATTTCGTATGACACTGCCTTGAGAACCAACTTCCGTTTGCTTCAAACAAATCTTCGGCAGGATGATTCTCTTTCAGAAGAAAACTTTTCAAAGAAGAAAAAATGCTGACAGGATTATAAATCGTCCCGTTCGGATTAGAACAAATCGGAAATCGGTAATCACTTAAAAAGTTTCCGATATGATCACTAAAACAAGATCCGGTAAGAAAACCTTCTCACCGATATCCAGTTTCTTCTCCGATGCTTGAATAGGAAATTGAATCTTAAAATCCATTCTCCAAATATACGCTATAGTCAAAATTGAGCAACAAACTTTTCGCTGAGAAATTTGATAATATAAGCTTTTTCAGAAATCTTCTCGGTATATTTTACCTTCAACCACGAAGTACAAATGCCTTAAATATGACCGTAAGTCTTTTTCCAAGCTAACCACCACCACTACTTTGCAAATGAACGACCAATTCCGAAAAATAAAGCAGCTGACCGAGAAAATAAATGAGCTGCTTCGACGACAGGAGTCTTTTTCCAAAGAAATCAATGAATTGAAAGCGGAGATCGACCGCTTGCAATATTCGGCACCCGAATCACCTTTGCCGTCGTTCATCAAATCGGAGCCTGAAGATATTCGTTATCCGTTTGAAGAAATTAAAGACACTACAATTCCACCGGCAAAACCATATACTCCTCCTCCGGTTATTATCGGAACGAAATTGTTCACCCTGAAAAACCAAAGTCGGCGCCTAAGCCGAATAATCGTAACATAGAGAAGTTCATCGGTGAAAATCTGATCAACAAAATCGGTATCGTTATCACTGTTATCGGTGTGGCTATCGGAGCTAAGTATGCCATCGATCACGATATGATCAGTCCGCTTACTCGCATCCTTCTCGGTTATCTGATCGGAATCGGGCTCATGGTCTTTGCCATCAAACTCAAAAAGGATTACGAGAAGTTCAGTGCCGTTTTAGTCAGTGGCTCGATGGCGATTTTATACTTCATCACTTTCGCCGGCTTTGCATACTATCAGCTCATGATTCGGGAGGTGGCATTCGGTCTGATGTTTTTATTTACCGTCTTCACCGTTTACGCTGCAATTCAATATAATCAACAAGTCATTGCACTCATCGGACTCGTTGGCGCCTATGCCGTACCGTTTTTATTAAGTAATAATTCCGGCCAGGCAGCTGTGTTATTTACGTACATGGCGATTATTAACTCCGGAATTGCTGTTTTATCGTTTCGAAAAAAGTGGTTGCCGGTTTATTACTCATCCTTCGTACTTACATGGGTAATATTCCTCGGATGGTATTTCACACGTTATACTTCATCGACGTACTACGCAACAGCCGCTATTTTTGTGTTCATTTTCTTTGCGATATTCTACGCAACTTTCCTTGCGTATAAACTCATTCGCGTAGAAAAACTAACAATTACCGATGTAATAGTTCTCCTCATCAACTCCTTTATCTTCTACGGAATTGGATATGATATGCTTGAGTCAAAAGCTGCTTTGAGCAACCTACAGGTGTATTTACCTTAGGCAATGGGTAATTCACTTTATCGTTTGCGCCATTATTCAACGCCGTCGCCTGGGTGATAAGAATCCGTTATACCTCGTCGCCGGTCTGGTATTAACATTTATCACCATTACAATTCCTGTTCAGCTCGACGGAAATTGGGTGACATTGATGTGGACAGCTGAAGCCGCCGTTTTGTTTTGGGTCGGTCGTACGAAGTCAATTGCAGTATATGAGAAAATTTCGTCCGCTATCATGCTTCTGGCATTCTTCAGCATGATGATAGACTGGGGAGAACACAGTCGTTACATTGACGATGTGACAGACAAGATCACTCCTTTTCTAAATATCACCTTCCTCACTTCGATTTTATTCTCGATTGCTTTTGGCTTTATGGCAAAAATTCGACTGAGCCGGATGGATGAAATCACTTTCAGCCGAAACAAATTAATTACAAACATCATGATTCTGCTGCCGATTGTCATTTTTGTTGTCGGCACATACATGGCCTTTCACAATGAAATCGATTTCTTCTTTCATCACAAATTTTACGGATCAAAAATTATTCTCCATGGTGAATATTCGTGGCTGCTGGATGAAGACTACATTTGGTACCTAAAAATATGGAGTGTGAATTTCATGCTCTTGTATATTGGAATCATCAATTGGTTTGTTAATAAAAAAATAAAGAGTAAGCTTGCCTCGGAAATTCTGGCTATCGGAAACATCTACGCACTCTTCCTTTTTATCGGAGTCGGATTTAATTCGCTCGGCGAACTGCGACACAGCTATTTAGTTCACACGCACGGAGGCGTCTACTTTTATACGCTTAACAACATTCTGATTCGTTACATCTCTATTCCGTTTGCATTGCTGGGTTTATTTTCCTTACGATCATTCACCCTGCTTCCGGAAATTAACACGCGCTTCAAAAAACTGTACGATTTCTTCTTCCACTTTATCATCGTAGCCTTGTTGAGCAATGAGCTCATTCATTGGACGGAAATGAGTGGACAGGACGATACATACAACATCTGGCTGAGCATTTTGTGGGGAGTGTACTCGCTTTTCCTCATAGGCTTGGGAATCAAAAACAAAAAGAAGCATATACGTCTTGCGGCTATTGCGCTTTTTGCAATAACTTTACTCAAGTTATTCTTATATGACATGAGCGACTTAAGTACGATTGCTAAAACCGTCGTTTTTGTCTTGCTTGGTATACTTCTTCTGGTTATTTCATTCCTCTATAACAAATACAAACATTATCTGGCTGATGAATAAAGTTCTTGTGCTCTTTCTGCTTTCGTTCATCGTGTGTTCAATTAATTCGAACGCACAATCGAACGGATTTCGATATTCACGAGAAATTAGTCCGGCACGTACAAGTTGGAACCGCCTGACTTTACCGAATGATATTTACGGAAAGATTGCGTCCGACTTTTCCGATCTCCGCATTTACAAATTAGAAGAAAACGGAGACTCCACCTGAAATCCCGTACGTTCTCCATTTGGATGAGCCGGAAATAACGACGGTCGAGTCTGAGTTTAAACTCAACAACGAAAGCTCCACAAACGACGGACATTTCTACACCTTTCGTCTGGAAGAACCCATTCCTGTTAACGAAATCCGCCTTGCTTTCAAGGATGAAAATTTCGACTGGAAAATTGTTTTAGAAGGAAGTTTCGACCAGGATGAATGGTTTAAAATTCTGAAAGATTATCAGATTTTCTCCATCAAGAATCAATACAGCGACTATAAGTTTACCGACTTACGATTCAAAGAATCATCGTACCGATTTTACCGATTACACATTTTCACGAACACAAAACCGCAATTGACTTCTGCAAAAATATTGCATGAGAAAATTGTCGCCGGAGAAATTCGTCGCTATGAAGTGAACGATTTATCAATAGCAAAAAAGCCAACTGACAAAAACACTTCGGATAAATCTTCTGTCAAATTCCGATTACCCGAGCTCGTACCCGTTTCAATGATTAAAGTATTCGTTCACGACACGATTGAATATTATCGTCCGATTGCCATCAGAACAATTACCGATACTGTAAAGAATGCAGCGACGCCAATTTACAATTACTCCACCCTTTTCTCCGGCACTATCAGCTCTCTCGAGCCGCAGGATTTCTTCTTCCCTACTACTCCCGTCAATAATATCGAAATTTTAATTTCAGATTTCGACAATGAATCGTTGACAATTGATTCCGTTCAGGTTGCCGGTTACGTGTATCAGCTCATAGGTCGTTTTAAAGGAGAGGGAAAATACATTCTAGCCTATGGCAACGGAAGTATGCGAATTCCGAAATATGACATCGAAAAATTCAGCACGCATCTTTCCAAAGAATTGGATTCAGTTACATGCGGGACTGAAACAAAATATGCGGATCAGTCTTCTGAAAAAACAGAAAGTTATTTTTCGAAAATCTGGCTTTGGGTTATTATGGCCGTAGTTATCCTAATCCTGGGATGGTTTTCGATGAAAATGATGAACTCCAATCAGCACCATAGTTGAATTCAGAATTATGAATTATGAATTCAAAATTCAGTATTGAGGATTAATGATCGTAGAGGGCATAATTCATAATTCGAAATTCTGTATTCGATGTGCATTTCCAAGAAGTGTAAGAAGTTCTCGAAGTTCAACCGATCGGTGCTTACAAGTATTTACATTCTTCATACTTGATTGAAACTATTTCCGTACCTTCCATTATATACTACAAAAGGTACGAATATGAAATTAAAAGCGTTTTTCACAATTCTTTTTGTATCCATTTCGGCTTTTATGTCGATTTCACAACCCGTATTTTCACCTCGTGGGATTGGCGGTGGTGGTGCACTCTTTTTTCCGACCATAAATCCTACCGACCCAAACGAATTTTACGTGAGCTGCGATATGAGTGAGTTATTTCACAGTACCGATCAGGGTGTAAGTTATTCCGTCATTCCGTTCACCAAGCTCAGCGTTTCGAATATTTCGACTTATGAATTCACATCCGATCCTTCGATAGCTTATTGCAGTTACAACGATGGCAATAACACTTATCCTGTAAAAACAACAGACGGAGGAAATACGTGGACAACGATTGCTTCATACAATCTCGGCACTTACGGATCTGTTTATAAAATGAGTGCCAATCCTTCACGAACCGATCAATTCATTGTTGGAGCGTACGGCGACATCTTAATCTCAAACGACGGTGGAACAAGTTTATCGCTTGTTAAGCATGCAGCGAATATGGGTGCGGGAATTATTCTGGCCGGCGTTGTATGGGACGGAAACGACATTTACATAGGCACGAACGAAGGAATTTACCGCTCAACCGACAGCGGAGCCAATTTCAGCTTGATGTCGACATTAGGAATTGCTACCGGGACCGTTATGTGGTCATTTACCGGAGGAAGAACAGGGAACACGCTTCGTTTTTGCTGTATAGGAGCAAGCACATTGGGTACGTACAATGGAGTTATGCCCTGGGATTATTATAGTTTCGGCAAATGCGTGTATATTATGACAAACGCCAACGGAATGTGGTCACCGTCAAACACAGGAATTAATTTTGGAACGGACTTTATTATGTATGCATCCATGTCGGCCAACGATGCAAGTACAATTTATCTCGGAGGAAACGATAACAACTTAGGCGCACCGTTAGTTTTCCGCTCGCAAAATGGCGGAGCAACGTGGATAAAAGTTTTCAATACGAATAACAATGCTAACATCATCACCGGCTGGGAAGGAGCCGGAGGTGATAAAGGCTGGGGATGGAGCGAAACCTGCTTTGGAATTACTGCTGCTCCTTCAAACTCATCTGTTGTAATGTTCAGCACATACAGCAATGTCCAGATCAGTAATGATCTGGGAAATAACTGGCATCAGGCTTATGTAAATCCGTCAGACCAACATTCAGCAGGATCAAATACGCCGAAGAATATGGCGTATCACAGCGTCGGTCTAGAAAACACAACTTGCTGGCAGGTTAACTGGATTGATGCAAATACGATGATGGCTTCTTTCAGCGATATCGGAGGAATAAAGAGCAACGATGCCGGAACGAGCTGGGGATTTCAATACTCCGGCTTTTCGGTAAACTCATTATATAGAACAACGATTGACAATAGCGGAACAATATATGGTGCGTGCTCAAACATTCACGACATGTATCAAAGCACCCGACTGACAGATGCTATTCTCGATGCAAATGATGCAAACGGAAAAATCGTTTTCTCCACCGATCATGGTGCAACTTGGCAGAATATGCATGTGTTTAATCATCCTGTTTTTTGGATGGCTATAGATCCGAATAATCAAAGCCGAATGTATGCTTCTGTGATTCATTACGGAGGAACGGCAGGTTCGCAGCTGGGAGGAATTTACAAAACCGACGACTTACAAAATCACGCCGGAGCAACATGGACTAAACTGTCAAATCCTCCGCGTACGGAAGGCCATCCCATGTGCATTCAGGTTTTGAATGACGGAAAAATGGTTTGTACATTCTCGGGACGAAGAAATTCATCGGGCGCATTTACAGCCAGCTCCGGGGTTTTCATTTATGATCCTCTGTTAAATTCATGGAGCGATGTGAGTGATGCAGGAATGCATTATTGGACAAAAGACCTTATCCTTGATCCAAATGATGCTACACAAAACACCTGGTACGTTTGCGTATTCAGCGGATGGGGTGGCCCGCCGAATGGATTGGGAGGTTTGTATAAAACAACAAATCGCGGACAGAGCTGGACAAAATTGACCAATCAATTTAACTCCGTAACATCGACCACATTCAATCCTGCAAATGGCAATCAAGCCTTTCTAACCACCGAAACCGAAGGCCTGTGGCAGTCGTCCGATATGAATGCAACAACGCCGACATGGACATTGGTAAGCTCCTACCCTTTCCGTCAGCCGGAGCGAGTATTCTTTAATCCGTACAACAACGATGAAATGTGGGTAACCAGTTTTGGAAACGGGATGAAAATCGCCAGTGCGTCTGCAGTAAATTCAACCGACAATGCGATTGAAAAGAATTCAGAGCTCATGCTTTATCCAAATCCGGCGAGCAATTCGATCAGGGTAACATTCAACGCAGGAGCTAGCAAGATTGCAACTGTGAGCGTTTTCAATTCAATCGGGCAATTACAAATGACACAAGCACAAAGTTTACAAGCAGGAAGCAATACAATTGAAATACCAATTGAAAAGATAAGTCAGGGAATATATCTGCTGCAAATTGCAACTGACAATAAAATTCAGAGCAGAACCTTTATTAAGAGATAAAAAAAATCCCGGGACTCAATTTGAATCTCGGGATTTTTCAATGGCAATAAATGCTATTTTTCAGAAAGCATCAATTTTGAAACAAAGCGTTTTTCGTTTACAAGCATTTCTACGAAGTAAATTCCGCGGGACAGATTAAGATCTGCCAGAGAGATTTCGCGATTATATGTTCCCGGTTCCTGCTCACTCTTAGTATCGGAGTAAACCTTTTGTCCGAAAATATTGCTGATCGAAATTGTTACGTTTGAATTTTCTTCGAGAGAATAATCAATCGTAAAGTGATCAAAAGCAGGATTTGGATAGAGTGACAACGGTTCAGCTTTTTGTCTTTCAGGATCCGCCATACGATATCCGTTCAACCAACAACCATGAATAGGAGTTGCCGAAGCGGCAGCGCCTGAATGCACTAAACCATACATATCCTCAATTGTTCGAAGCACATTGTAGTGATTGATTCCGGCAGAATATTGTCCGGCAGCAACCATTGATCCCGTAAAGATCGTAGCAATACGATTGCCACTTACATTATCATCCTCATCAAAAGTCAGAATCAGTAAGCTGTTATTATTACGTGCCCAGTCGGCATATGCTTGAATATTGGCAAAGAACCACGAGTCACCCGTAGTGATCGCAGTATTTCCTGTTCCGTCGTGCATACTATTCAACAGCGTTGGAGCAACGAAGCATACCGTTGGCAGCGTACTAAAGTTTGTAGGGAAAGAAGTAAAAGGCTGGTTCAAAGAAGAAGGAACTTGATTTGTTCCTGTACCCATCCAGTTAGCTATCGGATTATGTTTACGTGCGTAACCTCCGCTAAACTCACCATCCCAACCTACACTTGGTAAATCCTCGGAGTAAGCAACAAAAGTTCGGCCTGCGTTGATCAAGGCACGAGCAAGATTCATCGATGTAAAATGATTTGCAGGAAGGAGATTGCTTGTTACACCCTGATTACCACCGGCAAATAAATCGAGGTAATTAGGTTGACTCGGATGCTCAATGCCATACGATTCAGTAAAGAGTGCGCTATTTTGAGAGAACGCTAAAGCATTAATATGTGGCGCTGCTGCATTTCCTATAATTTGAGAATACGCATGATTCTCGAACCAGACTACCACGATGTGATCAGGCACCGGCAAAGTTGCGGCACCGGTTGCAGGCGTTGTAAAGTTAGCCGACGAAGAGAACGCGCTGGTAGAACCATTACAAACCGTCTGAACCTGATATTCATAATTTGACGATGCCGATAATCCTACAATCATTTTAGAATTAATCGTAGATGACGTAGTAGACCATGTTCCGGAACCGATCAAACGATACTGAATATTATACGCGGTAGAACCACTCACGGCATTCCAGTTGAGCGTAGCTGCCGAAGCCGTAACGCCGGTTGCCGAGAAACCTGATGCTACACCACAAGACGTGACGCCACCGGTTGTAAATATTCCGGAAGCAGAAAAAGCACTATTAGCAACATTACACACCGTTTGAACCTGAAATTCATATTGTGTAGCCGGCACTAAACCTACGAGATTAGAAGAGAGAGAAGTCGAGCTTTGTGTATTCCATGCACCGCCAATACTCTTAATACGATATTGCACATTATAACTAATGGCACTTGAAACAGAAGCCCATCCGACTACACAAGAAGAAGAAGTGATACTCGTTGCAGAGAAAAAGGCCACATTAGGTGCTCCGCAAGAAGAAGTTGTTGTTGTGAAAATTCCTGATGCAGAATATGCTGTGACACCTGTTGAGCAAAGTGTTTGTACTTGAAATTCATATTGAGTAGAAGAAGCCAGTCCGGATAAAGTTGCCGAATTAGAAACTACTGACAAAGCGTCCCATGCCCCACCTGATCCGTTGATACGATATTGCACTTTGTACCCTACAGCTCCTAAGACAGTACCCCAACCGACAATGGCTGAATTGTAAGTGATAGAAGTAGATGAAAATGATGCAACGTTAGGCACACTGCAGGCAATGGCCGTTGTTGTGAAGCCTGCTGAAGCAGAATAGACACCAATGCTCAAAGAGCAATTAGCGAGCACCTGAAATTCATACACCGTTCCTGCAACTAAAGTCGAAAGAACGATGGAAGTAATATTTGAATTTGCCGTTGTCCACGTTCCTGTTCCATTCACCCGATACCGAACCGTATATGAAAGAGCACCCGACACCGCTGTCCACGACAATGTGGCTCCTGTTGTTGTAATTGCTGACGACGACAAGCCTGCAGGAGTTCCGCACGAAGGTGTGCTTGTGGTAAAGATTCCGACAGCAGAAAAAGCACTGCTACCACTTGAGCAAATCGATTGAACTCCGAATTCATAAAGAGTACCGGAACTTAAACCATTCAGTACGGCCGAATTTGTATTTGATGAAACGATCAGCCACGGATCATTTGTTCCGCGTTTACGGTATTGAACCTTGTAAGATAGTGCAGAACCTACATACGACCATCCAACGGTACAAGAATTCGTAGTGATATTGGTGGATGAAAACTGAGCCACGTTAGGAACACCACAATTAACAGGTGCTGCAGGTGTGGTAAAAGTATAACTCGTTGTAAAAGCACTTTGCCCGGTTGAAGAACAGACCGTCTGTAACTGAAAATTATAAGTAGTTGCAGGAATCAGTCCGTGTAATGCTTTCGAATTTGAAATTGCTGAATCACTCGTCCATGTAGAAGTGCTAACCGGCTTGTATCTGATATTGTAATACTGAATGCCCGGAATACTTGCCCAGCTGATATTTTCGGAAGTAGCCGAAACCGAACTCATCGTTACACTATACGGTTTTGAACACGACGTCTGCGTAATAAATTGCACGACCGAACTGTACGTACCCTGACCTGTTGGGCAGGTTGCACTGATTTGATATTGATAAATGCTGGAGCTGGAAAGTCCGGTAAGTGTTTTGTTTGTTGTTAGCGAGCTGACAATACTCCATGAACTAACTCCGGAAATTCGGTAACGAATTAAATAACCCGTAGCCCCTGAAACAGAACTCCAGCTGATCAGAGCCGTAGAAGATGTAATTCCGAGAACGATAGACGTCGCAGGAGTACCACAAGTAGAAGTTGAGTGACTCGTTTTCCCTGATGCGGAAATACCGGGAGTCGATTGAAAGAGGGAGATAATTAGTATCAAAAAAACGCCAATAGTTTTTTTGACAGAAGCAGTAGCATTGATCATCGTAATATCCTTTTCACCATTCGGAAGATGTTGCAGCATCTTCATATTTACAGACAACATCCTCAAGCAATCATTGTTTTGCAGATTAAGCGAATGTTGTATTAGTGTAAATAAATCAAAAGATTCTGTAGCAATTTAGGTTAGATTTTCTAATTCTCCCAATCTGAAAAAAGATGCCATTTTGCAAAAAAATCGAATATCTGCATTTTCGCAAATCCTTGGAAAACCTGAGCTGATGCGGGATTCCAAAGATTGGAAAAAATGAAAAAAACTCTCCGCCCCTGTAAATTCAATTGAAAATAATTGCGTTTTCCCGATTAAAGACAAGAATTCCGTTCACAACTTCCCGATTTGGTTGAAAAGTAAACCCGGTTGCCTAGTTGCTAGGTTGCCTAGTTGCTTGCTTGCCCGGTTGCTTGCTTGCCCGGTTGCTTGCTTGCCCGGTTGCCCCCCGCCCAGCCGCTCCAACAACAAGTCAACTTACTACTTACTACTTACAACTTACAACTTACAACTTACAACTTACTACTTACTACTTACAACTTACTACTCACTACTCAAGCATACGGATTCCCAAAATCAAACAACCCCAAAAAACCCCTCTTCTCTTTCTTATGTTGCTTGTCGTAAAATTCTTTTGCAGCGAGCACCCAACCTTTATGATTAAACTTTAGCAACCAGCTTACCGCATTTTGGCTTCCGGTTGTTGCTTCTACGAATGCGGCGAGCTCACGATTTCCGCTCTGTAGCAGAAAGACTTTTGCTTTTGCATTGCCATTAATTGCATCGACGGTTGCGGCAAGCTGGCGGTAATTATTTTCGAGCAACCATCGAAATGCGTTTTCCATTCCGTCGATGGCGTCAAAAAATTCAACCAATTCGCGGCAGCTATTATTAAGAAGCCATTCGCGATCCATGTCATCATCTTTGCGGATGAGCAAAATGAAATGTTCAAATTGTGCGTCTGAATAAGATTTCATAATGAATCTTTCTTATTTGAATTTTCGGAGTCCTGAAAATAAATCCCTTGCGAGTACTTCATTTCACAACGATTCATCAGGTGCATTATAAACCGATTGCAATATAAAGAAACAAAAACCGAAGTATCATTGTTCCGTCGACTAAAACTTTAAAGAAGTAGCCGCTCATTTCTTCTTTTTGCATCAGAATCCAGATTATGGCGAAGACCGACGACAAATCCAGTGCAATTTTTACTCCCATCGACGTCGGCATCCAATGATGAATGACCATTTCTATCAGCAGTATCACAATTCCTGAATGCTTGGTGAGACGGGTTCCGTACACGACCGGAATTGTTCTGACATTTTTGCTTCGATCAATTTCCACATCACGAATTTCGAACGGAACACAGAGTGCAAAGATGAATAGAAACCGGCAGATCAATTGTTGAATTACAAACGGAGAATTCACATCGATATTTTGTTCAACAGCAGGAAGAATGACGGTGGTAAACGACCAGATCAACGAGAGCAGAGGAATTTTGACAAAGAGAAGTTCGCGCAATTTCCTCCGCCGGTTTCCCCAGAATGGTACTGAATAGAGAATCGTTAATACGCCCAACGGAATTAGCATCAACTTAACTTCATTCGAAAGTTCAAAGAAAAAGAACAGAGTAAAAGCAGCACCGAAGACATAAAAAAACACATCGAGTGCAGATAGCCGAAGATCTTTTACCGAATCATAGAGTTGTTTTGTGCTTCTGAAATCGAGAAAAAAAGACTCGGTATGAAAATTATAAATCAGAAAGGTAGCACCTGCGAGGAAGAAAGTATAAGGTGAGTAAATCAGAGCCGAATGATTCAATAACTCCGTAGCCAAAACCATACTCACGGCACATGCGGCAATAAAAAAATGCCGGAAAACGATTTGATGAGCAAGCTTGTTGAAGAATGATATCATCGGCATTTAGTCAGTTTAGAAAGACACGACTACTATTGTTATGCGCAATAATTATGACCAATAAAAATCAGGCAGACTACTTATGATAAATCACCGATAAAGTGATGGTAGTCGCGATAAATCCGACAAGTCCGCTAAGCATGGCATTGCGGATTTTAAAATCACGAACACGCTTTTCGAAGCCCTCTCTGTAAATCGGATCCTGGAGAAAATCAGGTCGGGACGAACGATAGAGATTTAAACGACCACTTTCATTGCTTGCATGCACATAATGATTGTCAAACGTTGCGTTAATTTTCGCCACTGCCGAATCGAGCGTTGTAGTTTCAGGAAAGTCAATCGTTGTACGATTAATTTTCAGTTCCGAACCTGCAGTAAAGACCGGGTTTTTAGTTTTTCCGGCGGCATTGTTAAATATCTCTGTCTCCTCAAAACCTGCGACAGCAGCGGCCGAGCCCTTCACGTCGAACGTTAGCTTTTTGTCGACATTCGGAGAAAAACTTCCTAGCACGGTAGAAAATAATGGCGGTCCGATCAAGCCGTAAAATGTAAATATCGAAGACCCTGCACCAACGGCGAGACCAAGTATTTTAGGCGACTGATTGTGATAGAACTCACGTGCATCCTGCTCACCCTTAATGAACTTGCGCATTTCTTCGACCGTAAAATCAGCCGAATCGAAAGTGTCGGTTTGGAAAACGACTTGCTCGGTTCCGTTTTTAAAATGAACGGCAAAAACACGTTCCGGATCCATCCTTCTCATCCGCGTTTTAGCATTTGGATTTTTCGGATCGATTTTTTGATAACCGATAGAATATTCCCCTATTTCAACTGATTTTACGATGAAAGTACGACCTGTAATCAATATTAATGTATCCTGAGCCTGACAGACCAAGCCGGTCAAAAGGAAGAATAAGTACAAAAAAATCTTTGGCATTTTCACGTTATGAAGTTCAAAAATACAACAAATCGGGCAAAAGACAAGTTGGCGGGCAGCATTCGGGGAACTTCCATGAACAGACTTACCGACAAACAGACTTATATCAGGTAAAAATACATTTATTCGTACTACATTTGCGCCAGCAAATTCCAAATCGTTTATGTCAAACGCTCAATTCTCTAGCCGCCACATTGGTCCGAATGCGACCGATATGCAGCAGATGCTGAAAGAAATCGGCACATCATCACTGGAACAACTCATCAGCGAGACAATTCCGGCCTCTATCCGACTCAAGAACAAATTAAATCTTCCGACTGCTCAGGAAGAGTATCGTTTTCTGAAAGAACTGAAAACGGTAGCATCAAAAAATAAAGTTTACAACTCATACATCGGAATGGGTTATTTCAACACCATCACTCCGGGTGTGATTCTTCGTAACATTTTAGAAAATCCGGGCTGGTATACGGCTTACACTCCGTATCAGGCGGAAATTTCTCAGGGACGTTTAGAGGCATTGCTGAATTATCAGACAATGATTCTCGACATGACAGGAATGGAAATCACTAATGCATCGCTGCTCGACGAAGCTACTGCTGCTGCCGAAGCTATGCATATGTTCTTTGCAACACGCTCGAAAGAAAAACAACAGGCGAATGCCGTGAAGCTTTTCGTTTCGTCGGATTGCAATCCTCAAACTATTGACGTATTGATGACTCGTTCAGCTCCGCTCGGAATTGAACTGGTAATTGAACATCCTGATAAAATAAAGCTAACGAATGAATTCTTCGGCGCCATTTTACAATACCCATCGGTAAACGGTGACGTGAATGATTATTCAGCATGGACAAAACAGGCACATGATTTAGGAATCATGGTGGCTGTCGGATCTGATCTGATGGCATTAGCGCTATTGACACCTCCGGGCGAATGGGGAGCCGACGTAGTATTTGGTAACTCACAACGCTTCGGTGTGCCGCTCGGTTACGGCGGTCCGCATGCAGCATTCTTTGCAGCGAAAGAAACATTCAAACGCGAAATGCCGGGACGTATCATCGGTGTATCGATCGACGCACAAGGAAATCGTGCTCTTCGAATGGCATTGCAGACACGCGAACAACACATCCGTCGCGATAAAGCAACTTCAAATATTTGTACAGCACAGGTTCTGCTCGCAGTAATGGCGAGTATGTATGCCGTTTATCACGGACCAGCAGGCGTTCGCAGAATTTCTACGAACATTCATGAAAATGCTCTGAAGCTTGCTACTGCTGCCGAGTCGGCTGGTTACAAAGTAGTTCACAAAACATTCTTCGATACTGTTTTATTAGATGCAGGAAAAGATCTGGAGAAAGTAAAAACGACGGCTTTAGCGAATAAAGTAAACTTCCGTTACGTAAGCGATTCACTTCTTTCTATCAGTCTCGATGAGACAACAGGCGAAGAAGAACTCAATACGATCATCAGCATTCTCAACACCGGAAAAGGCGCAAAAGCAACTGCTCCTGCAAAAGTGAATGAGAATATTTCCGGAAATGTAAAACGCAATTCCGATTATCTTACTCATCCGGTGTTTAACACACAGCATTCTGAAACAGAAATGTTGCGTTACATCACTGGATTAGAGAATAAAGATCTTTCATTGAATCATTCGATGATCGCTTTGGGAAGTTGCACAATGAAATTGAATGCAACATCAGAGATGGCTCCGGTGA
Organism: Bacteroidota bacterium; assembly: GCA_016721305.1. GTDB lineage: Bacteria > Bacteroidota > Bacteroidia > AKYH767-A > 2013-40CM-41-45 > JADKIH01. Next base: position 27,713 of record JADKIH010000012.1, read on the forward strand.
GCTGGCCTGAGTTTAACAACATTCATCCATTCGTTCCGGCAGATCAGGCGGAAGGATATAAAGAAGTAATTACAACTTTAGAAAAATATCTCTGCGAAATTACCGGCTTCAATGCTGTATCACTGCAACCGAATTCAGGTGCGCAGGGAGAGTACGCAGGATTGATGGTGATTCGCGCATATCATATCAGTCGTGGCGACACACATCGCGATGTCGTATTGATTCCATCATCGGCACACGGAACAAATCCGGCGAGTGCGGTTATGGCAGGTATGAAAGTCGTTGTCGTTAAATGCGACGATCACGGAAACGTAGATCTCGCCGACCTCCGCGCAAAAGCCGAGCAGTACAAAGCGAATTTGTCGGCCTTAATGGTAACCTACCCTTCTACTCACGGAGTATTTGAAGAAGGCATTAAAGAAATGACACAAATTGTTCACGAGAACGGCGGACAAGTTTACATGGACGGTGCGAACATGAATGCACAAGTTGGTTTAACAAATCCGGCAACAATTGGTGCCGATGTTTGTCACCTGAATCTCCATAAAACATTTGCCATTCCGCACGGTGGTGGCGGTCCCGGTATGGGACCAATCGGAGTGGCTTCGCATCTTGCGCCATTCCTTCCATCGCATCCGGTAGTTAAGACAGGTGGAAACACGCATGCTGTATCCGCTGCGCCTTGGGGAAGTGCAAGCATTTTATTGATTTCTTATGCATATATCAAAATGCTGGGTGGCGACGGAGTGACCGATGCGACACGTTATGCAATTTTGAATGCTAATTATATGAAGGCACGTTTGGAAAATCATTATCCTGTATTGTACACAGGCTTTGCCAATCGTTGCGCACACGAAATGATTCTCGATTGCCGACCATTCAAATTATCGGCCGGCATTGAGGTTGAAGATATTGCTAAACGTCTGATGGACTACGGTTTCCACGCTCCTACCATGTCGTTCCCGGTACCGGGCACGATCATGATCGAACCGACGGAAAGCGAGCCGAAATCGGAGCTCGACCGCTTCTGCGATGCACTTATACGTATCCGTGAGGAGATCGAAGAGATCGCCAAAGGCAGTATGGACAAGAAAGACAACGTTCTGAAGAACGCGCCACACACCATGCACGTGATTACGGCAGACGAGTGGAATCATGGATATTCGCGTAAAAAAGCAGCATTTCCGCTGCCTTACGTGGCTCAGCACAAGTTTTGGCCGACAGTCGGCCGGGTCGATAATGCGTATGGCGACCGGAATTTGGTCTGCGCCTGTCCCCCAATTGAATCATATGTAGAAGAGGCCGTTTAGGCCTCTTTTTTTTGGCCAATCCGTTTTTATCATATAGAGAATAATCCTACATTTGAGTCGATCTAAAAAATAAACCCAAAGCATGAAAAATTATACCCGAATTGCTTTTCTATTCTTACTCCTTTGCTCAGTAAACACATTTGCTGCAGGGAAACACCAGCGTGGTGCCAGAACAACAACGAAATCTGCAGCCCGCCACGGAGTCATTAATCCGAACTCCAGTTTGTCGAACACGATCTTCTATTCCGAAGACTTTGCAAGCGGTTTGCCACTTACATGGCAGGCAGTTGACAATGCAGGTAACGGAATCAACTGGTCATACACTACTACAGGTATTACCAATCAGGGCTCATACGGTATGTATGATTCATTGAGCACGTTGAACACAACAGCTGCTAACGGATACATGATTTACGATAGCGATGCATCTAACGGTGGTGTTGGTGGCGAGGACGCAGATCTTTTAACAGGTCCGATCGATTGCTCTACATACAGCAACGTTCACTTATACTATATCGAAACTCTACTTCACTATGCTGAAAGCGCAACTGTTTCTGTTAGTACTGATGGTACAAACTGGACACAAGTGTACGATGCAAGTGCAGGTTTGAATCAAGACCAGGGAACTGCAAATCCGAATCCGGTTGACTTAGATATTACTTCGTTGGCAGCAGGACAAGCAGCAGTATACGTAAAATTCAATTTTACGGGTGATTACGATTACTTCTGGATGATCGACGATTTCGCAATGTATCAGGTTGACGGTACAGATGCATCTTTAAGCAGCTTGATCGCACCGGCTACAACTTGCTCATTGTTGTCAAATGCAGAAACAGTAACAGTATCTATCTTCAATGCAGGTGGAACAGATTTCAATATTTACGATATCAATTATATCATCGACGGAAACGCTCCGGTTACTGAATCAGTAAATGGAACTGTAATTGCTGGTGGCTCATTAAATTACGACTTCGTAACTCTTGCTGACTTATCTGCTCCGGGTACTCATACGATCACTTGCTACATCAGCTTAATCGGTGATACAAATCAAACTAACGATACCATTACAGGTACAATTTTCGTAGGACCGCATGCACTTGCAGTAGGTTCACCATATGTTAACGGTTTCGAATTGACTGACGACCTTTCAGGCTGGACAGTAGAAGATTTGAACAACGATACAGCTTCTTGGGATTTGACAGACGTTCTTCCTCATTCAGGTACATATTGTGCACGTATGGCGGCAGCAACAGCAGAAGACTACATCTACACTACATGCCTCGATCTTTCTGATACAGCTCACTACGATTTGTCATATTACTATCGTAACACAAGCACTTCAAATCAGGCAAATTTTGAAGTTGTTATTGGTCAGGCTCAAAACAGTTCAGCAATGACACAGGTAATTGTTCCTATGTCGTTAGTTACAAATATCGCTTACTTACCGGGTGCTGCTCAATTCCAGGTATCGGCAAGTGGAACATACTACATCGGTTTCCACGTAGTTAACGGTGATTCACTCGTTAATTTCCGTTTGGATGATATCAACATCAGCCAGAACAGCGGCGTAGGTATCGTTGAGTTGGGTGCAGGAAAAACTTCGGTTTATCCAAATCCTTCTACAGGTTCATTCATGATCACAAGCACGGTTAATTCAGAATCATTCCTTGTTTCTGTAAGCAACATGCTCGGTCAGGAAGTTTACAGTCGTCATTTCTCTGCACTTTCAGGAGAGCGTATCGACTTAAGCAGCCAATCGGCAGGACAATACATTGTTCGCATTATCACAGACAAAGGCGTAAGCACTCAATCTGTTAACATTTCCCGATAATCTGCGGAAACGAATAAAAAAAGGGTATCCATCGGGTACCCTTTTTTTTTGCTTAAAAATGTCGATTCCCCTTGAGCCAAGCTTGTTCAAATCCAAGTCGTTAAAATAAGGCCAAACAATTGTCCGAGTCGAGAAAAAAAGTACATTTGCCATTCTCAAAAAACATCTAACCAAAGTAATATGAAAAAATTATACGTATTATTTGCCCTGACCATGATCGGGAGCTTAACTGTATCAGCACAGTTAGCACGCAAATCTGCGGGAAAAAATCACCGCACAACTATGCAGTCAGCTCACAGCACTGCACGTCACGCTCAATCGACTAATAACACAAATGCTGTGGTTTGGTCAGACGATTTCAGTGATGCAGCAAACTGGACACTTTCAAGCGAAGCTCCAACAACAGATTTGTGGGTAATCGGTACAACAGGCCCTTCAGGTCCATACCTGATCGATCCAATTGCTTCTTCAACAGCTGCAAATGGTTTCGCATTATTTGATTCAGATTTACTTTGCTCAGGTGATCAGGTAGCTTATCTGACAACTGCAAACTCTATCGACCTTACAGGTCACGCTAGCGTTCGTCTTCAGTTCTCTCAATACTACCGTCGTTATGATGACTCAACTTATGTGTCAATCAGTACAGATGGTACAACTTGGACTGATATCTCAGTTAACCAGGCATTAAACAACAACGACTTCAGCGCAACTAATTCTGCGGTTAACCCTGATGTTGTTACTCTCGATATCTCTGCTCTTGCCGGAAATCAGGCAACTGTATGGGTACGTTGGACATTCTGGAGCCCGGCTTCTTATACAGGCGGAGCTGCAGGTACACCGGGTTGTGGTTATTCATGGCAGATCGATGATGCCAGCATCTCTGATATCCCATCAGTAGACGCCATCATGGTATCTAAAGCTTTCAACGGTGAATACAGCTTCCTTCCAATTCTTGATGCAGAAGCTTTCACACTTCAAGGTCGCGTAATCAATGGCGGTAGTGCTGCATTGACTAACGTATCTTTAGCATTCAATGTTTACGATGCTACTTTCACAAACGTATATTCTGATGCTTCTGCTCCGGTAGCTAGCCTCAACGGTGGCGATACAACTGCAGTTCTTACAGGAACAGGTTCTTACGCTCCGGTTGATACAGGTCTTTACATCGTTGAACAAATCGTTTCTGTTGCCGGTGACGTTGACAATGCAAATGATACAGCTTATGCATTCGTTTATGTAAACGATTCAACTTATGCTCGTGATCAGGCATCTCTCGATGGTACAGGTTACCTCGGTGGTTTCGGTTTCAACGCTAACACAGGTTCATTAGGTCAGACATACCACATCTACCAGGCTTCTCAGGCAACTTCAGCTACATTCTATCTGGACGCTCCTACAGCAGGTGATGATATCACAGTAAGCCTCTGGTCAATGTCAGGTGGTCTTCCTGATCAGTTATTAGGTTCTTCAGCAGCATACACTCTTACAGGTGGTGAAGCTGCGACTTTCGTAACTCTTGCATTCGCAACTCCGATTAACGTAACTCCTGGTGACTACTTCCTTGCTATCGATCAGATCGGTACAAACAACCTTACTCTCGGTGCTTCTAGTGATATCTTCACTCCAGGAACAGGTTTCTTCATGGTAACAGGCGGTTCATGGACAGATGTAGCTACAGTAGCTCCACTTTCTTTCATGCTCCAATTGAATAACCCATCATCTACATTAGTTGGTATCCAAAACCCAACATTGAACGCTTCTTACTCAGTATTCCCTAACCCGTCTAAAGGTGCATTCATCATCAACGGTAACGGAACTGATGTAACTGTTAACGTATTCAACTCTATCGGTAAATTAGTTAAAACTTCTACTTACGGTTCTTTCTCTAACGAGAAAATCGACCTTAGCAACGAAGCTGCCGGTACTTACAACGTTCAAATCATCTCTAAAGAAGGCGTAGCTAACAAACAAGTTGTTATCTCTGCTAAATAATTCTTTCAGTTCTACTGATAAAAAAGCCCCTCCAACGAGGGGCTTTTTTTTTGCCCTGTACTTAACTGTTAATTAGTTGATTCGTTGATTCGTTAATTAGTTGATGGTCCTTGCTGATTTTAATGGAATGGTTTCATAGGGGACTGAACATTGCCTCATATGATAAACTAATTAACCTCTGAGCTGATGATTATTGCCAATTTAAACGGAATGATTTCTTCGAAAACTCAAAACTCCCGATGAAAAAAGCGAATGAAATCGCGCAACCCCAATTAACTAATTAACGAATCAACTAATCAACGAATTAACTAGCGCTTCATCCCCTTCGCCAACTTACTCGCAAAAATAAAATCGTTGAGCTCTTTGTTGTCGGTGCGGAGAATATCGTCCATGCTGCCTTCCCACCACTTTTCGCCTTTGTAGAGGTAGATAATCTTGTCGCCGATTTCTACCACGGAATTCATATCATGTGTGTTCACGATGGCAGTGATGCTGAATTCTTCGGTGATTTCTTTGATCAGATTATCGATGACAATCGACGTCTGCGGATCGAGACCGGAATTGGGTTCGTCGCAGAATAAATATTGCGGCTTGGGAGCGATCGCACGTGCAATTGCTACACGCTTTTTCATACCACCGCTCAATTCAGTCGGAGAAAGCTTATTGACATTTACCAGATTCACACGATTGAGACAGAAGTTCACGCGATCGCGTTTCTCTTCCAGACTCATCGTCGTGAACATATTCAATGGGAACATAACGTTTTGTTCTACCGTAAATGAGTCGAACAAAGCGCCGCCCTGAAATACCATTCCGATTTCCTGACGGAAGGGCTTACGATCTTTACGATTGAGACCGCTGAATACTTTTCCATCGTAAAGGATTTCTCCCTTGTCGATTTCAACGAGTCCGACCATGCATTTCATCATGACGGTTTTTCCGCTACCGCTACCACCGATTACCAGATTCACATGACCCGGCTGAAAAGTCGTGGTGACATTCTTTAGAATATCGCGTCCCGCAAAGCTCTTGCTGATATTTTTTAATTCGATCATGTGAGGATGAGCTGAGTGAGAACGTAATCGAAAATAAGAATGAGAATACTGCTGTACACAACGGCATTCGTACTTGACTTACCTACTTCGAGCGCACCGCCTTCGGTGTAATAACCCTGATAAGCTGAAACCGTGGTGATGATATAAGCAAACGTTGTGGTCTTAATCAATGCGAAGATGATATTGAACGGCACAAATCCATCCTGAATACCACTGATGTAATCGGCCGAGCTGATCACGCCCGCTGCCACACCGGCAATCCATCCTCCGAAAATTCCGAGGAACATGGAGATCACGACAACGAATGGGAATATGCAGATAGCTGCCAGAATTTTTGGCAACACTAAATAAGCAGATGAGTTAATACCCATGATTTCGAGCGCGTCGATCTGCTCCGTTACGCGCATCGTTCCGATTTCGGAAGCGATACTCGAACCGATTTTACCGGCTAAAACGAGCGACATCATCGTAGGAGAAAACTCGAGAATAATCGAATCGCGGGCAACGATACCGACAGCTGAAAGCGGTACGAGAGGATTCACCAGATTATACACCGTCTGAATGGTGATAACGGCTCCCATAAACACGGAAGTCAGGGCAACGATACCCAGAGAACCATAACCGAAGTTATCCAGCTCACGGAGAAACTGCTTCCAATAGATGGAAAATTTTTCGGGCTTAATGATCAGTTCTTTGATAAAGATCCAATATCTGCCCAGATGGAAAAGCCAATTCATAGTAATTACTAAGGGTGACATCTCGGGATAACGTCACGAGATCCCTGCGGGATAAAAATAAGAATAATAATGCGGTTCAAAGATTCTCTGAAAAATCACGTTTGAACATATATTCACACGTATCTTTGAACAATGACGTTCACACAAGCGCCCTTCCAACGTAAATTTATGGCCATAGGACTGATACTCATTGTCATGGGCTCATCCGGCTGCTTTATTTTCAAGAAAAAATGCGATTGCCCAAAATTCAGCCGGGCTGTGGAATCTTCTGTAGAGAAAAAGAGCTGAAAAGCAAGGATTTATATTTTCCCATTTTCAGGCTGCGGATGACTAAAATCTGCTGAATATTGGAAAAATAAAAATACTTTTGAGGCCTTTTTAAAATGATTCTTAATAAGAATGGGCAAAGACGTCAGGTTTTTATCTGAATTAAAGCGTGGGCAAAGCGGTTTGATCGACTCGTTTACCGATTACGAACTATCGCTTAAATTGCTCGAAATGGGTTGTATACCCGGTGAGCCTGTGGAAGTTATCCGCATCGCTCCTCTGGGCGACCCCATCGCTATCTCTGTGTCCGGTTATATGTTGAGTCTGCGCAAAAATGAAGCGGCTACTGTCCGTATTCGAATCTGATATCTGAACGAACACCTTGAGTAAGAAGATCAAAATAGCTTTAGTCGGAAACCCGAACAGTGGGAAGTCGTCGGTATTTAATGCGCTGACGGGCCTCAATCAGAAGGTGGCCAATTTTCCCGGCGTAACAGTCGAGAAAAAAATGGGCTTTGCTACTTTGAAATCGGAACGTGGCGAAACGATTCAGGCCGAAATCATCGATCTTCCGGGAACGTATTCTCTTTATCCGAAATCTCCCGAAGAAATTGTTCCTTTTCAACTTCTGTGCGATCCGCAAAATGAATCGCATCCGGAATTAACCATCGTAGTTGCCGATGGCGCCAACTTAAAACGCAATCTCTTCCTCTGCTCTCAACTTATCGATCTCAAAATACCGGTCATCATCGTCATCAATATGATGGATATTGTCCGTTTCAAAAAAATTGAAATCGACTTTAAGAAACTCTCTGCCATATTCGGTGTTCCGGTTATTCCGATGAATGCGCGTAAGCAGGAAGGTGTAAAAGAATTAAAAGCTGCGATAACTCAAACGCTCTCTGTTCCGATTCACGACTCAATTAACATCCGTTCATTTGCACCGGAAGTGGTAGATACGATTCGCGAGACCGTGGTAGTACAGAGTAATTACAACGCCTTTCTCGTTGCCAACAATCTCGACCTGATTACCAATTTCGAGATTCCTGAATTCAAGAAAGAAAAAATTCGTGCCGCCTGCGCGCAGTATAATTTCAATCCGCAGCAAATGCAGGCGCGCGAAACGCTCGAGCGTTACAAAGTCATCAGCGCCATAATTGCCGATGCCGTGAAATCGCCCGATATGCCGGTGCAAACCACGCACTCCTATCGCATCGACAACATTCTCACGCATCGCATCTGGGGTTACTTTATTTTCCTTGCTGTATTGTTCATCATCTTCCAGGCAATTTTCTCCTGGGCGACGTACCCGATGGATCTGATCGATTCCGGATTTACGTGGCTGAATTCGCAGGTGAAGAGTTCGCTGCCGCCGGGTCTTATCAACGACTTAATCGTTAACGGAATTTTAGCCGGATTAAACGGTATCGTTGTTTTCATTCCTCAAATTGCTCTCTTATTCTTCTTCGTAGCTACTCTCGAAGACACCGGATACATGTCGCGCGTAAGTTTCATCATGGATAATCTGATGCGCAAATTCGGTCTCAACGGAAAATCACTCATTCCACTCATGAGCGGTGTTGCCTGCGCTGTTCCGGCTATCATGTCGACGCGTACGATTCAGAATTGGAAAGAGCGATTGATTACCATCATGGTCACGCCATTGATGAGCTGTTCGGCACGACTTCCGGTTTATACTCTGCTCATCGCCTTGATTATTCCGAAAGATTACGTCTACGGAATCAATCTGCAAGGGCTCGTTTTAATGTTGCTTTACCTCGTTGGATTTGTTTCAGCGATCACGGCAGCCTGGGTAATGAAGCACATCATCAATTCGAAGGAAAAAAGTTATTTCGTTATGGAATTGCCGATGTATCGCGTACCACGCTGGTCGACGATCGGGATTCACATTGCAGAAAAAGTAAAAGTCTTTTTATTCGACGCCGGAAAAGTTATCGTTTCCATTTCGATCGTTCTTTGGTTCCTTTCATCGTTTGGTCCGTCGGGAGAGTTCGATCGTATCGAGGCAAAATATTCGATTCCTGCAGTTCACGCCAACTTACCTGAGAGTGAAATCAATCACCGCATTCAGTCAGAAAAACTGGAAAACAGTTACGCCGGAAAACTTGGTCATCTCATTCAACCGGTTATTGCACCATTAGGCTACGATTGGAAAATCGGTGTTGCCTTGATTACCTCATTTGCTGCCCGTGAAGTTTTCGTGGGAACTATGTCGACACTCTACAGCGTAGGCGATGAAGAATCGACGAAGAAAACATTGAAAGAGAAAATGACGAATGAAATAAATCCTGTTACCGGCGGACCACGCTATACGTTCGCTGTCGGCTTATCGTTAATGCTCTTTTATGCCTTCGCCATGCAATGTGTGAGTACAATTGCCGTTGTGTATCGCGAGACAAAAAAAGCAAAGTATCCGCTGATACAAATTCTGTACATGAGCGGAATGGCTTATCTGGTAAGCTTTGTAGCCTATCAGCTTTTCAAATAATTTTTCAGTCAATCGTCCTGCATCTTTTCGAAAGCCGTATTTTTAGTGCTTCGTATGTCGAGAGAAAAAATTTCAGCCATTCTTTCCAAGTATTTACCTGACTCAACCATTGAGCAGTGTACCGGCTGGATTATTCAGAAAAACATACATCTGAAGATCACTCGCGGTCGTGCCTCTAAGTTCGGCGATTATCTGCCATTGGGAAAAGGCAAAGGCCATCGCATCACCGTTAATCACGATTTGAATCAGTATGCCTTTTTGATCACCTTCGTTCACGAGGTAGCGCATTTGCATACACACGTCAATTACACCCATCGCTACGAGCCGCACGGCAAAGAATGGAAGCACGAATTCCGCCTGCTGCTGAGCGATTTTATCGAGCAGAAAGTCTTCCCGTCCGATATCGAAGGCGCCCTCCTCTCCTACGTCCGCAACCCTGCTGCCTCCAGCTGCAGCGATATGAATCTGTTCCGAGTCCTTAAAAAGTACGATCAGCGCCCCGAGCAGGTATTCCATCTGGAAGAGCTACCCGAAGCCGCCGAATTCAGCCTTTTTCAGTCCCGCGCGGGTCTGGTTTTCCGCAAAGGCGCCCGGATCCGGACACGTTTTCACTGCATCGAAATACACTCCAAAAGGGAGTACTTTGTCAGCCCCCTTGCCGAAGTCGTTTTATACCAAAAAACATGATTTTCATTGGTGTTTTGAAGGATTTCAGGCAGTTATTTTCAGGAATATATCATTACATTTACACCGATTCAAAACCCTCACAAAATGCCTGAGAGCGCCCTGGTTCAGCAGGAACAGTACATCGTTTCAGAAATGGCTGAAACCCTGATAGGCTCAGAGATCATCAAACTTGCCGCTGAGATCCAAGAAAAGATTCGCAACGGTGAGCGTATATACAATTACACGATTGGCGATTTCGACCCTAAAATTTTCCCTATACCAACCGAATTAAATTCGGCCATTATTAAAGCTTACGAAAATCGTCATACGAATTATCCTGCAGCGAACGGCATGCCGTTGTTGCGCGAAGTTGTTTCCGAATTCGTACATGACTTTCAAGGTCTGAAGTACACTCCGAACGAAATTCTAATTTCAGGCGGTGCTCGTCCGTTGATTTATGCAACGTACGTTACGCTGCTCGATCCGGGTGATTCGGTGATCTTCCCTGTTCCGTCGTGGAATAACAATCACTACTGTCATCTCTCCGGTGCGAAACCGATTTATGTAGAAACGAAGCCTGAAAATAATTTCATGCCATCGGCTGCCGAATTGCGTCCGCATATTCAGGAAGCGAGCTTAGTAGCTTTGTGTTCTCCATTGAATCCGACAGGAACAGTTTTCAGCGAGCAACAGCTGACTGAAATTTGTGATCTCATTTTAGAAGAAAATAAACGTCGTGGTCCCGGTGCAAAACCATTGTACCTCATGTACGATCAGATTTACTCTGTACTCACACACGGCAAAACGCAGCACTTCGATCCGGTGACAATTCGTCCGGAAATGCGCAAGCTCACCATCTTCATCGACGGTATTTCGAAATCACTGGCAGCAACAGGCGTTCGCGTCGGTTGGGCATTTGGTCCGGCGCCGATTATCGACAAGATGAAAGCAATTCTTTCGCACGTAGGAGCCTGGGCACCGAAGGCCGAGCAAGTCGCTACTGCAGAATACCTGAAGAACAAAGCTGCGCTGAGTGGCTTCCTCGATACATTTAAGCAAGCAATTGAAGATCGTCTGCATGGTTTCTACGACGGCTTCACTGCATTGAAAAACGAAGGATACAAAGTAGAAGCAATTTCTCCGCAGGCTGCCATTTATCTTACGATCAAATTAGATCTGAAAGGAATGAAGACGGCCGAAGGAAAAGTTCTTGAATCTCAAAAAGACGTTTCGCAATACATACTCGACGAAGGACGATTGGCGATTGTGCCGTTCTCTGCCTTCGGTTCATCTGATGAATCGCCATGGTATCGTTTATCAGTGGGTACATGTGCCTCGGCTGAAATTCCGGAAGTATTCTCGACGCTACGCAAAGTGCTTAGCAAACTCTCTTAAAGTTGCTTAGTTGCTTAGTTGCTTAGATGCTTGGTTGCTTAGTGATATTAAATAAATAACTATACCTACAAAACTTTCTTTATCGACTAAAACTCTACGCAAAAAAAAGTTTGTAGCACCTATTTCTGATGAAAAACAATTACTGTGTCATCATGGCCGGAGGCATTGGCAGCCGATTCTGGCCTATGAGTCGTAACAATTTCCCGAAGCAATTCATTGATATTCTTGGCACCGGCAAAACGCTGATACGCCAGACCTATGAACGCTTCCTTCCGATATGTCCGAAAGAGAACATTTTCATCGTAACCAACGAAGGTTACATGGATCACGTTTTTGCGCAGCTACCGGAGCTCGATAAATCGCAGGTATTATCCGAACCGCAACGTCGTAATACAGCACCATGCGTGGCTTATGCGTGTATGAAGATTCATCAGATGAATCCGGAAGCGAATATTGTGATTGCTCCTTCCGATCACGTCATCAAGGACGAAAACAGTTTTCAGGCTGCAATTACGAAAGGACTTGACTTCACGGCAAAGAACAGTTCATTACTAACGATAGGAATACACCCGTCGCGTCCCGACACAGGTTACGGATACATACAGTTTCAGGAAGACGATCGCACGGAAGAATATAAGATCAGCAAAGTAAAAACCTTCACCGAAAAACCGAATCTGGAAATGGCCCGCTTCTTTTTGAAGAGCGGCGAGTTTTTATGGAATGCCGGTATTTTCATTTGGACAGCGAAGACAATTCTTAAATCGTTCGAAGAATTGATGCCCGACATGTACCAGCTTTTTCACGAAGGAAAAGACAATTACAACACTCCTGCCGAAGGCGACTTTATCCGCAATGTCTACACACAGTGTAAAAACATTTCGATCGATTACGGCATCATGGAGAAAGCGAAAAACGTGTACGTCCTCAGCGCCGAATTCGGCTGGAGCGATTTAGGTACATGGAAATCGTTATACGAACAGTTGCCGCACGACGACAAAGGCAATGCCGTAGTCGGACAGCACATCATGTTTGATAAGACATCGCAGTGCATCATCAATATGCCGAAAGGGAAGTTGGCGGTGATTCAGGGGCTCGAGAATTTTATCGTTGTTGAGACCGACAATGTTTTGTTGATTTGTCCGAAAGATGATGAACAGCAGGTTCGGAATCTGGTGAATGATGTGAAGATTCGAAAAGGTGAGCGCTTTGTTTAATCAATTCGTTGATTAGTTGATTCGTTAATTAGTTGATGGTTCTTACCGGAGGGGGCTTTCTTGTTTCATAGGGATTTTCGGCGTATCGATTAGTTGATTCGTTGATTCGTTAATTAGTTGATGGTTCTTACTTGAAGCGGTTTTTATGTTACCCGGGATTTTCGCTTTACAAATCCAAGGATTATCGAATTCCCCGAAAGGTGGACCGCTTGCTGAAAGAATGGCCAACCTCATCGGGGTCGAACGAATGACCTCCATAAACCCCACCCGCAGACTCTGTCGGATTCCTACAAAGTTGGACCGCTTGGAGAAAGAATGCCCTCCATAAACCCCACCCGCGGACCCCATCGGGGTCCCCCAATGGTAGCCCGGAGAAATAAGGCGAGCACCGACCCCATCGGGGTCGAACGAATGACGGTTCACAAATTTTCACCCTTAATAAAATGAAAATATTTTTCCGAATTTTATTTCAAAGGAACAAACTCATCATTTGCAATGATCATTTTTCCACGCAAATAATATCCCGCTTTTATTGGTTGTAAATAAAATATCTCCGGAATAATTTTACACCCTATGAAAGGAACCTATTCTCAACTCCATGTACAAATCATATTTGCAGTACAGGATAGAAGATCTTTGATTCAACCCGACTGGGAAGATAAACTCTTCAAATATATTCATGGCATAATTGAAAATGCTTCTCAAAAATTACTTTGCATTAATGGAACGACAGATCACATCCATATTGTAATCGGGTTCAGACCAAATTGCGTCTTATCCGATCTTGTTCGTGAAATTAAAAAAGCGACAAACAACTTCATCAATCAATCGAATTTTACAAAAAGCAAATTCAATTGGCAGGAAGGGTTTAGTGCATTCAGTTGCAGCAAGAGAGAATTACCGGAAGTAATAAAATATGTACAAAACCAAAAAGTTCATCACTGCAACGTTTCGTTCAAGGATGAATATTTGGGTTTATTGAAAAAGCACGAGATCGATTATGATGAACGATTCGTCTTTGATTGGATTGATCCCTAATTCGACGCTGTGATTGTGCGACCCCGATGGGGTCGGTGCTCGCCTTATTCCACCGGGCTACCATTGGGGGACCCCGATGGGGTCGATACTCCCTAATTCCTCCGGGCTACCATTATGGGTTCTGCATATGAACGATTGAATGGCCTTCACATTCGACGCTTTCAATGTGCGACTCGCATGCTCGGCGATTTCTTAAGCGTCAATACTTTCGTGCTATAAATATACAAGCTGTAGCATGATTCCGTCGGGAATTGGTCAGAAATACCTGAGTCAAGGATTTTCTATTTCCTAAGCCTATTATTCCTCACCGGAAACTTCCCCTCAAAATAAATTGGAATTCCGTTACCTCCCGTTACAATTTTACTCGTATCCGTTCCTGCAATTGCATGTATGTGCAAATGTGGTCCGGTGGTACGGCCTGAATTGCCTACTCGTCCAATTGGCTGTCCCTTTCCACCATTTCACCTGCTGACACCATGATGGAGTTTTTCAGCATATGCGCCATTAGAATTAAATTATTATCGTATTCCAAAATAATATGATTGCCCGCGGGATGAAGATTATCCAAAGAGCCAATTGGAGCATTTTCGAGGCCGTCTTTCATTGCTACTACTTTTCCGTCACAAGGGCTAAAAATCGTATCACCATAAATTGCATATCTACTGAAGTCAGCACGGAAGAAATCTTTGGTGGACATTCCCCGGGAGTTTAATTTGACAATATCCAAAGCATATTGCTGTGATGTAGTATCTGAATGATGATAATTAATAAGCACTGAATTCCCACCATGAACGATAAATCCTTCTCTTAACGGAAAGGCAATATCAATGCCCTTTTCATTGGTCGAAAATCCATTTATCACTTGAATGCAACCCCAAATCATGAGAAGTGCGAATGTAATTTGACCGCCGAATTTAATCCGGCCCCATTTCGTCTTCTTGTCAAACAGAACAAGTTTTCTGAATTGCATCAACGCCTTTAGTGTGACAACGAACAAAAGGAAGAAGAAAAGATAGCGCAGATAAAATGACACAAAGGCCCATTGCCCAGTATAGAAGATGAATATAAAATAAGCCCAAACAGTCAGAAGCTTTAATGTGAGATGGATTTTGATTTGGTCTTTCTGAACGCAAGCCAATAAAGAAATAGTGGGAAGACAATTATGCTTAGTAGGTAAAAAGATTCATTGTCCTTATGTATTAGTAGTAAAAAAGCATTCACTTTTTCGAAAGCAATGACGCTTAAGGCTCCATCGAGCGAGGGCGCTTTGAAATTAGTACGAAACAACTTGTCTTAAATGATGTTCCAAGTGCTCCACATAATCGTTGATAAAAAAGTCAAGAGTCAAAAGCTTGTCGCCAACATAACACTGACGTTGCAGGCTTTCATTTGGTATCCGCTTAATCAATTCCAGAAGCTGTTTGTTATACAATGTCCAAAATTCTATTATTTGCCGTCCCTCAATTTCTTGGTAAAAGTTAAACTTGTTCCAATTATTTTGATCGTATGCAATCTGAGGTTTGTCTTCAAATTGAGCGCGCACAAAACGTTGGTGATTATTTGTTGCACTGTCGATGAGGTGTCCGATAATTTCCTTTTTACTCCACTTGTCCGGCTTGCTCTTTTCATTGAAAATAGTATCGTCAATACTTGCCAGTAATGCCGGTATTGCATTGCACAAATATTCTAGTCTGTTAATTGCGTCTGAAATCATTAGACTGATTTGAAATAAAATATTAATTTGTTAAGAATCTTATCAACTTGTATTTCGTCCTGAAATTAGCGACAATGCTTATTTACTCTTCAACCCAACCAAGGCCCCCCGGTCGGGGGGGGGGGGCGCCGCTCGGCGGAATCTTAAGCGTCAATACTTTTGTACTTAGAATTACCAAGCTGTAGCGTGATTCCGCCGGGAATTGGCGACTATCTCTCTTATGAATACGTCCCGCTCTTGTCAACGAAACCGCTAGCATCAATATTTTTGCAACTTTAATTCTCCATTGGTGAAGTATTTCCTTGGCTAAGGGAAAAAACTCACATAGCCAATTTACTTCTCCCCATAAATCACCAAAGCATTTGAGTCAACAACAATATTACCATCAGAATACTTTTCATTCAATGCTTTGAACACCTCCCCCTTTATCTTCGCCTTCATTGCGTCATCGGCTTTGCTGAGTCCGGCGACAACGGGAGCGGCAATCTCCGTCATCAATTCCCAGTATACATCGGCTGTATGGCTCTTTATGTTTCCCGGAACTTCCGTTTGAGAGACGTTTTTGAAGCCTGCTTGTGAGAAGAGATTCGTCATCAAACCGTCTTTCGCACAACGGAAAATGCCCGGAGAACCTTGTGGGGGAACGGGCATTTCTATATTTCTGTTGATTGCACCCATTGTAACGGTTACCCAGAAATTCTTTTCAGGAACATTCCAAACGGCTGTTGCAATTCTTCCGCCCGGTTTCAAAACACGGTACATTTCTTTAGCTGCTAATAGCATATCGGGAAAGAACATAAAACCGAAGCGACAGCTAATTGAATCGAAGGTATTGTCAGGAAAAGGAAGTTCGCACACATCACACGCTCGAGTCTCAATATTTTGAATTCCTCTTCGTGCAGCATTCTCTCTTGTAATTTCTAGCATATCTTCAGCCAGGTCAGTCAGGATTACTTTCCCGGTCTTCATCGTAGATGCTATTGTCAAACCCGGTTCGCCTGTTCCTGAAGCTACGTCCAAAATAGTGTCCCCATCTTTGGTTGGATACGACGAATGATTTCATCGCCCATCGGCTTTAGCCATTCCATGGTGATCTCATCCCACTTTTTCCAGCCGGGGGAAAATTTATTCCAGGTGGCTTTTTGTTGTTCTCGGATTTCTTCTAGCTTTTGTTCCATTTTGATTTTCGTTTAAACTGTGAAAACAATATGATGATACCGCGCTCGGCGCGTAAAAAAAATCGTCAGAAATCAAAAACAAAGCAGAAAGCAACCTCCTACTTAATTTACGACGGAATTATGCAATAGTATTTGTTGCGACTCAAAAAGCGCCATGCTTCAGATTTAAATGGGCGGACTTATGTTTTTACCATTAGATTTTTTCAATTATTGAATCAATTACGCTCCCTCCCCATTCTACGACTGTAAAACCTTTTCTGGTCTTCTTTAAGCTACTTAAATCCTGTAAAGGTATATTGATATTTGTTTGCAGAGCTTGTGTCAGCATCATGACTCTGATAATTGTTTCAGGTTTGGGGTTTACAGATATAGCTGCCTGCTCTTCATATTCTTTTCCGGCAAAATGGATAAAGTTATACGGATTGTTTTCCATACGTGGCAGCCAATACATAATAAACTCATTGGCTTCTCTTCTATTTAAACCAAGATAGGCTAATTTTTCTTCCAGAAAAGCAGATGTTTCTTCCCCCGCAATAACAAAACCATCTTTTGGAATCATTTGTTGAGTCGGTTTCCCTTCCCAGAATAAGGCATAGTATTCTTGCCTATTTTTATCCCACAAAGGCGTTGGGCTCAGCGGTTATTGTCCACCCATCTTCAGGATACTTTGGGTAGGTGTGAATGAATTCCCCGGAATAATTGATCTTTACATTAATGACTTGCTTTTCCTCAGGATAAAGGTAGATAATCGGCTTCTCTAACCTTATCACTTTTGGAAAGAGTTGCACTTCTAACCGACAAATTGAATGTTTTTTTATTTCAAATTTTTCTTCCGCTCGCTCGTAGTCCATAGCGGTAATTTGCAACACATAATCTCCAAGTTCAATATTTTCAATTAAAAACCTACCTTCCTGATCGGTCAAACAACCATAATATTTTCCGCCGTTTTTACTTTTTAGGTAGACCTCTACCCCGCTTAAAGGCTCTTTGGTTTTACCGTCAATTACATGCCCAACAAAGTTTGTCTCAGGTATACTATTTCTTGTGATATCAATTTTAATCGCACTTTCAGTATCATTTGTTTGAATTTTAGTGCTATTGATTTTACATCCTGTTAGACATATAACAAGCAGTAAAATAAAATTCAAAAATATTTTCATTTATTGATTGAATTAATTGTACTTACTCTTAGTTGTAATCGTTAATTTTCTATTTGGCTGAACTCCGCCCGGTGGAAATATGATCGTCAATACTTTTGCACTTAGACTATCCAAGCTGTAGTATGATTCCACCTCGCAAGAGTTGCTTTTATTTAACATTATCCTACTTAACCAATGGATACATACATTGTGTTTAAAGAGTTCGCCCCTAAAGGGGCTTGCGGCATTTGTGTGGGCACTTGCTACCAATAGTTCGGCCCTAAAGGGCCTTCCAATGCTCACAGGCGTGCTCAACGGGATCTTAAATTTCAATACTAATGCATTCCATAACGCTCGCTCGGAGGAATCTTAAGTGTCAATACTTTTGCAATTTCAATAACCAAGTAGCAGCGTGATTCCGCCGGGAATGGAACACCTAACCCTTAACATCCGCCATTTTTGCTTAAGTCCCGTTCAAACAGCACTTTATTATTCCGCTCAATATAATCGCTCGAGATAATCAAATATGGATGATTAGGCGAATACCCCGCGCTGCGGCTTTTTACAATGATCTTGTCGTTAACCTCCAGGCTGCTTAACTGCTGGAAATCCTTCTGAGTAAATTGCATCATGTACTCTTCGTTATTGATTTTGACGATAAGCCATTTGGGTCCGGACGGCTTCGCATTTTCGCGCTGAAAGGTAACAGAAGTTACCACGGCTTCCATATTGGCGAAAGAGTTTATGTCGTTCTTTATTTTTTCGTAGCTGGCATGCACTTTTTTGCCTGCGGGAGATGTCTCCCATTCTTTGTACTTAATGCCGTCGGGAGTTGCTTCCCATTTTTTTCTGGCTGCCGGGTCGGGTTTTGCGCCGGCAGTGGACAAAGGTTTAGAGGTCGGCTCTGAATCGTGTTTAATTTCACGATTGGAATATACCAGTGCGCTTACTACGGCTAGCGTTAAGATAAGGAAATAGATAGTTTTATTCATCTGCTAAATATCTTAAACTGTAGTTTTATTTTGATTTGTGATTTTCAAATTAATGCTCACCTGTGATTTCCTGAAATATCGTTTCTCGCCCACGTTTGGTGGAACAATTTGGCAATTGTTTTCGATGCTTATTCTACGAGCCTACTCTTATTTTTAAACCCATGTGCATATATTGCTTCTGGTCCTGAATAATCCTGAGGACGAACAGACACAGCTATCTGTGATTTATCAGTGAATCTTATCGTTAAAGCTTTCTCACGCTCAAAAGTAACACTCTCAACTATTTTTGTTAGTTGACCGCAGAGCAAGTCCTGAAAACCGTCGTTCCAGGAAGTGATTTCATTTTCATTAGCAGTTACTGTAAGTGGATTTGTTACATTTATTGTTGGTCCATCAAACCTTAATTGAAGATAGTCCATAACAAACTCCACTGAACTTAATTGGCTCCCAATTAGTTCGTCCCAAAAGTTCGATATATCTTCATCGGTCATAATACTCTTGAATTAATCAGAACGAAATTCTTTCTGCTAAAACAACGAATTTGAATAATGCTAACGCATCCTTCATCTAATATAGGAATAATTTTTATCGCACAAAAACAATCTTTAGTCTTAGTAGAATTAAGAAAGTACTCATCTATTGTAAATTCATAAAGATTAGCGCTTAAGTTTCCACCAACGAGCGCCACTAATCTGCTTATGAGCTCAGTCGATAATTATTAATTTTCCTACAGCGATGACTTTATCCTCTTCTGTAAGTTGAATGAAATACAAGCCGCATGGAAGCTCGTCGCGAGATATGGAAACACTATGCCCTGAAAGATCCTTAACTGCTTAATAGTTTGCCCGCTTACATTGTAAATTGCAAGAGCTGCATTTTTAAGATTGCCTGTTACCTGAATAGTTGTCGAAGAAGTGAAAGGATTCGGAAAAACAGCAACCATATTCTTGTTTAAATTCTCATTAACACCCAGGCCGGTTTGCCCCGCCTGAATACAGACATTAGGCGTGCTCTCATAGGCGTAATCTTTTATGGTGAACGAAGTAGAACTTGGCAATAAATCCATTCTTGCCCAGCCGTAGTATGTGTCTGTTCCAACAATTAGTTTTAGTGCTAAATATTTATCTGTTGCTCCTACCCAATTACCAATGCTAGTTCCCCAGGCCATTGTACCGGGGTTAGTAGAATCATACCATGTTGCCAGTGAGTCGCAGATATAATCGGATGCCGATAATGCCCAGGGCAAATGTTCACCGGCAACAAAATCACCCAAATAAGCATTGTTGTTTTGAGGTTTACACATCACCTTATCACCAGAGTCGAATTGAATTAAAAATTCAACGATAGTGTCATTGTTCAAATCCAAAGCATAGGTAGCGTTGGGAGTGGCGTCGGGTATGTCGGTGTAGATAACTTGCGAGTATAAGCTACTGTTAAAAAGAGTAATATAAAAGCAGCAGTAGAATGATACCTTTCCGGGGATGTTATTTTTGTTTTCATTTTATAACGATAGGCAATCGGATTGCATTCGGTCTATTTTATAAAGATATAATTTATTGCCGGTTTTTGTAATGGATATTATGTGTTGATTTTACTATTTGGCACTTCTCATCCGTAGGCTTTCCGCTTGTCAACTCAAATTCTTCCAAAATCTTCCATTTCTCGCCATCCTTCTGCTCAATAATACTAATTTTCCTAAAGCGTAAACTTGTCGGTAAATTTATTTCTCCAACCTGTTTAAAAATAGTGTCTGTACACACTGAGTTTCTTGGGTGCATTAAAGTGATATGTGCCACTTGCTTTCTTGGATTATCAATAAGCCCGGTTAAAACTTGTCTGCGTAATTCCTCAAACTCCTTATTGTCGCCTTTTGCAGGAAGAAAAAGTCCTTTCCCATTGTCGAATCTTTCAATTATGCCAAAGCTAATTTCAATGCCGGTCTGTGTCAAAGAAAGAATGTTTGATCTTACTTTTTCAAGATTTCCAATTTCATCTTCTCTGCATAAAGTAACGTGAGCCTTTATGAGTTCAAATTGTATGGGGTTAAATTCTTGTCTTATCTGCTCGATTGTTATGGCATCGGGCGGTTCTACAAAAAGAGTTAATTGTCTGCGAATATTTGAGGTCACGTTTGTCAGGATTTGGATTATTAGAGAGAACCAAACTTGAAGGAATCCATGCTAGGGGGAATGCAACACCTTCGTTAGTGATTGTTTTTCAAACTGTCAAATCGAATCAAAAAATAGTTGTCCTTATCAAGTTTTATTTGATTATGATCATCTAATGGAAAAACGTCTCCTGTAGATCCAATTATTGAATCATCGCGTCGTAGTTCTTTCCAGTCAGTATGTTCGTTAGGGTATTTCCAAGCCCAATAACTACTATCCATGTCACTGTATCTTTGAATTAGGAATCTATTCGTTGGAATACCATTATGTTTTTTCAGGTCATGCAATATTACGGTGTCGCCTGAAAGTGTATATAATCCAGTGTAGCAGCCATTATCCATAAAGTCACCATCACAAAATTGGTATCTGTTTTTTGTATATAGTTCCCAATAAATTACACCAAAACCTGATTCAACCGGCCCGGCATGGAAGATTTTATCTTTCTCGTCTACTTTTATCTCTTGATTACAACTTATCAATAGTGATAAAAATGAAAGCACTAATGCAATATTTCGGAATGTATTCATAAAAGTATCGGTAACATGTCTATTTGCCATATTAAGTGCCTACCTTAATGCAGAATGGAACTTTCCGCTCATCGGAGTGCTATCATTTGGCCTTTTCAAGTCTATCATTTACGATATATTTTATTTCCCCAGTCCCGATAATAGTTGCACCCTCTCTAAATTCAAATCCCATACCTTCTGTCAGGCAACCCGTATAAAAGTCCGGTGATAATATCTTTATTTTTGCATCAACGGTGTCTCCGGGAAAAACAGTTTCCTTATCAATAAATGTTTGTTGCCCCGAAGATTCCTTTTCGATGAAGTCGAACTTTACTTGTGGTCTGTAACCGCTTCTAGCAGGAGTTTGTCTGCCCCCTTGTACTGTTGTCCTATATTGCAGTTTTGCAATGAAATCAGTCTTTATAAATTCTTGCTCATAAAAGTCAAGAATGTTTTCTACAATTTTATCAAAGCTATTTTCATTGCAAAATCTCGCCGAAGTGTCAATGAGTTCAGCTATTGAACTTCCCGCTACACACTGCCAAATATTATGCCCGTTAAACTTTCTTGCGTCAATTTTCTCAATTGTTAATGGAGAGCCGAAATACTCGTTAAGTTCTCTAACAAAATCAGCGATTTTATGTTGGTTGTATGTCGGCCAGTCGTTCATTGCATTTAAAAAAAGGACAGTAATTTCTTTCAATTTATGGTCCTCCTGGTCGAGGTCAACCAAACTCCATAGTGTCGAATATGTTTCAATTTTGTTGTCCACTGTTTCGTTGTCTTAAGCTTACCTATACCGTCCAAGCCCCTGCTTGGCGAAATTTTAAGCGTCAAAAATTTCGTGCTTAGTTTACGCAAGTCGTAGCGTTATTCCGCTTGATATAGGCCCCCGCCAAATTATAGCGAATATCATTATTTTTCTATCTTTCAAGCATACAAGTTTTCCTATTGATGGTGATTAGTTCGGAGATTAATATTTAAGAGCTTGAGCAAGCAACTTCTGTATTCCCGTCGGAATCACGCTACCACTTGCCTATTGAAATTGCGAAAGCAATGACGCATAAGATTCCGCCGAGCGAGTGGATAATAATTCGCAAGCTGGCAAAGGCGGATTTTGAAAACTGTCCAAACCACTTGCACTTACTTTATTCAAATATACGAACCTTCACAAGTGGAGGCAAATAAATTATATTTCAGCGAAGTAGGCCTTGACTTATGCTTCAGCCCTTGCAAATAAGCCGCTTGTTGTTATAAGATGGCCGTTGCACGCAGCTTAACAACCTACTGCTTAGTCAGTCCTTTAAAAATGTCTGACCATTGATTGTCTTCCGGTTGAAAAGAAACAAATTTATTCTCGTTTCCTTTTTGAATTTTTATTCGTCCACATTTCTCACATACAAACATTTCGCTTTCGAATTTTACGTTATATCTGCAAATAATGTCGTTAACAACTGACGAGTTTGGAAGAGTTTTATAAATATCGGAACCAAAATAATTATTTAGCCAATTGTCGCGCTCGCCTTTTCGAATGGCTTCTATAAATGCTTCGATGTCCTCCGTTTGAGTGTCAATTGCCTCTTTGTCTTGGTCGCGGACAAAATGTGCCTTATAAATAATGTTGTCCGTTTGATCAACTATTAAATGTCCGCATACACAACCTAATTTACTCATATTTGTCGATGTTGATTAATGTGTCGTCTTCAACGGCTTACTAATAACGTTTAAAAGCTTGCCGCTGTGGCGGAGTTAAGTTAAGTGTTTTCAGAATTAAGGAGTGTGGCCATATCGGTAAGGTAAATGTTAGGCGCAGGTACTTTTCTTCAATCGATTCAGTCAGTAATTACTAATTTTCCTTTTCCTATAACTTTATCATCTTCCATCAATTGAATAAAATAAACACCGCTTGTTAAATTATCGCGTTGCAAAGTTAATGTCTGTCCGGAGATATTTTTTATTTCTTTAATACGCATTCCAATAACGTTGCTAATTGTAAGTGAAGCATTTTTTAATTGATTTGCTGCCTGCAAAATTGTTTGTTCCCGGAAAGGGTTTGGAAATAAATTAATAGAATTATTATGATTTAATTCAGTAATGCCAATTGTTTGCCCGCAACAGATATTTGAATCAGGTATTAAATTGACTGCTGCATCATAAATAGTGATAGCTGAATAAGCAGTTGTTAAAATCCTAAACCAACCATAATGTATATTACTATTGAGTATAACACGAAAAGGATAGTATTCTGTAACAGTAGATGGTGGACCACAATATGGATACTCAGGTCCCTCTTGACTGAATAAGGCATTGTTTTCATACATGAGGCTTGCACCAACTACACATTGACCACTATCTAAAAATAATCTCCCGCAATTACTACTGGAAACAGTGTCGTTTATTGCCAATCCATTTTGTGGATCAATGCCTAAAATGCGATTGCGATAATTCCAACAACACATTTGGTGTTCGTAAAAAAAATAGGAATTACAAATAATAATGAAATCGTTCTGACCATCCTGATTGACATCCACATAATTAGAATCAATGTGACCATCAGGCAAGCAAGTTCCATATTCGTCCGGTGAGTAATCTGTGTAAAGTATTTGACTAAATGATTGTGATAAAGTCATAGTAACGAATGCCGTCAAAAGAATTATTTTTTTCATGTTGTTAAAAATTAGTCGTGTTGTTTATTTGGATGCCCGGAATTGCGCATAACGAAGAAGGGATTAAAGAAGTAAAAAAAAGAAGGGTTTAGAAGCACTACTGTTCGTTTACCTGCACTGTTCATTAGAAGCTCAACTCTTTGTTTACCTATCAAAGCCCTTCTTTTTTTTATTTCTTTTAAACTTGATGTTATGCGAATACTCTACTCTCGTCATGAAATGTTTTTGTTGCATGTTTACGATTTATCCTTTTTCGTCCATGAAGCCCAACCTTGTTCGTGCCATAGTTCCATTTGAAAATCCTGATAAAGCTTTTTAAATATTATTGCTCTTTCAATAGTTGCAGCGGGAATTATAACCTCTTGCTCGCATTTCACTGTTGTTATGTACCACAATTTATTATTTTCCATTTTAGGTTCGATTCTACTGGTCATAACAGTTGAAATGCGCCACTCGAAACTTTCTTCCCAAAACGAATTAGTATGGATTGCATTTTCTACTTGTTTGATCTCAGCTTCCGTTGCAGAATATTCGCTAATCTTTTTTAAATAGGGTTTATATGGCGATGGCTTGGATTTATGAACTGTTTTTGCCTTGATGCCAAACTTCTCAAACATTTCTTGGTCATAATCTTCATCACCATTTTCGATTTTCTTGAATTTCAAAAAGTCAAATAGTCCCATACAAAATTTCTAAAATAACAATTTAACATAACCCATCAACCAAAACCAAAACTTCATCGCTACTCAACTTCCCAATAAAAATACCATTTCCCTCATTCACTCCAAATAAAACTGATCATGGAAAAGTGAAACAAAGTCTCAATTCTATCAAGTCACAATCCTCTATGAATACAGAACACAGCAACGAAAGAGCAAAAAATTAGCTAATCAGCCCACCAGCTAATTAGCTAATAAAAATAACTAAGTAAAAAGAAAGCCTCCGCCTAACGCAGGTCGCCAACCATCTCCTCCGGCCTCACCCACTCATCAAACTGCTCCGAAGTCACATAGCCAAGATCGATGGCTGTTTGCTTCAGAGTCTTGCCTTGCTTGTGAGCTGTCTGGGCGATTTCGGCGGCTTTGTAGTAGCCGATTTTGGTGTTGAGCGATGTTACGAGCATGAGTGAATTATGCAGGTGGGCATCGATGTTTTCTTTGATTGGTGCTAAACCGATGGCGCATTTATCGTTGAATGATACGCAAACATCTCCGATCAATCGTGCTGAGTGAAGGAAGTTGTAAATCATTACGGGTTTGAATACGTTGAGTTCGAAATGTCCGGTGGCACCTCCTACGTTGATGGCTACGTCGTTTCCTAACACTTGTGCAGCAACCATTGTCATGGCTTCGCATTGTGTAGGATTTACTTTACCGGGCATGATGGATGAACCCGGTTCGTTATCCGGAATAAACAATTCGCCGATACCGCAACGTGGGCCTGATGAAAGCAAACGAATATCGTTCGCAATTTTCATCAATGAGCAGGCAACAGTTTTCAATGCTCCGTGTGCTTCTACGATGGCATCGTGAGCAGCAAGGGCTTCGAATTTATTTTCGGCCGTTACAAACGGAATTCCGGTGAGCTTGGCAATGTGCTTGGCTACGTTTTCTGAATAACCTTTTGGTGTGTTGATTCCTGTTCCTACAGCCGTTCCGCCAAGAGCGAGTTCGGCTAAGTGAGCGAGAGTATGATCAATCGCACGCAGACCATGATCGAGCTGAGAAACGTATCCGCTGATTTCCTGTCCGAGTGTGAGCGGCGTTGCATCCATTAAGTGCGTACGACCGATTTTCACCACGCCCATGAACTCTTTCGATTTCTGTGCAAGCGTGTCGCGCAATTTTTTAATTCCCGGGATTGTGGTGTGCACGAGAGCGATGTACGCTGCAATGTGCATAGCTGTTGGGAATGTATCGTTCGATGATTGTGATTTGTTCACATCGTCGTTCGGGTGAATAATTTTCTTTTCGTCGAGCAAACTGCCACCGCTGATTACGTGAGCGCGGTAAGCGATCACTTCGTTCACATTCATATTCGACTGAGTACCAGAACCCGTTTGCCATACGACGAGCGGAAACATATCGTAATGTTTGCCGTCCAGAATTTCGTCGCACACCTGGCCGATTAAATCAGCTTTCTCCTTAGGTAAAACTCCCGCATCGAGATTCGTCAGTGCTGCTGCTTTTTTCAAATAAGCAAAAGCACGAATAATTTCTCTCGGCATCTTATTGATGTCCTGAGCAATTTTGAAATTGTCGATTGAACGTTGTGTCTGTGCCCCCCAATATACATCGGCAGGAACTTCGACTACACCCATGGTGTCTTTTTCTTTGCGAGTACTCATGATGTTTGAATATTACTGATTAAAACTTTGATAGAATGTCTAATATTTTCTCAATCGGACGACCAATAATCGCCTTGCCATCTCTGACAACGATAGGTCGTTCAATTAGTATCGGATTATCGTGAAGGATCTTAATCCACTCCGTATTCGAAATCTTCTTCCCGTCGTATTTCTCTTTGTACAACGACTCTTTCTTCCGAACGAGGTCTTCTGCTTTTATCCCAAGCATTTTCAACAACTCTTTCAATTCCTTCTGCGTTGGCACGTCACGAACGTATTCAACGAGCTCGTAATCCTCATCGGTGTTTTCCTTGATGAGAGCGAGAGCGTTTTTGCAAGTGCTGCAGGTGGATTTGAAATAGACTTTTAACATACTTATAAATTATGAATTCAGAATTATGAATTATGAAGCCTGAAGTTTGAATTATGAATTATGAATTATGAATTATGAATTAAGAAGCTAGAGTTCAGAATTCATAATTCTAAATTCTGAATTCAAAATTAGCTCTTGCTAAACTCCATCAGATACGCCTTCATAAACTCATTCAGATCCCCATCCATCACCCCCTGCACATCCGAAGTCTCATAATCCGTCCGATTGTCTTTTACAAGCTTATACGGATGGAAAACATACGAGCGAATCTGAGAGCCCCATTCGATCTTCTTCTTCGTGGCTTCCTGAGCGGCTTTGGCTTCGTTGCGTTTGCGGATTTCGAGTTCGTACAATTGAGAGCGGAGCATTTTCATGGCTCGTTCTTTATTGCCGCCCTGCGAACGTTCAACCTGACACACAACAACGATTCCCGTAGGTAAGTGAGTGATCTGAACTTTCGTCTCCACTTTATTTACGTTCTGTCCTCCTGCTCCACCGGAACGGGAAGTTTGAATTTCGATATCGGCGTCTTTGATTTCTATTTCGATGGTATCATCGACGATCGGATAAGCGAATACAGATGCGAATGACGTATGTCGTCGTGCGTTTGAATCGAACGGCGAGATCCGCACCAAACGATGCACACCGCTTTCCGTTTTCAGATAACCGTAAGCGAAATCACCTTCGAATTCGAGCGTGCCCGATTTGATACCTGCACCATCGCCTAGCTGACGATCTACTTCCGTCACCTTATAACCGTTTTTCTCGCCCCACATGATGTACATGCGCATGAGCATCTCGGCCCAGTCCTGGCTCTCTGTACCACCGGCACCCGAGTTAATGTTCAGGATGGCATTAAGCTGATCTTCTTCGGCGCCAAGCATACGCTTGAACTCCATATTATCGAGCAGCTTTAAAGAATGGTTGTAGTGATCGTCGACTTCCTGTTCCGTAGCAGCACCTTCTTTCAAAAACTCGAACAGCACACCGAGGTCTTCGGTCGATTTGTTCAATTCGCTAAATGGTACGGTCCAGTTTTTTGTCTGGTTAATTCCTTTTAGAATCTGTTGAGCCTTTTTGGGTTCATTCCAGAATTCCGGAGCATGGGTGAACTCTTCTTGTTCTTTGATAAATTTCTGTTTACCATCGATGTCAAAGATACCTCCTCAAAGCTTCGACGCGCTCCTTAATCTCTTTTAATTGGTCAGTTGTCATAAGTGGGGCGAAGATAATCATTATTTCCCGCAGAAAACCAGAAAAATATTTCCCGCAGATTTCGCAGAGTACGCAGATGACGCAAATCCATTAGTAAACGCACTCACAAAAAAGCTTCTGCGAAATCTGCCTCATCCGCGAAATCTGCGGGAAACAGCGTAGCTCGATTCCCCGCAGAGCCGCTTAAATAAATTTTGATTTCCACACCCTCGATTTGGGCTGTTGATTTTTGGCTTTTGCCTTATTCTTCAGAGGTCCCCAGCATCTCCCAAACCAACTCCGGCTCGAAGCCACGCGATATCGCATACGAAGCAATCTTATACTTCCGCTTAAAAGGATCAGTCTCTTTTACGAGCTTCGATTTGGAATTGATGACGGCTTGTAAGGCTTTGCGGTAATCGCTGTCGGTGATTTGGGCGAGTGCAGTTTTGATGAGCGGATCGGAGACGGCTTTTTGTTTGAGGGCGATTTTGATTTTTGTTTTGTCCCATTTCTTCATGCGGAATTTTCCGCCGGCGAAAGCGATGGCGAAGCGTTCTTCTTTCAGAAATCCGTCGCCGATGAGATTCGATAAAATGTTTTCTACTTCGCGTTTGTGCAATCCCCAGCTGTACAGCTTATCGCGCACTTCCTGCTGACTGCGTTCCTGATAGGCGCAATACTTTTGCGCACGCGATAGAGCTTTTTCGGGTGAAACAGGAATCATTGCCATTAAGGTGCAGGAATTGAAATTTGCTCAGTGCGTGATTTAATATTCTTCAATCCGTTTTCAAAATCATCGCGAACCATGCTATCGATGAATTTACCGAGGATACGCAGAATCGGATTGGAGCCGACTTCGAATTCGAGATTCCATCGTACGAGAGTAGAATCGCCGTTTTCTTTGAGCGTAAAACCGGATGTTGATGGAGTGTTACTAAAATTTAATTCCTCGCTGATAACGGAATCAGGTTCGAGCGTGAGTATTTTAATGTATCCATCACCCAACTCTTTGTTGTCGCTTTTCCAACGCATTGTTTGCTCCTGAGCGGCAGATGCGTAGACAAAGTATAAATAGCCGTTGTGTCTTTACCATACCACGGCGACCAGCTGTTGAAATTAGCCAGATCGCTAAGATAATTGTAAACGACGGCTCGTTTTTGATGGATCGTTATCGAACGTTCGAAATGTACGTGCGGTGAGCAAAAGAGTAATCCGTAGGCTGAGATCAGAATCAGAAAGCCACCGAATATAAATAACACACGAAGAAATAAACGCATCGACTATTTTTAGAATTCATTAATGAGTTGCGGCAGAAGAATCCGTTACGGCTGTACCAATTTCAGGTGTAGCAGGAGTTGCAGGAGCAACAGGATGGCTTTCTACATAGGCTTTCATATTGGCGAGACCTTTTTCAAAATATCCGCCAAGCATTTTATCCATGAACAAACCTACGAGATGCATGTATGGATTGTTCTTGAAATCCGCATCGAACGACCAGTTAACTTTTGTACCACCATTTTCGGGCGTGAAAGTAAAAAAGCCGTTTGCATCGCCTGAATTCTGATAGTTGAGAATAAACTCCGTTTTGTCGGCTGTCACTTCACCCAACATCATTTTTCCGGAACCTACTTCCGAGTTCAGACTTTCCCACGTAAACCACGCACCCTTGCCGAAAGATGGTTCACTATAAACAATTTTCTCCGTC
Organism: Bacteroidota bacterium; assembly: GCA_016721305.1. GTDB lineage: Bacteria > Bacteroidota > Bacteroidia > AKYH767-A > 2013-40CM-41-45 > JADKIH01. Next base: position 57,712 of record JADKIH010000012.1, read on the forward strand.
GGATCGATTGCATACCACGGTGACCAGTTGTTCCAGTTTTTAAATTCATTTATTTGCGCAGACACCACTTCAACAGGCGCATTGATCACTGCCGACCGTTCAACTAAAACATGCTGCGGCAAGAAAAATCCGACAACACCGGCGAGAAGAATAATAGCAAGGAGGGCAATTAGGACTCGTTTGAAGATTTTCATGGGTGGTTTTTTGTAAGTAGTAAGTTGTAAGTAGTAAGTGGAGGTTACGTAGGCAACTGTTATATGAATTCCAAAAGAGAGATTAAAGGTCGAAATTTATAGTTTTATTGTTTATCGCAAACGAAAGAAAGTAATTTTTCATCTTTTAGTGCGATTTTGGCTAAAAATTGATTTTTGCAAATACCAAATAACAACCTACATCAGTAGAATTGAAAAAATCTCCACCCTACCCTAAGCATCCAAAACTCCCCTCTGCGCAAAACAATTGCCTAAGAAACCTCTACTTACTACTTACAACTTACTACTTACTAAATCTTGATCTCCTCCTCCATCTTATTAAAAAACCTATACTCCATCAAATGATAAGCCGTATTCGCCGTCACTTTTAATTTAACGCCGAATTTTTTCTTCCAAAGCTGAGCTTGCGATTTTTTGAAAATAGTTCCTTTGTTTAAGAAGGCTTCGAGATATGGGTGGACTGCGATGTTGAGCGCTTTTTCATTCTGCTCTTGTACAAAGTAGCGGAGATTGTTTTCAATTTCGTCGACGAGCAACACCGATGCTTTGATTTCGCCGGTGCCATCGCAGGCAGGGCATTTTTCCACCGTTGTAATAGTGGTTTCCGGACGCACACGCTGGCGGGTGATCTGAATCAAACCGAATTTACTTGGCGGGAGAATCGTGTGTTTTGCACGATCCTTTTTCATTTCTGTTTTCAGTTTATCGAAAAGCATCTTACGATTAACCGGATTATGCATATCGATAAAATCGACAACGATAATTCCGCCCATATCACGCAAACGAAGCTGACGCGCTACTTCCGTAGCAGCATCCAGATTCACCTGCAATGCATTTGATTCCTGCGTGGATTCAGAATCAGTCTTTGTACGACCTCCGCTATTCACGTCGATTACGTGCATGGCTTCGGTGTGTTCAACGATGAGGTACGAGCCATTGGCCATCGTCACCGTTTTCCCGAACGAAGATTTGATCTGCTTCTCAATTCCGAAATGATCGAAAATCGGCGCCTTGCCTTTGTAGAGCTTTACGATTTCCGTTTGCTCCGGAGCAATGCCGCTGATGTAGGTTTTGATCTCCTCCGCCAAAGCCGGATCATTCACGTGAATGGCATTGAAATTCGGATTCAATAAATCGCGAAGAATCGTTGACGTACGGTTAAGCTCACCCAGAATTTTCATCGGAGGCTTTGCCGTGAGCAACATTTCGAACGTCGTTTTCCATTTGGAAACGAGGTCCTGAATATCTTTATCGAGCTCGGCTACTTTCTTTCCGTCGGCAACGGTACGAACGATGAGTCCGAATCCTTTTGGCTTAATGGATAAAGCAAGACGCTTCAAACGCTGGCGCTCTTCGGCACTTTTGATTTTCTGAGAAATCGATACTGTATCCGAGAATGGTACGAGAACTACAAATCGTCCGGCCAATGAAAGTTCGGAAGTAATACGCGGGCCTTTCGAAGAAATCGGTTCTTTGGCGACTTGTACTAAAGCCCATTGATTCGGCGACAGCACATTCGTTATTTTACCGCCTTTGTTAATGTCCTTTTCGAGCTGAAAATTAGTCAGCATCGGATCGGGGTTTTTCCCGCCGGTGGTAAGTTTAATAAGTTTTAGAAGCGATTCGACCTGAGGGCCGAGGTCGAGATAGTGGAGAAAAGCATCTTTTTCGTGACCGACATCCACAAATGCAGCATTGAGACTCGGAATCAATTTCTTGACCCTGCCCAAATAGATATCACCGACCTGAAATCGTTGATCCTTTTTTTCACTATTAATCTCGACAATTAATTTCTCCTCAAGCAAGGCAATAGTAACCTCGTCGGGAGTCGAGTTAATGACTAGTTCGTTATTCAACTAAAAATTCTTTTTCAAACACAAAAACGCATGCGGATAAATCAGAAAAAAGTGCAGGACGACGTACAGTATTCCGGAACATGAATAGTAAACGACGCATCGATTACCAAGAATATTGCGAAAAGTCGGACGATATAATTCAAAAAATTAATTGATAGAAAGAGCATGATTTCACCCCATCGGGGCCTCGTGACAATACTTTCGTAATCAAATTAATTCAAGAACTTCCCAATTAAGGGATGTACGCGAAAAGTCCTTTAACAGACAAAGAATATTCTCCACCCCGCAGAGCGATGCCACGGGATGGAAAATATTTTATGTATTAACGGTTTTTCTTCTTATGTCTGTTTTTTCTAAGACGTTTTTTACGCTTATGCGTCGCCATCTTATGTCTTTTTCTTTTTTTACCGCTTGGCATGAGTTAATGTGTTTAGTGGTTATTGATTTGATTAATTAAACTATTCGCGTCCCGGATCATTTGCTGATCTTCCGATTGTTTCGCCAGGATTTGGAGGTTGCGAAGGGCCTCTGTATTGTTATTCATCTGAAGATATGTTCTTGCTAAGAGCATACGAGCTTCATCGAATTTAGGATCTATCGTTAGAACCGTTTCAAAACGACCGACGGCTTTGTCGAGCTGTCCTGATTTTACTGCCAGTACACCCAGATTAAATTGAGCCATGAGATGTTTGGGGTTCTCAGCAATCACTTCTCTGAGCATCATAATCCCTTGCATCGGGTTCGCAGTAGCCTCGGTGTAGATGACGCCAAGGTCGGTTTTTGCATCGAGATTCTTCGGATTAATTGCTAAAACTTTCTGGTAGCATTCGATTGCTTTTCCTGAAAAATAGCTTTTACGAGCCGAATCACCTGTCATTTTGAAGGCATCGAAGTAGCGATACGCAGCGCTGATCCAGTTTCCTTCTTCCGGGCTAAGCTTAGCAACTTCTTCAAAGTAATGAGAAGAAATGGCCGGAGTCTGATAGCGGTCCCACGTTTTACCGAGTGAATCGAGTAAAGTGACGGATCCCTGTTCTTTGCTGACAGCTGCTTCGAGTAAGGAGATCTGTTCGGCTTCTTCGCGTTTGAGGCGGCGCTTTCCGGCTTGCAGTTCATCTTCGAATGAGAACGAAGAGTTGTCAACTGCTTTTGCTTCTTGCTTTACCCCTTCATGAGGCGCAAAGTAAAGAGCAACGGTCAGTGCGGCTATTCCGCCAACGATTAAGATGCGTTTCAGACCTTCTTGCATCGTTAGTCGATTGCTTCAGTTGTCTGGTTCTTCTTGATCTTAGCATTCTTCACCTTGTTAGCAAATGTCTTTGCAGGCTTGAAGGCTGGAATGTTATGTTCAGGGATGATGATTGTTGTATTCTTAGAGATGATACGACCTAATTTCTGAGCACGCTTCTTTACGATGAAAGAACCGAAACCACGCAGGTATACGTTTTCGCCATCCGCCATGGTATTCTTGATCACTTTCATGGCCGCTTCTACAGCTTGCAATGCAACGGTCTTTTCAATACCTGTCTTAGTGGAAATTTCGGCTACTAATTCTGCTTTTGTCATTTCTTTGAGTATTAAGTAATTAAATATTGGGCGGCAAAGATAACGCTTCAATTTAAAACGGAAAATCTTAAGACCTCTTTTTTATCATATAATAGAAAAAAATCATTTTAGACTCTAAATGTTGATAGTCAGGCGATTATACGCATTTTTTTGAGATTTTTCACATTTTCGCCTCATTAATGATGAAAAATACCTGTCCCGCGGCCGTCAGATGCCCGACTACGGGCGGCTTTCCCTTACTTTTGTCCTAGCTATATGAAGAAGTCATTTCCCCTCCGCCATTTCGGCGAAACCATCATTTCCTGGTACCACCGGAACAAAAGAGATCTGCCCTGGAGAGGAACGAAAGACCCATATAAGATCTGGCTCTCGGAAATTATCCTTCAGCAGACGCGCGTCGAACAAGGAACGGCGTACTATCATCGCTTCACCGAAACATATCCGGATGTTCTCTCTCTTGCTTCTGCAAAAGAAGATGCCGTACTTAAACTCTGGCAGGGACTCGGTTATTATTCGCGCGCACGCAATCTGCTTTTCGCTGCGAAACAAATCAAGAATGATTTCGGAGGAAAATTTCCTTCTGCTTACGAAGATATCCGTTCTCTCAAAGGTGTAGGCGATTACACGGCTGCAGCGATTGCTTCATTTGCATTCAGTCTTCCGCACGCCGTCGTCGATGGAAATGTCTATCGTTTTCTCAGTCGTTACTTCGGAATAAAAACTCCTATCAATAGCACGGCCGGTAAAAAAGAATTCGCCGAACTAGCACAGCAGTTGCTGCACGATCATCCTCCGGGCGATTTCAATCAGGCGCTGATGGAATTCGGAGCACAACAGTGCAAGCCTTCTTCTCCGCTCTGTGATTCGTGTCCGCTTCAATCGTCGTGCTATGCTTATAAGAACAAGGCTGTCGCCGAACTTCCTGTAAAAGACAAGAAGATCAAAATTCGCAAACGCTATTTTCATTATCTCATAATAAAAGAAGACAAGCATTTTTACATTCGTCGTCGTGAGGAAAAAGACATCTGGACCGGCCTGCACGATTTTCCGCTAATCGAATCCGAAGCAAAGTTGAGCGAGAGCGAATTACTCTCGAGCGACGACTGGAAGCAGACATTTCAAAAGACGAAAGCTGTTTTGAAAAATGTGAGCGAAGAATACAAACACGTGCTGAGCCACCAACATATATATGCGCGATTTTTCGAAGTACATGTGAGCAAGCCGATTCAAAAAGATCTCGCCGCTTCCTGGAAAAGGTGAATAAATCGTCGATCCACAAATTCGCCGTTCCGCGACTGATCGAACAATTCCTTGAAAAAATGTAATTCTCTGCCTTTTTCAGCATAAAATATACTTATTAAAAGGTTTTTAAAAAGGAGGCCTGAGGCTTATCTTTGATATATAAATTCTAACCTTAAATCATTATTCAAATGAGCGGTATAAATAAAGTAATACTTGTCGGAAACGTGGGCAAAGACCCTGATGTCCGATACCTCGAAGGTGGAACTGCTATGGCACGTTTTCCATTGGCAACGTCTGAATCATATAAGAACAAAGAAGGCCAAAAAGTAGAGACTACAGAATGGCACAATCTGGTTCTGTGGAGAGGTTTGGCTGAAGTTGCCGAAAAATATGTTCGCAAAGGAAAAATGCTCTATATCGAGGGCAAAATCCGTACACGACAATATGGCGAAGAAAACGCCAAGAAGTACATCACTGAAATTGTTGTCGATCAGATGACGATGTTGGGCGGTCCTCGCACTGAGGGCGCACATGCCAGCGGACCTGAAGTTCCTGCCGAAGCTTTGGCAGCAAGCGGTCCGGCCGACGATCTTCCATTCTGAAAAACTAGTTGAAAACAGGCATACGACACCTTGTTGTCGTGTGCCTGTTTTTTTTATTTTTATGCCTTCAAATTTCTTAATCAACAAATCAGCCCTTGGACCCCGGTAGTTTACCCTTATCGATTCTCTTACAGGAAACATCTTCCATTCTTAATCCTGACTTTTCGTTTACGATAGGATTCTTTATCGAGTGTATTTCTCTTCTCGCACTCCTCCTCGTATCAGGATTTATCTCCGGCGCTGAGACAGCATTCTTTGCCATCACTCCTGCCCAGCTCTTCGACTTGAAGGAAAACGGCGTTGGTCGGGCCAAAGTGGTTTACAATCTCATCGAACGTCCGAAGCGTTTACTGGCAACTCTGCTCATCACAATCAATTTCGTGAACATTGCCATCGTCGTCGTTTCCTCATTGATTATTGAAGAACTGTTTCGATTTACACACGCAGAATTAATCGGTTTTCTAATTCAAGTTGTCGCCGTTACTTTCGTCATTGTTCTCTTCTGCGAAGTAATGCCGAAAGTTTATGCAACACATAATGCCATGCGTACTGCCCTTCGTTCGGTATACATCGTTTTTCTTCTCGATAAAATTTTACGTCCGCTTTCTTCCTTCCTCCTCTTCTCCACTTCTATTGTCGATAAGCGCATAGGTCAAAAAGGCTACGACGTATCCGTCGACGAGCTGACGCACGCCATCGACATTACCAGCGACAAGAGTACGCCGGAAGAAGAAAAGAAAATCCTCAAAGGAATTGCCCGCTTCGGAAATATCGACGTGAAGCAAATCATGAAACCACGCGTCGACGTAGTGTCTTTCGATCGCAGTTTAAAATTCAGTGAACTTTTCCCGCTTATTTTAGAAAATCGTTATTCTCGGGTTCCAATTATTGAAGATTCGTTCGATAATGTTGTTGGCGTTCTTTGCATCAAAGATTTACTTCCGTTTTTGGATAAAGAAAACGACGACAATTTCGACTGGGTAAAGCAGGCTCGTCCGGCTTACTTTGTTCCTGAGAGTAAAAAGATCAACGATTTGTTGCAGGAATTTCAGGAGAAAAAAAATCACCTTGCCATTGTGATCGACGAATACGGCGGATCATCGGGCATTGTGACACTGGAAGACGTATTGGAAGAAATCGTTGGTGAGATCAACGACGAATTCGACGACGAAGAGTTGAATTACTCTAAGCTCGACGACTTAAATTACGTATTTGAAGGCAAGACTAATTTACACGATCTGGCCCGTGTGATGGAAGTAGATCGCAAGATGTTTGACCACGGAAATGAAGAAGTAGACACACTAGCGGGACTCATTCTCGAGCTCAAAGGAAGTATTCCTTTCCGCAACGAAGTCATCGTATATCACGACATTAAATTCACCATCGAGTCCGCCGACCGACGACGCATTAATCGGGTAAACATTACCTTGCCTGAAAATAAGAACGACGTGCCATCCGGCGACGGACCGAGTCAGCTTGGCAATTCGATGTTCGTCATCCTAATCCTCATGATTTCCATATTCGCGAGTTCATGCGACCAGGAATTCAATCCGAAACCAAAAGGTTATTTCCGTATTACGATGCCGGAAAAAACCTACACAAAATTCACTGCAGCAGATTGCGGTTACAATTTTGAAATCCCCTCCTATTCGAGAGCCGTTGCCGACAGCAGCAAGTCGGATGAAAAATGCTGGTACAATATTGAATGGCCACAATTCAAAGGCACACTTTATTTGAGCTACAAAGCAGTGAATAACGACTTACAAAAATTCATCGACGACAGTCGTACACTTTCGATGAAGCACATTACCCGAGCTTCCGGCATGGATGAAGTCGAAATCAATTACCCCGACAAGAAAGTTTACGGCGCATACACATACGTAAAAGGCAATGCAGCCTCGGCTGTACAATTTTATCTCACCGACAGTACACATCACTTTGTAAGAGGTGCTTTATATTTCTACGCTATTCCGAATCCGGATTCGATTGCACCGGTTCTTGACTTTGTAGAGAAAGATGTCAGACACGTTGTTGAGACGTTTTCCTGGTAAACTGAAACAGCGAAAAAACTCCCGCACTAAACAAGAAAAACGCTCCCGCCTGATGCAACAAAGCAATCGGGATATTTACCGCTGTGAGCAGAGTAACAACTCCAAGAATAAATTGAATTGAAAGAGCGATCAGCAAATAATTAATGCTCTTTTTCTGTCCTCCGGTGAGTATCGATTTTCTTGACGACAACCACAACCATCCCGTCAGAAATACAATTGCAAAGGCAAAGAAGCGGTGTATAAACTGAACGGTTACGGGGTTATCAAAAACATTTTTCAGGAAAGAAGGATACGATAAGATGTCGGACGGAATCACTTGTCCGCTCATTAACGGAAACGTTGTATGAATTTTTCCCGCATGCAATCCAGCGACAAAAGCGCCGTACATAATTTGAATGATGATAAGTCCGAAGAGAAGTCGTACGAAGTTCAAATGCTTTCTTCCTTCCGATTCACCTGCCGGGCGCGGATCGATGAGTTCGAGCGCGAAATACAGTGTAAATCCGAAAGTGATAAATGCTGTAATCAGATGCACGGCCAAACGAATATGACTTACCGAGGTGAGATCCTGCAAGCCGCTGCTAACCATATACCAGCCTATGAAACCCTGCAAGCCTCCTAATCCGAAGAGGAAGAGCGAGCGCTTCATCATCGCCGGCGACAATTTTTTCTTAATCACAAACCACGCAAACGGAATCAGAAATACCACACCTATAAATCGCGCGATAAGTCGGTGCAAATACTCCCAGAAAAATATCTGCTTAAAATCCGAAATCGTAAAATGCGAATTGACGATCTGATACTGCGGAATCTGCTTATACTTTTCGAAAGCGATATTCCACTCCTCATCACCCATAGGCGGCACAGCTCCCATAATCGGCTTCCATTCCGTAATCGACAATCCCGATCCTGTAAGCCGTGTAATTCCACCCACCACTACCATCAAAAAGATGAGCAGGCAGCCACTCAGTAGCCAGAGGATGACGGGTTGCGAGGTGCGGGTTGCGGGTTGCAAGTTGCGAGTTGCGGGTTGCGAGCTAGACACTGCGGGTTGCGGGTTGCGGGTTACGAGTTGCGGGTTGCGAGTTGCGGGTTGCGGGTTGCGGGTTACGAGTTGCGGGTTGCGAGTTGCGGGTTGCGGGTTGCGGGTTACGGGTTGCGGGTTGCGAGTTGCGGGTTACACTCTATCTTCTACTAACAAAATTCAAAGCAAACAGTTTCCATGCTTCGAAAGCCAAACCCCAAGTCAACTTACTCACTACTTACTACTTACTACTTACTACTTACTACTTACTACTTACTAATTTCTAATTTCTCGCAAGCCAAAGCACGGACGGGAAGCCGAAACGACCCGTTAGTCATACTTCGGCTTAATAAACCACCGATCATTAATAGTAAGCCCCAAGCTAAAGCGATAGTATTTTTCCTGAATCAGATTATGCTCTGTAGTACCGCGGCCACCGACTTCGAAGGAGAGGTGGAGATGAGTTCCTGTACGTTTGATTGGAATGCCCAGACCGAAAGAGATACCTGTTTCGTTGATCTTTGTTCCTGCGAAATTGAAATACGTTTGCTCGTAATGTCCGCCGAGACGGTAAGCAATTCCATCGCCTTTTTTCGAAGGATTAAACTGAGCGCCAACGGAAGCTCTCCAGCTGTCGGACAATGAATCGAGCTGATCGTTAATGCTGAAGCGAGACCATTGCTGAATAGAATAATCGGCACCGATCAACCAGCGACTACCATTACGAATCGAGAATCCGAAAGATCCGCTGAAAGGAAGTAGCACTTTCCTTTTACAGAAGGCGAATAAATAACGGTGTCGCGCAGAAGAACCTGATTGGCAATTTGCGCATTATAATAACGGAAGGAAGTAGCAACTGAAGTCGTACGAGAACGAAGCGAAGCATCAGGCGAAGCCGTGAGACCGAAAGTCAATTGCCAGTCACCGCGCTTCTTGCGATTCACCACAGCTTTACGTTGAGCTTTAGCGGTAGCGATTTCACGTTTGATATCGTTCAAAGATTGATACTGTGGATTCTGAGATGAAGTATCACGTTTGATCATTCTCCCAAGCGAATCGTTGAGCAGCATAATCTGACGGTCGAGTTCAACGATAGAATCAGCCGGAGAAAGTTTCAGACTGTCGAGCGAATATTGCAAACCGAACGTATAGTGAAACCAACCGATTGAATTGCTATTGTTCACCAAAGTGGCCATATAGTAAGGTGAGCGGTATTCTACAGTGCGATCCTGATTGATTACTCCGAAAATATATTCTGACATTAAATCCGCCGAGAGTTTTTTGCGAGCTTAAAGCCCGTTCCCATATGGAATGTATTGAGCCCCCTGATCCTTTGTAAGTATGAATCTCTGCATCGTTATAAGGAGTAGCGACAGTTTGCTCAATCGTGTAACCCACTTTGCTGTAAGGAGAGAGTCCGAATCCCATCGACCATTTCTGAGCTTTGATAGGGAAAGCCAGATCGAAATAAGAGAGAGAAGCGGAATTACTGTATTGTTTAGTTGTGGCAGTATTCAATTGAACCTCTTCGAAATTCACTGCACCTTCGAACACCGTAAACCAGAGATTAGAATACGAAGCCGGGTTAGCCGAATTGATAAAGAAAGACTGATTTAGTCCGGCCGAGATGCCACCCATTGCCATATTACGGGCATAGCCATTCGTAGTGAGATCTCCGATGCCATAACGGGAGTAAGGAGAAACGGTAGAATTTTTGGCCTGAAGCAAAATGAGTTGTAAATAACAAGATAGCGATGACAAAAAGCCCTTTGCAACCCTTAAAATTTCTGACCATACTTAATGATTTCATTTAAACCGAGATTTACCAAATCGGAGGCGGCAAAGATGCTCAAATTAAGTTGACCGACAAAACGATGGGCATCTCCTCCCGTAATTATAACTTTTAAGCCCGGATATTGCTTCCGATAACGGCTGATTACCTCATTTATTTCCCCGATAATTCCATTAAAAACACCCGTCTGAATTGCCGTAACTGTCGTATTACCAATCAGTTTATTTGGGTTACGACTTTCCACTCTCGGAAGTTTGCCTGTAAACCGGTGTAAAGCGTTAAAACGCATCTCTAAACCCGGACTTATGCTACCTCCGCGATAAATCTTACCGTTTTGTAAAAGATCGTATTTGATACAAGTTCCGCAATCGACAACTAAAATATTCTTGCCGGGGAACAAAAACGAGGCGGCTATTACATTTGCGAGTCGATCCTTGCCCAAGGTTGAGGGCGTTTTATACAGATTTTTAACAGGAATTTTCGTCCTCTCGGTGAGCTCACGAACGCCCATTGACTTAAGATGCTTTTTGACCGCCGGCGACAGATGAATGACGCTGGAAATCATGCCTTCCTCGATGGTAAAAGACCGTTGGAGCGATTGTAAATACCGAGTGCTTAACGACTTGCAGGCGTGACGATAGACAGGATTATCGCCCCTCAAAACGAGTACTTTGATGGAAGTATTACCGGCGTCGATAGTCAGATTCATACGAAGAATTTGATGCAAGTTAGCGAATGAAGAACAAAAGATGGAGGAAGAAAAGGCGGAAAAAGAAAAATATTTTGGCAAAACATATTTTTTTCTACTTTTGCGCACACTTAAAAATGGTGATGTAGCTCAGTTGGTAGAGCAAAGGACTGAAAATCCTTGTGTCACTGGTTCGATTCCAGTCATCACCACTCTTTTTCCTCATCATGAAAAACACAGACAAACCAATAAAATTTGATCGGGTTCTTTTGATTGATGATAACGACATTGATAATTTCATCAATGAACGTATGATTACCACCAATCAATTTTCGAAACAGGTCGTAGTCAAAAACAGTGCTGAATCGGCACTCCAATACCTTCGCGACATTGCCGGCGACGCAGCCGTACTTCCACAAATCATCTTCCTGGATCTTAACATGCCGGTGATGGATGGATTTGGCTTTTTAGAGGAGTATGAGAAGCTTCCCGAGCAAATCCGTACAATGTGCAAAGTGATCGTCCTTTCGTCGTCTATCAGCCCCGAAGACATCAACCGCGCCTCTACAAATCAGTATGTAGTGAAGTACGTGAACAAGCCTTTGAATGAGAAGTATTTGGAGGCGATTAACTTTTAAGCTTGTAAGTAGTAAGTTGTAAGTAGTAAGTAGTTCGCTTCTTAGGCGACTGTCTGTCTAATTTTTTAGCAATTGCCTTGTAGGAATTCCTAATTACCAGCTACTAACTAAGCAAAACCTCCACTAAAGCCATTCCGCTGCCTAAGCAGCAAACTACTTACTACTTACTACTTACTACTTACTACTTACTACTTACTACTTACTACTTACTACTTACTACTTACTACTTACAACTTACTACCTACAAAAGAAAAGCCGCCGAAATCACTCCCGGCGGCTCTTGTTATTCAAGCGGTTTGTTCCTAGTCTTTAATCGGGTTCGCCATTTTGCGAATCGTTGCTTCGTCGAATTTCACGAACCACAGCATACGGTTTGCACCTTGGTTGAGCTGATTGAAGTGTTCGTAGATTTCAGTGAGCTTTTTCACTTTCTTACGGAACTCTTCAGGTTTGATAGCTGCTTTAAGCATTTTGATAAACATAGCAGCAGGTTCGTAAGTCTTGTCGTCGTCGTTGATCTGACGTTTTACACTTTGTAAAAGCTGGCTGCAGAGACCGTCTTCGCCCATGAAGCAATATTGCATTGCCTGGAAGAGTTTCAGTTCAACATCAGTGAAAGTATAACGTTTCATCGATAATTCGTTGCGCAGATTATTCAGGATACGTGCAGAGCCGGAGTAATCGCCTTCGTAGAATTTGCCGATAGCAAGGAATCGACGGAAAGAAATATGTGGGTAAGCTTCGTTTACGTTTGTATCGAAATTCGCTTCGAGTTCTGCGTTGAGATCATTCAATTCAGCCACATTTCCATTATCCATGAAACGTTCAACTTTTGAATTGAGGAATTGAGTTACGTAGAAACTGAATACCGGTTTGAAAGCTACTTCCGGAACATTGCCATTAATTTGGCGGTAGTAGTGGTCGGCGCGAACGGTATTACCGGTTTTCTGGTAATATTCGAAGTATAAATAATCAACTAAAAATCTAATGCTTTGATAGAATGTATCGAGTTCAAATTTCTCGAAATTCTTTTTGATTTGCTGGAGAATCGTGTCGATTTCAATTTCGAGCGATTTCAGATTTTCGGAGCGTGAAGTGAACATGCACATATAATAGATACGTACGATGTTATACATCACAGATAAACGGTGCCCCTGATATAATTCGGAAATGTTAGTGAGCTCACGTAAATTGGCCTGAACTGCTTCGCGGTCGGAATCCTCACGAGTCATCATGTAATTTCCTGCACGTTTTACGAAATCGTAGAAGAGATCTTCTGCTTTTACTACGGCAAGAGAATAGGCAACGTGACGGTTGTATTCTTTTTCATAGTAATCGTAATCGCCGTTAAACATACTTAAGCGGGCGAGTGCTTTATAGACAACGATCAGTTCGTTCGACAGATCGTATTCAATTAATTGTTTTTCGAGATTCTTTAAGGCACGGATAGCCACCTCACGGTCGTTACCAAACACCATAGCCGGAACCATCGACACTTTATCTTTCAGTGCACTGATCGGATTTTTCACGTTCTGTGCAAGATATTGTGCGATGCGCTCATTTAAACGCGACTTCAGCGTATAATAAGTACTAGGGTTGACCTGAAGCAGGTCCATCATTTGTCCCTCATCGTAACTATTGTTACGTGCTGCTTCGAGCACCAAAAAACACCAAAATCTTACAGATGTAAGATCGCTCCATTTTGATGGGAACTGTAAGGGTCTATATAGGTATATATTGTTCATAAGACAAAAACCATTTACAATGAAAACAATTATCGCCAAGTCTGTTGACACCACTGGATCTGCAACAGCTGAAAAAACTCTCCGCTCCAAAATCGCATCGAACAAATTGTTCATGTATGCTTTGGAACTGGTAATCCTTTACGTTCTCGTCTTTGCAGCCATGAGCGCATTTGCACAAGAACCTGCAACAGCCAGTAAAGAAGCCGGTAAACTTGAATTCGTAAAAGAAAACATCGTTTACAATTCCGGTAAGGTTTACATGAACTGGGTTGCAAAACCAAGCTCCGACGATTGCATTTACGTAATCGAACGTTCAACTGACGCAGTGGAATACGAACCGGTTGGTCTGAAAGAAGGTATCGGTTCTCCGCTGGAATTATTGTACAGCTGGGTTGATACTAAGCCGGTAGCAGGAGTTGCGCACTATCGCATCAAACAAATTGACAACGAAGGAAAGCTTGTAGCTCAGGCCGAACCTAAGTCTGTCATTTCGCCAGATGCAAGTCCGCTCTTCATCGACAAGACGTCCAGAATGGTGCAGGTTAAGTAATACACCTGTCCTTCTTCATAGTCGTTACGGTAAGACTGGAAGTATTTCACGGACAATCCAAAAAAATCATGGGAACCAATACGCTGATAAACCAAATTAAAAAAAGTACTTCGATGAAGTTACTGTTCCTGGCCGGACTGGTGCTTTGTGGAATAGGTGCGCAAGCCCTACCCCAAGCATCATTCACTGCAGATCAGGTAACGGGGTGTACTCCACTGGATGTACATTTCACCAGTACTTCTACCGGTGCAACAGCATATTTTTGGGACCTTGGAAATGGAAACTCGTCTACATTGCCGAATCCGTCGAATCTTTATACCGGTGCAGGATCATATACTATTACATTAATAGCGTATGACGCACAAGGAAACACCGACACGGCAACCTATGTGAATTACATTACAGTTGTAGCAAAGCCAACGGCATCATTTTATACCACAAACTTTGCTTCCTGCCTCGACGGCAACTCATTTTCCTTTGTAAATACCTCATCAGGAGCAGCCACGTATTTGTGGGACTTTGGCGATGGTAGTACATCTACGCAGGCAAATCCTGTTCACTCCTATGCTCTATCAGGTACATTTACAATTACGTTAATTGCAACCAGTCCTTATGGTTGTCAGGACGTAAAAATTCAGAATCAATATATAACAATATATCCTAAACCCGATCCGGCAATCGCAGCAACTACAACAGCCAGCTGCGATCCGGCTACGGTGTTTAATTTTTCCAATTCAGCACAATATGCTGTTTCTTGGCATTGGAATTTTGGTGACGGACAAGCATCGACTCTTCAAAATCCTTCTCATACCTATAACGGTCCGGGAGTTTATAATGTATCGGTGATCGTAACCAATTCAATGGGATGTTCTGATACTTCAGATGTTCCGACCGAAATAAGCGTCGGCTTAAACAACTGGGGAAACTTCAGCTCCGATGTCGACAGTGGTTGCGCTGCGCTCACTGTAAATTTTTACAACCAAAACGCGAATGCAGCATCGTCACTTTGGGATTTCGGTGATGGTCAAACTTCAACTGATCTCAATCCGACACATGTCTATTCTGTTGCCGGAACTTATTCCGTATCTCTCGTTGTAACAACAACAACCGGATGCGGCGATACTGTTGTAAAGCCAAATTACATTTTCGTTGGTCCTAGGCCGACGGTAAGTTTTACTTATACTAATGAAATTGGCTGTGCACCGCTTCCTGTTCAATTTACAAATACTTCTACTAATTTTACTTCGTGTCTCTGGACTTTTGGCGACGGTACAACAAGTACGGCAACAAATCCGACTCACGTTTATACCAGCAATGGTATTTTCACCGTTGTATTAAAATGTTGGGGAGCGACAGGCTGTAATCGCAGTGCTGTTTACCACGACATCGTACACGTAACATCAACCGAAGCGATCTTTAATGCAAGTCCGCGAGTAGGCTGCCCTCCGTTAACCGTAAATTTCGCTGCTTTATCACCTGTTACAGGTTTAAGTTGCTGGTGGGATTTCGGTGATGGCTCAACTTCGACACAACAAAATCCGACGCATACATATACAACATCAGGCAATTTCAATGTCATGCTTGTTGTACAGGATTCACTCGGATGTACAGATACTCTTTACAAATCCAATTACATTCAGACCGTAAATCCGGCGGCCAATTACATTGCCCCTCCGACTACCGTTGGTTGTGCCCCATTAACGACACAATTTACCGATGGTACTGCAGGCGCTAACGGATGGCTCTGGGATTTTGGCGACGGAACTACGTCGACACAACAAAATCCGGTTCATACTTATGGTTCACCGGGATTTTATACTGTCGGATTAACAACGACATCAGCTGCCGGAGGTTGCGCATCTGAGATCAGCAATTTCAGTACATTCCAGGTTATGGGAGGCTATGCAGGGTTTACGCATACCGTTACTCCATGTCCGCCATACATTGCCACCTTCCAGGACACATCGATGAACGCCGTTTCATGGTTGTGGGATTTCGGCGATGGTACAACTTCTACACTACAGAATCCGGCCCATACTTTTACTGCTCCGGGTTATCATAGTGTGTCATTAACAATTACAACGGCCGATGGTTGTTCTTATACAACTATGCAGAGCAATAGCGTGTACTTCACTCCTTTTGGAGCGAACTTCTATGGCTTACCACTCGATACCGTATTCCCGAATCCTGTACAATTTTATGCAAACTCACTCGGAGCCACTTCATGGTTATGGGATTTCGGCGATGGAGGAACATCTACACTTCAAAACCCGCTTCATACTTATATGACGCCGGGTAATTATAATGTGACGCTTACTATTTCAAATGGCTTGTGTACTTTATTCTATGATCCACCGCCATTCGATTTCGGTTCTCCTGATACAACTCCGATCGATCCGGGTAATCCGGGCCTTCCGGAAGTACAACAAGGTTGTGCACCATTAAATGTTCAATTTACAAATCGAATTTCAGGAACCGTTGTATGGCACTGGGATTTCGGCGACGGCGATACATCTAATCTGGAATTTCCATCGCACGTTTATTCTGTTCCCGGCATTTACTCGGTAACATTAACAGCTACCGATACACTGAGCATCGTTCAGGTATGGCAGATGGACAGCATTGTTCGAGTCTCCGGACCACAGGCAGGATTTATAGTTTCGCAGAATGCCACGTGTACAAGCACACAGGTAACTCTGATCGACACATCTGTAAATGCTTCCTCATGGCTCTATAATTTTGGTGATGGCTTTACTTCTACTGCTGTAAGCCCTTCACATATTTATGGAACGGGCAATCCGAATTACGTCATTACACAAACCGTAAGCGACACCTTAGGTTGTACAGCAAGTATTTCGACCAGCTTATATTCTAATTTCATCAGTCCGCTTATTGCAAGTGAGACAGAGGTCTGCGGAATGGACAGCGTTCACTTCTTTACAAGTCTTCAAAACTTCTCATCATACCTTTGGGATTTCGGCGATGGCAACACGAGCAATCAGGTAAATCCAACGCACATCTATACTGCCGAAGGCGTATTTAATGTTAGCTTAACAATAACCGATAATAATGGTTGTTCGCAAACATACAATGTGTCACCTGCAATTACCGTCAATCTTCCGATTGCAGACTTCACAACAACAACAGGTCGTCAGTCTTGTAATCAGATTAATATTCAATTCGTCAATAACTCACAGAATGCAGCAATGTATCAGTGGGACTTCGGCGATGGAACAACTTCTTCACTCGAAGAACCGTTCCACACATGGTTTGATGCGGGGATTTACGACGTAACACTTACCGTTTACAGTGGTTCATGTGTGAGTACACAATACATGCCTCAATATATTCGTGTAGATACGGCTCATGCGGAATTCAGTGTAGTGAGAGATCAGAGTTGCCTACCATTCAATGCTACATTTACCGATTTAAGTGTTAATCCGGTTTCATGGGCATGGGATTTTGGTGACGGCGATTCGTCGAATGTTCAGAATCCGACTCATTACTATGCTACAGATCCTACTTATCACCCATCTCTATCTATAATCGATGTGAATGGTTGTAGGGATACAGCTTCTATCGCCGTCTTCCCATATCTGGAAGCAGACTTTGAAGCAGTTGCAGATTCAGGTTGCTTCCCATTCACTGTTCAGTTTAACAATCGTTCGCCTTTGATCACCACTGAATGGCATTGGGATTTCGGAGATGGTACTCAATCAACCGACCCATCACCTACTCACGTTTATGCTTCACCGGGCGCTTATGATGTAACGCTCGTAGTCGGTTCAATTTATACAAATTGTTACGACACGTTGATTCGTCCGACATACATCCACGTCCTTCAGCCGACAGCAAACTTCTATAGTACCGACTTGCATTCATGTGCACCTTCATTAGTCAACTTTACTGACCAATCGATCGATGCCGATCAATATTTATGGGACTTCGGTGACAGCACCACTTCGAGCAATGCAAATCCTTCGCATATCTATAATAGACCGGGTGCGTACACAGTTAGTTTGATTGCAACAAGTAACATGGGTTGTTCAGATACATTGACCTTCCCGCAATATATTCAAGTACTCGGACCAATTACAGACTTCACTGCTTCGGCTGTTGAAGGATGTAGTCCGTTTGCCGTAACATTTACCGATCATTCTCAAAACGCCGTTAACTGGAGCTGGAATTTCGGTGATGGTTATAACGATAATACAACAAACGCATATCACATATTCGAAGACAGTGGTTCGTTCACAGTTTCTCTTGTAACGCAAGACACGGCCGGCTGTACTTCTTACTTCGAATTGCCGCAGCAAGTAATTATTCATCCTAGTCCGGATGCAGCATTTATTGCAAGTAGCATTACCGGTTGTCAGCCTTTAACAGCTAATTTCACGAATCAGTCGACAGGTCATACCAGCAACTTATGGAACTTTGGCGACAATCAGATATCGAATGCATCAGATCCCGTACATACATATACGGCTCCCGGTAGTTACCGAGTAAATCTGACTGTCGGAAACAACTTCGGTTGTACCGACACAGCCAGCTTACCGCAGCCTATTAGGTGCGCGCCACTCCGGTTCCGGATGTGGCAGTGACCGATTGCGTAGGTTGTACTCCGTTCCATGTTATTTTTGTCAATAATACCGGCAATACCGATTCAGCAAGTTACTTCTGGGATTTCGGAAACGGCATGACTTCAGCTTCGGCAAATCCGGTGATGGATTTCACGAATCCGGGCTTCTACGATGTTACATTGACGGTGACAAATGCAAATGGCTGTTCATCTCAAATGTCGTATCCGGCAATGATTCACGTACTCGACACCATTCCTCCGAATGAATCGAAAGTGCTGAGCGTTTCCGTTGTGAATGATACACAGGTGAAAATCATCTGGGAAAATAATCCGGCAATCGATTTAGCAGCATACGTTGTTTATCGTAAAGCAGATTACAGCAATACTTACTCTGTTATTTACACCGATAATAATCCGCAGAATACCAATTACGCGCTGACATCAGAATTCACCGATAGCGGCCTAAACACTCTGCTTAAGACCTATACGTATAAAGTACAAGCCATCGACATTTGCGGTAAGACCATTCCGCTTGATTCCTGCAAGGCTCATACGACAGTGAATATCTCTTCACAACGAAGCGGAAATAATATCGCCGTGAATTGGACTCCTTACGGAGGCTGCGATGTAAATACTTATGAATTGTATCGTGCCGAGCCTGATGGTCCGTTCTCCTATCTCACGACATTACCGGGCGACAAATACGATTATCTCGATTCAACATTCATTTGTCCACTTCCATATCGTTACAAAGTAATGGCGACAGACTTGTGCGGTTCAACGTACACATCTTATTCAGATACTTCACAAACGATTCCGGTTAACACTCTGGAAAATCAAGTTGTAGACGTTGTTCGCTCTACCGTAGTCGACAATCAGTACGTATTGACAGAGTGGAAACAAACAGAAGTACATCCGGAAATGGTTTCTCAGTTTGAGATTTACAGATCTACTGACAATGTAAACTTCCGCTATCTCACGACTGTGCCACCGGTTCAGACCGATTACATCGACAACGACGTAGACGTTCAGAACACGAATTACTACTACAAAATATTAATCATCAACACTTGTAATATTGATCAGGATCCAAGTTCCAATACTTCAACCATCGTTCTTAAAGGATCGATGGATGAATCAAGAATGGTTCATTTAGATTGGACACCATATAAAGGATGGGATCATGGAGTAGATTATTATATTCTTGAAAAGAAAGACGATAACGGCCACTGGCAATTGCTCAAGCAAGTTGACGGTGAAACGAGAGAGTACAACTATCAGGAATAACGAGAGTTCAACAAATTGAAATAAAAATATCCTCCGCCGCAGATCATTCTGCGACGGAGGACTTCATATTGAGTAAGTCATTAACCCCCACACACAGAAATGACGCTTTTTTTGATTTTGCGTTTTGTATACGGTTTTTATTTCCGCTTTCCGCATTTCAGTATACGAAAGTCATCGTTACGAACGTGGAAGAGCAAGAATAAAGATCGCATCATCACCTGCACTTTGGAATTAAAAACAAAAAAATGCAGTGACGAATTAATTTTCGAAGAGCTTTGGATTGACGAGAAGCTCTACAAATTCAAGCTTACAAAAGACAAATTAAAAACGGCCTACAAATTCCGGAAAAAGGAAGTATTGCGCCTCGATGCCATTTCCGAAATTCCCGATCATGCTCACTCCTCCACCAAACCAAAAAAAGGCAAGGTGCTTTTGACGTATACTTTTAAAAACAAGAGGAGACATTTGAGTATTAATAAGTTTACGGATAAGTTTCAACTTCCCGGAATCGCTTAGTCAATTCAAAATTCTAAATTCAGAATTCAGAAGCTTTGAAGCTAATTCATTGCTCCATTTCTCGTGGGCCTCGTGAACTCGTGGTAAAATTCACCACAAGAACACAAGTGCCACAAGGAATCACGAGAGTTTCGCAATTTTTTATACTTTTATAGGCTAACATCCCGTACCCCGCAACTCGCAACTCGCTCCTTGAAACGCTCCCTACTCCTCCTCTACATCCTTGCCTTCTACATCCTTTTTCAGTTTTGTTGGTGGTCGTATTTACTTGTTTCGTTAAATGATGAAGTACTGAAGCACCGTATCGAAAACGTTTCACTACAACACATATCTGATGAAGCAAAAGCTTTGCAAACACAACAGCTGACGGATAAAATCACTCAAAAGCGGTGGATGGTTCTCGGAGAAGGAATGGTATTTCTTGCCTTACTATCGTGGGGAACATTTGTGATGGTGCGTGCTTATCGTAAAGAGATGGCACTTGCCCGGCAGCAAAAGAATTTCTTGCTTTCGATCACGCATGAATTTAAATCGCCGCTAGCATCGATAAAGCTTTACCTGCAAACATTATTGCGTCATGATCTCGATAAGCAGAAAGAAAAATCGTTTATCAATTCCGCCATATCCGATACTGAGCGACTGAATACTCTTGTAGAAAACGCCTTAATGGCAAACCTGATCGACTACAACGGCTATGCATTTTCGAAGGAAGATGTAAACATTTCCGCCATGGCACGATTGCTCATTCAGAAATTTCAGCAAGTACCCGATCACGCGCACATCAATTCCGACATTGAAGAAGGTTTGTATGTTAATGCCGACAAAAACGGAATTTCAATCCTGCTGAATAATTTGCTCGAGAATGGCTGGAAATATTCTCCGAAAGGAAAAGACCTCGAAGTCAAACTCTGGCAAGAAAATAAATTCGTTTACATCACCGTAGCCGATCATGGCGTAGGAGTTCCTGAAAAAGAAAAGGAAAAAATCTTCACCAAATTCTACCGCATCGGCAACGAAGAAACCCGCAAGACCAAAGGCACCGGCCTCGGCCTGTTCATCGTCCGCTACATCGTCGAAGAGCACGACGGGAAAATTACGATTGAGGACAATGTTCCGTCTGGAGCTATTTTCAAAGTCCGCTTTCCGTTATTAAGCAAGTAATCTTAGTGTCTTAGTGTCTTAGTGGTAAAAAAAAATAACCACTAAGACACTAAGGCACTAAGACTCCTGAATAAAATCCAAGCCTTTTCCCTCTACCCACCCGCCCAATATTCAATCTTCAATCTTCAATATATACTGAACAAACCCTACCTTTGCCCCCATGAACAACAAGAAAGTCGTTTTAATCATCATGGATGGCTGGGGACATGGTCCGAAGACGCCGGCTAATGCAATTTTCATGGCGAAAACGCCATTTATTTCTTCGCTTTATCCAACTTATCCGAATGCCGAGCTCCGTACGAGTGGCGAAGATGTTGGACTTCCCGATGGACAAATGGGAAATTCCGAAGTTGGTCACCTGAATATCGGTGCCGGTCGGGTGGTTTACCAGGACTTGGTCAAAATCAATCTCGCTGTTCGCGATGGTTCTCTGCACAAACAACAAGTCATTCTCGATACGCTCGACTACTGCAAGAAGAACAAAAAGAAATTACACCTCATCGGACTTGTTTCCGATGGTGGCGTTCACTCGCACATCAATCACCTGATGGCCTTGTGTGATATCGCCAAAGAAAATAATGTGAACGATGTTTTCATTCACGCTTTCACCGACGGTCGCGATACGGATCCGAAAAGCGGTCATGGCTTTTTAGAGACGCTGGAAAATCATTTGAAAACTTCAACGGGAAAAATTGCTTCTGTTGTCGGTCGCTACTATGCAATGGATCGTGACAAACGCTGGGAACGTGTTCGCTTAGCTTATGACTTACTCGTTCATGGAATCGGACATAAATCAACTTCCGCTTTGAAAGCAGTAGAAGCTTCGTATGCAGAAAATGTAACCGACGAATTTATCAAGCCAATTGTTATCACAGGCAATGATGGCAGTCCGCTTGCGACAATCGACAGCGACGATGCAGTGATTTGCTTCAACTTCCGAACAGACCGTTGTCGTGAAATTACACAAGTTCTCACTCAACAGGATTTCCACGAGCAGAATATGTCGAACTTGCGTTTGAAATATGTGACAATGACAAATTACGACGACACATTCAAAAACGTCGACGTGATTTACGATAAAGACAATCTAGTTCAAACACTCGGAGAAGTTTTATCATCAAATGGCAAAACTCAAATCCGTATTGCAGAGACAGAAAAATATCCGCACGTAACTTTCTTCTTCAGTGGCGGTCGTGAGCAAGTTTTCGAAGGTGAGTCGCGCATCATGATCCCATCACCGAAAGTTGCCACCTACGATTTACAACCCGAAATGAGTGCAGCCCTAGTTACCGATGCGATTTGCGAAAAATTGAAAGAAGGAAAAACCGATTTCGTTTGTCTCAACTTTGCAAACACCGACATGGTCGGACACACCGGCGTTTTCAGTGCTGTCGTGAAAGCTGTTGAAACAGTAGACGGTTGTGTGAAACGCGTTGTAGAAACAGGTCTGGCAAACGGCTATTCGTTCCTCATCACCGCCGATCACGGAAATGCCGATTATATGATCAATGAAGATGGCAGCCCGAATACGGCGCATACGACGAATCCCGTTCCCCTCTTCCTCATCGACGCCGATCATAAAAAACTGGCCAACGGCCGCCTGAGCGACCTGTCGCCTACCATCCTGAAATTGATGGACATCCCAATTCCGGCTGAAATGACGGGGAAAATTCTCGCTTCCTAGCTTTTAAAACAACATTTCTTTCTACCTTCAACCTCCCAATCGATAATCAGAAAACCATTCATGGAAACTATTCAACAGTATATCAAAACCAACGAAAAAGATTTCTCGACGAGCTGATTGATCTTTTAAAAATTCCATCAATCAGTGCCGACAGCAAATATGCAGGCGATGTTGCGCGTGCAGCTGAATTCATTAAAGAAAAATTAATCGCAGCCGGAGCCGACAAAGTAGAAGTTTGTCCGACAAAAGGCCATCCGATTATTTACGGAGAAAAAATGATTGACCCGAAATTACCGACGGTAATTGTTTACGGTCACTACGACGTACAGCCGGTAGATCCCCTCAACTTGTGGGATAATCCTCCGTTCGAGCCTGTCATTAAAGACGGCAAAATTTATGCTCGAGGTGCTTGCGACGACAAAGGTCAGGTTTACATGCACGTAAAAGCATTTGAGCTGATGATGAAAACAAATTCACTTGCATGTAACGTACGTTTCATGATTGAAGGTGAAGAAGAAGTTGGATCAAACAATCTCGGTACATGG
Source organism: Bacteroidota bacterium (assembly GCA_016721305.1). GTDB lineage: Bacteria > Bacteroidota > Bacteroidia > AKYH767-A > 2013-40CM-41-45 > JADKIH01. The sequence goes on from JADKIH010000012.1 coordinate 81,450, forward strand.
GTAAAAGAAAATAAACACCGCCTCAAAGGTGATGTGATCTTGATTTCCGATACATCAATTATCGCAAATGATATTCCGTCGATCGAAGCCGGTCTCCGCGGATTGAGCTACGTTGAAGTAGAAGTAACAGGACCAAATCGTGATCTTCACTCCGGAGTTTACGGTGGAGCCGTTGGCAATCCGATTCAGGTATTGTGCAAGATGATTGATTCGTTGAAAGACGAAAACAATCACATCACGATTCCGGGATTCTACGATCAGGTATTAGAACTTTCAAAAGAAGAAAGAGCCGAACTCAATAAAACGCCATTCAGTCTTGATGAATATAAGAAAGATCTGAAAGTAGATGATGTAATGGGCGAAGCAGGTTACACAACACTCGAGCGCACAGGAATTCGTCCGACATTGGAGTTGAACGGAATCTGGGGCGGTTACACAGGCGAAGGTTCAAAGACCGTTCTTCCATCAAAAGCATTTGCAAAAATCAGCATGCGTTTGGTTCCGAATCAGACTACCGATAATATCACGAAAATATTCAGTGATCATTTCAAAAAGATTGCTCCGAAATCAGTGAAAGTAGAGGTTCGTCCGCATCACGGTGGCGAACCAGTTGTTACTCCGACTGATTCTGTTGCTTACAAAGCTGCAGCAAAAGCCATCGAAACTACATTCGGCAAAAAGCCAATTCCAACACGCGGCGGCGGAAGTATTCCAATCGTTGCTCTCTTCGAAAAAGAATTAGGCTTAAAATCCGTCCTCATGGGCTTCGGTCTCGACAGCGATTTGATCCACTCACCAAACGAGCACTACGGTATTTTCAATTACATGAAAGGGATTGAGACGATACCGGTGTTTTTCGGAATTTCGCGGAGATGAGTAAGTGATTCGATTAGCTGATTAGCTGATTAGCTAATTTAGTCGAAACAAAAACAACCAGGCCAACTAACGGAAACGTAAGTTGGCCTGATTGTTTTAGAACCTGACAGCCGAAAATAATCCAACCGCCCATCAGCTAATCAGCTAATCAGCTAATCAGCTAATTTAGTCGAAACAAATACAACCAGGCCAACTAACGGAAACGCTAGTTGGCCTGATTGTTTTAGAATCCGACAGCCGAAAATAATCCAACCCGCCCATCAGCTAATCAGCTAATTCGCTAATCAGCAAATCAGCTAATCAGCTAATTTAGTCGAAACAAAAACAACCAGGCCAACTAACGGAAACGTAAGTTGGCCTGATTGTTTTAGAACCCAACAGCCGAAAATAAACCAAGCCCCCCATTAGCTAATCAGCTAATTCGCTAATCAGCTAATTCTTCCTCCTCTGGTTGATAAGGTACACCCCCGCAATAATCACCACAAACCCCACATAATGCAACACCTCAGGTTTCTCGCCGTCGAAAAGGCCCCAGATGAGGGCGACGATGGGGATGAGGTAGGTGACTGATGATGCAACGAGTGCTCCTCCTACTCTGATGAGTCGGTTAAAAAGAACGGTGGAAATTGTTGTTCCGAAAATAGCGAGAACTACAATGCACATCAGACTGAAAGCCGAGCCTTCGGTGTTTTGTGTTCGGACCACGAAGTCGGTGCTGAATAAATAAATTCCCATCGGTATGCCGACGAAGAGCAATGTCATTCCTGTATTCGTAATGGGATCGATGCTTAGTAAATGCGTGCGAATGGTGTTTACGCTAAGTCCATAGCAGACTGTAGCCAGCACAACGAGCAGAGCATAAGGCGATACATCGCCGATTCCTCCGCTTCCACCGAGGATGAAAAGTATGGCGCCGATTAATCCGATCACAAGTCCCGCAAATTTCTGACGATCGCCTTTCATATTGAAAAACATCAGTCCGAGAGTAAATGTAAAAACCGGTGTGAGAGAGTTGATCATTCCTGCGAGTGCAGAACTGATATGCGTTTCGGCAAGCGGAAAAAGTATGGAAGGAATTCCACTGCCCATGTAGCCGGCGAGAATCAGCCATTTCCATTTCGCTTTTTCAATCGTACGAATTTTATTGTAGATAAAAGGAAGCAGACTTAAAACAGCAGTCAGCATTCGAATAGCACCAATCTGATACGGAGTGTAAACTTCCAATCCACGTTTCATCAGAATGAAAGAACTTCCCCAGATAACAGCTAACAGAAAAAGTAGAATATAGGCTGTCCGGCGTTCACCGCTCATTTTTTCTTTTCCTTTCTCTTCTTCTCATGGAAAGCGCCTTTAAATTCAGGATCCTCGCGACGACGTTGTTCGTCGATATCACGAAGCATCGACTGACGCTCTTCGTAAGGTGTTTCGGTAATTTCTACTTCTTCCGGAAAATCTTCGACAGGAATTTTATTACCGATCAGCTTCTGTATTTTCTTTAAATGATATTCATCGCCCGGAGCAACAAATGTAATGGAGTCGCCCGTACGCAACGCACGACCGGTACGACCGATGCGATGCACATAATCTTCGTAAATAAGCGGCACTTCAAAATTGATCACGTGCGATACACCTTCGATATCGATTCCGCGAGCTGCTACATCGGTAGCAACGAGGAAACGCAAAGGCTCATCACGGAACATACGAATCGCATTCATTCTCGTGTTGTGATCTTTGTTACCATGTAAAACACGAACCATTTCAGATCCGTATTTACGTTCGAGATATTTAGAAATATTTGTTGCTGTTGCTTTCGTTTTGCAAAAGATCATCACCTTTCGGAGCATTTCACTTTTCAGCAAGTAATCGAGCAGATTGATTTTGGTTCGCATATTAGGAACCATATATACAATTTGCGAAACCGTTTTCACCGTCTTCATTTCCGGCGACACGCGGATTTCTATTGGCGCTTCGAGAAAGTCTTCCGAAATCGTTTTCACTTTTTCACTCCACGTCGCACTGAAAAGCAGATTCTGTTTCTTCGCCGGCATTACAGCAAGAATGCGATCAATCTGATGTTTGAAGCCCATATCGAGCAAGCGCTCGGCTTCATCCATCACAAACATTTGAATCGCCTTCAGATTCAGAAAACCCGGCAGATACATATCCATTAGTCGGCCCGGCGTAGCGACAACGATATCGACACCTTCGGCCAAAGCATCCTTCTGAGTCTTCGTTCCCGTACCGCCAACAAGCGCCACATAACGCAAGTCAGTATACTTCGAAAACATTTTGATGTGATCCACTACCTGCATTGCCAGCTCACGAGCAGGCACAACGATAAGCGCACGCGGATCAGTTCCCTGTGCGTATTTGATCTTCATCAGCATCGGCAACAGATAAGCAGCCGTCTTGCCTGTACCCGTCTGCGCAATCCCCAACACATCATGTCCGCCCAGTACCAACGGAATAGCCTTTTCCTGAATTTCAGTAGGCATAGTAAAGCCGGCATCTTCGATAGCACTCCAAAGCTGCTTATTTAATTTAAAATCGCGGAAGGTGGGGGTGGGCATGGGGTAAAGATACAGCCCAATTAGCTAATTAGCTAATTAGCTGATTAGCTGATTTCCGTTATCATAGCTGACTTCAAAAGGCATGACGTCAATTGGTTTTCAATCAGGACGCTTTTAGAAAGACAAATTGTAGACGGCCCATTAGCTAATTAGCTAATCTAAAAAGTAAGGACAGTGCTATAGTAAGAAAAAAAGTCCCGCAGTTACCCACGGGACTTCTATAAACAAAGGATTATTTAAATAAACATTACCAAATTTTAGCACGAGAAGAATCCGGACGGAACATTTTGTCGGTTTCTTTTAAGTCGAATGCTTTGTAGAATGGATCGATATTGCTGAGAGTACCATTTACGCGATACAATGCAGGAGAGTGCGGATCTGTAACGATACGTTGAGCAGCTGCTTCCGGACGGATATCACCTGCCCAGATAGTAGCGAAGCCAAGGAAGAAACGTTGATCAGGCGTAAGGCCATCGATTTTTACATCGCCTTTACCTTGAGCTGTACGTTTGAAAGCTTCGTAAGCGATAGTGATACCACCTAAGTCAGCGATGTTTTCACCGAGAGTCAATTCACCATTTACGTGAAGTGTATCCAGTACAGTAAAACCGTTGTATTGATTCACAATCATCGTAGCCTTTGTCATGAACTTCGCAGAATCTTCGGAAGACCACCAGTTTGTTAAGTTTCCTTTTGCATCGAAATTACGACCTTGATCATCGAAGCCGTGAGTCATTTCGTGACCGATAACGGCACCGATTCCACCGTAGTTAACGGCATCGTCGGCTTGTGGATTGAAGAAAGGAGGCTGAAGGATACCTGCAGGGAAAACGATTTCATTCAGTGAAGGATTGTAGTAAGCGTTTACAGTCGGAGGAGTCATTCCCCACTCTGCACGATCAACCGGCTTACCGATTTTACTTACTTCGAAGTCGTAACTCCATTTAGTAAGGTTCATCAGATTCTGGAAGAAATTATCGCGTGTAATTTCAACGCCTGCATAATCTTTCCACTTGTCAGGGTAACCGATTTTACGAGTGATAGCTGCTAATTTCTCCAGAGCTTTCTTTTTAGTATCCGGAGTCATCCAATCAAGTTTCTCGATACGCTCTTTGTAGACAGCGATCAAATTAGAAACTAATTCATCTGCTTTTTTCTTAGCATCAGGAGGGAAGAATTTAGCAACGTAGAGTTGACCAACAGCATCGCCGAGCATTCCGTCTGTCATTTGCACCATACGTTTCCAACGAGTCTGAATTTCTTTCTGACCGTTGAGAACTTTGTTATTGAAATTGAAATCTTCCATCACGAAATCATTGCTCAGTACATTACCGCCAAGATTAAGGACATTCCATTTCAGATAAATTTTCCAGTCGTCGATTTTATTGCCTTTGATTTGTTTATCGAGTTCTTTGAGGAAGTCGGGCTGACCTAAAACGAGGTAGTCGTATTTTCCTGTGATACCGAGATTCGTCAACATCACATCCCAGTTGAGAGAAGGAGTGAGTTTATTGAGATCGGCCGTTGTTACTTTATTGTAAGTTTTGAAAGGATCGCGTAATTCAACACGAGTCATTGAAGCACCGGCGAGCGATGTTTCAAGCTTCATAACTGTTTTTGAATAGTTAGTTGCAGTTGCTTCGTCAAGACCATAGAGCTTGAACATATTTACAACATGCTTAAGGAACTCTTCACGAATTGTTGTCGAACGTGCATCAGATTTCAGGTAGTAATCGCGATCCGGTAAAGAGAGACCACCCTGATAGATTTGCGGAACAACTACTTCGCTGTTTTTAGGATCTTGTCCAACGTAAAAACCATACATCGGATCAGAGCCCCATTGCTGAAGTTTAGCAACGTAAGCGAGAACAGAAGTCATGTCGGTCAATTTATCGATAGCTTCCATCTCACCTTTAATTGGAGTGGCACCTTGCTTTTCGATATTAATTGTATCCATGGCGCTCGTATAGAAATCACCAACAAGTTGTTCGATAGAACCCTTTTTGGCATCTTTCTTCGCTGCAGCGTCATCCATGATCTGATGAAGATTCTTTTTATTGTTTTCAGCAAGGATGCTGAATGAACCCCAACGAACCTGATCATCAGGAATTGGATTATTCTTAATGAAACCGCCATTCGCATAGTGGAAGAAATCGGTTCCCGGTGTTACAGTAGTATCGAAGTTAGCTAAGTCGATACCTACACCCTTTTTCGCCTGGCTGTCGGAGCAGGCAGAATAAACAACAGCAGAAGCAACACCAAGCGCCGCTAATACCCAATTTGATTTTTTCATCTGATTTACAACTGATTTTGATTCGCAAAAGTATGATATTTCAGATGGCGGGGAAGTGGATTAACCTTTCTTTAACGTTCATTGCTCGAATGGTAAGTTGTAAGTAGTAAGTAGTAAGTAGTAAGTAGTAAGTAGTAAGTTGACTTGGAGTTTGGGGGGCAAAGTAGGTATTGAGTTGGGATATTAAATTATTTGGGATGACTATTCTACGAATTCTGAGGTTCAAATATTGAAACCTGGATAGAGATAAAGATAATCACAGAAAATAAACCTAAAAACAAATACTTCAACTCCCTTGTCAGACTTCGAACTTTACCGCGCCTTCAACGCGACAATCAGCAATTCAACTTACTACCAACTACTAATCACCAAAAATCAAGGCACGTACAGGAAAAACCCTATTTTAATGCTCAAATTCCCCCCACCCTCAGGGATCTGACGCAAATTTCTTAGGTTTGTATCATGAATATGAGGAAGGTGTTGTGGTTTGGTCTGAGTGCGGGAGTTATTTTCTCCGTTTCGTGTGTGAACGACATGAATAAGGTGAAGCTCTACAGCAAGGGACAAGTGACACCGCAAGAGACGGCAAGGAGTATAAAGATCATTTACAGTGATTCGGCAAAAGTGAAAGTAGAACTGACGGCGCCGGTGTTGAATCATTACTCGAACGAGAATCCTTACGTGGAAATGCCGAAAGGAATGAAGGCCGTTTTCTATAACGACCGGATGGAAGTAAAGAGTACACTCGACGCTGATTACGGAGTTCGATATGAGTTAGAGCAAAAGATGGAAGCGAGGAAAAATGTTGTAGTCGTGAATGAAAAAGGAGAACGACTCAATACCGAGCATCTGATCTGGGATGAAAAGAAAGAAAAACTGCTGAGTGATGATTTCGTAAAAATCACAACAAAGGATGAGATTTTTTACGGCAATGGCTTCGAAGCAAATCAGGACTTCAGCAAGTATAGAATTTACAAATTAAAAGGAACCATTTCACTGAATAAATCTACTCACCCATGATACGGACACTGGAAATTGCCTGGCTACTGATAACAATGATCAGCCTCGGTATTGCAACCTACCAGTTTTATGCTGCCGGATGGCAGGAAGGCTTATGGATGCTTTTCGTTTCAGGAATCAGTGTGGTTATGTATTCTATTCGTCGTAAGCAACGAATTCGTTTTGAACGAAAGGATGAAAAAGAACTTTATCATTAAAATTGCGTAGAAATCATGGCTTAAAAAAAGCCACCACTACAACCCCACTTACCACCTAATTTTTTACCGTGTCCGATTGGTCCATTATTCTTATTACTCTTCTCTTTTCCGCTTTTGCAGCCGGAAGTGAGATCGCTTTTTTATCGTCGAACAAATTACGCATCGAACTCGACCGGAGTCAGGGTAGTTTTTCGGCGCGCATCATCTGGAACTTCGTTAAATCTCCTTCGCGTTTCATTGCCAGTATGCTTATCGCAAATAATATTGCCTTAGTCATATATGGTATAATCATGTCGGAACATTTGCTCACGAGGGAATTTCTGAAAGATCATTTGCCGATGCAATTACATGGCAGCGGAATGTTGCTCATCATTCAAACCTTCTGTAGTACCATCATCATCCTTGTTGCGGCCGAATTTTTGCCGAAAGTAATTTTCCGCATCAACCCCAATGCAATTCTCGACGTACTCGCTGTTCCGATCCGGATTCTATACCTCATCCTCTACCCGATCGTCTGGGTCATCCTGGGCATTTCAGGATTTCTGATGCGTACATTGTTTCGTATCGATATTGTTGAAGAACGCCCGGTGTTTGGACGTGTCGACCTCGACTTTTACATACGCGAACTCACGACGAGAAACGATCAGACTGAGGAGATGGATACGGAGATACGTATCTTCCAGAATGCACTCGATTTTAAAGAAGTAAAACTTCGCGAGTGTATGATTCCGCGCAATGAAATTGTTGCCATCGAAGTCGATGAACCTGTAGCCGATTTGCAGAAATTATTTGTCGACACGAAGCTTTCCAAAATTCTGGTTTACCGCGACAATATCGACAACATCATCGGCTTCGTTCACTCGAGTGAAATGTTCAAACGTCCGGAGAATATCAAGCATATTTTACTTCCTGTGAGCACCGTTCCTGAAGTGATGAGTGCAAACGAATTGCTCAAACAATTTACCAACCAACACCGAAGCGTTGCCGTGACTGTCGATGAATACGGCGGAACTTCCGGTATGGTAACGATTGAAGATTTGATTGAAGAAATTTTCGGAGAGATTCAAGACGAGCACGACGTTCCGGAAGAAACGGAAAAGAAGATCAGCGAAAACGAATTCCTTTTTTCCGGTCGACTTGAAATCGATTATCTGAACAAGAAATATAATCTGAACATTCCCGAACACGAATCGTACGAGACCCTCGGCGGATTTATATTCCATCAGCATGAGAATATTCCGATTCAGGGCGAGGAAATCGTGATACCACCGTTTACCATTGTAGCTCAACGAGTTAAGAACAATCGAATTGAGCAGGTCAGGTTAAAAGTCAAAGCCGACGAATAAGGCAAAAAGCCCGTGCATACGCGTCGGGAAATTAGGATTTCGACAGGCTGAATTGTATATTCGCCCCTCGTTTTACGGCCCCTCAGGCCCAAAACGACGCAAAAACCTCATTTTCAGTCAATTGAGACTGGAAGCGAATTTACTGTGAATCAACTGGAATTTAATTAATAACCATACTAACAATAAATTAACCAGCTATGGCTGTAATCGGAAGAATCAGAAAGCGCGTAGGGCTTCTGATCGGATTTGTAGGGGCATCGATGATCCTCTTTATCCTGGGTGACTTAGTCACATCTAACACAGGTTTGTTGCAACGCAACTCAGATGTGATTGGAGAAATTAATGGCGAGAAAATCCACTATCAGGAATTTGAAAAACGAGTAGAGAAATTTACCGAAAACTACAAAGCGAACACGAAAAGTGAGAACGTAGACCAGAATGCAATGGATATGTTACGCGATCAATCGTGGCAGCAATTTGTAACGGAAATGACGCTCGGGAAACAGTACGAACAATTAGGCTTGTCGTGCAGCGACGAAGAATTGTTTGACATGTGTACCGGAAAAAATCCTCACCCACAGGTGAAGCAAGCGTTCACAGATCCGAAGACAGGTGTTTTCGATTCAAAGAATGTCGTGAAGTTCCTCAAGGATCTTCCGAATCGTGACGAGAACATTCAGCGTCAGTGGAAAACGTTTGAAGACGCGATGCGTGACGAGCGTATTGCTAACAAATACAAAGACCTTGTAAAGAATAGCTTATTCGTTACTTCTGCAGAAGCAAAGCGTAATTACGATGATGCACAACGTAATGCATCAGTACACTTTGCACGTCTCGATGTGAATGTAATCGCCGACTCAACGGTAAAAGTAGAAGACAGCGATCTTTCTGCTTACTATTCTGCAAACAAAGACAAATACAAGCAAGCTGAAACAATTCGCAAGATTGAGTACATCACATTTGATGTGACACCATCGGCAGACGATCAGGCTTCAGTAGAAAAATTCATCAACGAACGTCGTGCTGAATTTGCAAGCTCAACAGATGATGCTGCTGTATGTAAACTCAAACAGCGATACACCATTTGATTCGACATACCATGCAAAAGGCACGCTTGCTCCGGCACTCGACACTGCATTATTCAATGCACCTATCGGTACGATTGTAGGCCCTTACATCGATGGTAACATTTACAAAGTATCGAAACTGACGGCAGAAAAATTCTCTTCTGATTCAGTGAAAGCACGTCACATTCTTGTTAAGATCAATAACAACGATACAGCTTCGGCAATGGCCAAAGCCGACAGCTTGAAAAATGCAATCAAGAAAGGTTCGAAGTTCGCTGACCTTGCTACTACATTCTCTGAAGATGCCGGTTCAGCTGTTAAAGGCGGAGATCTCGGATGGTTCCCCCAGGGAGCAATGGTTCCTACTTTCAACGATGCTTGTTTCAATGGTAAAAAAGGTGATATGCCGATTGTGACTTCACAATTTGGTATTCACTTAATCGAAATCCTCGACAAAACTGCTCCGGCAAAACGTATTCAGGTTGCTACGATCGATCGTAAGATTGAACCATCACAACGTACATACGATGCTATTTACAGCCGCGCTAACGACTTCGCTCTGAAGAACAGTACATCCGAAGCATTCGATTCATCAATCGTGAAAGAAGGCTTAAACAAGCGTACACAGGAAGTTCGTGAGACAGATAAAAACATCCCGGGACTTGATCAGCCGCGCGAATTAGTTCGTTGGGCTTACACAGCAAGCAAGGGCGATTTATCGAAGATCATGACTTTCGGAGACAAATATGTAATGGCTCACTTAGTAGGCATCAAAGAAAAAGGAATCCTTCCTCTCGAAGATGTGAAAGACGCTGTAACAGTTGAAGTACGTCGCCAGAAGAAACTTGATATGCTCGTTGAGAAATTCAACGCAGCAGGAAGCGGTAACGTTGATGCAATTGCACAAAAGCTTAACATCACTCCTTCCGATGCTGATAATGTGAATTTCACAAATCCATACATTGCCGGTATGGGCAATGAGCCGGCTATCGTTGGTTCTGTATTCGGAATGAAAGCCGGACAAACTTCTAAGCCGATCAAAGGAGAAAATTCCGTTGTTGTTGTTATGGTAAAAAGCATCGCAGAGCCGGCAGCAACTACAGATTACTCAGCGAATACTAAACAAATGACAGATCAACTTCGTTCACGTAGCGAATACGAAATCTTCAATACATTAAAAGAACAAGCAAACATCGAAGACAATCGCGGTAAGTTCTACTAGTAGATTGTTGTTTACGAAACTTTTTGAAGCCGGGAGAGATGTTCTTCCGGCTTTCTTTTTGGGGACGAGTTGCGGGGTGCGAGTTGCGGGTTGCGAGTTGCGGGTTGCGGGTTGCGGGTTGGTGAGTTGCGCGGTGCGAGTTGCGGGTTGCGGGTTGCGAGGTGCGGGTTGCGGGTTGCGGGTTGCGAGTTACGAGTTACGGGTTGCGGGTTGCGGGGTGCGGGTTGCAAAAAGTCTTTCTGCGCTATCTGCTTTCTGCGCTATCTGCGGGAAACGATTCTAATTACTAATTACTAATCACTAATTACTAATCACTAATCACTAATCACTAATTACTATTCAAAGCCTCCCCAATCAATGCGTATAAAAAACCCTCACCAAATCCATATTCGTCGCACCGCGGTGGCAATCGATGCACTCAGATCCTTTGTTAGCAGTAGAATATTCCACTGAACCGTCGGGAAGCATTTCGTTCCACACCCATCCTCCGGCGCCATTAGATGCTCCGGCAACTTTATACATGATGGCCAGTTCTAAAAAGTGGTCCGCCCGGTGTATCATAAATTTCTTTCACGACCATTGAGCCTTCAGGAAAAGTAGTAGAGATAATTCGTGTTGCAGAATCATTCATCACCGACATCACCTTCTGATTAAAACGAACACGCATATATCCGCCATGAGGACTTGTCGGATCTGAAAGTAAAGTATCGGTGCTGTTTTTATAATAAGAAAAAGAAGAAACTGTTTGAGCAATATTAAAAAGCGTCGCATCACTTACTACAACTCCTTCATCCTTCTTCGTAGAGCAGGCGAACAGAAATGTAATGGCAATTAAAGCAGAAAAATGGCGCAGACGCTTCATACCGCTAAAATAAGACCTTTCGAAGAATATTGCTAATGCCTTTGGCAGGAATGCGGAAAAGAGCGGTAAAAAAAAGGGCATCCCGGGAGAGGAGATGCCCTTAACAACCTACCACATAAAAACACATTTCTTAATTTTTATCAAAAACGAGAGGAAAAGCCTGTTGAAGCATGGCAATTCTGACAACTCGCACCTTTATTTTCGGAGCCGTAAGTCACATCTCCATGTGAATCGGTCTCAGTCCACACCCAACCATTGCTGGAATGAGCATCGGCCGAAGAACGATACATAATATCATAGGCAGTAACCTGACCATCCGATCCGAGTTTTTCCTTCACAAACATCGAATTTGCAGGGAAATTTACGCGTTCACCATTCTGATACGCCTGCGCAGCTACACCATTCATACGCACGCGGAAACTACTCATCGTTGAGGCTGATGAAGCCAGATAAACAAAATCATTACTAGATTGAGACATACGCGACAAAGTCTGATCCGATACAGAAGCCGACGATTCAACTTCTTTTGTACACGACTGCATCATTGCCATCCCGGCAATCACACAGATAAATAAGTAGAGTTTTTTGGTCATGGTTTTTTGAATTGGTTAAATAAATTTAACCATGACGGATCTTATTATTGTCGGAGAATTGTCACGCTTTCATCCGCAGATGAAGAGATGCGATTTTTACCTCAAAATCTGCAATCGGTATGCATCCAATTTGATGAAGATGAATAAAAGGATGGTGAATGACCAAAGCGATGAGCCTCCATAGCTGAAAAAAGGAAGTGGAATTCCGATAACCGGAGCCAGTCCGATCGTCATTCCTATATTAATCATCAGGTGGAAAAATAAAATGCACGCCACACCGTACCCATAGATCCGCGAATAAGGTGAACGCTGTCGTTCGGCAACATAAATAATTCGGCTCAGCAGCGCGACGAACAATCCGACTACAACCAAACTTCCCAGGAAGCCCCACTCCTCTCCTACCGTACAAAAAATAAAGTCAGTACTTTGTTCAGGAACGAATTCATACTTCGTTTGTGTTCCCTGCAAATAGCCTTTTCCGAAAAAGCCTCCGCTACCGATGGCGATCTTACTTTGATTCACATTGTATCCCGCTCCTTTCAAATCGATCTCTTTACCAAGGAGAACGTCGATACGCGTACGTTGATGTTGTTGCAGAATATGATTGTAAAATAATCGACTCCAAATACAATGGACACGGCAATCAATCCTCCGGTGAGGATGATCATGATGTTCTTCCGGTTACGACGAACGATGAGGAAAAACAGAAGAACAATACCGCCGATAATTCCGAACAAAATCATTTTCTTCACCAGGAGTGCGAGTACGAAAAGTGCGCCTGAAATAAGTCCGAGTAAAAGGATATTGCCTGAAAGACCTTCGCGGTACATCACCAGGATAAAAGCGGCAAAGACAAGCGCCGATCCCGTATCATTCTGCTTCAGAATGATGATGGCCGGAACGCCGATGATGATGGCTGATATTATTTTTGTCTTGAGATCCTGTATTCGGATATCAAGTGAAGAAAGATATTTAGCCAGCGCCATATTCGTTGCAAACTTGGCAAACTCGGCAGGTTGTAATTTATAAGAACCGATATCGATCCATCCGTACGAACCCTTTACATTATGCGAGAATCCAAATGTAGCCAGGAAAGCAATATCATGAGCCCGTAAATCGGGTACGAAAAAGCCGCGTAAAATTTTCCGTCGATTACCAGAATCATCAGCGCAATGAAGAATGCACAGGCGATCCAGATAGTTTGCTTGCCATAATTTTGAGTGAAGTCGAAAATGCTCTTATGCTCTTCGTTATACACAGCCGCATAAATATTCATCCAGCCGAAAAGCACCATGGCGATAAAAATACCCACCATGACCCAATCGATGTTTTGCAATATGCTGCGATCGTCTCTTCCCATCAGTATTTAATGGCTCTAATCGTATTCACCTTGATAGCTGCAGCTTTCACAATAGTATCTCTTTTTACGACATCTCTTTTATCCTGATAAATTTTTGGCGAAACAACTCCATTGAGCATTCGTTTTTCGAGTTCCGGACGACTGATTGAATCGTTCAGATATTTTTCAATCATCAGAGAGGCAATCGGCGCTGCCCAATCGGATCCCCAACCACCGTTTTCAACCATGATACCGATGGCGATTTTCGGATTATCCATCGGAGCAAATCCAACGAAGAGCGAGTGATCGCGTCCATGCGGATTCTGAGCCGTTCCGGTTTTACCGCAAATGGTAATGCCCTTTATTTTTGATCCGGCCGCCGTTCCCGACTCAACAACACTCTGCATACCTCTTATGACAACATCATAATATTCAGAACGCACATCGGTAAAATTCTTCTCCTGAAATTTCTTATCGACAGCACTTTTATTTCCGACTTTCTTCGCAATGTGAGGAATGTAAAAATATCCTTTATTGGCGATGATACACATTGTATTCGCCATTTGCAAAGGCGTAATTCCGAGCTCACCTTGTCCGATCGACAAAGAAACAACAGTCGATGAACGCCATCTTCCTTTACCGAAATATTTATCGTAGTATTGAACCGAAGGCACGTTACCTTTCAACTCTTGTGGCAAATCACTAAACAAGCGTTTACCGATACCGAACGTAAGCACGTGATTTCTCCAAGCCTGATAACCTTCTTCTGCCGATTTAAATTTCTTTTGATCCACGATACTACGGAATACATAACAGTGGTAAGTATTACACGAATGAGCAATCGCTGTTTCCAGAGCTATAGATCCATGTCGTGCATCGCATTTCACTGTTTGTGAGCCCATGTGATAACCGCCATCGCAGTAGTACGACGTACTAGGAAAAAGAACACCCTCTTGCTCACCGATAAGGTCATTGATCAATTTGAATGTAGAGCCCGGCGGATAGTAAGCCATGAGTGCGCGATTGAACAACGGCTTCACCGGATCGAATAAAAGCTTTGCGTAGTTTTTAGTTCGTTCACGTCCGACGAGCAAATTCGGATCGTACGAAGGATTCGATACACAGGCAAGAATTTCACCTGTCGAAGGTTCGATGGCAACGACGGCTCCGACTTTATTGGCAAAAAGCTGTTCGCCGTATTTTTGCAAAGCCGCATCGAGAGTAATTGTCAGGCTTTCTCCGGCAATAGCTGTTGTATCGTATGCTCCGTTTTGGAAACTACCCTTTTCACGGTTGAATACATCGACCATGACACGACGAATACCCCGTTGTCCGCGGAGGACGCTTTCGTAAGATTGTTCAATCCCGCTTTTACCAATATAATCGCCGTCGCGGTAGTAAGGGTTTTTACGTGTAGTGGCTGTATCCACCTCACCGATATAACCGAATAAGTGAGCAGCCATCGGATCCGGATATTTTCTCAGCGTACGAGGCTGCACGAAGAAGCCCGGGAACTTATATAGTTTTTCCTGAAAAGTAGCATACGTCGTAACGGAAAGTTGTTTTTCGAAAATCGATGCTTTAACAGGAGAGTATGATTTCGCCTTTTTGAATTTATCGGAATACTCTTCCATCGAAATTCCGATCAGCTTGCAAAGTCCAACACTGTCGGTTCCCTTTGCCTGCTTTGGAATGATCATCAAATCGTACACAGGCTCATTATAAACGAGCAGTTTTCCATTACGATCATAGATCAAGCCTCGCGATGGGTAATCGATCACCAAACGCAGGACGTTATTATTGGCCGAGAGCTCATAGCTCTTATCGATCACCTGTATATAGAATAGGCGGATTAGGTAGATAAAAGCTACCGAGAAAAAAATAAAGTAAACGACGGTAGTTCTACCCGATGATGCGCTCATTTCTCTTCGAAGATCTTCCGAATAAATATTGTCCGATCACTATCAGCGCTACTGTGATGGCCGAATTCAAAATGGCCTTCCACAGAGTAACAAAGAATTCGCTGAAGCGGAAAACTTCAATGTAAAAATACGTAACATGATGAAGTAAAACGAGAATACTGATATAAGTAATGAACCAGCGGAAACCCATTACGTGAGGAGTGAGTTTCGTCTCGCTTTCATAACCATCGCGCGGGGCGATGAGTCGCAGCACGCCTGGGCGGGCAAAGGCAACAACCACGCTGGCTGCAGCATGCATACCTCCGCTGCTTCCAAACATGTCGATGGTCAGACCGGTGACAAATGCCAGTGGGAGCAGGAGCCATTTTGGCGTCTCAACCGGCAGCATGAGAATAAAGAGAATGTAGATATACGGATTGATGTACCCGCTGAATTGAATATGATTCAGCAAAGTGACCTGAATGGCAATCAGGATGAGGAAACGGAAAAACTGACGGGCTATTTTTAGAATCATCGCTTGCTTCCCTCCAGAGTTTTTTGTTCCTCTTCAATTGGTTTTTCCAGGGCCTTCTGCTCGTCCTTGAAGAGATTATCGACGATGTAAACATAGGAAAGGCTTCCGAATTCCGTCGACAAACGAACGCTGATATTTTGAAAAGTACTTCCTTTTCCCGGCGAAACATTATCGACGATTCCCACCAGCACTCCTTCCGGATAAACAGAGGAAAAAGAAGTAGTGATGATTGTGTCGCCTTTGGCAACTTTTACGTGATTTTCGATATCGTCCAATAACGCATGTGAAGCGTCGATTCCCTCCCATTTAAGTGAGCCGATAAATTGCGTTCGCTTGATTCGTGAACTGACTAGTGAACTTTTGTGCAGGAACGACATCACCGTGCAGTAGTGGTCGGAGACATCTTTTACAATGCCGACAATTCCGTTTGGACAAACAACACCCATTTCCGGTTTCACACCCTGAAGGCTACCGCGATCGAGTGTGAGGTAATTGTTACGGCGATTGATAGAGTTGTTGATCACCTTTGCCGTCATGAATGTGTATTGCTGTTTCAAAGTAGTATCGTTGATACTGCGACGAATGGCAGAATCCACATAGTAAACATTCGGCATTAATGTTTTGAGTCCGGCATTTTCACGGCTCAGGGCATCGTTTGTAATACCATGATTGATATATTCGGTGGCAGCGCTGACGACAGAATTTACTTTAACAGCGGCTTCGTTCGTAGAATTGATAAAGCTGGCACGCTGAAAATTATTGTTACGGACAATCAGATAGCCGCATAACATTTCCAGCAAGAGGAAAAGAATGAAAAAATTATACTTCCAGAGGAAGAGAAATAGATTACGCATTCGCCGGGAGAGAGTCCTTTATCAGAGAATAATCATCAATACATGAATGTCCGGAAATCGGCCCGGACATTTTGATTAGTGAATACTCCGATGAATTATGGAATGAGGAACTTAAATCGTCCGATATTTTTCAGCGCAATACCAGTACCGCGAACTACGGCGCGAAGCGGATCTTCGGCAACGTGTACCGGTAATTTTGTTTTCAGA
Organism: Bacteroidota bacterium; assembly: GCA_016721305.1. Lineage (GTDB taxonomy): Bacteria > Bacteroidota > Bacteroidia > AKYH767-A > 2013-40CM-41-45 > JADKIH01. The sequence continues at coordinate 98,332 of JADKIH010000012.1, forward strand.
GCTATTCGCTGATCGAGGCCGCGAAGCAAGGCACCTCCGCCGGTGAGATAAATTCCTGTGCGGAAGATATCGGCCGAAAGTTCAGGAGGCGTCATTTCGAGTGCTTTCAGAATCGCTTCTTCCACCTTCGAAATTGATTTATCGAGAGCGTGAGCGATTTCAGAATAGCTCACCGTAATTTCTTTTGGAATACCCGTCATCAAATCGCGTCCATGAACGGCGAAATCAGGTGGCGGATTGTCGAGTTCAGGCAACGCAGAACCCACTTCAATTTTGATACGTTCAGCTGAACGCTCACCGATAAGGATATTGTGCTGGCGGCGCATGTAATCCCAGATGTCGTTTGTGAAACCGTCGCCGGCTACACGAATCGACTGGTCACACACGATACCACCTAAGGCGATAACGGCGATTTCGCTCGTACCACCACCGATATCGATGATCATATTTCCCATTGGCTCTTCCACATCGATACCGATACCGATTGCGGCAGCCATAGGCTCATGAATGAGATACACTTCTTTTGCACCGGCATGTTCGGCTGAATCGCGCACCGCTCGCTTCTCCACTTCCGTAATTCCGGAAGGGATGCAGATCACCATGCGGAGAGAAGGAGTAAACAAGCTACCCTTCGGACTAAGCATTTTGATCATACCACGAATCATGTGCTCGGCAGCGTCGAAGTCGGCAATAACACCGTCTTTGAGCGGACGAACCGTCTTGATGTTTTCATGGGTTTTCCCATGCATCATCATTGCCTGTTTTCCGACGGCAATAACTTTACCCGTCATACGGTCGATGGCTACAATGGATGGCTCATCTACCACTACTTTATCGTTGTGGATGATGAGTGTATTGGCCGTACCCAGGTCAATAGCAATTTCTTGAGTTAAAAAGTCGAATAAGCCCATGCTTAACCGGAGAATATATAACTCCGCTTTTTTTTAAGGTGTTTATTGAATAGTCTTAATTCACTATTGAGCCTCTTACGCAAAATTGTAAGGATGGTTCGCTTTGATACAGTGAAGAATAGGACAATTTTATCTTGTAATTCGTATTCAGGAAAACGACATGTATTCGCACAAAAGAGTGAGGCAGAAAACCGTCATTTTTTCCCTTGATTATGCCCCGGGTCATCTCCAAAACATAATCGTAAACTTCTTTAAACCAATAACTTAGTGTTTGAAATGGCGATTTCCGGTGATAACCATGGCCATTCCGTGTGCATCGCAATAATCAATCGATTCCTGATCCTTCACCGAGCCGCCCGGCTGAATCACGGCTTTGATACCTGCTTTGTCGGCAATCTCGACACAATCAGGGAAAGGGAAGAATGCATCGCTCGACATCACTGCTCCGTCGAGACCAAATCCGAAGTTTTTAGCCTTTGCAATAGCTTGCTGAAGCGCATCAACTCTCGAAGTTTGTCCTGTTCCGCAGGCAAGCAACTGTCCGCCTTTTGCCAGAACGATGGTATTCGACTTCGTATGCTTCACGATTTTATTGGCGAATTCCATATCCGTCAATTGTTCCTGAGTAGGTTTCACCTTTGTAACAGGTTTCATATCGGCCGGCGTTTCGGTGCGGTCGTCGCGACCCTGCTCAATTACTCCATTAAGCACGGTACGGAAGTTTGTCGGTTGAGGAATAAATTCCTTTTGGACAAGAATGATTCTGTTCTTCTTAGACATCAACGTATCGAGCGCCGATTTATCGTAGTCGGGCGCAATTAAAACTTCGAAGAACAATTGATTCATTTTATCGGCAACTTCTTTGTCGACTTTCCTGTTCACGCAGATAATTCCACCGAAAGCCGACACCGGATCGCCTGCAAGAGCATCGTCCCAAGCCATCGAAATCGAATTACGACTCGCCAAACCACAAGCATTATTATGTTTGATGATGACAACGGTTGGTTCTTTGAACTCATTGAGCAGATTCACAGCTGCATCAACATCGAGCAAATTATTGTAGGAAATTTCTTTACCATTCAGCTGAGTGAAAAGCGCATCAAAATCGCCATAAAACACACCCGGCTGATGCGGATTCTCTCCATAGCGAAGAGCGCGGCCGTTATTGATCGTTTTGCGGAACACTTTGAGTCCGGCATCACGATTAAAATACGTGAAAATGGCAGAATCGTAGTGCGACGACGTTTTGAAGGCATGAGTAGCCATCAGTTTACGATCGGCCAAAGACGTTACGCCTTGTTTGTTTTCTAAAATATCGTTCAGGAAGCCATATTCATTGCGAGAAGGAATGATGAGCACATCCTTGAAATTCTTCGCTGCGGCACGAAATCAGAGAGATTCCTCCGATATCAATCTTTTCGATGATGCTTTGTTCGTCGGCGCCGCTGCTTACTGTTTCTTCGAAAGGGTACAAGTCAACCACTACCAGATCAATTTCCGGAATGTGGAAGTTCTCCAGTTCAGCGATATCACCTGCATTTTCGCGACGACTGAGAATACCGCCGAAGATTTTCGGGTGAAGCGTTTTCACCCTTCCGCCGAGGATCGACGGGTAATCGGTAAGCTCTTCGACCGGCACAACCGGGAGACCTAATTTTTCGATAAAGTCCTGAGTACCGCCTGTTGCGTACAAAGTAACGCCTAAATCGTGGAGTTTCCGGATGATTGGTTCCAGATTGTCCTTGTAATACACCGAAATTAGCGCGCTATTGATCTTTTTTCCCTCTTTCATAAACAATTATTCAAGCGCAATTTTAGGAAAATAAAAAGCCTCTCTTACTCGTGCTAATAAATAAAATTTCTGTTGAAAAGTGAGAACCCTTCTAACGGTTAATTTCTGTTAATCATCTTGATTATTCGCTTTGGAGTTTTACATTTGCCATGTGTCTAAAGCCAGCAACTTTTCAATTTTTCTCCGCCTCTTCCGTGAGAGCTTTTTATTCGCGTTTGAGACATTGCGGGTAAATAAGCTCCGAACCATTTTATCACTTCTTGGCATCACCATCGGTATCTTCCTGATCATAGCAGTTTTCACTGCTACCGACGTCTTGGAAAACAAGATCAAGTCCGACATTCAATCGCTCGGCAACAACGTTGTCTACATCCAGAAATGGCCATGGGTTCCTGAAGGCGATGGTGAATATCCCTGGTGGAAGTACATGAACCGCCCTGTACCCGGTTACCGCGAAGTTGTTGATTTACGTCGTCGCACTCAAACCGACGAAGCCATGGCATATGCTGCCGATTTGAATGGAGAAGTCGTGAAGTACCAAAGCAGTTCGATTGAAAATATCAGCGTTAGCTGCGTAAGCGAAGATTTTGACAAAGTAAGAAATCTCGATATTCGTAACGGACGATTTTTCACGGAAATGGAATTTGCCGGAGGAAGACCCCTTGTCATTATCGGTGCCGATGTGAACGATGCTTTATTTCCGAAAGACGATGGATTGGAGAAGGTCATTACTGTTCACGGTTTCAAAATGACAGTAGTGGGAATTCTGAACAAAGAAGGAACCAGCACATTCGATAATTCGCTCGACAATTACGTAATCGTACCGTTAAACTTTGCCCGAAATCTGGTGAATCTTCGTTCGAACCGAATCGATCCTTACATCATTGTAAAGGCGAAAGAAGGCATTTCGACGCCGGAGATGAAAGACGAATTACGCGGAGCGATGCGTACGATGCACAGTCTGAAACCGGTCGAGTCCGACGATTTCTCACTCAACGAGATTAGTCTATTATCAGGCAGTCTGGAACAATTATTTGCCATCCTCGGCATGGCCGGATCGATTATCGGAGGCTTCAGCATTCTGGTGGGCGGTTTTGGAACGGCGAATATTATGTTCGTTTCCGTCAGAGAGCGAACCAATCAGATCGGCATTCAAAAATCTCTGGGAGCAAAAAATTATTTCATTCTTCTTCAATTCCTCGTTGAATCCATTGTGCTCTGTCTGTTCGGCGGAGTGCTCGGACTTTTTATCGTCTTTCTTCTTTCCACCATCATCACCCTCACCAGCGGAATGACGATCATGCTTTCCTTCAGCAATATCATGCTCGGCCTCGGATTGAGTGCAGCCATCGGTACCATCAGTGGACTTGTTCCGGCGATTATGGCGGCGATGATGAATCCGGTGGATGCGATTCGGTCGAATTAGCGAAACTTTAAACGCCCGCTTTCACTTTCGCAGGTGCTTTCTTGTAAGTGAGCACGAAAGTATAGGGTTGCGGGTTGCGAGTTGCGAGTTGCGGGTTGCGGGTTGCGAGTTGCGGGTTGCGGGTTGCGGGGGCGAAACTTCGAGCTTCCACTTACTTGTTACAAATCACGAAAGTACGGGGTTGCGAACTTCGACAGGCTCAGCCCAAGGGTTGCGGGTTGCGAAGGTTTACACTCTAATTGGAATATCCACATCCGCAATCTAATTACTAATTTCTAATTTCTAGTCACCAATTTCCAGCTACCAATTTCCAGTTCCCAATTTCCAGTCACCAATTTCCAGCAACCAATTTCCGGAACCACTCTTTCAATAATCCTTAACCAACGCATCCAGCGGTATCTTAAGAAACTCATTTAAGTTCCGAATCATCTCAAGCGTTAGTTTTCGTTTGCGGTTGAGGATTTTCGAAACTTTATCTTTTCCTCCTAAATATTGTGCAAGATCCTTTTGTTTCAGGTTTTGTTGTTCCATTCTGTATTTGATGGCTTCAATCGGATCGGGAGTATTGATGTAAAAGTTTTCGTTTTCATATCGCTCAATCAGAATTGCAAGCACATCGGCCATATCGCTTTCTTTCGTTCCCTTTTTAGCAAGGAATAACTTTTCGAACATGGCGACTGCCTTGTTGTATTCTTTTTCTGTTTTAATAATTTTAAATTCCATAGCCATCAATATTTAGACTTAGTAAGCTTCAATAGTTGTCGCGTCAATTTTATTGTACTCCGCATGTGTTCCAATAAACTTGATGAACAGCCAACCCTTTTGATAATTTATACTTGCGACAAGCCTGTATTTATTCCCTTTGATATTGAATACAACTCTGTCATTGCTTAGAACATCGGCTGTTGCAAAATCGCCTGTAACATCATTCGGTTTCCGCCACGATTTCGAAGCCACATCATTATACCATAATTCGAGAGCCTTTTTCGAATCAGCATGTTTTTGCCAGAATTTGAGTAAAGTTCCCCTGTTATGGATATTCATCGCATACCATTTACCATGCTAATATACAACAAAGTTGCCCAAATGGCAACTTTTATATGATGGATATTTTATTGCAAAACCCGTAACTCGCAACCCGTAACCCGCAACTCGCACTCGCAACCCCGTACTTTCGCTCTAAGTCACAAGCAAGTGGAAGCGGAAGCTCGAAGTTTCGCCCCGCAACTCGCAACCCGCAACCCGTACTTTCGTAATCAGTTACAAGAAAGCAGAAGTTTAAAGTTTCGCTCCCTTCGCAACCCGCAACCCGCAACTCGCAACCCAGTACTTTCGTGCTCAGTTACAAGAAAGTGCAAGTGGAAGAGTAAGTGGAAGTTTGAAGTTTCGCCCCGCAACCCGCAACTCGTAACCCAGTCTTTCGTGCTCAGTTACAGAAAGTGCAGGAAGGTAAGTGGAAGTTGAAGTTTCCGCAACCCGCAACCCGCAACTCGCAACCACGTACTTTCGTGCTCAGTTACAAGAAAGTGCAAGTGGAAGAGTAAGTGGAAGTTTAAAGTTTCGTCTCGCAACCCGCAACCCGTTTCCTCTGTTAATTACTCCCCAAACTACCCCGCCACCCAAGCCGATTTTTTAATATGTTTGCGATTCAGGCCGGGGGAACTGAAAAGCCTGTCATTGCTTATGTTGAAGATGACCAGTACCATCAGAAATTTCTTTTTTTGGAGTATTTCCATCATTTCATTCATGTATGCCGGTTGTGGCTCTGACAAGCAGGGCGACGAAATCGGTGCTTTGAAGAAAAATCAATACCCGGAAGTTTACGATGTCAGAAAAAATGAGCTTTTCGCCGCTCCGAATGTAAGAGGACCGGAAGATAAATCGGCCTTTTCGGAGCGCGTTGCCACTTCCTGGAAAAAGTACTCAGAAGGCTCTTCAAGCCGTTTGGCGATCCTCCTCACCGATACTACTGCTTCTTGGCTCGGATTAGCTCACGGACTTAAGTCGATCGGTGTTCCGTTTTTGATTACGACGGATTATCACAAGGCAATGGAAAGTAAGGTGATGATGGTTTATCCGGTTATTTCCGGGGCTGCTCTTTCGCCCGATGCTCTTCAGGCGCTTGCAGCTTACCCTCGTAATGGCGGAACGATTATCGGCACCCAAGTTTTAGGTGCTCTCAACGAAGTCTTTGGATTCGACGAACCGGTTCCGAGTAAACAGCACTTCGAAATTCTGATTGCAAAAGACACCAATAGCGCCATCACCGGAGAATTCCGAGAAGCAAAAGAGACACAAATTTCTATTGGCAATAAAGAGAAATTCAAAGAGACAATCGGAACGTACAGCTATTCGAATACGCGTCTTCCTGCTCTTGCGACGTACGAAGATAAATCGGCTGCAGTAACACAACGTTTTTATGAAAATGGTCGTGCATATGCTCTTGGTTTCGATATCGGCTTCTTAATCCTCAAAGGTCATAATATCCGTCACGAAGATTTTAATCGTTCACCAATCAATCGCTTCGAACCGACGATTGACGTTCTTCTTCGTCTGATCAAAAACATTTACATCGACAGCAATCGCGATGCCGCTTATCTCTGCTCTGTACCGTACAACAAAGATCTCGCTGTCTGCATCACACACAATATCAATTTCAGAAAAGCACTCGATCAGGCGCCTGAATTTGCGCAGCGTGAAAAAGAGATGGGAATTCATTCATCTTACTTCATTCAAACGCAATACATCAAAGATTCCCGCAACGCGATTTTCTTTGCTCCTGAAGATTTTCAAAAGTTGAAAGCATTGTCAGCATCCGGAATGGATGTTCAAAGCAGCTCGGTTTCAGGATCTCCTCTCTTCGATCAGTTTGAACAAGGAACAGGTGATGAAGTCTATTCCGATTATCGTCCGTATGTAATGGCCTTCGACAAAACCTATCATGGAAGCATCTTCGGTGAAATGCGTGTATCGCGTTTCCTGCTCGATCATTATCTTCCGGGAAACAATACGTCGGCTTTCCGTTCTGCCTATCTCTACACGCCATTTACGTATCCACAAAGCTTACTATCCTGCGGATATCGTTTTTCTTCGTCGATTCCTGCGAACGCAGCACTTACTCACTTCCCGTTCCAGATGAATTTCAATCGTGAGTACGATGCCGAAACCGATGCCTTCGAATTTCCGGTAAGCGACGACGATGAAGTTCCTCCATTTAACGAGACCCGCGCACAGAATGCTATTAAGTTGGCCAAAAAGATTTCGCGCTACGGTGGATGCTACATCGGACAAGTTCACCCGAATGCAATCGGATGGAAAGTCGAGAAAGAATTTGTAAACGCTGTGAAAGATTTCGCATGGATCGGAACGATCCGCGATTTTGGTTTATGGTGGGCTGCACGTAACGAAGTTACTCTCGACGTTGCCTACGTAGGTGGTAAACGAGTAGTAACCGTAAACGTCCCTAAACGAATGGAAGGCTTAGCGATCATGCTTCCACTCCGCTCTACACCAACATCTATCGAAGGCGGAGGCAAGTACTCGGTGGATGGGAAGTTGGTGATTTTTGAGTTGGCGGAGGGCGTTATCAAAATTACACTGAACAACTAATTCTATTGAAGATTGAATATTGGGCATTCCGGAAGGGCGCGGAGTTCATTTAATTCAATGGCTTTGACCTTTAAATTGAAAATTGAAAATTGAATATTGGTGCTTAGTAGCCAATCTTCAATTTTCAATCTTCAATCTTCAATTTTTTTTAATCTTCAATCTTCAATTCTTAACGACCTTCAGCTCCAAGTACCCCGTCCCCGGGTCTTGCTCTCTCTTAAAGACTACGTCTTCCGCTTCGCCGATAACGAGTTCGGCAGTGGTTCTTACAACGCTTCCTTCTTTTAGATGTCCGCCGCTGGCTTTGCCGTTTTCGTCGGTTACGGTGATGTGAAAATGGGAACCGAAGGTGGAGAATGTTCCGGTGAGTGAAGTGATTTCTAACGGACCCGGAACTGTTGCAACATCGGGTTTACCTGCAAAGCGAATGGCGGCAACGGTCAGACTTCCGACACATGTTATGACGAAGGCGGCTTGTAATTGATGTTCGGCAGCAAAGGCTTCTAACTCGTGTTTCAAATCTTGACCTGGTGTCAGGCGAAAGCAAAATGTTTTCATAGGTTTTATTTTGTTGTTGCAGCTGCGAACATTCCGCCGCTTAATTCATTCAGGAAATTATTAGCATCATCGACGGAGTCGATATTCTTTATTGTCAAGCCAAGTCGTGATTTCTCCTCTCGTAAGCGGCACTTGCCCGGATTCTTTTGAACGTATTTCAGAATCGTTGAGAAAACTTCCGACTGATAAAACGGCGAAACAGGATTGCTTACGAAGTAACCAATGAATCGCATATTCTTCAGGAGAATTTTTTCAAAACCTAATTTCTCTGCCATCCAACGTAAGCGAATCGTCGCCATTAATTCTTCCACTTGTTTTGGCAACGGACCAAAACGGTCTTTCAATTCGTCACCGAATTTTTGGAGTCGCTCTTCCGTCGTAATGCTGTCGAGTTCTTTATAGAGAATCAATCGTTCCGTAACCGAATTCACATAATCCGCCGGCATTAAAATTTCCAGGTCGGTATCGATCTGACAGTCGGCTACGAATTTCCGCTCTTTAATTTCTTCAGCAAAAAGATCGGCAAATTCAGTTTCTTTTAATTCGTGAACGGCTTCGTCGAGAATCTTGTGATACATCTCGAAACCGATTTCGGAAATAAATCCGCTCTGCTCCCCTCCCAATAAGTTTCCCGCACCGCGAATATCCAAATCGCGCATAGCAACATTGAAGCCTGATCCGAGATCGGAGAATTCTTCGATAGCGCGCAAACGTTGCTTGGCTTCATTCGTCAGTACCGACATCGGCGGAGTGAGCAAATAACAGAATGCTTTTTTATTGGAACGACCAACACGCCCACGCATTTGGTGCAAGTCGCTCAGTCCGAAGTTTTGTGCCTGATTGATGATAATCGTATTCGCATTCGGAATGTCGAGACCGGATTCGATAATTGTAGTAGCTACCAAAATATCGTATTCGCCTTCAATGAAATCGAGCAGAATTTCTTCGAGCTTTTCGCCGTCCATTTGACCGTGACCTACAGCAACTCTTGTACCCGGACAAAGCTTGCGAATCAAGTCCGACATTTCATGAATATCCTGCACTCGATTATGAACAAAGAAAACCTGTCCATTACGCGCTACTTCGTATTCAATCGTTTCCTTAATAGTCTTCTCGTTGAAAGTATGAATCTCCGTCGTAACCGGATATCGGTTCGGCGGAGGTGTGGTGATAATGCTAAGGTCACGTGCTCCCATCAATGAAAACTGAAGCGTTCTTGGAATCGGCGTCGCTGTTAACGTGAGAGTATCGACATTTACACGAAGTGCTTTCAATTTCTCCTTCCTACTCCAAATTTTTGTTCTTCATCAATAATCATCAGACCAAGATCAGAGAATTTTATATCCTTGCTAAGAATTCGATGTGTTCCGATGATGATATCGACTTTCCCTTTCGCCAATCGCTCAAGAGTTTCTTTTTGCTTAGCGGCAGATTTGAAACGATTGATATAATCGACAGTGCAAGGAAACTCTTTCAAACGATCGCGGAAAGTATTGTAATGTTGAAGAGCGAGAATCGTAGTCGGAACTAATACAGCTACTTGTTTTCCGTCAGTTACCGCTTTGAAAGCAGCGCGTACGGCAATTTCAGTTTTACCAAAACCCACGTCACCGCAAATCAGTCGATCCATCGGATATTCTCGCTCCATGTCTTTCTTCACATCGCGCGTCGATTTAACCTGATCGGGAGTGTCTTCGTAAATGAAGCTTGCTTCTAATTCATTTTGCAAATACGTATCAAGATTGAAGGCAAAACCCTTCGTTGCTTTTCGTCGTGCGTAAAGTGCGATGAGATCTTTGGCAATGTCCTTAACCTTTTTCTTCGTCTTCTGCTTCAACGTCGCCCAGGCTGTACTTCCTAATTTGTGCAATGACGGCGCTGTTCCTTCCTTCCCCGTATATTTTGCAATACGGTGAAGCGAGTGAATGCTCACATACAGAATGTCATTGTCTTTATAGATAAGCCGAATCGCTTCCTGCGGCTTATCATTCACCATAATCATTTCCAATCCCGCGAAACGACCGACACCATGATCGATGTGCGTAACGTAATCGCCCGGCTTGAGCGATTGAATTTCTTTAATCGTCAGCGCTTCATTGCGGGAATAATTTTTCTTTAAACGGAAACGATGGTAACGATCAAAAATCTGGTGATCAGTGTAACAAGCGATTTTCAAATCATTGTCGAGAAAACCCTCGTGCAATGAAAGCAGCAGCGTTGTAAATTCAATTTTACCGATGGAAGAATTCTTTTTTGCCAAATCTTCAAAGATGGCATACAATCGTTCCACCTGTTTTGATGAATCTGCAAAAATCAGATTCTTGATATTTTGAATATGATTTTGCTGAAAATTTTTAATCAGCAAATCGAAATTTTTATTGAATGACGGTTGCGGCGAAATAGAAAACGAGAATTCTTCTCCCGAAGAAAAATAGTGTCGCTTACCAAGCTCCACCGTCATCTTCGTTCCAAGTTTCTCGCTGATAAATTCAGCCGAGTCGAAGATCTCATCAATTTTCGATGACGAATATGTTTTATTTTCCTCTACATAAGTTCGTGCCTTATCGAGATTCAATGACAAATAATCGATGCTCGAAGAAAGATCCTTTGTCCAGATGACAGAGTCGGCAGGAATAAAATCAAAGAATGAAGTCCGGCTGTCTTCGAGCAATTTCGTCTGCACATTGGGCATGATCGTAATGTGATTCATTGCCTGCACAGACAATTGTGTTGCCGGATCGAACGTACGAATACTCTCTATGATTTATTAAGCCGACTCAACACCTCGGCACGACTGAGAATACTTGCATTATCCGACTCATCAAATTGAAACGTCTTTTTATACGACGAAGGAAAAAACAACGGAAGGCTACTATCGAGCAAATTCTCGATATCATTCAGAAAGTAAGCCGCCTCCTCTTTATCACTCAGCAAAACGATATGCGTCTTCCTGGCAAGCGAAGTAATAGCCGCCATCACAACAGCATCCGAAGAACCCGAAAGCCCCTTTAAATGCAAATGCGAAGCAACAGCTTCCTGAATTTTAGTCCCGATTGAAACGACGACAGGCCGGGATGTATAATACCCCAGCAATTGATTACGATCCATTGTGGCGTACAAGGTAGGGAAATATCTGGTTCAAGTTCAAGGTTCAAGGTTCAAGGTTCAAGGTTCAAGGTTCAAGGTTCAAAGTTCAAAGTTCAAGGTTCAAAGTTGCTCGGTTGATTGCAAATTGCGAAACATTGAACAATAGTAGTTGGTTCAATGTCTAATCGTTATCCGCAGATTGTAAATAGCGAAACATTGAACAATAGTAGTTGGTTCAATGTCTAATCGTTATCCGCAGCTTGTAAATAGCGAAACTTTGAACCTTGAACTTTGAACTTTAAACTTTGAACTACTTCGCCTCAACCTGCGAATACTTCGCCATAAACTCCTCCGCCATATTAACCATATCGGCCGAACCGATGAAGAGCGGTGTTCGTTGGTGGAGAGATGTTGGCTGAACGTCGAGGATACGACGGAAACCGTCGGAGGCTTTTCCGCCGGCTTGTTCGATGATGAAAGCAAGAGGATTACATTCGTACAACAGACGCAGTTTTCCTTTTGGTGATTTCAGTGTTGAAGGATAAATAAAGATTCCGCCTTTTAAAAGATTCCGGTGAAAATCGGCCACTAAGGAACCGATGTAACGCGATGAATAAGGACGCAAGCTCTTGCTGTCTTCAACCTGACAATATTTGATATACTGTTTCACTCCATCAGGGAAGTGAACATAATTTCCTTCGTTGATTGAATATAAAATTCCGTTACGTGGACATTTCATATCAGCATGTGAAAGGCAAAATTCGCCGATGCTTGGATCGAGTGTAAAACCGTTTACACCTTTTCCGGTTGTGTACACCATCATCGTTGAAGAACCGTAGATGACGTAACCGGCAGCTACTTGTTCAGTTCCGCATTGCAGATAATCTTTTTCCATTACATCACCACTGAAAGAAGTACGGCGGTAGATAGAGAAAATCGTTCCGATGGCAACATTCACATCTATATTCGATGATCCGTCGAGCGGATCTACACAGACAACATACTTTGCATTTCGGCTCACGGCACTATTGATCTGAACCAGACCTTCGTTTTCTTCCGATGCCACTGCGCAAGTTTCACCACCGGCACTGAGGCGCAATCGAATTGTTCGTTTGCAAACACATCCAATTTCTTCACCGATTCCCCCTGCACGTTGATCGTTCCATACTCGCCGAGAATGTCGGCCAGTCCCGCTTTGTTTACTTCACGATTTACAATTTTTGCAGCAATACCGATATCGCGCAGCAAACGAGATAATTCACCTTTAGCATATGGAAAATCCGCTTGTCTTTCGATGATAAATTGTCCAAGTGTAATCACTTTATTCATGGTTTTGGATTAGGACTGCAAATGTAACAATTGTGGGAATTTGGGGTTTTTGAGGGGTATTAGCTGTTTTACAGGGAGTTGGGATCGGCATTTACGGGTGATCGAGAACGGTTTACGTGGAAGTAGCTGTGTGTTTGGGGCTTGGCTTCGAACCCGACCCTGGGAAGTGGGTGGGTGTCGAACATTGAACAGTGTTGAAACCCGGATGGAAGGAACGGAAGGACCGGAAGTGGGTTTAACCCCGCTTCAGCGGCCGGAGCCGCGCAGCCCGAATGCCAGGTAATTTGCCACCGCCTGAATATCTTCGCCCCTCGATAAACACCCACCGCCGTATGTCATCCCCCACCAGCTTCCCGAAAGAAAAAATCAAGATTCTCATGCTCGAGGGAGTTCACCCGACGGCATTGAAAATGTTTGAAGAAGCAGGATATGCCGAGGTCGAATTGATTAAGGGCGCGATGAGCGAAGATGAGCTCGTGGCGAAAATCAGCGATGTACATTTATTGGGAATTCGTTCGAAGACGCAGCTGACAAAAAAAATTCTGGATGCTGCTGATCGTCTGCTAGCTGTTGGTGCATTTTGCATCGGCACGAATCAGATCGAAATGAATACGGCAACGGAAAATGGTATTGCTGTTTTCAATTCGCCTTTTTCAATACGCGTTCAGTTGCTGAATTAGTGATTGCACATTGCATCAATCTAATGCGTCGTGTTTATGAAAAAGCGATGGCGCTCATCACGGTAAGTGGCTGAAAGATGCGAGCGACAGTTTTGAAGTTCGCGGAAAGACACTAGGCATCGTCGGTTATGGCCATATCGGTTCGCAGGTTTCCGTACTCGCGGAGAACATGGGAATGAAAGTTATTTTCTACGATGTAGAACC
>JADKIH010000013.1 GCA_016721305.1 Bacteroidota bacterium
AACAACTCCTCCATACTCCACATTATTAAAAAACGATGTTGTTGTAGATAGTTTTAATGGATGGCCCGGAATGCCATAAACTGCTTGCAATCGATATTGCGGACGCAAATCTGCGAAGATGCGATATGTTACTGAACCGGCTTTTAATTTCCCTTCGCTAAGCACTTCGTCTTCAGAAGTTGCTACATAGTATTTTTCAACTAACAGCTTCTCCAGACCCGTCTGGCCAAAAGCTAAAACGAAGTTGAAGAAAATAACTACAAGCACTAAAATCCTTTTCATCTACATTTTTGCGCAAAAGTCGTGATCTTCCGGAGTTCGAATATCACTTCAATGTTATGTTTGAATTAATTATTACATCCTTGATTTGCTTATTAAAGTTATTTCAACTGCAGTTACATTAATGCCGAACTAAGATTGCCTCCGTCTTTACTATTGATCCGGACTGCTCGATGGAAACAAAATACACTCCGTCGGGTAGATCCGAAATAGTAAGTATGCCTGATTGCCCTGCGATAATATCGTTGGCTAAAACTTTTTGCCCTATCGAATTATAGCAGCTTACACGAAAACCCAATTCGTCAACAGAGTTAACATATAAATAGTCGGATACAGGATTCGGGAAAATTGAATACTTACCGCCAAAGTCCAGCGTCACTTGCTGCGCGGGAAAAACTTTCTCAATTCCATCGTAGTCAGTTTGCTTTAGGCGGTAATATGAAATTCCATTAACCGGATTCGGATCAACAATCTGATAATTTATTAAGGCAGTTGAATTCCCTGCTCCGTCGACTCTTTGTACCAGGTACCAGTCAGATCCATTTATCGATCGCTCAATCGTAAAATAATCGTTATTGATTTCGGATGCTGTCGTCCAGGAAAGTTCGACACGATACTTCTCAGGAAGCGCTGTAAAGCTTACTAATTCGATTGGCAACGGATTGCCGCCACCCGGATCATTCATCCCAAAACCGATTGCATTCACACCACCGGCACTTCCTCCATTTCCGAAATGGCAATTCGGATAACCGGATGCACAACATCCGTACGAAACATTTCCGCTGTATGGAGCACCGAAGCCATCTGTCGTAAGCACAACAGTGACGTCGGTTATTGACGGACTGTTTGACGTTGGAGTTAAATTAAAACAAAACTCATACTTCAGACACGAATTCGGTGATCCGTCAAAGTCTCCTCTCCCCATTGAAAGTGAGTCGTAAAACGTATATGTAACCGAATTTAAAAACGAAGAGCGAATCCATTTTCCTCCATTGTAAAATCCGGGTATTGTATCCGGAGCCGAAATATTCGTATAGCCGGTACCGAAGACGAATGAAAAAGTTCTGACTCCTTCATCCCCTGTGAGATTACTCAAGAAAGTAGAAATACACATAGTACCCTGAACATTCAGTGGCGCCAGTGTCATCGGATTGGTTTGGAAAACGCCGTTGTATGTGACCTGATAAAATGGTTTTGAATTATTGAACATCGGCGTTGCGCAAGCCGTTGTATCAAACATAAAATTACCCTGAGTATTCGGATGACTGGTTGCTACAACCATCGTGTCAGCACCAACGCTTAAGTCGTACAACACAGTTGCAGCTGCGTCGATCCATAAAAAGTATTTTGTGGAACCGCTGACGTTCAAAGAAAAAACCGGCGACGCGCCGACACTAATTGCAGTACCGTAAAGCAAGCTACCGTTACAACTGTCTTTCAAAACCGTAAACCTCACATTGCCTCCTGTAAGATGTGCGAGATTGAAGTACAATTTCCGTGTAGCTAACGGAACGTTGATTTGATAAACAAGATCTTCGCCTGCAATATTAATTCCGGCAGGCGCATCGTTGCCCATTAAAAAATTTGATTGCGATAACAATGTGGTGTCCGGACAAATTTGCAATTGAGCAGGAGCGGAACAATTTGCCTGTGAGAAAAGATCAATTGAAACCAGCAGGCAAGAAATAATTACAAGGAGTTTTTGATTCATAGTGTTGGGAGTTGATTACTATGATGAACTAATTAAAATAAACTACCTTGAGATAACGCAATATGAAAGTATACTTTAATGAAACAGCAAAAATGGATTTGTGACTAATGAAGAAAAAATGAAAGCAGACGTATAAAAATTGCTTGTTAACGATTCTCAATTGGTGTACATCTAACACTTAGCTCTTTACGGACTCCAAAATCGACTCAAAAATCAAGACGGATTGCAAGGATTGACAATTGCCAAACCCAACATTTCCCTTACATTTGTCGCTCATTTCAGAGAAAGAGATATGTCGAAAATTACTGCTGCTATTACGGCTGTTGGAGGTTATGTTCCGGAATACGTGCTTACAAATGCCGAGCTGGAAAAAATGGTGGATACTACCGACGAGTGGATTATGACTCGCACCGGAATTAAAGAACGCCGTATTCTGAAAGGCGAAGGCTTAGGAACTTCCGACATGGGTACTGAAGCCGTGAAGCAACTTTGCAAAAAAAGAGGAATCGACCCACTGGAAATCGATATGCTTATTTGTGCAACAACGACGCCTGATTTTCAATTTCCGGCAACTGCCAATATCATTTCTGATAAAGTCGGAGCTAAAAATGCTTTCGGATACGATATCAGTGCAGCCTGCTCGGGATTTCTATATGCCCTTGTAACAGGTTCAAAATTTGTTGAATCGGGTCAATACAAAAAAGTTGTCGTCGTAGGTGCCGATAAAATGTCGTCCATAGTCGATTATACTGATCGGGCAACTTGTGTAATTTTTGGCGATGGCGCCGGAGCTGTTTTATTGGAGCCTTCTTCTGAAGGTGTTGGAATTTTGGACAGCATTCTTCGCAGTGACGGTTCAGGACGTGTCTATCTTCATCAAAAAGCAGGTGGGTCGGTAAAGCCTGCTTCGCATAAGACAGTTGATGCGAAAGAACACTATATTTTTCAGGACGGTCAGCCTGTTTTCAAGTTTGCCGTGACCAATATGGCCGATGTTTCTGCTGAAATCATGGAGAAAAACGGCTTAAAAGCCGACGACGTAGCCTGGCTCGTTCCTCATCAGGCCAATAAACGCATTATCGACGCCACAGCCCGCCGTATGGGTGTCGGCAACGAAAAAGTAATGCTGAATATCGAAAAATTCGGCAATACCACGAGCGGAACCATCCCTCTTTGCTTATGGGAATGGGAAAATCAGCTTAAAAAGGGCGATAATCTTATCCTTGCAGCATTCGGCGGTGGATTTACCTGGGGCTCAGTTTGGATCAAATGGGCATACGACTCTAAATAAGCTATAATTTGCTGTTTTTTAGACCATTCCATTTGTCAAGTCCTAATTTTTCATAAAACACGAATTCTGTTTTGAGAAGTTGGAAATTTAAGTTAGGTTTGAATTTCTAAAGAATTTTATCGCCCATAGGAAAACTATGGAAGTAACTCAAAATCAGCATGAAGCGAAAAAATACCGTCGCAAAATCTAAACCTGCACCAGCAACCGATTCAACTATGAATATCAAAGACATTGAAAGCCTGATCAAATTTGTTCAGAACAGTGGTGTCGCAGAAGTAAGTCTGGAACAAAAAGACCTGAAAATCACTATCCGTACCACGCACGGACAAATGGTTGTTGCTTCAGCTCCTACTGTAAACCAACATCACATAGTTGCAGCTCCGGCTGTTACTCACCAGGCTCCGGCACCGGCTGCTGTATCAGCACCTCCGGCTGCGGAAAAACCTAAAGCCTCTGATGATTCTAAATACATCACGATTAAATCGCCAATGATTGGTACGTTCTATCGTACTCCTTCTCCGGATAAACCGGTTTTTGTAAACGTAGGCGACGAAATCAAAAACGGAAAAGTTCTTTGCATTATCGAAGCAATGAAACTCTTCAACGAAATTGAATCGGAAGTATCCGGCAAAATCGTGAAAGTGCTTGTTGAAAATGCAACTCCGGTTGAATACGACCAGCCTTTATTCCTTGTTGATCCTAGTTAATTCGTAAGATCATTGAATTAAACTCACACCACTTAATCTGATTTTGTGGTGTCTGTTTTTTTAATGGTCACACACTCATTTATTTTCAACGCTCTCTATGTTCAAGAAAATCCTCATAGCTAACCGTGGTGAAATTGCTCTTCGTATCATTCGTACGTGCAAAGAGATGGGCATCAAAACAGTTGCCGTTTACAGTACAGCCGATAAAGACAGCTTACACGTTCGTTTCGCCGCCGAAGCAGTTTGTATCGGTCCGCCACCTAGCCGTGACTCTTATCTGAACCTCGTTCGCATCCTCGCCGCAGCGGAAACTACTACTGCCGATGCAATCCATCCGGTATACGGATTCCTCTCTGAAAACTCTAAGTTCAGCGCGATCTGCGCTGAGCATGGTATAAAATTCATCGGTGCTACGCCTGATCAAATTGATCAGATGGGCGATAAGTCGAATGCAAAAGACACGATGAAAAAAGCCGGCGTTCCTACTATTCCCGGAAGCGACGGTCTTCTTACTGATCTAAAATCAGGATTGAAAGTTGCTAAACAAATCGGCTACCCTGTTATCCTCAAAGCTACCGCAGGTGGCGGTGGTCGTGGTATGCGTATCGTTTGGAAACCGGAAGATTTTGAAGCTCTCTGGAATTCTGCTCGTCAGGAAGCCGGTGCTGCATTCGGTAACGACGGAATGTATCTCGAAAAATACATCGAGGAACCTCGCCACATCGAAATTCAAATTGCAGGTGATCAGTATGGCAAAGCTTGTCACTTAAGTGAACGTGATTGCTCTATTCAACGTCGTCACCAAAAATTAGTTGAAGAAACTCCTTCTCCATTCATGACTCCGGAATTACGTGATGCCATGGGTGAAGCAGCGATTAAAGCGGCGTTGGCCGTGAAATACGAAGGTGTTGGAACAGTTGAGTTCCTCGTCGACAAACATCGTAAGTTCTACTTCATGGAAATGAATACTCGTATCCAGGTAGAGCACCCGATTACCGAAGAGGTAATCAATTACGATCTTATCAAAGAACAAATCAAAATTGCTGCAGGTATGCCGATCTCGGGGAAAAATTACTTCCCGAATTTACACGCGATCGAATGTCGTATCAATGCAGAAGATCCATACAACAACTTCCGCCCTTCTCCGGGAAAAATTTCCGTCCTCCACGTTCCGGGCGGCCACGGTGTGCGCGTGGATTCTCATATCTACGCTGGTTATGTCATTCCTTCGAATTACGATTCAATGATTGCCAAACTTATCACTGTTGCTCAAACCCGCCAGGAAGCAATCGACACAATGGAGCGTGCTTTAAGTGAATTCGTAGTAGAAGGCGTGAAAACAACTATCCCTTTCCATCAGCAACTGATGCGCAATGAAGATTTCCGAAAAGGGAATTATACGACGAAGTTTATGGAGACGTTTAACCTAGAGGAATAGACCAGCGGCTTTCTTCTTTTCAACTCATTCACTTTTTACGATTTGCTGATTAGATAATTAGCTGATTAGCTAATGTAGTGTAAGTGTGCAGAACTGCTTCCGTAATTCCATCATCAGCTAATCAGCTAATCAGCTAATCGTCGAATCGTCGAATCGTCGAATCGAATCAATACACCTGATACTGCCCATACAACCCCTGCATATACCTCTTCGCCTTCGTGGTGAGTGAATCTTGCAGAGCGGGGGAAAGCGGATAAGAGTGTGTGACTACCTTTCCGATATTGTATGAATAAACTACCCAGTTGTTATTCTCCATCCATGCCGAAGTTTCTTCGAATTGGTAGGCAACGAATGAACGGGTGTATGGATTAAGCAAGTTTTTACTCCACGAAAATGTGGTCGGATTAATTCCTAATTGCTTTAACAAAGTTGCCGGAATGTCGTGATGACCTCCTGCCTTATGGATGCGGATGCCTCTGAATTCGGGCTTGATTACTTCGCCGTAGAAGATAAGCGGAATGTGACGACTGAATGGTTGAAGGGTAATTCTACCCATCGGCAAATGATGACCATGATCGGCAACAATGATAAAGAGTGTATTCTTATACCAGGCCTGCTTACGTGCATTCTCAAAGTAGGTCTTTAGCGTTGCATCTGTATAAGCTGCCGTGTTACGGAATTTGTCTTCATCGGTATTCCCTGCAATTCTCGTTGGCCCGGGAACATCGAATGGCTCGTGATTGCTCAGTGTCATTACTGCAGAGAAAAACGGCTCTTTCTCCTTGTTTAAATCCTCTAATTGGCGCTGCAAAACAAATTCATCGTGAATTCCCCAACGACCGGCTTCCGATTCATTCTTGAAATTGTCTTTACTGACGATTCGATCGTAACTCTGAGACACATTGTATGCATTCAGATTTGAGAAATTCTTATCACCTCCGTAATAAAACGACGTTTCATATCCTCGGGAACCAAGCGCTTTTACGATCGATGGCAAACGCATCGACTTCTCATTCGATCGCATGATGGAATGATACGGTGTCGCCGGCCATCCATTGATGACGGATACAATTCCCTGATCGGTTCGTGTACCGCTGGCGTAAATCGAATCAAATAGTATCCCTTCAGAAATTACTGTCTCCAGAAACGGATCTGTTCGTTTATCGCCTCCAAGAGAAGCAACGACATCGGCCGTATAACTTTCAAGAAGGAGCACAACGATATTCGGCTTGTTACCGGAAAGTATCTGAGGAAACGTATCGGCCTTGACAGAAAATATATCGTTGAAGAAAATTTTATTCGCTTCCGGCGTCTCCGTTTCAAACGGGTTCTTCTTCGACAATCCAGCAGTTTGAACATCGTACATCAAATGCCAAACCGGATTTACAGCCGACAGATTCAGGAAGTTCGTGTCGCAGTAGTAAACCAGACTTTCATTGAGCGGAAGCATTTGCAATCCTCCACGCATTCCAATCACCGAAATCGCAATCATCAGCACCCACGATGATAATACGGGTATGATAGTTCCTTCGCGCTCATTGAAGGGCGTAAAGAAATATTTTTTGAAAAGAAAAATGAAAAAGATGAGCACAATGACGAGGATGGCAAACAATCCGATAGATTGCGACGGACTCAGCGAACTGAATACTTCGGGCGGGTCGGCCAAATAACTCAACGCACGGAAATTGATCAGGGAATTCCAGAAATTGTAGAGAAGAATATTTGCCAGAGTAATATGACTGATGGCAATGATTACAATGACGTGATAGAAATAGTTGATCCGGGAAAAAACCCTCTTGGGCTTTATCACATTTGCAACGAATAATAACAATGAAGGGATGAAAAAATAACAGACAACGGAGAAATCCATTCTCAGTCCGTGGAAAAACGACGGGACAGCCGCAGCCCATGAAAAACCCTTTTGTCCGCCGGCGTTAAAAAAAAGAAAAGCTAGTCTCCACAACGCAAAAAAGATCACATAAAACACAGCGATCTTTAAGAAGTGAATGAGATTTTTTTTCAAGCTCGGTTCGGGTTTTGGTCTATCTTAAGTATTGTCTAAAAGAATCGACTCTAAAACCTCTTAGTCTACACTATTCCGTGTTCAATGCAAAGTCCTGAATAGTATAACCGGAGCGTTATTCCTTGATTAAACGAATCTTGGAAATTTCCGAGCCATTTTCCAAAGTTACAAAATAGACGCCTTTTGCCAAGTTTGAGACGTTTATTTGTAAACGATTTAGGCCATCGTGCTCATCCCATGGATATTGAACCATTACATGGCCAAATGAATCCATAATTTTCAGCACGGAAGTCATCGATTGATGCGTCACGGAAACTATTTCGACCTCATCGGCAACCGGATTGGGGTGAATGGTGAGGATGCTCTTTGAATTCGAATATTTAGCAGGAATTACTTCGGAATAGCTGATTTTGCCATCAGAATCGTACATCCGGAGTCGATAGTAAGCAATACCAAATTTCGGCTCCCGATCAGTGGCGTCGTAAGCGCCACTTCCGCAAATGGTGATATCGATATTTTGAAGGTCAGTAAAACTCTTGCCATCCTCACTCCGTTGCAGAATAAATGCAGTCAAGTTCCCCTCGGAATTGACAAGCCATTTCAGATGAATTTCATGCTGCTCTGTCTCCGCTTCAAATTTTACAAAACGAACATCACTCCTTTGCTCTGAACCCTCTGTAATAGATGGCTCATCCTTTACCGATAATTCCTGCTCATCGGCTAGCCCTTTTTTAGAATTAGCCACCTGCGCATGTGCAGAGAAACTACCCGAAAAAAGAAGGATAAATGCCGGAAGAGTCTTCAGAACTTTTTTGAAAGTTTTCATTGTATGGTGGTGGCTTGCGGAGTTGAACTGTTTAGACGAAATCGAAAATATCACGGATACGATGGCCCGTTTTATCTTGTATGTATTTACGCTTAAAGGGTTTTGCAATCTACAGACACAAATTCCCGCATCACTAAAGGGGACTATTGAATTTTGTTAAAAATACAGCTTGCACAGAGAAAATCGGGGTAAGAATCGACGCATTCTTACACTATTAATCTTATCCGAAAATGATCTTTAGGGTTCATTGAATTTAGGATGAAAACGATGGTCGGGAAACCAATATAAAGACTATCTATTGCATAGTGAAAAATAACTCTTTCGAATTAGGGATAGATCGTATTTCTGCAAATTGCGGTTATGGCTCTTTACCCTGAAAATGTCGCTATTATTGCTTGATAAGCTTTGTGAAATAAGCATGTCCGTCAATATCCCATTCCAAAAAATAAGCACCTTGAGGTAAACTTGAAATATCGTACACTGTTGATTCAGGCTTGATGTATGTTAGTACTCTTCCGAATAGATCAGATAATTTTACAAGAGGCATTTTCTCATTTGCTTCGGATAAATTTAATCTGAAATTGCTATGAGCGGGGTTTGGAAATGCCAATGTCGAACGTGAAAAGGGATTATCAATCCCGACAGTGCAAGAATTAAACGACAAAGTTTTTAGTCCTGTATAATTTGCAAAAAAAGGAATTCCAAATGTGCATGTATACGCGAGGTAGATGAAATTATCATAATAATTTACTCCCCAGGTTGCAGCAGTATCGCTCACATCACCAAAATAATTGCAGCTGTCGGGAAGAGAAGGATTCGAAATATCCAAAACATAAAATTCACTCTTCCCTGTACTCACATACAATTGCGAGCAGGCCTTATTTATTCGGATTTCATTCGAATGAACCGGACTTGTAAACCAATTATTGTTCGGACAATTTTGCGGATTCCACCAGCCGATAAGATTTAATGCTGAAGTGTCACTTATGTCTATTGCTTCCACTCCGCAATAATCTACAGCTATGTAAGCAATGTTATTGTCGAGAACGATATTATTGTATGCTCTGGTGAGGTTAAATGGAAAGTACAATAACGGATTTGCAAAATGACCGGTCTCAACGGGAAGAAGAGGATTAACGCAATTTACTACTCTCAAGCCTCCTGCATCAAAACACAAGTAAACGATTCCGTTTTTTACTTCCAAACCACGAGCGTTATAAAAATTAGGGTTAGGCGGATTCGGGTACGGATAATTAATGTCGGGCAAAAATTGTGATCGCTGAACGATACTGCTCTTATCGGAAATATCAAAAACTATCAATCCGCTTCTCATTGCACCCAGGTAAGCATAATCTCCTTCCACGGCTACTATTCCGGAACCTGTGGATGAGCCGGGAACAGTATAGAATGACGTTACAACAGGAGAAGCCGGATTGGAAATGTTTACGATTGCGATTCCGGCTGATTGAGGATTGGTAAATGAATTTCCAAGCGCCAAAAAAAGATAATCACCCGACTGACATAAATTCATTACATCCAATCCGCCCCATTCAAAGATTGATGTCTGTGAAAGCAACTGTGGCGTCGTAGCCTGGTTTACATCATAGATGACAAGCCCTGCTTCTTTATTGGCAACATATAGTAATGGCAATCCCCGGTTATCGTGCGCCATCGTTAATACCATCGTATTGCAAACGGAAGGGACATCGGCGATCGGCGTGATATTCATCGTTGCACAAGTTTGTCCATACGATGATTTAATAAAAAGTAAAAGAAAGAAAATTGAAAATAATGTTCGCTTATACATCCTGACAATTATTCCCGCCTTTATTTAAATCTTAAGACAAGTATAATCACATGAAATTAAATAATATTTCCGAATCTTCTAGCAGGCCTTTTATTTTGAGGCCATTTTTCAACACCTTCCAGCAAATCAAGTATTTTTCGATGGTAAGCGGTTTTTCCACATAGCCGTTAACATTCGGATTATTCAATGCGCGTTGACGGTCGTTGGGATCAACAGAAGAAGACAGCATGTAAATTATCAGCGACTCCTTCACTCGCGTATCGAATCGTTCAAAGGAATCCAAAAACTCCCAACCGGTGATTGCCGGCATATTGATATCAAGAAATACGATAGTTTTAGCAGCATCCTTTCTACTGAAAGACGATTTAATGTAAATCAATGCCGTATCAGGATCGGTGAAAGTCTGAACTTCTGCTCCCTGAATAGTCTTTTGAATAATTTTTCTGCAGATCATATTATTGATCTGATCGTCGTCTACTACTAAATAATTAGTAATCACTTCGCGTTTCATTTTCCCTCCCTCTTATTGTTCAAATTCTATTGTAAATTTTGTTTCCTTATTAACTTCACTCTCGATCGATATTTTTCCGCCCAATGTTTCCACCTGCGTTTTCACCATGTACAAGCCCATTCCCTTGCCTTCCTGATGCAAGTGAAAACGTTTGTACAATCCAAATACCTGATCTCCCTTTTTCGCAAGATCAATTCCAATACCGTTATCTTCGAACTCGAGCACCATCTTACCGTTTCGGACAAAGCTCTCTACTCTGATAACCGGAGGCCGATCGAGTTGTTTGTACTTAATACTGTTTACGATCAAATTATAAAATATGCTATAAACGTAACTCTTCAAAGAAACCATGTTTGTTGCCCGGTTAAAGTTAGAACGAATCTCTACCTTTTCTTTTGTCATCAAACTGCGAATGCTAAGCTTGATGTCGTCGAGAATATCGGCCAGGTACACAACCTCCCGTTTTTCATTAACTTCTCTCTTAACCTGCAAAATATGATTCAAGTCTTTAATTACACCGTCGAGTTTTTTAACAGAAACTATTAATTCACTCTTCATTTCATCCTCTTCGCTTACTGTAAGTGAGAATGTATTCATCATTTCAGTTATACCCAGAATATTGGCCACCGGTGCTCGCAGATTGTGAGATACTATATAAGCAAACTGTTCAAGGTCGCGATTCCGTTGAATCAAATCATCGGTAATCTTATCCTTCTCCAACTGAGAAAGCATCCTTTCGGTAATATTGATGTGCATGACAACAACTCCCTTGTTGGCACTTTCTGATAACGGATTCACAGTAACACGAAACCATCGTCTTTCAGCCGGAGCGTGACAAGGATACTCCATGGTGAACTGATCAATTTTCTTTCCAATAACGCTTTGGATTCCTTCTGCAATTCTAAGCCCGTCTACTTCATCAACTCCACCTGCGTTTTTTGAAACTTCAATATAATTATACCCGATGCCAAAATTCGGCATTGTGGAGCCATTCTTCGTGGCAAATTTTTTCCAAGCTTCATTTACCGAGACAATATTTCCTCTTTCATCGAGCAAAGCGATATTAGCCGGCAGTGTATTTAAAATGGCGTTTTGTCGTTCACCTGCACTCTTCAGCTGATTCACATTTTCCTGCAACTCACGTTCGGCACGCTTAATATCTGTCACGTCCTGATTAATACCGGTAACTCTAACAGTCTGATTCTTTTCGTTCCGTTCGGCAACAATTTCAGAACGCATGTACTTCACAACACCATTCTTATCGATTACTCTGAAAGTAACATGTCCCGAAACTTTATTCTGAATCGCATCTTCAAGCGTCTTCATCATAAAGTCGCGGTCTTCGGGATGAATATGACTTAGAAAGTTCTCAAAAGATGGTTCAATTTCTCCGGGTTGCAAACCTAAAATCCGATACGACTCATTCGACCATTTCGAAGAGCCTTTCATTAAATCTGTCTGCCAGCTTCCGAATCCTGCCAAATGCTCTGCTTCTTTCAAAAGAGCTTCGTTGGAAACGACTTCATCCAAATATTTCTGGCGTTCTCTTTCGATATGCCATTTCTCCATCGCATTTAAAACCGCATTAGGCAAGCGCTGTAGACGATCTTTTAAAACATAATCATTTGCGCCTTCACGCATAACCTCTACTGCATATTCTTCCGAAATAGTTGCCGTAACCAAAACAAATGGAATGTTTTTTCCGGACGCTTTCAATATTCTCAAAGCATCGCCTGAATCAAAAGAAGGCAAGGAATGATCCGATAAAATAATGTCAGGCTCAAACTCATTCAATCCCTTAATGTAATCGGCGCGATTGCTTACGACAAGTGAAGTGTAATTAATATTACCTTTTTTCAGTTGGCGGTCGACAAGTTCTGCATCGGTTGGCAAATCCTCCAGATGCAATATTCGCAGTTGTTTGTTTTGCATAATGGATCAGTGTGGTGGGTGATTTACAACAAGCCAGTACATTCCTAAGTCAGTAATAACTTGTCTGAAACTATCGTAATCGACGGGCTTAACGATGAAGCTGTTTGCACCAAGCAAATACGATTGCTCGATATCAGGGTTTTCTTTTGAAGATGTAAGGACAACTACCGGAATTTGCTTTGTTAGGTCATTATCTTTTATGGCTTGTAAGACTTCGAGGCCATTCATCTTGGGCATTTTCAGATCAAGCAATATCAATCTGGGTTTAATATTCGTTTTCCGGCCTTCGTATTTGCCTCGGCCAAATAGAAAATCAAGAGCAATCACCCCGTCCGTTAAATGAACGATGTGATTAACAACATGGTTTTTCTTTAATGCACGAATTACTAATTCAGCATCGTGCGGATTATCTTCTATTAACAATATTTCAAGCTCTTGATTCATACTTGTTCTTTTTTCTCCTACTCAGGTAAACTGAAATAAAATTTTGCTCCGTTGCCTTCTTCGCTTTCTGCCCAAACCGATCCGCCATGCTTGTAAACAATTCTCTTAACAATGGCTAAACCTACGCCGGTGCCTTCAAACTCCATCTCCGAATGAAGTCGCTGGAAAACGCCGAATAGCTTTGAAGCATACTCCATATTAAATCCGGTTCCGTTATCCTCGACCGAATAAATGATGTAGTGATTACTCCGCTCTGAATTAATAACGATCTGCGGGTTCTCCTTTTTACCGGAGTATTTAATTGCATTTGAAATCAGATTTACCAATACTTGGCCCATCAGTGTTTTGTCGGCCTTCACCGGCAACATATGTCTGATTTCAATCGCAGGTTTCTTAACAACAGTCTTTACCAATTCGGAACATACCTGCTCGGTAAGCGCCATCATGTCGACCTCTGACTTCCGAAGTTCCTTTCCCCCGAGTCTTGAAAAGGCAAGCAAATCATCGATCAGAGTTCCCATCTTTCTCGCATTCTCCTGCACGATGCCTAGTAATCGATTACCCTCGTTATCGAAAGTGTTACTATAGTCTTCTTCAATAATTTTGGCATAACTATTTATCGCCCGTAGCGGTGCTCTCAAGTCATGCGAAATTGAATATGAAAACGCCTCCAATTCTTCGGTACGATCTTTTACACGGCGTTCCAAATCCCGATTCAGTTCAAGCAATTCGCCTTCGGCCTGCTTTCTACGAGTGATATCTGAACGAATGGCAACGTATTGATAAGGCTTACCGGCTTCATCTAAAAATGGAACAATCGTCGTGTCGACCCAATAAGCACTTCCATCTCTTGCTCTGTTCTTCAATTCGCCTCTCCAAACATGGCCATTTGATATGGTATACCACAACTCATGAAAAAATTCCTTTCCGTGATATCCGGAATTGATTAAGCGATGATCTTTCCCGACTAATTCCTCTCTCGTATACTTTGATATTTTACAAAAATTATCGTTTGCGTGAGTGATTATCCCGGTAGCATCTGTGATCGCTACAATCGATGATTCATCGAGTGCATGTTTATAATCGGATACTTCCTTCAACAACGAATGAAGGCTTTCCTCTGCTCTTTTAAATCGAGTGATATTTGTAAAATATACCAACAATTCATCCTCATATGGGAATACATTGATAGATAACCATAGGTCATACGGCTTATAATAAGCTTCAAAACTCGTTTTCTCGCGAGCAGCCATTGACCTCCGTATTTCCGACTCAATGACGGTACCTATCGTATCCGGAAATAATTCCCAAAATGTTTTACCGATGAGTTCCTCACGTGATTTACCCATCATCCGAACAGCCTTATCGTTCACAAAAACATATCGCCAATCTTTGTCCAAACTGATAAGCGAATCACGCATGCTCTTAAGCACGGCATTAAATACGTTCACTTCCGTTGCATTCATAACTCTTTTTCAAATTAAAAAACCTGCTAAAAGGTGCGCTCAGTGCGGTGTGTACCAAATGTGTTGTGTCTATGCAATATAAAAAATGCTCGCCGATGACGTTACAACATTTGTCATGTTTTAGCCTATGTTTATAATGAAAACCAGCTGATTAATCGCAGACATTTAAAAAATCGATGTTCGATTTTAATTAAAAAAGGCCGATTTTGCGAATTTGTAGCAGATTGATCTACAACACAATTCAAGATAATTGTGGTTTAGGTCAACCGATTATTTGTGATTCTTTCGGTTATTTGCCATAGGAGTAGATTAAAATTTTTTATGCGAAAAGATAAGTTCCTGATTGAAATGGGAAAACGAATCCGGAAAAAACGGATCGAAAAAAATATGTCGCAGATTGAATTGGCAAGTGCATGCGAATTTGAAAAAGCAAGCATGTCGCGAATTGAATCGGGACAGATCAATACAACCGTGCTCACATTACTAAAAATCAGCAATGCACTGGGTGTTCATATAAGCGAATTGTTTATTGATCAGAAATAGTTTTTTTTCCTGCTTACATTTTTCTTCTTTGTTGATAATCATATTATCCAATATGAATTTACAAAATCAACGTCTTTAGCTCCAAAGGATGAATTCGTGGAAACTATACAACTTAAGTTAGCGAAGCACATCCTAATTCGAGTTTTTATTCTTTACTGGAATCGTTACTTCAATAGCTGTTCCTTTGCCTTCTTGTCCTGTAATCCGATATTCTCCTCCAAGCAGCAATGCTCTTTCCTGCATTCCTAATATTCCTAAAGTTTTTCCGCCAAGCATTTTTGAATCAATAAACCCAACTCCATTGTCCTTTATTCGAAGTACGACATCCTCTCCTACCATATCCAGTGATGTATGAACTTCGGTCGCAGCTGAGTGTCTGGCAATATTGGTCAAACTCTCTTGAAATATTCTGAAAATTGCAATGTTGATTTCCGGGCATAGCGTCGGACTCGAAGCATCTGAATTGAAAAGCAATTTTATTCCGGTTCTACGCTCAAATTCCTGCCCGTGCAGCTCGAGAGTAGTGCGCAATCCTAAGTGTTCAAGTTCGCTAGGTCTAAGTTCAGAAGATATTTTTCGAACCGTCTTTACCATCTTATCCATCATTTGAATCAAAGACGAAAGCTTACTATCTACTAATCTATCTGCCCCAACTAACTTCTTGCTAACCCAAGTGGCATCCATTTTCATAGCTGTAAGCTGTTGTCCCAATTCATCATGAATCTCCCGAGAAATAAACAACCGTTCCTCCTCGCGAATTTTTTCAATATGGGCAGCTAATTGCCGAAGTTCCTCATTCGACTTCTTAATTTCATCTTCAGCCTTCTTCCTTGCAGTAATATCATGCGTCACGCATAACATAGAGACAATCTCTCCGCTTTTATTTTTCATCGGGACAGAATGACTTTCCAGCCATTTACTTCCGCCTTTTAATCCGGTAATTTCATAATCGATCACACCGCTGCCTCCGGCAAAAATATGCTCTGTCATTTTCTTATACTTCTCTTTGTAAGGATCGTTAACCAAATGTAAAACACATTGCCCTTTGATTTGATCCAGACCGTCGGCTTCGATCATTTCTACACCGGCAACGTTCATGTCGATCAGATTATTATCTCTATCGGTAAGCTTGATGCAGTCGGGGCCTGTTCTGACAATAGTTTGCAATCTGTTTTCGCTTTCTGCCAGTGCAAGCTCCGTTATCTGCCGAACGGTTATGTCCTGGACGGTTCCGATAGAAAGAACAGGATTACCGGCTTTGTCATAAGTAGTTTCACATTGTTCATGAACGTACTTGATCCGACCATCTCTAAAAAGCAAGCGATGCACTAAGTCGTATGGCGTATGGTTTCTTACTGCATCAGAAAAAGCAAGATCTACCAAATTCTTGTCGTCGGGGTGTACTAAATCCAAAAAACTATCGTACGATGCACCGAAATGCTTTGGATCAAGTTCGAAGATTCTATAAATCTCATCCGACCAAAATATTGCTCCGGAAAGGTGATTCAATTCCCAACTGCCAATATGAGCTATTCGTTGCGCTTCGTCGAGTCGCTTCTTGTTAATCTGAAGCGTTTGCTCATTCACTTTTCGGGAAGTAATGTCCATAGTGGAGCCATCGAGTCTAATCAACTTGCCATTCACATCCAGTGTTGGAGCTACTCGTACTTCGAGCCATCGAATCTTCAGTTGCTGATCAACAATTCTAAATTCCAGATCGGCTGTCATGCCTGCATTGAGCAATTTGTAGCTCTCATCAAAAAGCCGACGATCTTCTTCCAGGATAATTTCATACCACTTCTTATTGTCTTGCATGAGATCCTCCTGAGAATACCCGTAAACATTTTCAACTCCGGGTGAAATGTAGATCGGTTTATTAGTCAACAAATCAGACCCCCAAAAGCAAGTATCCTTTGAATTGTAAACATGCAAAAGCAAGTTATACTTCGAAGGGGTCTTCTCCTCTTCATCCTGTGGAGGCGGATCGTTAGTGATTCTGCTTCGTAATGCGCTGACTTTTGTACGACAATAAACAGCCATCCCGACAAAGGCCAGGAATGCTGCCGAACCGGACATGACCAATCCTGAATTCGTCACTTGAGTAAGAACCGTAAGGCTACAATCGAGAGTGATAACCGACATGGTTAAATGTAATTTGTGTGTGAATAATCTGACCCTATTGTTTCACCAGCTTCTGCGTAATATTACCCGATATCCGGACTCTTCAGTCCAAAAATTCTCTTTAGGAAACTATTCAGAACAAAGCTGAAAAGTCTCCCCATTATTTCGTATCAAAAAATCAGGCTTCACAGATCGACGAACACAAAAACAAGAAGCAGATGAATTTGCATTCCAGTATAAAAATACACTTATTAATGATTCGGCCAAATTAATTTAATGTGTGAAACAAAAACTTTATCCATCGGCACTCTTCACCTTTCATTCGAAAGACTAAAAATGATTAAAAATGAAACAAGAATGCAAATTCTGCTTCTCCCGACCAATTCCTGCTCGATGCGCCCGAATGCAAATAGGCTTCCGCCGAAGTCACTATACCCTCTCTCACCGGCAAGTGATTCATGTCGTGAATTATACTTTGAGCGATCCGCATGCTTTCGATTCGCTCGAAGTGAATATCTCCCCAAACAGATTTCTTCGCCTGCACAACTGAATTACTCTCCTTAAAAAAACTTTGCAACCACCTGCCTTTGCGATCATCACTGTTCTCGATGTAATCTAAAAGCTGAAGTGACAGACGAAGAGCAAAATGCTTAAGCACAATTTCCGCCTGTTTCTCTTCTGCCTGATAAAGAAATTGAATAAAGTCGGGCATAATTACATAGCCTCGAATATTCATCGCTTCATACAAACAAAAATCCTTCATCACCTCATTCACGATTCTAAAATAACCGGGACGAGTAAATAGCGGAAAATTCCGGGTAACATATAAAATTGCATAGAAAGCTGGCGAGGTCTCGGTAACCTCGAAAGGGGTTTTCATCCTGCAAAGTAAGGGAGCGTATGAGGGGTAGACAACTGCATTTATTAGGGAAACAGGGGCGGGTTGCGAGTTGCAACCTCGCAACTCGCAACTCGCAACTCGCAACTCGCAACTCGCAACCCGCAACCCGCAACCCGCAACTCGCAACCCGCAACCCGCAACCCGCAACCCGCAACTCGCAACCCGCAACTCGCAACTCGCAACTCGCAACCCGCAACCCGCAACTCGCAACCCGAATCCTTAGTAAATAGTTTTGAGTATCTAAAGTCCCACCCGACTCTTAAGAAAAAACAACAACTGTCTCACCAACCGATTGCCTTACTGCATCCTTAATTGCATTCGTGTCGAAGTGGCATTCGTTGTACAATTCCTTTTGCTCGCCGTGATCAATAAAGCGATCAGGAATTCCTAATCGGGTGATGCGGGCAGAATAATTGTGTTCCATCATAAACTCACCAATAGCGCTACCGAAGCCTCCCATGAGGCATCCGTCTTCTACGGTGATTAATTTTTTATACTTAGAAAAAATATCGTGAAGCATCTCTTCGTCGAGCGGCTTTACAAAGCGCATATCGTAATGTGCCGGATATAATCCTTCTTTCTCTAACTCATCGCACGCTTTCACGGCAAAATTTCCTGGATGACCAATGGTGAGAATAGCAATCTCTTCGCCATCACGTAATTTTCTTCCCTGACCTATTTTCAATTTTTCGAATGGTGTCTTCCAGTCGATCATCACTCCGTTTCCTCTCGGATAACGAATGCTGAATGGCGCGTTGGTTTCAGGAAGCTGCGCAGTGTACATGAGATTGCGAAGTTCCTGTTCATTCATCGGCGCACTCACAATCATATTCGGAATGCAACGGAACATTGCTAAATCAAAAGCTCCGTGATGTGTTGGGCCATTGGCTCCTGCCAGTCCTCCGCGATCAAGACAAAATACGACGTGCAAGTTTTGCAATGCGACATCGTGTACAACCTGATCGTAACCTCGTTGCATGAACGACGAGTAGATGTTGCAGAATGGCACTAATCCCTGCGTAGCCATACCTGCAGAAAAAGTAACTGCATGCTGTTCGGCAATGCCGACATCAAATGCGCGATCCGGCATCGCTTTCATCATGATGTTCAACGAACATCCTGATGGCATGGCCGGTGTTACTCCGACTACTTTCGGATTCATCTCTGCTAATTCAACCATCGTGTTACCAAAAACATCCTGGTATCTCGGTGGCTGCGGTGAAGTATTCGCAGGCTTGAAAATTTCTCCGGTGATCTTATCAAACAATCCGGGCGAATGCCATTTCGTTTGATCTTTCTCCGCTAACTCATAGCCTTTCCCTTTTACTGTAAGGCAATGAAGAATTTTCGGACCCGGTATATCTTTTAAATCGTGTAATACTTTTACGAGACGATTCACATCATGTCCATCGACGGGACCAAAGTAACGGAAGCGCAATGACTCAAACATATTGCTCTGCTGGAGCAATGTCGTCTTTACTGCGTTCTCTACCTTCGATGCAATCTCCTGAGCATTCGGACCGAACTTGCTGATCTTTCCGAGTAGCTTCCAGATTTCGTCTTTAACTTTATTGTATGTATGCGAAACGGTAATGTCGGTGAGATACTCTTTCAACGCTCCGACATTTGGATCGATACTCATGCAATTGTCGTTGAGAATAACGAGGAGATTAGAATTCTCCACGCCGGCATGATTCAATGCTTCGAATGCCATACCTGCCGTCATCGCTCCATCGCCAATCACTGCGATGTGTTGGCGATCTTTATTTCCTTGAAGACGCGAAGCAACGGCCATTCCCAATGCAGCAGAAATAGAAGTCGATGAATGACCTACGCCAAAATCATCGTACTCGCTCTCGTTGCGTTTTGGGAAACCGCTGATGCCTTTGTAAATTCTGTTCGTGTGAAAAATGTCGCGACGACCGGTCAGAATCTTATGTCCGTATGCCTGATGTCCGACATCCCAGATCAATTGATCATCGGGAGTATTGAATGCGTAATGCAATGCAACCGTCAATTCAACAACACCAAGCGATGCACCAAAGTGCCCACCGTTAACCGACACAATATCAATTATATAATCGCGTAGTTCCCGGCAAACCTGTGGCAAATCCGCTTCTTTAAACTTGCGGAGGTCCTCAGGAAAGGTAATCTTCTTCAAAAAAGGTCCGGGGGTGATGTCCATCTTCTTGTCGTCGTTTACAAATATAGAAAATTCCGAGGGAACGGCCCTGCGAACACGCGTCTGAACGGTGCTTTTCGGGTTTGATTTTAGGGATTTCTTCTTTTTTTCGGATACCGGCACAGGGAAATAAACACCTGAAGCGGCCAATTGTTCAGGAAATCAGATTGGTGAGCCGAAATTTGCAGGGATTTGATGTCCAAAAACGAGTGCTTTTTTCCATGGAATGCTGTGGGGAAATTTGTAGTACTGGGTTTGTTTCCCGCAGAAAACGCATAAATTTCGCAGAAAGCGCAGAAACACTCTCGTGGTCGTCTCGTGCCCCTCGTGTTCTTGTGGTAAACACACTCACACTCCCTCCCACGCAACTCGCAACCCGCAACTCGCAACCCGTAACCCGCACTAATTCTCCCCAAACCTTTGCTTTCCGCTCAATTCTTCGTTTTTTTGCAATCCTTATAAATGACCTATTAATTAAGAGTAAATCATGAGACATACACGAGTTAACGAATTGCTGAAATCGACGGAGTACGGGAAAGAAGTTGCTGTCAAAGGCTGGGTAAGAACAAAACGCGGGAATAAGCAAGTTGCTTTCGTTGCCGTTAACGACGGATCGATCATTCACAGCATTCAGCTTGTTGTCGACTTATCAAAGTTCAGCGAAGAACTTTTGAAGCCGATTACGACAGGCTCTTGTATTCATGCAAAAGGTTTGCTTGTTCAATCACAAGGTCAGGGACAAACGGTAGAGATTCAAGTGAATCATCTCGAACTTCTCGGTGGTGCCGACGAAACTTTTCCGTTACAGAAAAAAGGTCACACACTCGAATTCCTTCGCGAAGTAGCTCATCTTCGTCCGCGTACAAATACATTCGGCGCGATCTTTCGCATGCGTCATCACATGGCGTTTGCTATTCACAAATATTACAACGATCGTGGGTTTTATTATCTGCACTCTCCTATCGTTACCGGATCTGATGCAGAAGGCGCAGGAGAAATGTTCCGTGTCACGACGCTCGATGCAGTGAATCCTCCGCGCACAGAAGACGGCGCTGTTGATTATGCTCAAGACTTTTTCGGAAAAGCAACGAATCTCACCGTAAGCGGACAGCTCGAGGGAGAACTCGGAGCAATGGCTCTTGGTTTGGTATATACCTTCGGCCCGACATTCCGCGCTGAGAATTCAAATACTCCTCGTCACTTAGCAGAGTTCTGGATGATTGAGCCGGAGATGGCATTCTACGATCTTCAGGACAATATGGATCTTGCTGAAGACTTTTTGAAATACCTCATTCAGTATGCTCTCGATAATTGCAAAGATGATCTCGAGTTTTTGAATCAGATGTACGACAAAGAACTGATCGCACGTTTGCAATCTGTTGTTGCGAATCCTTTCGAACGATTGACATACACGAATGCCGTTGATCTCCTCATGAATTCAGGAAAGAAATTTGAATTCAAAGTTGAATGGGGAACTGATCTTCAAAAAGAACACGAAAATTATCTCGTCGAACATTTCAAACGTCCGGTTATTCTCACCGACTATCCAAAGCACATCAAAGCTTTCTACATGAAGCAAAACGACGACGGCAAAACCGTTCGTGCGATGGATATTTTATTCCCATGGATCGGCGAAATCATCGGCGGCTCACAGCGTGAAGAAAACTACGACAAGCTCGTTACCCGCATGCGCGAAATGCACATCCCTGAAAAGGAAATGTGGTGGTATCTCGACACCCGCAAATTCGGAGCATGCGAACATGCCGGCTTCGGTCTGGGCTTCGAACGACTTATGCTCTTTGTAACGGGAATGACGAACATTCGTGATGTGATTCCGTTTCCGAGGACGGCGAAGAATGCTGAATTTTAACGATTAGCTAATTGGCTGATTAGCTAATTAGCTGATGGAGCCGTTAGCTACAATGCAGGTACTTGAAAATTGGCCACGCCTAATTAGCTAATCAGCTAATCAGCTAATCAGCTAATCGAAAAAGTACACCGTTTGCCTACTCTTCTGCGGACCAAGTCTACCTCATGTCTACCTCGAAAATTTGATCTTAACAGCCTTTTGGCTCTAGCTTTACGTTTCCTAATTCTTTATCGGGAACTAACGTAACGTCTAACCTAAATCTGTATGATCATGAAAAAAACGACTACTACTCTACTATTTTCTTTCCTACTCTTTTTTGCCTTTTCACTGCATGCCCAGCAATGGGTTAAACATGGCGTTGGCATCAGCTCCAATCAGGGAATCTGCGCCATTGATCTCTCAGCACCTTCAGACAATGTCGCTTGGGCAATCTTCGGACAATTTGCTGCCGGTACTTGCGGTGGCGTTGTACCTTACTATGCTAAAACGGTCTCGGGAATATCATGGAGCGGTGGCGTAATGGCGATTCCGATTACACAAACGCCGGTTTGTATTTCTGCCATCGATGCAAACACAGCTTGGGTTGCGACCTGCAATCCGGGAACTCAGGAAACAGGTCGTGTTTACAAAACATCGAATGGCGGAACGAGCTGGGTACTTCAGTCAACAGCCATATTTACTGATGCTGCTCGCTTCATTCATTTTTATGACGCCAATGAAGGTGTCGTTATAGGCGACTCTGCCATTTACATTACCTCAAATGGCGGCACGACTTGGACTCCAAATGGCTCTCTTCCAATTCCGGCAAACACATTTTCGACGCGCACACAATTCCTGTTGAATTCGTATGAGGTTTTAGGAAACATGATTTGGCTTGGCGACACTTACGGCAATTTCTACAAGAGTAATGACCGTGGTCTCACGTGGACATTGCTTCCCGGATGTATTAATCCAAGCGCCATAAAAGGCATTGCATTCAAGGATGCACTCAACGGAATTGCCGTTGCTTCGGTTTGGGTTTCCGGTGGAGGTAACGGTCCGGGCGGTTATGCCGATATGAGTGTTCGTACAACAGATGGCGGAAATACATGGCAATCACAACCGATTATATTCAGCAGTCCAAACGTAGCTGCAGGCTCTGCAATATATGATGCTACTTATATCCCGGGCACTGCGAACACTTATATCGCTTGCAGCGAATATGATTCTACATGGTCCGCATACTCCGTAATCAGTATCGATGGTGGCGCTACATGGTCGTTGATCGACTCAACAGAACAACATACGGTATGTGTTTTCACAAGCCCGACAAATGGCTATTCAGGTGGATATGTGAAAGATTTTTCGAGAGGGATTTTCAAATGGTCGGGATCATTACCAACCGGCATCACTGAAGCAAATTGGAATAACGATGTAAGTGTTTACCCAAATCCAACGTCGGATGAAATAAACATTGAATTCCCGGAGTCGGAAAAAAATTCGGAAATTTTAATTTCTCTCACCGATATAAATGGTCGTGCAATTCTAACGCAACACGAAAATTTAAATTTATCAAAATCGACTCAGTTGAATTTAAGAGAATTTGAAAAAGGAATTTATATCCTCACAATTTCTTCTTCCGAAAGCAGAATGAGCAAATTGATAATACACCAATAAAAAAATTACCGGTAGGGCAGCGTTTGCTTAGACGGCACTTTGAAAAAGTACGTGAAGCAATGTCTGCCCTACTGCTTTTAGTGTGTTCTTATCGATCACATCCAAATTATCCCTGTGTGTATGCCAATGTGAAGGGAATCCGGAGCGTTCATTAATTCGTGTATGAATGATGTCGATAGAAGGAATGCCAATTGCATTCACATAAACGTGATCATCCGTTATCCATCCGCCATCCTGATTCAGAAAATAATTACTATATCCTAATTGAGAAGCCTGCGACCACACTTTCCGCAAAACAGAGCTCGCTCGCTCATACGACAATCCTTCGAAACGGAATTGCGCATCTTTTGCTCCAACCATATCGAGAAGAATACCATAATCGGCGGTATAACCCGGAACGTGTGGATTCTTTGCCCAATACTGTGTGCCTAGTGCATACGAATCTTCTGCACTCGGACCACCACCTTCTTTCCCCCAATCTTCTGCATCAAAAAAGGCCAGATCAACTCCAATGTTTGGTTTCAACTGACTTAACTGGCGCGCAATTTCCATCAGTACGGCAACTCCGCTGCCACCATCATCAGCACCCAGAGAAGGCTTCATCGGATCTATACTGTCCTGATCCGACCATGGTCGTGTGTCCCAATGTGCAAACAATAATACGCGTTGCTTTGCATCAGGATTAAAGGAGGTGATAATATTTCTAAATTTCAGATTGGTGCCATCGAATGCTCTCAATACACCTTCCTGAACAAAAACATTCGGTGACCATGACTTCATTTTCGCAATCAAATAATCACCGCAGGCAATATGAGCATTCGTATTCGGAACACGCGGGCCAAAATCTATCTGTGCTTTTACAAATGCATACGCAGAGTCTGCATTGAAATCAGGAGCGGTAACCATAGGCTTGGTTTCGGCAGGTGGAGTAGCGGGAGGAGTCTTTGTTTCATTATGACAGGCTCCCAACGTTAGCGAGCTTGCTGTGAAAAGAAGAAGTATTGCGTTTTTTAATTGCATGTTTTTTTTACGAAACTATTATGAATTTTACCACGAGAACACAAGTGGCACGAGGAATCACGAGAAGGCTTGTGATTCCTCGTGGCACTCATGTTCTCGTGGTGAAAAATTACTCTCTCGTCCAGGTAGCCCCGTCCTTCTCGTCTTTAATCTTATACCCGAGCGCCAGAAGCATATCACGAATCTTATCGGAAGCTGCGAAATCTTTTTTCGCCTTTACATCTTTACGCAATTCAAGAATAATGCTCATCAATCCATCAACACTACTATCGTCGCCCAATGCTTCTTCTTTCAATCCGAGAACTTCTTCTACGAACAGAGTAAAGAATTTCGACAAACTATCCAGATCGGCTGCTGTGATTGTTTCCGTCCCTGCGTAAACTGAATTGATAATTCGCGCTCCTTCAAACAAACTTGCCATTGCAATGGCTGTGTTGAGATCGTCGTTCATCGCTTCATAGCATGAATCGATAACATCGGAAATCTTTGATGTGCTTGTTGCCGACGTCTTCAATTTAGGAAGTAATGCTTTTGCATTCAACATGCGCTTCATCCCCTTCTCTGCAGCTTTCAGTCCTTCGTTTGAAAAATCGAGCGGACTGCGATAATGCGCTTGAAGGATAAAGAAACGAATTGTCATTGGAGAATATGCTTGCTCCAATAACTTGTGTGAGCCGGCATACAATTCGCTGAGATTAATAAAATTGCCCAGCGACTTACCCATCTTCTGTCCGTTGATGGTGATCATATTATTATGCATCCAGTAACGCACAGGATCTTTTCCTGTTGCTCCGACACTCTGCGCAATTTCACATTCGTGATGCGGGAAAAGTAAATCCATTCCTCCGCCGTGAATGTCGAACGTTTCGCCAAGATACTTTCCGCTCATCGCCGAACATTCAATATGCCAACCGGGAAATCCATCGCTCCAGGGCGAAGGCCAGCGCATGATGTGTTCAGGAGATGCCTTTTTCCAGAGAGCGAAGTCGACACGATTACGTTTTTCTTCTTGTCCTTCCAATTCACGACGTTCTTCACCGGCACCTGCGATCAATTCTTCTAACACACGACCACTCAATTTACCGTAGTGATTCGTTGCATTGTATTTCACCACATCGAAGTAAACCGAACCATTCGACTCATACGCAAAACCATTTTCCATAATCTGACTGATCATGGCAATTTGTTCGATAATGTGACCGGATGCACGTGGCTCAATACTAGGTTTGAGTACGTTCAACTTTTCGATTTCTTCGTGATAATTGTCGGTGTACAATTGCGCAATTTCCATCGGCTCCAGTTTTTCGACACGAGCCTTGCGCGCAATTTTATCTTCTCCTTCGTCGGCATCATTTTCAAGATGGCCTACGTCGGTTACATTTCTGACAAAACGAACTTTATATCCTAAATGATGCAGGTAACGATTCAAAATATCAAACACCACAGCCGGACGAGCATGTCCTAAATGCGGTGGCCCATAAACTGTCGGTCCGCACAAATACAGTCCCACATATCCGGGAGTGATTGGCGTGAAAAGTTCTTTGGTTCTTTTGAGGGAGTTGTATAGGTAGAGGTTTTGTTGCATTGGCAGTAATTAGTAATTGGTAAGTTGTAAGTAGTAAGTAGTAAGTTGACTTGCTGTTTGAGGGGTGGAATTCTAATAAGAAGTTTTACCCGTGAGGCAGATAGATTGTTCTGAGCAGGGCTTCTGGTTGATAAGTGACTCCAAATAAGTTTGGCTTAAGTGTAAGTCAACTTACTACTTACAACTTACTACTTACCTTTTCAATGATGCTGAACCATCGCCTGTATATGCACCAACATGTCTTCCGTCATTCTACACAGATCGTACTCGGCGTGCCATTTCCAATCGGTGCGGGCGCAGGAGTCGTCGATGCTCTTCGGCCATGAGTCGGCGTATTGCTGACGAACGTCGGGCTTGTAAGTAATTTTAAAATCAGGAATGTGTTTGCGAATTTCATCGGCCAACTGCGCCGGAGTAAAACTCATTGCTGCCACGTTGTAGCTCGAGCGAATCTTCACCTGCTTAGCGTCGGCATTCATGATTCCGATTGTTGCTTTCAATGCATCATGCATGTACATCATCGGAAGTTCGGTATGCTCGGAAAGGAAGCTTTCGTATTTGTGCGAACGAATTGCTTCGTGGAAAATATGAACGGCGTAATCCGTTGTTCCACCACCCGGCTCGGTTTTGTAACCGATAAGTCCCGGATAACGCAACGAACGAACGTCAACATTGAATTTTTGGAAATAATATTCACACCAGCGTTCTCCTGCCAGCTTACTGATTCCATAAACCGTAGACGGCTCGGTTACGGTAAACTGCGGAGTGTTCTCGCGAGGAGTGTTTGGTCCGAAAACAGCAATCGAACTTGGCCAGAAGAGTTTGAACTTTTCTTCTCTCGCCAGTTCAAGCGTACCCAAAAGTCCTTCCATGTTCAGGCGCCAGGCCGATTTAATCTTCTGTTCGGCTGTCGCGCTTAACAACGCAGCAAGCAAATACACCTGCTTCACATTGTGCTTGCGGATGATTTCCAAAACCTGAGGAAAATCGAGCACATCGAGCTGATAAAATGGGCCACTACTCAGAAATTCCGGCGATGGCATTTTAATATCCGTGGCGATCACATTCGATTCACCGTTCTGACGGCGTAATTCTTCTACCAGTTCAGAACCGATTTGCCCCTTGGCACCAATCACAAGAATTGACTCTTTCATAATTGCGTTTTAGACGGGTTAAATGTACGAAGAGAAATTAGTAATTAGTAATTAGTAATTGGGAATTAGTGTTTGGGAAATGGTAAGTAGTAAGTAGTAAGTAGTAAGTTGACTTGGACTTGAGATATTGGGGGTGGGGTGCGATTTCTTCTCTTTTTTAATGATTTCGAGGATATTATGAGATGGATTATGGGAAAAGTCCTTTCTTTGCGGGGCTGATCGTTTCGGAAAATGAATCTAAAAATCGTCCTGTTTCTATTGCTTCTGCCTCTGCTCTATTTGGGTGTGGGTGAGACGCACGATTGGGGCGACGACTTTGCGCAGTACCTGATACAGGCAAAGAATATCAATGAAGGCATTCCACAGGAACAAAACGACTTAGTCTTCGACGCCCGGCAAATGCCTTATGCTTTAAAGGCGTACCCGGCCGGTTTCCCGTTGTTGCTTGCGCCTATGTACAAGTTCTTCGGACTTGAAATCAAACCGTATCTTATTCTGATCAGCCTTATACTGATTCTTGCTTCGCTAAAGGTTTTTTCGTTTTGCAAAAAACAATATGATGAGAAAATCGCACTGCTTATCGCTTTACTCTTTGCGTACAATGTTTTTTCTCTCATTCTGAAAAAGGAAATTTTGTCGGAATGGCCTTTCATTCTCGTTCTGTATACCATTCTCCACCGTCTTCAAAAAAACAATACTAAAACTTACCTCTCGTGCGGAATCTTAGCCGGGGTATTAATCTCCTTCCGAATTGCCGGCGCGCTCATAATTCCGGCCGTCTTCCTCTCTGTACTGGTAAGCCCTATCCCCCAACAAGAAAAATCGAAGCGAATCCTTGCCTTTGTTTTCCCGGCTATCATTGTCTTTGCGCTCTTAAATGTGGCACTTTTCGGTCTTTCCATACAGGAACTGCTGGGCTTCTATCAAAAACAATGGACTTCGCATTCGTTTGCGATTGTGACGAATCTGTGGGATTTACTCACGAATACTGCTGCCATTTTGTGCCAACCACTTCATTCAGATGCCTGGAATTTCATAGTGCTGGCATTAATCATCACCGGCATTGTTCGGAAATTTAAAGAACAGTCGGCCGCACAATGGTTCTTCTTCCTTTATATCGGCCTGATTGCCATTTACCCTTATACTTCGTCAGGCTTTCGCTTTCTTTTTCCAATTATTCCGCTTGCGATAATTTACTTTGCTGAGGGCGTGCTTTATGTGGTTTCATCATTTAAAAAAGCAGGCTGGTATGTTGGAGTTATCGGTACTTTCACCATCATCTCCATTGTGTTTTCCATTCGATTCTTTACGCAATTACCACCGGCCGATGGCCCTTATACCAAAGAGGCGCGAGAAGCATTTACATGGATCCAACAAAACACTCCGGAGAATACCGTTATTGCCTTTCCAAGAGCAAGAGCCATGTCGTTGTACGGAAAACGAAAATCAACCTTTCTGGTCGACGGCATTTCTGCCGACGCTAACAAAAGTGTTTTTGATAAATTAAGCTGCAAGTACATTCTTTATCCGGATGAACGCTCAGGTGCTTTTAACGATAAATTACAGGAGTATTTAATGCGCACAAAATCATCTTACGAAACGGTTTGGACTAACGGTATGTATGTAGTTTTAAAAAAACGCGAGTAATTTCTTTGAGCCTCACTCTAGCTAAAGTTCTTTTGACTCAACAAAAAAGATAATTTGCCCGAAAATATTTCATGAATACAGGAAGCAAAATTATTATAGATAAAATTTTTAGGGAAAGCTCTCCTTTGGCTTCTTCGTATTCGGAAAAATTCACCCACGCCTTCCAACGTGGCTCCCAAAAAAATTCTTGTCTGCAAGTTTTTAGGAATGGGAAGTATCATTCAATCCACCTCACTTCTTCTATCACTAAAAAACAACTTTCCTTCCTCAGAAATTATTTTTCTTTCATCAAAAAGCAATAAACAATTATTGGAAATGATCCCTGTAATTGACAAAACGGTATTAATTGATGATAAAAACCTCTTTTCCATCGCAGCTGAAACGCTTCGAATAATTCGCCTTTTAAGAAGAGAAAAAATTGATTTGTATTTCGATCTCGAACCACACTCTTACTTCTCTAAGATAGTATGCATTCTGAGTCGTGCGAAAATCAGAAATGGTTTTAAAAAAGATGACGACAAAACGAATATGCCGATTTACGAAAATGAAATAGATTTCAAATCAGGTGTATCGCTACACGAATCTTATCTGAAAATGGCTTCAATGAGCGGATGCAATCTGATTACAAAAGAATTGTACTCGTTTCCGGGTGGAATGGAAAATGTTAGTGGAGATTATGTCGTTGTGAATGTAAATGCATCTGATCTTCGTATTGAAAGAAGATGGCCTAAGACGAATTTCGCCGAATTGCTTTCGTCTCTGACAACAAACTTTCCTGCATTGAACTTTGTCCTTAGCGGATCGGAATCCGAAAGAGCCTATGTGAACTCTGTAATAAATTTGATTCCACCTGCCAACCGTAGCCGGATTCGAAGTGTCGCCGGAGAACAAACATTAGAACAACTATTCGCACTCATTCGAGGGGCAAAGCTGGTAATCACCAACGACACCGGCCCAATGCATATTTCTTTTGCCCTGAAACGCCCGACGCTTGCCCTATTTGGGCCGGCCTCTCCACTGCAATATAATTGTCCGGCAAACTCATCGGGCATTTATCACAAGGTCAATTGCAGCCCTTGCGTTCATCTTTCAGTTACTCCGCCTTGCAAAGGCGACAACCGATGTATGAAACAAATCTCAGTGGGCGAAGTCGAGGCTCATTTCAGGAAAATGATATCCTGATCTGACCATTGTCTCAAAATGCGATTTTGGGCAATTTTCAAACTTATCGGGATAAATTTTCCTCTTGCTTTCGTCTTTCTTTCTTAACTTTAGCCTCTCTCCGTCGGACAGAAAAACGACAATATTATACGACATTCTCCGTTTACCACCGACACGCTCATCTGACTATGAAAAAACTATTCCTTGCCGCCTTTCTGCTTACCATCGGCTCACTCTCTGCTGTTGCACAACTGAATCAACTGTCAATCGGTTCGTGGCGAATGCACATCCCTTACAGCAAGGGTGTGCAAATCGATGAAGGGAAAAATGGTATCCTCTACTGCGCGACAAAATTCGGCATCTTCAGCTACAGCAA
This sequence comes from Bacteroidota bacterium, assembly GCA_016721305.1. Lineage (GTDB taxonomy): Bacteria > Bacteroidota > Bacteroidia > AKYH767-A > 2013-40CM-41-45 > JADKIH01. The sequence goes on from JADKIH010000013.1 coordinate 30,652, forward strand.
AACTTCAGGAGAATTTAACTATTTCACTACTTTGAATGGCTTGTCGGATCACGAAGTGAGCAATCTTCGTTATAATGCCGATAAAGATGTATTAGTAATCACTTATCTGAATTCAAATATCGATATCATTAAATCAGGCAATCGGGTTGTAAACCTTCCCGAAATCAAACAAAAAAATATTGTAGGCGGAAAAAAAATTAACGACATAGATATCATCAACGGAAATATTTACCTCAGTTGCGAATTTGGAATTGTCGTTATCGATGTTGATCGCGAAGAAATAAAAGATACGTACTACATCGGAAATAACGGACAAGCTGTTAATGTAAACGGTATTGGATTCGACGGAACTTCAATCCTGGCCGCTACGGATTCCGGAATGTATGTAGCCAATTACAACGACCCGAATATTTTCGATTACCACGCCTGGAGTAAGCTTACAAATCCATACAATCCGAATGCATCCTACACGAGTGTAGCAGTTGTCGATAATAATTTTGTTGTCGTAAAAAGTGACGCCGCTCTGCAAAAAGATTCTGTCCTTATACAAAGAAACAATATCTGGGAAACTTTTATAAGTTATACAAGTCGCGGCGCTTATGTTGACGATAAACGCAATCAGATCATGTACCGCAATAATGACTTTTTTGGTGCATATGATGGCAATGGAACAACAATAGGCGACATCTCCGTATACTCATATACAAGCGGATTAATCAGTCGCGGAATTTGCGATAACGATCGTACCATCTGGCTTGCCGATCTGGAATATGGGATCGTAAAGAAAACAGCAACCGGCGACATTAGCATGATCACTCCTAACGGACCGGGATCGGAGTCAGTTTACATGATGCGAATCAAAGATGGCCAACTCTGGGTAGCTTCAGGATCGGTGCTGGGCGACGTTCCTAACTATGGCCTGCACGACGGTATTTATAATTTCTTTGAAAATAGCTGGAAAACATTCGACCTGAACAACGATTCTATTTATCGCCTCTCCTCCTCTACTTTCTCTCCGGCCGTTGTGTGTGCAGCTATTGATCCTAACGATGCTGATCATGCTTTCATCGGATCATGGGGAAGTGGACTTATGGAGTTCAGACGAAGTGGCGGAGTTGCTTTTTATTCTCACGCCAATAGCGGACTGAGCGAAGTAAATAATTATCCGGGCTATTTATTGCTTGGAGGAATAGGTTACGACACCGACAACAATCTTTGGTGTGTCACCGGTTACAACACTAATTGCGTGAGCGTAAAACGAGCTAGCGGCGGGTGGATGACGTACACGCTTCCTGACGTGAATTTCGTAAACTATCTCAATTACGATCTCGTGGTTGACGACTACGGACAAAAATGGTTTATCACTCATCAAGGTGCAAGTACAGGACAAGGTGTCTGTGTTTTCAAGGAAGCAAGCTTAACGAGTAACGCCGGATTGAAATTCAAAAAACTTTCAGATCGAACAGGTAGTGGTGCTTTGCCGGATATGTATGTGCGCTCAATTGCAAAAGATAAAGATGGCGCTATCTGGCTAGGAACCGACAAAGGTGTTGCTGTAGTTTATAATCCGGGTAACATATTCAGTGGTGGAAATTTTGATGCGCAAAAGATCATTATCGAACAAGATGGCTATGCACAGTATCTTCTCGAAACTGAAATCGTAACCGCAATTGCAATTGATGGTGCCAATAGAAAATGGTTCGGCACTTACAGCGGCGGTGTATTCCTCATGTCGGCCGACGGAACTAAACAATTGCTCAACTTCAACATCGACAACTCGCCTCTTCCATCAAACCTTATTACGTCTATTGCAATCGACAATATTACCGGTGAAGTTTTTATCGGAACCGACAAGGGCATTATCAGTTATCTGGGCGACGCAACTGAAGGCGGTGACTATTGCGACAAGTATTATGTGTTCCCGAATCCGGTTCGCCACGATTATCACGGCAGTATTGCCATTCGCGGATTGGTAAATAATGCCGATGTCAAAATCACTGACGTTGCCGGCAATCTTGTTTATCACACAAAAGCAAATGGCGGTGAAGCAGTATGGAACGGAAATAAATTCAGCGGCGAGCGTGCGGTGACGGGAATTTACTTCGTATATGTTTCAAACGAAGACGGAACTGCTACTTGCGTTACGAAATTTTTAATGGCCGAATAAAATGTTGCATAAGACTCGCGGTATTGTTTTTTCTTTTACGGAATACCGTGAAACGAGTCTGATCGTAAAAATCTATACCGAACTTTTCGGATTGCAATCGTACATCGTAAATGGCGTACGTAAAAAAAATGCCAAACAACACGTTGCAACCTTTCAGCCGTTAACACCTGTCGATCTTGTCGTTTATCATAAAGACAAACCCGGCATTCAACGCATTTCGGAAATTCGCCCTTCGCCTCCGCTGCGCGACATTCCGTTTAACGTTGTAAAAAGCACAATTGCTTTATTCCTCGACGAAGTACTTTGCAAAGTTGTGCGCGAAGAAGAAGGAAATCCGTTGCTCTTTGAATTTATCTTTAACTCACTTCAGCAGCTCGACGTTCAACAACCCGTATCTGCCGACTTTCACTTGCTTTTTCTGATTCGTCTCTCACGACATATCGGATTCTACCCGATACAAAATCACTCCAACGATAATCCGTTTTTCAATTTGCAGGACGGAAAATTTCAGTCTTCTATTCCTCTGCATCCGTACTATCTCGACGAAGCCTCCTCTACTCGTTTCGCAAAGCTGATTCAGCAATCGGCTGATTTATCATCGACGCTTGGCTATGGTCAGGAAGAAAAAAAAGTGTTGATTGAAAACGTGCTTGAGTATTTCAGATTGCACATCGAAGGCTTCGGGCAGGTGAAATCGCATAAGGTCTTAGAACAAATCTTCTCTTAGTTTCTTAGTGTTAAAAAAATAAACACTAAGATCTACTTTGTTCGATGCGTCTTCCGTATCCACCGCGGTAACACCAGCGCTCCGATAAACAAATACGGGTAATAACTAATCAATCGCCACAGCAACCCAAGCGATGCCGCCAATCCGTGCGGGATAAATTCTCCGAGAAAATCTTTGAAAATAAATTCGGCTAATCCGCTTCCTCCCGGTGTTGGGCTGAAGAGAATGATGATTCCCATCACCACTTGTCGTGCGAAAATAAGGAAGTTGTCGATCGATACATTATGAAAAGCGAGGATCAGACAGTTTACAATCGAATAGCGCGCCGTCCACGATACAAATGTTCCGGCGAAGGAATTGAACCAGAATTTGCGGCTCTTGTTTTTTAATCCGTTCGAGGCAATGATAAGCTGACTTCCTGTTTCCAGTGCATTACGCTTCCATCGTTTCAGAAGCGGTAGAGAGAATAGACGAATGAGCAACCATTTTACAAAGCGCGGATTCACAAAAAGCGCATACGCAACAAATACTTTGTAAGCAAGAATGATGAAGTAAACAGCCCAGAACGAAAAGAAGAATCCGCTGCTGAATTTCATGGCGTCGATATTCGTTACATCGATCGTAGAAAATAAGCGGTCTTTCCCGACGGTGAAGTAAACGAGTGGCGCCATGATGGCCAGAAAGACTCCATCCTGAAACGAAGAAAGCATGATGGCAGTAATACTCTTGCCCATGTTTATTCGCTCACGATTCAAAATGAAAATGGCAAAGACAAATCCTCCGCCAAGCATTCCCGGAGCAATTGCCGATGCAAATTCCCACAACATGATCACATTGAATGCAGATCGCCAGTTGAGCTGATCGTCGGTGAGCGCGCGTATACGTATCATGTAGGCTCCGTCGCGAATCACCATCATGAGCAATGCCATGAGAATCCAGAACGAGCTATTCCACGTCCAATGGATTTTCTCAAATGCATCGGGATTAAAATCCTTAATTAAAAGAAAGGTAGCAGCGCCCAAACCAATAAGCACCGGCAACATTATCCTGCCGGGTCGAAAGGCTTTAAGAATTTGTTTGCTGTCTTGCTGCATCAAATAATATTAATCAGGAAGATGTGTTCTCGCTGAGCCAAAAATTATTATAGCCCATACCCAAAGTGATCCTGATGATTTGTTCCTGCAACATTTCGAGTACACCAAGGAAAGTAAAAATTGCCTGTACTTTATTCTCGCAAGAAAAAATGATTTCGGTAAAAGCCAACTTCTCTTGTCCGCGAAGCATGTCTTTTACTTTCGACTTTTGTTCTGCGATTGTATACGGATACTGAACTACGTGATGGAATACTTTATTTTTCTCGGCGTCGAAACGCTTCAATACTTTGTTGAAACTATTCAGTAACTGGTAAAGAGTAAGATTCATTAACTCTTCCGCATGCGAATTTTCCATGGCAATAGTCGCCAATTCTTTCTGGATGTTTCCACGTGTGGTCTTCATACCACGATCGTCTTCCATCACTTTCAACTCTTCGCACGACTCTTTGTACTGCTTGTAGAGTAACAGTCTTTCTACCAAATCCTTCCGCGGATCGATTTCATTGCCCTGCTCATCCATCTCAGGACGAGGCAATAGCATCTTTGCTTTAATACGCATCAACGTTGCAGCAACCAGAATGAACTCACTCGCCAATTCAATATTCAGCGATGTCATTCGGTGCATGTAATCGAGGAAGTCGTTGGTGATATTCGAAATCGGAATATTATGGATGTCGATCTCGTCCCTTTCAATGAAGAAAAGCAACAAGTCGAACGGACCTTCAAATTGTGGTAATTTTATCTCAAAAACCTTTTCCACTGCGCAATTGATTAGGTTTCAAACATAGCGATTTTTTTTCAGAAAACCTTGTCGCATCCGGGGTTCGAAGTGCTAGGTTCAAGGTTTAAAGTTCAAGGTTCAAAGTTCAAGGTTCAAGGTTCAAGGTTCAAAGTTCAAAGTTCAAGGTTCAAGGTTCAAGGTTTAAAGTTCAAGGTTCAAAGTTCAAGATTGGGGATGGATCAGAGTGTTTGGAAATTGAAGTCGGGTTATGGGCTGGTAAAATCAATTCATAATTACCTGATTATCATGATTTCAGTTTTGAAATACATTAACACTATACTATAAATGAATCACCTGTAACATCAAAAACTTGACTCGCCCTCAAAGCACCCCGCCCCTTGAACTTTGAACCTTGAACTTTAAACTTTGAACTTTGAACATTAAACTCCCTCCAAGAAATTTCCGACCTTACCCCCATGAAAAAAATCTACCACCTCTCCTCCTGCAGCACGTGTGCTCGGATTTTAGGCGAATGGAAGCCGGGGAAAGATGTTGTTCTTCAGGATATTAAGACGGAAAAAATTACGGCGGCGCAGATCGATGAAATGGCAAAACTTGCAGGAAGCTATGAGGCACTCTTTAGTCGTGTGGCCCTGAAATACCGCGCAATGGGTCTCAATGAAATGAAGCTCACGGAGAAGGATTATCGTAAATACATTCTGGAAGAATACACTTTTCTGAAACGCCCGGTCCTCATCGTCGGGAAAGAGATTTTTATCGGTAACAGCAAAAACAATGTAGCTGCAGCAAAAGAAGCGTTGAAGAAATCATGACGGGAAAGCAGAAAGCGCACATAGCAACTCTTACTGCAAATTTAATTTACGGTGCTAATTTCAGTATTGCGAAAATCGTTATGCCGGAGCATATTAAGCCGGCGGGATTTATTTTGCTGCGCGTTTTCTTTGCTACAATTCTCTTCTTCATCATGAGTGCGGTGACGAAGAACAACACAATGCCGGAACGAAAAGACATGGGACGATTTTTCCTTCTCGGCCTCTTCGGTGTCGCTATCAATCAACTGCTTTTCTTCGAAGGGCTCTCTCGTACGAGTAATATCAATGCAGCTCTGATCATGACGACGAATCCGGTGCTTGTTTTCCTTTTTGCAGGAATCATTTTCGGAGAAATCATCAACTGGCAACGTATCATTGGCATTCTTTGCGGTCTCATCGGCGCCGGTGCACTTATTCTCATGAGTCGCCGACACGGAATTGGCAACCTCGACGGTGACTTGATGGTCTTCATCAACGCAACGTCATACGCCATCTTTATGGTCATGGTCAAACCGATGATGCGCAAATACCATCCGTGGATTGTCCTCAAATGGACGTTCTTCTTCGGAACGCTCATGGTTATTCCATTCGGATACAATCAGGCTATGACCGTCGATTGGGCTTCTTTCGATCTGACGCAATGGTCGGCCGTTGTTTTCGTGATTTTCTTTACGACCTTCCTGGCTTATTTACTTAATACGGTAGGACTGAAGGAACTGTCGCCTTCTGTGGTGAGCTATTACATATACATCCAGCCTGTTTTTGCGACAATTATCTCGCTCATCATCCAGCACGAACCTCTAAAATGGGTACAAATCGTGTCCTGTCTGGTGATTTTCACAGGAGTTAGACTAGTTACGGGTCCGACGCTTGTCAAAGCGAAATCTTAGCCTATTTTTGCTCCACTTTTTAATTCAGCATTATGATCCGCTCCATGACCGGTTTTGGCACCGCTGCCATCGAATTTCAGAACAAGACCATCACGGTCGAAATCAAATCGGTAAACAGTAAGTTTATGGATCTCGGCCTCCGCCTGCCTTCGCAATACAAGGAAAAGGAAATGGAAGTCCGCACGGAATTCTCTCGCCTCATCGAGCGCGGTAAAGCCGAAGTTTCTATTTCAGTTGATTCGCAGGAAGCGCTGAAGAAAACGAATATCAATCACCAGCTTGTAAAAGCTTATTTCGAAGAGCTAAGTAAGCTCGACAAAGAACTCGGATTAAATACACCGAACTTTCTGCAAATCATTCTTCCACTTCCCGAAGTACTGAGCACTGATCGTGTGAGCTTGAATGAAGAGGAATGGAAAGCTGTTTACAGCGTCATCATCAAAGCCGAAGAAGCTTTTCAAAATTTCAGAAAAGAAGAAGGCAAAGCTTTGCAGCGTGATCTCGAAGCGCGCATCAATTCGATTCGCACAGGATTAAAAGAAATTGAAACGTTTGAAGGAGGAAGAATTGATGTTGTGCGCAAACGTCTTCAATCCAATCTCGAAGAATTTATTCAAGTCAATAATATCGACCGCAATCGTTTCGAACAGGAATTGATTTTTTACATCGAGAAATTCGATATCAGCGAAGAAAAAGTTCGTCTCACCAGCCACTGCGATTACTTCATCAAAACAATGAAGAGTGATCCTTCGGCAGGAAAAAAACTTTCATTCATCGCTCAGGAAATCGGTCGTGAAATAAATACCATCGGTTCAAAAGCCAATGACGCCGATATGCAAAAAGCCGTCGTTGTCATAAAAGATGAACTCGAAAAAATAAAGGAACAAGTATTGAACGTGTTGTAATGCCACAGAAAAACAAATTACTTCTGTTTTGCGGTCCTTCCGGTAGTGGTAAAACCACCATCGTTCATCACCTCCTGTCTACCAATCCAAAACTTTCTTTCTCCGTTTCGGCTACAACGCGTGCACGTCGCGCGAACGAAACCGACGGCATCGATTATCATTTTATCAGCGTCGATGAATTCAAAAAGAAAATCGCTAACGACGAATTTGTCGAATGGGAAGAAGTGTATAATGGCGGATATTACGGCACACTCAAGTCTGAAATCAAAAAAATCTGGGATGCGAATCATATTCCCGTATTCGATGTAGATGTTGAAGGCGGATTAAAAATAAAAAGTATTTACGGCGAACAGTTACTTGCTGTTTTTGTAAAGCCTCCGTCGCTCGAACATCTTCGCCTCCGCCTGAAAGCACGTAATTCCGAAACGCCTGAATCGTATCAGGCCAGAATTACTAAAGCAGAACTCGAATTAACTTATGCGCCGCGTTTCGATATCGTTATTGTTAACGATACTCTCGAACAAGCACAAGCAGAAGCTCGTAAGCTGGTAGAAAATTTTACATCAGCGAAAAAGTAAGAATGAAAATAGGATTGTACTTCGGTTCTTTTAATCCGGTTCACAACGGCCACATGGTCATTGCCGGATACATGGCGGAATACACCGATCTCGATCAGGTGTGGTTCGTAGTGTCGCCGCACAATCCGCATAAGCTTAAACAAACATTGCTTCAGGATCATCATCGTTTGGCCATGGTAAAAATTGCCATCGGTGATTTCCGAAAAATGAAAGCTTCGGATATCGAATTCAAATTACCGAAGCCAAGCTATACAATTCACACGCTGGCTTATTTGTTTGAAAAATATCCGGAACACACATATGCTCTCATTCTCGGCAGCGATAATCTGGAAACTTTTACGAAGTGGAAAAACTACGAGCAAATACTCGAACAGGTAGAGCTCTATGTTTACCCGAGAAAAAATATGGCGCCATGCGAATTGTCATCGCATCCGAAAGTAAAAATGGTCGACGCACCTTTGATGGAACTTTCTTCTAGCTTTATTCGCGAAGCCATTCGAACTAAAAAAGATGTTCGCTATATGATGCCGGAGAAAGTCTGGGAGTACATCGACGAAATGAACTTTTACAAATAATCAAAACTCACAATATCATGCATAAATTCGGAACCCGTGCGATTCACGCCGGACAAGAGCCCGATCCTTCGACCGGTGCAATTATGACTCCTATTTACCAGACTTCCACTTACGTTCAGGAAAGTCCGGGCAAACATAAAGGCTACGCCTATGCGCGCGGAAAAAATCCGACACGTGTGGCATTGGAAAAATGTCTGGCTTCTTTGTAAAATGCAAAGCACGGACTCTGTTTTTCGAGCGGACAAGGTGCTGAAGATGCCATCATCAAATTACTCCGCCCCGGCGATGAAGTAATTGCAACCGACGATTTATATGGCGGTTCATACCGAATGTTCACGAAAGTTTTCGAACCATTCGGAATCCATTTCAATTTCGTGAACATGAATAATGCAGCTGACTTACAAAAGCACATTACTCCGAAAACGAAGATGGTGTGGGTTGAAACACCGACGAATCCGCTCATGCGCATCATCGACATTCAGGCAACTGCGGAGATTGCGCGCAAGAACAATCTCTTACTCGTAGTCGACAACACTTTTGCATCTCCATATCTTCAGAATCCGCTCGATCAAGGTGCGCACATCGTTATGCACTCCGTTACAAAGTACATCAACGGACACTCTGATGTTGTGATGGGAGCACTTTGCACGAACGACGATAAGCTTTACGATGAACTGGCATTTATCGCCAACTCATGCGGAGCGACACCGGGACCGCAAGACAGCTTCCTTGTGCTTCGTGGAGTTAAGACGCTTCATGTTCGCATGGATCGCCATTGCTCAAACGGAAAAGCTGTTGCCAATTACCTCAAATCGCATCCGAAAGTTGACAAAGTTTTCTGGCCGGGCTTCCCTGATCATCCGAATCATGAAATCGCCAAAAGACAAATGCGTGATTTCGGAGGGATGATCTCTTTCACATTAAAAGGCAATAGTATGGAAGAGGCTTTCCGCATGGCTTCGGCGACAAAGGTCTTTTCACTGGCCGAGTCACTGGGCGGTGTTGAATCGTTAATCGGCCACCCGGCTTCGATGACGCATGCCTCTATTCCTAAAGAAATTCGCGAAAAATCGGGGGTTGTAGACTCTCTGCTTCGTTTGAGCGTCGGAATTGAAGACGAAAGCGATTTGATCGAAGACTTGAAACAAGCAATCGGCTGATCTCGAATTTTCATTTTTCGAAGACAGATGCCGGTAGCCGAAAGGCCTTGAATTCAATAAATCCCTGTTTTCATGTCCAATAGTTAAATGTCGGTCAGACTACTGTCAAATGCCTGAAAACGCTGAAATTATTCGATTAATTTTGGCTAAATTTGGCATTCATCAAAAAGTAACAAATAAGACTAAAAAAATACATCCAATCAACATGAAAAAAGTTTTACTGGCCATTCTATTGTGTGGCATCACTGCGTTTACGGTTTCGGCACAAGGCCACTTCTGTACGACCGACGAACACAGTAACGCCTATCTGCAGAGCCATCCTGAGGCAATTCAAATGCGTGAGCAACTGGAACAATTTACCCGCCAGTTTGCCGCCAATCGGGCTCAGAATCGCACATCTTCGAGCGTAATTTACACTGTGCCTGTTGTATTCCACATTCTTCACGAATATGGCAATGAGAATATTTCTGATGCTCAGGTAATGGACGAAATCGAATGGCTCAATCGCGATTACAACAAACTGAATCCCGATACAATCGATGTCATCCCTGAATTCGAAAACAACATCGCCAATATTGGCTTTGAATTCCGTCTGGCTCAATTAGACCCTAGCGGAAATTGCACGAATGGTATCGAGCACATCTACACTGCACTAACCAATAGTGCAGACGATGCATCCAAATTGAATCCTTGGCCTAACAACAAATATCTTAATATCTGGGTTGCAAAAACCCTTAAGAATACTGCTGCGGCTGCTTATGCCTATTATCCCGGTGCTGCATCTGCTAGTGTAGATGGCATCATGTGTCGTTACGATTACGTAGGTGGAATCGGAGCAAGTAATGCAGGCGTTGCACACACGATCACTCACGAAGTTGGTCACTATTTCAACTTAGCTCACCCATGGGGATCAACAAACTCTCCGGGAGTAGCTTGTGGCGACGATAACGTAAGCGATACTCCGGAAACGATGGGTTGGACAAGTTGTGTACTGAGCGGTTCTATCTGTAATCCTCCGATTATCGAGAACGTTCAAAACTTCATGGATTACTCGTTTTGTGATCGCATGTTTACTGAAGGTCAAAAAACACGTATGCTTGCCGCTATCAACTCTTCTATTGGCGGAAGAAGCAATCTTTGGACTCCGGCAAATCTTACAGCAACAGGATTAAGTGGCGGACAGACACTTTGTACACCGGTTGCCGACTTCTATTACAATCACGACTTAGTTTGCGAAAACGGAACAGTTCAGTTTTATGATCTCAGCTACAATGGCACCGTTGCTTCTCGCAGCTGGTCATTCCCGGGCGGAAATCCATCTACTTCGGTTGACTCTGCACCGTTGGTGACATATCCTACAGCAGGTGTGTACGATGTAACTCTTACTTCTACAAATGCCAGCGGTTCTGATACAAAAACTACAATTGCAACAATTCGTGTAAGTGGTGCTACTACTGAAACCGTTCCTTATCTGGAAGGATTTGACTCTTCGACAACCTTCCCTGTTCTCGACGGCTTCGTGGTGAATTCAGATAATGCTACAACATGGGCTCGTGCAACGAATACGCATCAGTCAGGAACAGCTTGTTTAAAAATCAACAACTATACAAATGTTGGCGGTCAGGTTGATGAATGGGTTCTGCCTTCATTCGATTTCTCGAATGTTACAACGCCTATCAGCATGACTTTCTATGTTGCAAATGCTCAACGAAATTCAACTTCAGGTGATAAACTTGATTTGTCAATTTCTGCAAACTGCGGATCTACATTCCAGCTGCGTTGGTCTAAATACGGTGCTGCTCTTGCTACTGCAGGTGTGGTATCTACCAACTTTACGCCGGTTGCAGGTTCTGCTACACAATGGAGACAAGAAACTATCAATCTGAATCCATTCAAACTTCTTCCTAACATCCGCTTGAAATTCTCAAACACAAGTGATCGTGGAAACAATACTTACCTCGATGAAATCAATATCACCGGCACACTTGTAAATGTCGATGAAGCAGAAGAAGTACAATTAGGTTTTGCCATCTATCCAAACCCAACAAGCGCATCCAGCACTGTTGAGTTCCAGTTATCGAAAGACCAGAAAGTAGCTGTCGAAATTAAAGACATCATGGGTCGCACCGTTGCCGTTCTTGCCAATGAGCAAATGACTGCCGGTTACCATACGCTTCAAACTCCTGCTCTTTCTAAAGGCATTTACATGATCGACCTGATCTCAGGCAACAAACATCACGTTCGCCGCCTAATTGTCTCCTAGTAATTACTAATTTCTAATTCCTCATTACTAGCCCCAAAAAGCTTAAATCCCCAAAAGGGCCTGTTTCAAAAGAAGCAGGCCCTTTTTCATGCCCATACACCCCATTTTCTTCCAAATTGGTCACTTCTTTGTCATACCTCTTCAGAAGTGGCGACGCTTTGGATAATTGACTAAATTTATCGCCCTTAGTAGGCCTTCCGGGAGATTGGCCTATTTTCTTATCAATCCATTCTATGAAAAAAACATTACTCGCCGGCCTCATTCTGGCTATTGGGACTCTGTCGGCTTCCGCACAAGACTACTTCTGCACATCCGATGAGCATAATCGTGCTATCCTTCAAAACGATGCTAAGGCTCGTCAGAACCGTCAGGAGCTGGAAGATTTCACAACACAGTTTCAAGCTTCGAACAGTGCTCAGCGAAACAGTAACACCACTATTATCATTCCTGTGGTGTTTCATATCCTGCACCAGTATGGACCGGAGAATATTTCAGATGCACAGATCCATGATGAAATCGGTTATCTGAATCGTAACTACAACAAGCTGAATCCTGACACCAATTTGGTCGTGGCTGACTTTATTCCAATCATCGCAAATTGCGGAATCGAGTTTCGACTTGCTCAGCTTGATCCGAATGGAAACTGCACTAACGGAATTGATCGTATTGTTACGCCATTAACGAATACTGCTGACGACGGATCTAAATTGAATTCATGGCCAAGTGATAAATACCTCAATATCTGGGTTGCTAAATCGCTCGCCAATTCGGGCGCTGCAGCTTATGCATACTATCCGGGTACAGCTCCCGATGGAATCGACGGAATCATTTCACGTTACGACTATATCGGCGGAATCGGTGCTTCAATCCCATCCCATGCAAACGTGATCACTCATGAAATCGGTCACTACTTAAATTTGTCGCACGTCTGGGGCGATACCAATTCTCCGGGAGTTGCTTGTGGCGACGATCATGTAAATGATACACCAATTACGAAAGGCTGGACAGCTTGTGCATTGAATGCAGCGATCTGTAATCCTCCGATTATTGAAAATGTGCAGAACTATATGGAGTACTCTTATTGCTGTCACATGTTTACTGAAGGGCAAAAGCTTCGAATGATTGCTACGCTCAATTCGTTCATAAGCGATCGGAATAACTTATGGTCGCCTTCTAATTTAGCAGCAACCGGTCTTAGCGGACCTCCAACAGTATGCGCTCCTGATTGCGATTTTTATCTCGATCATAAAACTGTTTGCGAAAATGGCACCGTGCATTTTTACGACCTCAGTGCGCTCGGAGCTGTAAGCTCTTATCAATGGTCGTTCCCCGGTGGTGTTCCGTCTACTTCAGCCGACTCTGCTCCGTATGTCGTTTATCCGTCAGCAGGAACTTACGATGCGACACTTACCGTTACTAATGCAACAGGCACCGATACGAAAACACGTACTGCTCTTGTTCATGTATACAACACGAATGGCGTGTCTCTTCCATACTTCGAAGGTTTTGAAGATGCAAGTACTTTCCCGGGTAATGATGGCTTCATACTGAACGAAGACAATGGAATTACATGGTCGCGAGTAACGTCAACTCATCTGAGCGACTCATCGTGTTTGAGAATTAACAATTACCTCAATCCTGCAGGACAAATTGACGAATGGGTTCTTCCGGCATTTGATTTTTCAAATATCACAACCCCAATCAATGTAACCTTCTCTGTTGCCAATGCTCAACGAAACTCCAGTTCAACAGATAAGCTTCAGTTTTTCTGTTCAGCAAACTGCGGAACTGTATGGCAGCTTCGTTGGTCGAAAGAAGGCGCAGGATTGTCTACTGCAGGTATCTCTTCCGTTTCTTTCTCGCCTTCACCTGGCCCCGGTTCTCAATGGCGTCAGGAAACTGCTAATCTGAATTTGCTGAAACTGCAGCCTAATGTTCGTCTTAAATTCACAAATACAAGTGACCGTGGAAACAACACCTATATCGATGATGTTAACATTACCGGAAGCTTTGTAAATGTTGACGAAGCAGAAGATGTACAAATTGGCTTTGCTATCTATCCGAATCCAACTAATAGCTCAAGCACAATCGAATTCGTTTTATCGAAAGAACAACCTGTTCAACTTACTATAAAGGACCTTCTCGGCAAAACGATTGCCTCCGTTCTCAACGAACGACTTGGTGCCGGCTATCATACAGTTTCTACACCGACTCTGGCAAAAGGAATCTATATGATCGACCTGGTATCGGGTAACAAGCACCATGTGCGTAGACTTATTGTCTCCTAAGTTTTAGTCTTTAATTCTTAGTCTTTAGCCGGCCGCTTGTGTATTGAGTACCGGCTAAAGACTAAGAACTAAAGAAATTGCCCTAAGTCCTTTCAGAACTCAGGTTTTTTTTGAAGATTTGCGACTTATTACAGAATCGCCTCATGGCAATAAAAAAGAGCTTCTTTCTTTTAATCTTAATTTTAGCCGGATTTAAGCCCGTTTTGGCTCAGGATGCTCCTGAATATCGTAAAAACGCCTTCTCTTTTAATCTTACCCGGTATGCCGTAAATGAGCTCAATCTTAGTTTTGAGCACCGTTACTCTTTACGCCGAGGGATTGAATTCAATGCCGGACTTATTTACGTTAACGACCAATTGCAAGAACTTACAAAAGACTGGGTCAACACTCAGTACTTTTATGAAAGAGGTTTTGCAGCACGTATCCATTACAAAATTTTCAAAAGAAAAGAATCGGACGAAACGAGCTGGCGCGATTATATCGCTCCGGGAATTTCGTACAAATACCTTTACTACAACAACCAGGAATTTACAGGTGATAATGGCGGAAAAACTGAAATCGTTTACCAACACCGTTTCCGTAATAAAATCAGTCTGGAGTTTTTATTCGGTAAAGTGTATGAAATGAATAACACTTTTGCTCTCGAGTTTTATTATGGCGCAGGTATCACAGGAACGCTTTCTGATCGTTATGTAGTTTACCGAATTCCGGATACAAAAAAGATGGATCAGGTACTTGATGTAAATGATCATTCAAAAACGTTCTACGTTCGCCCGATGGTAATGGCAGGTATTAAACTTCGCATTTCGCTCTAAGACGAAGCTTGTTTAGTGTGCTTCCAACCAATTTTTTCCCGTTCCCATTCCAATCTCTACCGGCACTTTCAGCTTAATGGCGTTTTTCATGTAATCGCCAACCATTGCTTTCAGCTTTTCAACTTCACTGATATGCGCATCGAAAACTAATTCGTCATGCACCTGCAAAAGCATCTTCGACTTGTAATGGTCTTTCTTTAATGCATGATGAATATTGATCATCGCAATCTTGATCATATCGGCAGCACTGCCTTGAATCGGTGCGTTGATGGCATTCCGTTCCGCAAAGCCTCGAACAGTGGCATTCGCTGAGTTGATGTCGCGCAAATAACGACGACGACCTAAAATCGTTTCAACATAACCTTTACTGCGTGCGCTCTCAATACTCATATCCATGTATTCTTTTATGTATGGATACTGACGGAAATAATTATCGATAATGCCCTTTGCTTCCGTTCTGGAAATATTCAGTCGGTCTGCTAAACCAAAAGCTGAAATACCATAGATGATTCCAAAGTTGACCATCTTCGCATTACGACGCATATCCGATGTCACATCTTTCAGATCGACACCGTAAACCTTTGCCGCTGTTGCAGCGTGAATATCTTCGCCGCTGTTAAAAGCTTCAAGCATTCCGGGATCACCGCTCAGATCGGCAATGATGCGCAATTCGATCTGCGAATAATCGGCCGACAACAATGTGTGATTCTCATCACGCGGAATAAATGCCTTGCGAATTTCTCTTCCTCGTTCAGTACGAATCGGAATGTTTTGCAAATTCGGATTGTCGGAACTCAAACGACCGGTTACGGCTACAACCTGATTGTATGAGGTGTGAATTCTTCCCGTCTTCGAATCTGTCATCTCCGGCAGAGTATCGACGTATGTGTTTTTCAATTTCACTAACTCGCGATAGTCGAGAATGCGACGAACGATTGGGTGACGATTTTCGAGCTTGCTTAAAACATCTTCTCCGGTCGAATACTGGCCGGTTTTCGTCTTCGCTGCTTTCTCGACAATCTTTAATCGGTCGAATAAAACTTCGCCAACTTGCTTAGGCGAACTCACATTAAACTTCGCTCCTGCCATCTCCTGAATCTCAGCCTCTGTTGAGGTGATATCTATCGCCAATTGATCCGACAAATCTTTCAACGATTTTTTGTCGAGCAAAATTCCTTCCGCTTCCATATCCATCAGTACTTCTACCAATGGCATTTCCACCTCATTGAACAATTTCTCCAATCCGGCTTCGTGCAATTTTTTCTCGAAGATGTTTTTCAACTGCATGGTTACGTCGGCATCTTCCGCAGCGTACTCTTTAATTTCCGCCACAGGAACATCACGCATGCTCTTCTGATCTTTCCCTTTCTTGCCAATCAATGCCTCAATCGAAACCGGAGCATAATTGAGATATGTTTCAGACATCACGTCCATATTATGACGCATCTCGGGCTGAATCAGAAAGTGTGCAATCATTGTATCAAACGGCTTGCCTTTCAACGACACGCCATAACGATTTAAAATTGCTAAATCATATTTAAGATTCTGAGCTACTTTTTCGATTTCAGCATTTTCGAAAAATGGTTTGAATTCGTTTACGATTTCTTGTGCTTCTTTCTGATCTGCCGGAACGCTTACATACCACGCATCGTATTTTTTAAAGCTGAATGACATGCCGACTAATTCGGCAGTACTGACATCAAGCGAAGTTGTTTCCGTATCGAAGCAAACTGATTTTTCTTTATTCAATAACGAAAGTAATTCCTGACGCTTTTCTTTAGTATCGGCTAAATGATATTCGTGAGCTACATCGGCAATCGTATTAAAATTACTCGCCGGATCAGCTTCGACATCGCCTTCAACTAAGGCAACTTCTGTTGCAGGCTCATCAAATAACGATACCTGCCCGGGAATGGCTACAGGTGATTTCGCTTTCGACTTTGCTTTAGGTTCCGGAGCAGGCTCGGGCGCCGGTGTGCTATCGCCTCCAATTTGTTCCGCCATACGACGAAATTCCAATTCAAGGAATAACTCCTTCAGCTTTTCTTTATCGGGACCTTTGACAATTAAATGATCAGGCTCTTCCGTAATCGGCACATCGATAATAATTGTCGCCAGTCGTTTCGACTGAATAGCCATCTCTTTATTATTCTCAACTTTCTCTTTCAGCTTACCTTTCAGCTGATCAGTATTCTGCAGTAGATTTTCAATCGTTCCGAATTGTTTGATCAACTGAATCGCCGTCTTTTCGCCAACTCCCGGAATACCCGGAATGTTATCGACTTTATCGCCCATCAATCCTAAGATGTCGATTACCTGATCAACTCTTTCAATTTCCCAACGAGCGCAAACTTCGGCTACACCGAGAATCTCAGCACCGTTTCCGGCACGTGCAGGTTTGTAAATGAACGTGTGCTCATCCACTAATTGTCCGAAGTCTTTATCCGGCGTCATCATGTACGTCTCGAAGCCTTGCTTCTCCGCCTGACGTGCCAGTGTTCCGATAATATCATCCGCTTCATATCCCGACATCGTAATGAGCGGAATATTGTACGCCTCGCATAAACGAAATACATACGGAATGCTCTTCGACAAATCTTCCGGCATTTCTTCTCGATGAGCTTTGTATTCGGGAAATTCGATATGACGAGCTGTCGGGCCTGATGTATCGAATACAACGGCAATGTGCGTCGGCTTCTCGCGCTTGAAAACGTCGAGCAGCGTATTTGTAAATCCGAATATTGCAGATGTATTAAGACCTTTTGAGTTGATCCGGTGATTATTGCTAAAAGCAAAATATGCGCGATAAATCAGCGCCATTCCGTCGAGTAAAGAGTTTTTTTCCGGCCATTGTGTGGTTGAGAGTACCATACAAATAACGGAAAAAAATGAATGGGAAATCGAATCGGGTTGCGGGTTGCGTTACGTAACCCGTAACCCGTAACCCGCAACCCGCAACCCGTAACCCGCAACCCGCAACCCGTAACCCGCAACCCGTCACCGCAACATTTCCTATCTTCACCCCCGTGATCCCCGAATACAAAAAACTAATCGAAACAGCGAAGAGCCGCAGGAAAGAAAACAAAGCCTTTCTCGATAAATTGAAATCCTCCGCTCCACGCGATCTGGATTCGATTACGCACGAGCTTAACGATGAGGCCTTTGAAAAAATCGATTGTTTGCAATGTGCCAATTGTTGTATGACAACAGGTCCTTTACTGAAAAATAAGGACATCGAAAATCTGGCTGCGAATCTGCGAATCCGGCCGGCTGATTTCACGGAAAAATATCTGCGAATCGACGAAGACAATGATTACGTTTTTCAAAAAATGCCTTGCCCGTTTTAAAAGAGGATAATTACTGCTCGGTCTATTCTTCCCGACCTGGCGCCTGTCGCGATTACCCGCATACGCATCAACGTGACATCAAACAAAAGCTCGGGATCACCTATCATAATACGATGATCTGCCCGGCGGTGGCTTTCGTAGTTGAGGGGTTGAAGTTGCATTACAAATAATTTTTTACCACAAGAACACAAGTGCCACAAGGTATCACGAGATTTTCTTGTGTGGGGGGCGGGGGGGGCTATAAAAATTTTTTCCCCACAAGAAAACGGGCCCCCCGCAGGGCGAAACAGGGGGGGGGCCGGGGGGGGCCGGGGGGGGGGGGGGGGGGGGGGGGAGGGAGCATACAAAAAAAAATTCCGGGGCGGGGGGGGGGGAGGGGTCCCGGGGGGCCTCGGGGGGGGGGGGGGGGGGGGGGGGGGGGGGGGGGGGGGGGGGGGGGGGGGGGGGGGGTTGGGGGGGGGGGATTCCTTGTGGCACTCTTGTGTTCTCGTGGTTAAACTACTCTTTCACTATTCTCCCCGACGCCACTCCCAAAGCATTCACCGCACGTACAAAGTACACACCTGATGCCCATTTTTCAGAATTAATAGAGAGCTTTTCAGAGCCTCTTGCAAAACCTGCGTACACTACACGTCCCGAAACATCGGTGACAGAAATTTTCGATGACTCCGCTCCTACTTGTATCGATAATTCATTGTGAAACGGATTCGCTCCCAATGCAAAGAATGAATTATTTGAAGGCGATGAAATTCCTGTGTAAATAACATTATGACAAGCTGAAGTATCAGAACATCCGCCGACAGTTAAAATCAACGCATAATCACCGGGAACAGTTGGCGTAAACATGTTCGTCGTCTGGCCCGAAATCAAAGCATAACCGTTATTGCAATCGGCCCAGGCATATTGCGCACCGACTGAGTTTTCGTTTGACTGAAGTGTGATGCCATCTGCAAACAACTCAGTAATTGATGTATCTGCAATACTTAGCAAAAGCGACGTGACCGAATCGCATGATGTTGACATCGGATAACGAACCGTGTATTGTCCGGCAGTGCTGAATGTTTGCCCGGCCATTGTAACTGATGAGCCCGCACAAATTGTTTGCGACAAAGATGTGTAATTCTGAACTCCTGCAACAAAATTCGACGTATTTCCAAACATCGAAAATCCGGTGAGCGTTCCATTTGTTGTACCGGAAATGTCGTTGAGAGTAGTGATCGACGAATTGATTCCGCCTGCTGTACCCTGATTGAAATCGTAATAAAGAACTAAGCCCGGATCAGTCGGATTCACCGACTCCGAGGCTACACATGATACTTCATTTCCTGAAAGTGCGCGACTCCAAAGTGCGACTTCATCGGCCTTTCCGGTGAGATAGTAATCGTACGTCAGATACGGCAGATAACCCACATAGAAAGTTTCAGATGGAGAAGCGATAGAACCATTTGCAGGAATCGACTGGACCAGCGATCCGTTTCTGTAAAGAGTAAGCTCAGAACCACTGTAGGTAAGAGTATAATGCACCCAAACATTCACCGGCATCACGGTGTCAACAACATCGAAAGCTACGCCATTACTATTGCGGAATCGCGCCTCAAGTTTATTGTTCCCGAATTGAACCATATAAAAATCGGCTGTTGAATTATTTCTAAATCCTGCGAATCCATCGTAATCAGGGAAAACGATATTTGTATTTGTCGGATACACCCACATAGATAACGATATGGCTATACCATTTGCAAGTGCGGCCGATGCGTTCGGCACTTCTACTCTGTCGCCGGCACCATCAAAATCAAGCGCATTTTGCTCCTGAGCAAGGGCAACATTTAGTACAAGGGTGAATAATAATACAACCAGTGTTTTCGGGGTAAATATCGTCTTCATAAATTGTGGGTTTTTGCGTTTTAAATGTACCTAAATTTCGATTTCTGTCAATACCCCCTTAGTATTTTAACGAAAATCGTTTCGTCGACAATATTCTCCTTTTTAGGGCTAAAAAGTTACCTCTGACAATAAAAATTGAAAATCTTTTTATATTGTAATCAAATCCAATACACATGGCAAAATCTCTACTCACACTCATTTTCTGTTCGTTGTTTTATTGTTCTGTCTCGGCTCAACAATATTCCCCTATGCTGGAGACTACAAATCACTGGACGATTGTTGGAAACGGGCTTGTCGTTGCTCCGCACCATTCTTCAAACCCTTGTTCGTATCCTTACTTTGGCACCGGTTTCCAGTCATACGATTACATGACGGGAAGCGACACTCTCATCAACGGCCTAACTTATAAAACAGTTTTGCTGAATGATCACAACTTCACCTACTCCTGCGATTTCGGTTACGTGCGGGAAGATACGTCATCAAAAAAGATTTATTTCGTCGACAACTTATCCAATCCGGAAGTTCTGCTTTATGATTTCAGCATGAGTGTCGGAGATAGTATGAACACATCGTTTATTGTGCAAGGAGGTTATTTTGCAGATGGTTATTACACGGTAGACTCTATTTCATCGATTTCTATTGCCGGTGGAAATCGACGTGTATTTCATTTAAGCAATCACACTACATCATGGTCGCATGACATGACCTGGATTGAAAGTATCGGATGTATGGAAAATCCGTTCTATCCCTACTCCTCCAACTTCATGAGCGGTTCGTTTGCAAATTGCCCCGGCTCTTTTCACTCGTATATTGAATATGTAAGCTGTTACGAGCACGTGAATAAGGTTTACCTCGACAGTTGTGCATTTGCAGCAGCAATGAGCAATTCCTGCTTCCTCGTTGAAGATAGTTGTTCGTATTTCGATGTATGCGGCAGTGTAAACGAACTGAAAAACGTAAAAACATTTTCACTTTCTCCAAATCCTACACACGACGTAACAAGAATCAATTTCGACATTTCTCAATCCGGCGAATACCAATTCAGTGTTGTTTCAATAACAGGGCAAGAAATAAAACTTGACATAACAGGCGGAAGATTCTCTGCCGGGATGAATCATCTTCAATTCAGCACGGCAACACTGACACCGGGAATTTATTTTGTTCGTTGTAAAAACGAATCCGGCCAGGCTTTCAAAAAGCTTATCGTCATGTAGGTAAATTCCACATTTCAAAAACTGTAACTAAATGCTAATAAATCAGTATCCATCTCACTAAAACCAAAAAACACAGCACCATGACATTGAATTTTCCTCTTTTCTCTTTGCAGCCTCCTCATGCCATTACTGGTAGGCTTTATTTGGTATAACCCGGCAGTTTTCGGGAAAGCCTGGATGTCGATGACGGGCATGACGCCCGAAGACGGCAAAAAAGCGAATATGCCATTAGTATTCGGCTTAACATTTTTGTTCAGCTTCTTTATTGCCATGTCATTGAACTTTATCGTCATTCACCAATGGGCGTTAGGTTCAATTGTAGCAAATGCCCAAAGTCAGGAAGCTACTGATATGGTTAATGCATTTATGGCAAAATTTGGAAACGAATTCCGCACATTTAAACACGGTGCCTTCCATGGTACGCTTACAGGTATTCTGTTTGCCTTCCCTGTTCTGGCCGTTCCAAATATGTTCGAACAGAAAAAGTGGAAATTAACATTCATCAATGCCGGCTACTGGGTAGTTTGCTTTGCCCTCATGGGTGGCGTTATTTGCCAATGGATGTAATCTGAAAAACCTCTGAAGAAAGCCTGTAACGCTTGTTACAGGCTTTTTTTATGCAAAAAAACGGGGGTAAATTTGTTTCAGGAATTTTCCACATCTCTTAAAAGAAACAACATAAAAAAGTATCTTCGCTACCCCCAAATAATCGTGGGTTCTGCTCCAAAATGAAGCTTACTTCAACAATCCGTACTCTTAATTCTATCGTGCTTTTTTCTTTGATGTGTATCACGTCATCTGTATATGCACAAGTATCCCTTCCCGAAAGAAATCCTTGCAAGCTCAGCTTTCGCGCCGGAGCAATGTCGAACAACGGCGATAATGCTGCGAATCTGCGATTGAGAACATCAGGTGATGTGATGTACACAATCAATCTCGACTATGCTGCTGTTGGTGAAGCTGAACTGGTAACGGATCTATTACACTTCCGCGGTGCAGGCATGTCGTTGCAAACTGCCGCTCTTTATGCACGACCTGAATTCAAAGTATCCGGCTCTCTTCCGACAAACGCCGGCGATCATCGTGTCGGTCTCACTCAGCTGGAAATGGTACGGGCCGCTTTGGTCTTTACTTTCAACGGAACAGATCCATACGTAATGTTCGAACTTCCTTACCATAGCAATCACGAAGCCGTTCTCGGAATTTGTGGAATGATTGCGCGAACTGAAAAAACTACAATGACTTCCTATGCAACCGATAGCTTAGGGATCACTTCCATTAAGGGCGATTTTTGTCAAGCCCTAGGCGTGACTTTCGGATGGAACTGGAGAATCGGCGACTCAGGCTGGGTGTTTGGACTCAATGGCGAAGTAATGTTCGTTGTCAATAAAAGCCACTTGGTTACTTTTGAAACAGATGAGAATTCGATTTATGGATGAGCAAGCTTGAGTTTGCGCCGCGGATTATTACTGCAGGGATTGGATACCACTTTTAGGGAGAGGAACAGGGAGAGGAGCAGGGAGAGGAACAGGGAGAGGAGCAGGGAGAGGAGCAGGGAGAGAAGCAGGGAGAGGAACAGGGAGAGGAGCAGGGAGAGGGCAGGGAGAGGAGGGAGAGGAGAAGGAGAGGAGCAGGAGAGGAGCAGGAGAGGAGCAGGAGGAGTATGAGTGCGGCTCCTTAGTTTCAGTTTGGTGATATTGGCATCGGCTGAGCTCGTCGCAACCCGAAACTCGCAACCCGAAACTCGCAACCCGCAACCCGCAACTCGCAACTCGCAACTCGTATCGCAACTCGCAACCCGCAACTCGTATCGCAACCCTACTCCTCCTCCCCACCCTTCCGTCTGGCCCAAGTCCGTTTATACTCCTTTTTCTTGTCTTTTATCGTTTTCTCTTTGAAGCGGCCGTCGTAATAGCCTTCGGCAATGGCCATTTTTCGCTGGAGCTTTTTGGCGATATTTAAGGATGATTCCTTTTTGTTTTTCTTCTGAGACATGATTGCAAATATAAACCAAAACAATCTGCGTATTTCTGCGAAATTTCTGCGCTTGGCGTCTACCCGCTTTGGCGGGCGGGAAATACATAAACCGGAATTGTAACGACTCTTCGTAACAAGCAGCAAACCGAGATGGATATACCCCAAATTATTCTCCTAAAAAACGACTTTTCGTAGGAAGAAGCCTGAGAAAAATCATTTGCTCGTATCAGGAAAAATCGTTTAAATTTAGAGTACTCTTTAAGAGTGATCGGTGATCGCTTAAAAAGTGATCGGTTGGAGTGATAAAAACATTATTTATGCCGCCTTATTGAAGACCATATTTTCCCTCCGCACTGTAAGTGCAGAAACTCGCAGATCAAAACAAAAGCCTTTATTCTCCTGCGAACCTTTAACGTTAAACGTTGAACCTTGAACTAAAAAAAACAACCCCTAAAAATACTCGTCATGAAAATCTACGATGACAAACACATCAAGAACGTCGTACTGGTCGGCGCTCCCAAATCCGGCAAAACCACGCTGGCTGAAGCCATGCTCTTCGAAGCCGGACTCATTAATCGCCGTGGTACGGTCGAAGAAAAAAATACGGTCTCGGATTACCACGAAATAGAACACGAACGCGGATCTTCAGTTTATGCAACGTCGATGCATACTGAATGGAAAGATTACAAAATTAATATTATCGACACTCCCGGCCTCGACGATTTTATCGGCGAAGTAATTTCTTCTTTGCGCGTCGCAGATACAGCGGTTATGATGCTGAATTCTGAAAATGGTGTTGAAGTGGGAACAGAACTGATCTGGAATTACGTTGAGAAATTCCAAAAGCCAATTCTATTCGCCGTCAATCACATCGACCACCCGAAATCTGATTTCGATGCAACTGTGGAAAGCGCTCGTCAGCGTTTTGGCAAAGCCATCACCGTGATGCAGTATCCGGTAAATCAAGGCGAATCATTCAATGCCTTCATCGATCTGCTCAATATGATGATGTATAAATTCCCTGCAACAGGTGGCAAACCGGAAAAACTTCCGATCCCTGCCGAAGAAATGGATAAAGCAAACGAGCTGCATAATGCTCTCGTTGAAAAAGCTGCAGAGAACGATGAAAAATTAATGGAGCTGTATTTCGAAAAAGGTACGCTCGACGAAGATCAATTGCGCATGGGTCTCAAAATGGGTATGCTTCACCATGATGTGTATCCTGTATTCTGTCTCTCTGCGAAAAAAGATATGGGAAGCGGTCGCTTG
The DNA here is from genome assembly GCA_016721305.1 of Bacteroidota bacterium. Lineage (GTDB taxonomy): Bacteria > Bacteroidota > Bacteroidia > AKYH767-A > 2013-40CM-41-45 > JADKIH01. Next base: position 55,359 of record JADKIH010000013.1, read on the forward strand.
ATGTCGTTTATCGATAACGTAGCTCCTTGTGCTGTTGAATTGTTCCCCGAAAAAACTATCGACGGCAGCGAACTCCCTTGCGAAAGTAAAGGCCCTGCAACTATTTTCATTTTCAAAACACTCATCGAACCTCACCTTGGTAAATTATCGTTCTTCAAAGTTATGTCGGGCGAAATTACTGCAGGTATGGATCTGGTGAATTCAACTACCGGTCATACTGAACGATTGAATCAATTGTTCATCATGGATGGCAAAAACAGAAATCAGGTTACGAAATTCTCTGCCGGAGATATTGGTGCAACTCTTAAGTTGAAAGATACTCTCACGAATCAAACATTGTGCGCAGGTAATAAGAAAATCGAAATCGATCCAATCCATTTCCCTGAACCTCGTTTACGCGTAGCCATCGTTACCAAGAACAAAGCCGACGACGAAAAACTGGGCTCTATCCTCAGCGAAATTCATCAGGAAGATCCTACGCTGGTCGTCGACTACAACCGTGAATTGCGTCAGGTGTTACTGCACGGACAAGGTGAACTCCACTTAGCTGTTACAAAATGGAGATTGGAAAAAATCTACCATGTGGAAGTTGAATATAACAAACCACGCATTCCGTATCGCGAAACAATTCAGAAAGCTTCGATGGCTTCTTACCGTCATAAAAAACAATCAGGCGGTGCAGGTCAGTTTGGTGAAGTGTATATGAAAATCGAACCTTACTTCGATGGAATGGCCGAGCCGGAAGGACACAGTATTCGTGAAAAAGAAATTCTCGAATTGCCTTGGGGAGGTCGTTTGGTATTCTACAATTGCATCGTCGGTGGTGTAATCGACCAACGTTACATTCCTTCTATCCAAAAAGGTGTAATGGAAAAAATGCATGAAGGTCCGCTTACCGGAAGTTACGTTCGCGATGTACGTGTAATTGTGTACGACGGAAAAATGCATCCGGTCGATTCAAATGATATCTCCTTCAAGATTGCCGGTATGATGGCTTTCAAAGAAGCTTTCCACTCTGCCGATCCGAAAATCCTTGAACCGATCTATGAAGTCGAAGTAAAAGTTCCGGAAGAACTGATGGGCGATGTGGTTACGGATCTGCAAACTCGCCGTTCTATCATTCTCGGAATGGACAATATTGCCGGATATCAGGTGATCAAAGCCAAAACTCCGTTGGCAGAATTAGACAAGTATTCTACTTCTCTTCGCTCTATCACTCAGGGACGAGGCAGCTATAGCGGAAAATTCACCGAATATGCTCCTGTTCCGACCGATATACAACGCAAACTTGGCGAAGAGTATAAAAAAACAGAGAATCATTGATAAAAGCTCAATTTGGAAGCCGGCCCGTAAAGCCGGCTTTTTTTGCCCAAAAACAAGCAACTGTGCTTGTAGCTCCCGTCACTAGCGGGTTTTTAAGCTTTCGATTGTTAAGTAAATCGTTCGGGAATTAATTTAAGACACCATTTGTACCTGTACTTTTGTATAACTGTCTGATATAAAATGACAGATTTGCCTGAACAGTTTACAGGGCATATCTGTTTTGACAATAATACCTTTCAATTGCGATTTCAGGCCCGAAATTGAGAGTCCATTTTCAGACAAAAAAAATAGATTTTACTGTGCTCATAGTAAAACTCAGAATGAATACTGTGCATTCCTGATTGGCATCTCTGAGCTTGACAATTTCATGACAAACTCATTCCAATTCAGAAGAAAAACAACAAACTTCTGCCTGAATTTAAGCGTATGAGTCTACCCTCGAATTCCACTAATTCACAAAAAAAACAATTAGTCTACAAGATTAATCCCGTACTTTTGCATTCGATAACCATCTCAAAATCTATGAAATACAAGTTACTTCTCCCAATGCTTGTGATGTTGTTTGCTTTAACAACTCAGCTGGAAGCACAAATTCAATTCAGTAAGGAATATGGTGGCGCTTACAATGAAGACGGTCGCTGGATGGAGCAACTTCCGGATAGCGGGTTTATCATGACCGGCGGAACCACGACTTACAGCAACGGACAAACCGATATCTGGCTTGTTCGTGCCGATGCATACGGAAACCAACTTTGGACAAAATCGATTGGTGGTACGGGTTTCGAATTCGCTAACATGGTAAAACCAACAAACGATGGCGGTTTTATTATTTGCGGACTTTCAAATACCGGCAATCAGGATGATGCATACCTGATCAAAACTGACGGCAATGGTGTCACCCAATGGCAAACAATCATTTCGGATACCGGAATAGCATGGTTTGAAGGTGTCGTGCAAACAGCAGATGGCGGATATGCTTGGCGTTGGTTTGAACTATACCGCAGGAACGCTTTACTACGATGTCTTCCTTGTTAAATTCAACTCTCTTGGCGTAAAGCAATGGGAAAAAATATCGGCGGCCAGTCGTACGAAATCGGTAACTCCATTCAGCAAACTGCCGACGGTGGTTATGTTATCTCCGGACAAACTTATAGCTACGGAAATGCCGATGGTGATTTTTACCTCGTAAAAACTGATTCAAACGGAAATGTTACCTGGGAAAAATGGTGGGCTAACGGAGGAATTCAGGAAGCACACTACGCTCAGGCTACTCCTGATGGCGGTTATATCATGGTCGGTGATGCCGATAGTCTTGCAAACGGCTTAGGCGATACAGATATCTGGCTGATCAAAACTGATGCAAACGGAGACTCTCTCTGGTCAAAAGTATTGGGCGGAAATAAAAAGGATGGCGGTAAAACAATCGAGAACACTTCTGATGGCGGATTTATTATCGCCGGTATCACGCGTAGTTTTGGCTTGATCAATCCTAATTATTATCTGATCAAAACGGATGGCTCAGGAACCATCGAATGGACTAATAGCTCATATGGTTCTATTTATCACGATCACGCATATCGCGGAATTGAAACATCGGATGGTGGATTTGCTGAATTCGGATTCTTCCGTAATGCAGCTCAATACATGAATTTCTCTCTGGTAAAACTAGGCCCTAATGGCGGAGTAACAAAAGATGTTGCCATCGACGAAATTACAACTCCCGGCGAGAAAATCTGTCGTAGCAATGGTGTCGGCTTTGGCGTTAAACTCACCAATTACGGCGCAACTACTGAAAGTAATTTCATTGTTCACATCGATGTTGATAATGGAAGTGTTGTTACAACTCTTTCCGACACCCTCCCTTCTTCATTGATTCCGGGAGCAACTGCTACATTAAGCTTCGATGAGACTTACGATTTCAATGTCGACGGAACATATACTCTTACTGCGTACATGGCTCACCGTAATAGTGACATTTCATATTCGAACGATACGAATATTATCAACGTTGAAGTTCTCTCACCGGTTAGTGATCCAATACTACTTCAGCATCGTTGTACAGCCGGAGCATTAACGGTTGAAGCAACAGCTGCTGCTTCGGCCGATTCATTATTCTGGTACGATGCTGCAACAAATGGCGAACTTCTTTCTACGGGATCGAGCTATACAACTCCTTCTTTAAGCAACTCTGCAACATACTACGTTGAAGCACTCAAAGGAAAAGGAAGTAAAGTAGGGCCAACTGATAATTCAATCGGAAACGGATCTTACTCTAACACAGGCTATCTTAAATTCGATTCTCGTATTCCGTTCAAACTGGTTTCAGTAAAAGTTTATGCGAGCACAACCGGTAACCGTACAATTGAATTAAGAAATTCGAGCGGAACAGTTCTTCAATCAAAGACAATCAATTTACCTGTCGGTGAAAGTCGTGTTTATTTGAACTTCGACATTCCTCAGGCAAACGACCTTCAGTTAGGATTGGCAAACGGAAGCGGTACTCTTTTCCGTAACTCTGCGGGCGCTTCGTTTACTTACAGTGTTTCCAAAACTGTGGAGATCTACGGAACAAGTTCGAATAATACCGGAACATATTATTACTTCTACGACTGGTACATTTTTGTTCCTTATGGAAATTGTTCCAGCAATCGTGTACCTGCACAAGCTCTTATCGGAACAAGTGCAACTACTGCTTTCGACAATGAAAGATGTGGTTCAGGTACAGTAACGCTTTCTGCAAACTCATCGGATGCTCTCAGTTGGTACACTATCGCTTCAGGTGGTGCTCCGGTAGGAAGCGGTTCAACATTTACAACGCCGTCATTAAGTTCAACAACTACTTACTATCTTGAAGTTGGTTCTTGTCCTAATCGTATTCCGGTACAGGCTATCATCAATGCTCCTTCTTCAGTTCCTACTGCATCTGATGTAACAAATTGCGGTCCGGGTACGGTGCAGCTTACAGCTTCTTCGCCTGATCCGCTTTATTGGTATGATCACGCCACGAACGGTGTTCTTATCGGAACCGGCAGCACATATACGACTCCGTATCTCAGTGCTACAAGAACTTATTATGTTTCCGCAGGTACGTCTTGTCCAAGTGCGCGAGTAGCTGTTCAGGCTATCATCAATGCCGGCGCTCCCCCAACAGTTGCCGATGTTACTGCTTGTGGCCCAACGTCAGTAACACTTACTGCATCTTCACCTGATCCTGTTGCATGGTATTCTGCAGCAACCGGTGGGACTCTACTTGCCACTACATACAATTTCAATACTCCGATTCTTGCAAACAGTACAGTATACTATGCGCAGGCTGTCAGCGCTTGCCCAAGCCCTCGCGTTCCTGTTACGGCAAATATCATCGTTGTAGATCCACCGGTAGGAACAGACGCTTCTCATTGTGGCCCGGGTTCTCTTGTGCTCTCTGCGCAATCATTAAGTACGGTTACATGGTGGACGGCTTCCAGCGGAGGTACTCAACTGAGCTCCAGCTTGATTTATACAACACCGACGATCAACTCAACTACTACTTATTACGCTCAGGCATCTGACAACGGTTGTACAAGTTCTCGCACTGCAGTAACAGCTACCATCACGATCACAACTGCTCCTTCGGCAAGTCCCGTCGCAAATTGCGGCCCGGGTACAGTGACATTGTTAGCCTCATCACCAGATACAATTTACTGGTACGATGCTCCAACAGGTGGAACTCTTTTAGGTACGGGCAGTTCATTTACTACTCCTTCACTTACTACTACAACTACGTATTATGCTCAGGCAAGCTTGTCATGCCCTAGTTCACGTACTTCGGTCGACGCGGTAATATCTACTGTACCGAACGATCCGATTGTTAGCGATACAGCTATCTGCGGATCAGGTTCCGTGCTTCTCAACGCAAGCAGCTCTGACCCGATTACCTGGTACAATGCACCGGGTGGTACCGTATTGGGAACAGGTAATTCATACACGACTCCAACTATTTCTTCAACGACAACATACTATGCCGTTGCAGGTATTACCGGTTGTCAGAGTAACGCAATGCCGTTAATTGTCACGGTCAATTCGATTCCTTCAAACCCTGTGGTTACCGGTGCTGTAAATTGCGGACCGGGAACACTCACTTTGACTTCGAGTTCGGCAAATAGCATGACATGGTACTCATCGAATTCCGGAGGAACCGTTCTCACAACAGGAAACAGCTACAACAGCACGTTTAACGCCACAACCACCGTATATGTGCAAGCATCAAACGGTAATTGCACAAGCGCATTTGTTCCTGTAACTGCAACAATTTATACTCTTCCGGTTGTAAACCTCGGACCTAGTGTCGTTAGCATCAATCAAGGGCAAACGATTACTCTCGATGCCGGTGCGGGATATATCTCTTACTTATGGAATACCCTTGCCGTTAGTCAAACTATCACCACAGGTGTTGCAGGAACTTACTACGTGACGGTAACCGATAATCACAACTGTCACGGATCCGACACAATTACCGTTAATGTAATCATCGGAATCGACGACGTTGAATTCGCAGATGCTATTCAGCTCTATCCGAATCCGACTACAGGCGACATCCGAATATCGGTTAATGATCCTTCTGCTCATTTTACATTAAAAATCACTGATGCATTAGGGCGCGAAATCGTAACTGATATTAAAAAGGACAATTCTGTTTACTCAAAGTCATTTGACCTGAGTACGCAGCCGGCAGGTGTTTACTTTGTTGTCCTTTCTAACGGAAAAACTTCTACTACTAAACCGATTGTTCGTCAATAAACATTTCGGCAGTAATAATTTCAAAACCTGCTGTTGACTCAGCAGGTTTTTTTGTTTTAATTCGCTAAACATCTCTCTCTCCAAATAACCATGAAAAAAACCTTTATTCTGTTTGTTCTCGGTCTTATGATCGGCTTTTCTTCCCATGCTCAGATTACTTGGGAGAAATTATTTTCTGAAAAAAGCACTGACGTATTCAGAAGTGTTCAGGAAGTCACTACCGGCGGTTATATCCTCGCCGGATATACTGCCGACTCAACTGTGAACGACAGCGATGCTTTTGCCGTGCGACTGAATACCTCCGGCGACACGATCTGGACTTATCAATACAATGGATCATTGAGTAAAAAGGACCTTTTTTACAAAGTGATTGAAACAAGTGACGGTGGATTTATTTTCTGTGGCTACACGAATAGCGTCACCGGTTTATCCGACGACATTCTTATTCTCAAACTGAATAGCAGTGGGCAACTTCTTTGGGTAAAAACTACCGGAGGCAGTGGAAAAGATCGCGCGCAGGACATCATTCAGATCGGTGATGGAACTTATTTCGTTACCGGATATACGACTAGCTCTCCGGCATTGTACTATGATGCATTCCTTTACCATCTCGATACTAATGGTGATTCTCTCTGGTTCAAACGTTACGGTACTGCATTGTATGAAGATGCAAATAGCGTAAGAGCCCTCAGCAACGGAGGTTACTTATTAGGAGGTCAGGCACAAAACGGTGCAAACGGATTTGATCAATATCTGATTCGCACGGACTCTAATGGTGATACGATCTGGACGAAAAAACTTGGCACCATTGCTACTGAAAACGTTGAACACATTGCCATTGCTCCAAACGGTTTCATATTGGCCGGTAGTTCTTCTGCTAGCGGAACCGATGATGGCTATCTTGTAAAAACTGATACTACAGGAGCTGTACTTTGGACAAATACATACGGAGGTACTCAACCCGACGATTTTCACCGTGTTGAATTAACTTCAGATGGTGGACTTGTCGCTTCAGGAACAACTAGCAGCAGTGGAGATTCTCTTCCGAATATGTGGATTGTAAAAACTAACTCAAGCGGCACGCAACAGTGGGCTAACACTTATGGCGGCGATAATCATGATCATGGTTACAGCGGCCAGGAAACAAGCGATGGCGGTTACATTCTCTGCGGACATACCGGAAGCTTTGGCTATAATTCAGAAGATGCGCTCGTAGTGAAGATGGGAACAACGGGAGGCTTAGGAAATTATCTTACTTATTCGGCCGTAACATCGGTTATCAATCCTTCTTCCACTCTTTGTGGCGGCGGGAATATTCAAGTATCAGTAATCGTAAGAAATTTCGGAAACGATACTCTGCCAAATGTTCCGGTTACCTGCAACATTACAGGCTCCCTTACTCAAACATTGACCGGAACCTATAATGGTGCTTTGTATCCGTCGGATGCCGACACATTAGTATTTACTACACCTATTACAACCGTTGCCTTCGGTACATATAATTTTACATTTACGACGAACAATAATAACGACGTAGTTCCGGCAAATAACATTTACACTACCACAATAACTATCGACGGAACAACAGCCGCACCAACAGCTACTGATGCGTCGCGTTGTGGTAACGGAACCGTAACTCTTGGCGCCAGTGGCACAGGAACAATTTATTGGTATAATGCCGCAAGCGGTGGAACACAAGTTGCAACGGGAACAAGCTATACCACTCCTTCGTTAAGTTCTACAACGACGTATTATATTCAAACCGGATTAAACTGTCCGAGTGCACGTGTACCGGTGATCGCCACTATCAATTCAACTCCTTCGAATCCTGTAACAACGGTGGAAGTAATTGCGGTGCAGGTACCGTGACATTATCAGCTACTTCAGCAAGCACGGTTAATTGGTATGATGCTGCGTCAGGTGGAAATTTAGTGGGAACAGGCAACTCTTATACGACTCCTTCTATTTCGAGCACTACAACTTATTACGCAGATGCAACAAACGGAAGTTGCACGAGCTCACGAGTAGCTGCTGTTGCAACTATTCATAATATCCCTGCGGCACCAACAACAACAGGTGGTGCAGCTTGTGGTTCAGGTTCATTTACGATGACAGCAACTGCAGTAGCCAGCATCAACTGGTATAGTGCTGCAAGCGGTGGTACGCTCATCGGAACCGGATCAACATACATGACACCGAATCTGACTACGACTACAACTTATTACGCTCTTGCAAACGATGGGGTTTGTTCAAGTGCTCTCGTTCCGGCTGTGGCTACGATCAATCCTTTCCCAACTGTGAATCTGGGGCCGGATACAAATCTGGTTACCGGTACTATCTACCCGCTTGACGCAGGTGCAGGCTATACTTCTTACTTATGGACACCGGGTGGTGCAACAACACAAACAATTACACCAACAGCAACTGATGTTTACTGTGTGACTGTTACCGATGCAAATACATGTACAGGCACAGATTGTGTTTCGCTCGACTTCTCTGATGGTGTAAATGAAGTCAATCCGATTTCAAGTGCGATTGTATTCCCTAATCCATCACAAGGAAACTTCAACATTAGCTTTGCTTCGAATATTGATTTCGCTACAATCAGCTTGCTCGACCTTCCGGGTGCAGTTGTGAAATCAATCAATGTCGAAAATATCATTTCAGGACAAGCAATCAATTTCGAAAGCGCAGACCTCGCATCAGGCATGTATTACCTGAGAATTGAAAACAAAGGCGGGCAATACACACTACCCGTTATGATAAAATAAGATGACTTGATCATTAAAACAAAAAAGCCCCGGTCGTTGATCGGGGCTTTTTTGTTTTCAGAAAATATACTTGAGTATCTATAATCAAAGATTACTATGATTTATCCCATTCCTAAATGAAAATACGAATAGAGAATGGGATATCCCGCAGGGATCATGGTTCCTTTATTTCGTAAACTGATGTACGTTTGGTATAACCATTGATGCCAGTGCTTCTAAGATTAGCAATCCGTCCTGATTCCCGACGATACCGGATGCGGCGCGTTCCGGATGCGGCATCATTCCAAAAACATTTTTACCGGTGTTACAAATACCTGCAATGTTTTCAATGGCTCCGTTCGGATTTGATTCCGGTGTTGTGTCACCATTTTCATCGCAATAGCGGAAAAGAACTTGGCCGTTATCGTTAAGTGACTTTAATGTTGCTTCGTCTGCAAAATATTTCCCTTCACCGTGAGCAATTGGAATTTTCATTACACGACCTGTGCGAACACCGGAAGTGAGCAATGTGTTATCGTTTTCAGTACGAATATGAACGTTACGACAAATAAAACGGTGATTGTTATTATGCAAAAGTGCTCCGGGCAATAAACCTGATTCACATAAAATCTGAAAACCATTACATACTCCAATCACATAACCACCTTTGTTAGCAAAGTCGATTACCTCTTTCATGATTGGAGAAAAACGTGCAATCGCTCCTGAACGCAAATAGTCGCCATACGAAAAACCACCGGGCAACACAATCACATCACAACCCTGAAGGTCGTGATCTTTGTGCCATAATTTGATGGTGTTGATTCTTAGACGATCGCGAAGTACATGAACCATGTCTTCGTCACAATTGGATCCTGGGAATACTACTACGCCGATTTTCATGGGGCGAAGATAGGGATTCGTAAGCCGAAAACTGAATTCTCAGTGCTGAAAATTACACTTACCGTCGATCGAATAATGATGGTAGCCTTACTAAGGACGAAATACTACCCCTTAGGATTATAATCCGCCAACATCTTCATTAATTCCTTGCGGGCGTTGTGAATGCGGACTTTTACCGTGCCCAATGGGATCTGAAGATGTGCTGCAATCTCCTCATATTTAAAGCCCTGAAAGCTCAAAAGAAACGGTGTACGGAGGTTCTCTGAAAGGTGATCCAGCGCTACACGAACGTCTTTCATGATCAGATTCCCTTCGCCCTCATTTTGGCGTGCAGAAACAGCGGAATTCAAATAATACTGATCTTCAGTAGAATCGTTAAAAATGCGCGACTTCATGGCCCGGCGGTATTTGTTGATGAAAATATTCTTCATCATCGTATAAAGCCATCCCTTCAGATTCGTGCCCTCTGCAAACTTCTCTTCATTGATAAAAGCCTTCAACATAGTGTCCTGCACCAAGTCCTCGGCATCTTCCGGATCCTGAGTCAACTTGATCGCAAAATGCTTCAATGGATCTGCTTCCAATGTTACCTTGTCTTTAAAGCTGCTGATAGTTGCCATTTTTTGTTTAACGTTTAGCTTGAATTGTTAAACAAAACTAGGGCACAAATAGATAAAAAGCAAGTATTGTTTAATATTTATTGATAAAACATTAAACAAGTTAATAACAAGTAAATATGGCCTTTTTAGAAGAATTTGCGCAAATCGGCAGGGACCTGGATGATATTAACAGGCGGGATGTCAGGATTATCCAAAAAATTGTATCCATTTCCGAGAAGAACGGAGTCGGGAATCTCCTTTTTCAGCAAGGAAAGCAAACGGGAAGTGTACTCCTGAGTAAATGCCGTCGTCATTGAAAGGAAAATAAAATCGGGTTGATAGCGCTTTGCAACGCTCAGCAGGTCGGCAATCGGTACGTTTTGTCCGAGATAAATGCTGTGATTACCGGATGAACGAATAAGATAGTTGGCGAAAAGCAATCCGAGTTCATGCCATTCTCCTTCGGGTAAAAAGAGTAAAAACTTTTTTACTGATGACTGATTACGGATCGGTTGTCCGTCGATCGCCATAATTAATTTCTGACGAATGATATTTGTACTGAAGTGCTCATACGCAGGAACTACAGTTCCTGTCTGCCAAAGTACTCCTACAGCATTCATAAATGGAAAAACAATTTCCATCATCGTGTTTTCCAGTCCAGATTGAAGTATGCACGTCGAAAGCACTCTCTCAAATGCAGCTTCATCCATTTCAATCATTGCGTTGATGAGTGTTTGAATCTGAACAGGATTTTTATTGGAGAGAAGTGAATAGTTGACGGCGAGATCACTGATTTCTTTTTGGCTAAGACTTACGATTTCTGAAATCTTATGGCCGTTGCGATTGAGCAAAGAAATGTTGAGCAGCAATTTCAAATCATCATCATCGTAAAAACGGATATTTGTTTCCGTGCGCTTTGGCGCCGGAATATTATACCGTTGCTCCCAGATTCGTAGCGTATGAGCCTTGATTCCGGTCAGCAATTCGATGTCTTTAATTGAATAATTGGCCATTGATTAGTTATAACAACTCAAATCTAATACTGTTTTACCGGAGCGCCACTATTCGCCTCTTTTTTCACTAAAAAAGCGACGTGTGAGTACTTTTTGAAATTCCCTCTGAATAATAAGCTCGGCCAAACGAGAGTTAAAGTCGTTTTTCCCCCCTTCTTCCATTGCCCGACGGAACTTGCTCTCGCTTACATCTATCTGATACAACAACGCCATAAAACCGCTCTTGTTATTCGCAAACATTGTCGCAAGAATTGGAGCAATTTGCGTATGCAATTCGTTCCAGGCAGTGAGCTCATTCCCGCTAAACACGATCTCTACTCCGTGAATGCTAAAGTCACGAATGATCTGTGTGGCTGTATCCCGGATGATAGCCAGATCGTGACGATATTTTTCAGGCGATAAATCCATTGGTATTACTTCGACTCTTCGTTGATGATCAATCTTGTTACGGGGCGATTATTGATAATATGCTCATCGATAATCTCTGCAATATCGGCCTTGGTTACGCCGCCATAGAACACTCCATCGGGGTAAACTACCATTGCAGGGCCATAATCGCACATATCCAGACAACCTGCTCTCTGAGCTCTAACAGGAAACCCCGGATTCTTCTCCTTTAACTGCTTTTTGAATTCCTGCACTAATTCTAATCCGCAAGCCTCTCCGCATGATTTGCGTTGTCCGGGGCCACGTTCGTTGGTGCATATAAAGATGTGTTTCTCGAATTTCATTGGGTAAATATAAGACAAGACATTTAGCTTTGTACATAAATCGAGCTTCTATGGAACCGTTCCTTTTAATTGCACTTCGAAGTGTAGCCGTTTATTTCTTCATCATTATCGCCATTCGCATTTTCGGCAAGAAAGAGCTTTCTCAATTGTCTGTAACTGATCTGGTATTTATTCTGCTTATCAGCAACTCGGTGCAAAATGCAATGGTAGGTCCCGACAGTTCACTTTTAGGAGGACTCACAGCTGCCGCTGCTTTATTTATTTTCAATTTCATTTTGAAACAAATCAGCTACCGGGATAAACGATTTAATCAATTAATCCAGGGCTCACCTGTTATTCTGATTCACGACGGAAAACTTGTCCAGGAGAATTTGAACAAAGTAAAAATTACACAAGACGAGTTAGAAATTGCAATCCGCGAGCACGGTGTGAAATCGGTCGAAGATGTAAATCTTGCCATTCTCGAAACTGACGGCAACATCAGTATTTTATCTGACAGCTATCAGAAGCAATCGAAAAGGAAACGGAGAGTGCATAAGACGATTGGAGGGATGAGTTAGTCTTTTGTTCTTAGTCTTTTGTTACGGGCTCGCATATTGATCATATTGGGGAGTCGTCGCTTCCTAAACCCATTTGCCTAATTGAGAAGTGGGTGACAAGGCTAAAGACTACAGCCTAAAAACAAAGAAGGCTGCCCTTTCGAGACAGCCTTCAAGTATTCATTTGGTTTATCTTAATTACATCTTAACGATCTTCTGAATTGCTGAAGTTCCGTTAGCTGTGATTTTTACGTAGTAGATACCTGCAGACTTACCGCTGAACTGATAAGTGTGTTTACCTGCAGCTTGCATATCTGATGTAGCGAATGTCTCAACTTTAGAACCGAGTACATCGTAAACTTCTACAGATACTTTAGAAGAAGATTTCAGATTGTATTCGATATTCGTTGACTGATCGAATGGATTTGGATAAACAACGAATCCGATTTCGCTAGACAATGTATTGATACCATCGTAGAACTGGAGGAATACAGAGTAATCTTCAACCTGACCAAACTGAAGATCCAAGCATGGTGTTGGTGTTGGGTTGCTCTGGTAATCAGAAGCAATACGTAAACGTAATGGCTGACCATATACTGCACCGGCATCAGGAATTGAGAACCAACCGTTGTGAGTTGTCAAGCTGTTGTCAGAGAAGATCTCTTCAGTTGCAGGATCAAGTACACCGTCGTTGTTGATATCTAACCAACCTTTGAAAGCCTCAGAGTATGTGAATCCTGTTGTTGCGATATAGTTGTATGGCATGTTAGTCAACAATGTTGCTGTATCCGTACAAGTATAGTCCTGATAACCGTCGATTGCATCCGGTGTGATATTATCAATCGGAGTGTTAACGATTTTGAATTCAGTTACACCGATACCACAGCAATAAGCAGCTGTAACAGGGTAGCAAGAAGTAGCACGAGGTCCGGTGATAATTGCATTAACGGTTTGTGTTACTGTATCGCAACCGGAAGCATTGCAACCGATCAACTGAACAGTGAATGTTCCGTTTGAAGGGAAACCATGTGAAGGGTTTGCTGAAGTTGAAGTAGAACCATCACCGAAATCCCAAGCATATGAAGTTGGTGTGTTGATAGAAGTACTTGTGAAATCAGAGAAACCTGTACAAGTGTTAGATGTAAATGTATAGTCAAGACATGGATTGAAATCTACTGACATAACAACTGCAACTAATTTAGCCGGAGTTAACGGATCGTTTGAGTTAACGACAACGTTAGTGTTGTAGTTACCGCCTACAAGCGTTGTGCTGTAGAAGTCGAGGTTGATAGTTACTGTTTGACCCGGAATCAATGTGCCGCTTGAAGGGTTAGCTGCAAGCCAAGTTGGAAGACTACCTAATGACCATGTAAGATCGCTACCACCAGTATTTGTGATGTCGAATGAGTTCGAAGCAAGATCATCGCAGGCACGAAGTGACTGACTGATGTTATTACTGCTAGTTGTTACAATCGGAGCAGGAACAGTTGTACCGGATACACACATTGTTGTATCGTGATCGCTGTTAGCAACTGTAATAGTTCCGCTGTAAGTACCAATGTTTGCAGAGTTGAAGTTTACAATGATGTCAGCATACTGTCCCGGTAAGAGGAAAGCTGAATTCGATGTGATTGTAAATTCAGCAGCATCAGAAGTGATTGAAGAAATAAAGAGTGTATCACAACCATCATTGATCACCTGAACTGTATCGTGACCTGTTGTGTGTTGCATGATATCACCGAAAGCAACACATGAATCAGAGATGTTAACGATTGGGAATCCTGTAACTGTTAATGTACAAGGAAGAGAAACCAATGGATTGAGAGGGTCGTTACTTGCAATACCGAGGTTAGCATAGTAAGTACCTGCAGGTAATCCTGTTGTTTGGAAGTAAACAGTATTGTTTGAAGTTCCGCTTACAGCAACTGTATCTACATAAGTAGCTAAGCTGATCCAAGAAGGAAGAGCATTTTCGCCACCCCAAGAAATTGCATTGCTGAGGATTTTTTGTGACTCAACATTTGACGCGAAGTAATCGAATGCGATGAAGATCGCTTTACCTGAACCATAGTAACGGTAAGTAACTACATCGTTTCCTGAACCTGTCATACACTGAACCTTGTCAGCATCTGTGATGTTCATAGAGTATGTTGCACTTGGAGGTGTTACTGTAGTTGGAATTCCTGCCATCAATTCGTGAAGTGGATTCACATTATCCAATGTACTGAAAGCAGTTGCTTCATCCTGTACATAAGAACCTGTGAAAACTCCTGTTGTAAACATACACTCTGATTCAGATGAATAAGAACCGAGGAAGATTACAGAACCACCGTTGTTAAGGAACTGACGAATAGTTGGTCCGAGGTTAGTCCAAACAGAAGCAAGACCTGTTTCCTGCTCAGGGATGAGGAGAACGTTCTTTCCGATAAGGAGAGCATTCAATGTGCCCGGATCTGTCGTCGCAGTTTGTGTTAAAGTATAATTCGTATTGTAAGCCGCTATTGCTGCCAGTGTATGAGGATATTCGGAGAATTGATCTGTACCATACGACATGGCCAGAACTTTTACTGCTCCAACGTTTGATCCGCTTGCATTGTAAACTAATTCACCCGCGCCAATATTGCTGATGTCGAGAGGGAAAGAAACTGAGTCACCGCACTGCGCATTTGCTGTAAATCCGCTTTGAGCCACGCTGATAATCGGAGCACCTTTGCACAGTGATTGTTTGAGAAACTGTATCAGAAGAATCGCAAGAGAATGCGATGAATGTTACAGTGTATGTTCCCGGTGATGCGTATGCATGAGTCGGGTTCTGACGGTGAGCTGTATCTGAATCACCGAAATCCCAAAGCCAGCTTGTTTCATTTCCTTGTGATGCGTCAGTAAACTGAACATCTACTCCGAGTGGAGGGTTTGGATCGCTGATGGTGAAACCGGCATTGGAGGTACGCTTGGAGCAATCGTTGATGTCCAGCTTACTTCAAAACCATTTGCAGTGATTGAAAAATCAGAGTGCCATATGATCAACATTGATCCTGAAGTTGCAGTTACTACGCTAGGTGTAGGAACAGTTGGTCCGTTTGCAGTTACCAAAAGTGGATCTGTTGTTGTGGTACCATCATAGATGTACAAATAATCGTAATTCGTTTCCGAATCAAACGATGTAAATGTCAAAGTGATTGTTGTTGCACATGCCGGTTGAACCAATAATGTACAATCTTCACTGATCTGATAACCACCTGTCGGTCCACCTGTATCATACAGAGTGGCGGCCGTGTCAGTTGTTGTTGTAATTGAACACATGTTGTATACAGCTTGTGCACGACTCATCGAAGTACCGGCAAGTAACAAAGCAATTACAACTAAGACATTAAGTAGTAGTTTTTTCATAGCGGGCTAAGTAATTTGGATTATTATTTCAAATGTAGAACTTTTTATCTTACCAACCAACCCCAAAGGGTTGATTTTACTGCTAAACCCCCATATTTGACCTGAAGAGTTTTACTGAAATAGCTAACAGAATTATTCCGAAAACTTTGCGTAAAATGCTGATTCCGGCAGGTCCCAGAAATCTCTCCAAACGGTATAGATTCCGAAGCACCAGATAGACCAGAATGAGGTTCAGGAAAATGCCTATTACAATTGTTAACGAATCGTATTCAGCTCTAAGGGAAAGCAAGGTGGTCATCGTACCGGTTCCGGCTATTAACGGGAAGGCTATAGGCACAATACTCGCAGTTTCAGGGATTTCATCCTTGTAAAGGCGAATTCCCAGTATCATTTCGATGGCAAGGAAGAAGATTACCAGCGAACCGGCAATGGCAAATGACTTGACATCCACACCTAAAAATGCCAAAATCTGCTGACCCAAAAAGAGGAAAAATATCATTATCAGCAGAGAAACGAAGGTTGCCTGCTCGGCTTTGATGTAGCCGACACGGGTTTTAACCTGCAGTAAAACGGGAATTGAGCCGATAATATCAATGACCGCAAAAAGGATGGTCGAAACGGTTAGAATATCGTGGAGGTTGATTGACATCGGCGGCAAAATTAAGGGGTAATCCTTTGTAAAATACAAAAAACACGAATTATTCCGGCAACGGCTTTATATTCGGGTGAAGTTCAAAAAAAAAGCCTCACAATGTGAGGCTTTCCTTTTATTATCCGTTGAGCGCTTCGGCTCCCGCAACAATCTCGAGGATTTCCCCGGTGATGGCTGCCTGACGGGCTTTGTTGTAAGACAGTCGAAGGTCTTTTAACAACTCGCCGGCATTGTCGGTTGCCTTACTCATGGCCGTCATTCGGGCTCCGTGTTCGGAAGCGTGCGAATCGAGAACGGCTTTGTAAATCTGAATCTTAATTGACTTTGGAATCAACTCCAGCACGAGCTCTTCTTTAGCGGGCTCGAAAATGTAGTCGTTGTTCTGCTTCTTCTCTTTCCCTGATGCAGCCGGAGCAATCGGTAAAACCTGCTCAACCATTACATTCTGAACGGCAGCATTTTTAAACTGATTGTACACGACTTCAACTTTGTCGTACTCGCCTGCTGCAAATTGCGTCATCACTACTTCAGCAACTTTCGCAACATTTTCGAATGCAAGATTTGAGTAAACATCGTTATGCTGTCCTGCATACACCGCCGGAAGCTTTGAGAAAAAGTCGCTTGCTTTTTTTCCGATACATAAAACTTTCACATTACCACTCTTTGCCTGTGCTGCATAATTTTCACGAATCATACGATTAACCGTACGAGTGATATTTGCATTAAAGGCTCCGCACAATCCGCGGTTTGAGTTAACGGCAATGATTAAAACTTTTTGTACCGGACGTACGGCAGCAAACTGTCCGCCTGTATTTCCATCGAGTGAACCGGAAATGTTCTCCATGATCTCGCGCAACTTCGCAGCGTACGGACGCATCATGATGATGGCATCCTGTGCGCGACGCAATTTTGCGGCACTGACCATTTTCATTGCCTTCGTAATCTGCTGTGTAGAGTTTACAGAGGCAATCCGGTTACGTACTTCTTTTAAATTAGCCATGCTTTCAATTATTTCATCGAAATATTCTCCCGATGAGCGTGGTTATTATTTCTTGTATTTAGGAGTTAATTCTGACGCTACTTTCTCGAGAACAGAAGTTACGCTGTCGTCGATCACACCTTTACGGATTGCTTCGAGAGTAGAGTTGTGCTGAGCTTCGATAAGCGCTAAGAATTCGCCTTCAAATTCCTTCACTTTGTTTACCGGAACATCACGGAGTAAACCCTTTGTTCCGCAGTAGATAATCGCTACTTGCTTTTCTACCGTCATTGGTGAATACTGAAGCTGCTTGAGGATTTCCACGTTACGTGCACCTTTATCCAGTGTCGCTTTCGTAGAAGCATCGAGATCAGAACCGAATTTAGAGAAGGCCTCGAGCTCGCGGTATTGTGCTTGATCGAGTTTCAAAGTACCGGCAATTTTCTTCATCGATTTAATCTGAGCGTTACCACCTACACGAGATACAGAGATACCTACGTTGATCGCCGGACGAACACCTGCGTTGAAGAGATTGGCTTCAAGGAAGATCTGTCCGTCGGTAATCGAGATTACGTTCGTTGGAATGTATGCTGATACGTCACCTGCTTGTGTTTCGATGATTGGAAGTGCTGTTAAAGAACCGCCACCTTTCACCATTCCACGGATCGACTCAGGAAGATCGTTCATAGTGCGAGCGATTTCATCGGAGTTGATGACTTTCGCAGCACGCTCGAGCAAACGTGAGTGAAGGTAGAATACGTCTCCAGGGTATGCTTCACGTCCCGGTGGACGACGAAGGAGGAGAGATACCTCACGGTAAGCAACCGCTTGTTTAGAAAGATCATCATACACGATAAGTGCAGGACGACCTGTATCGCGGAAGAATTCACCGATTGCCGCACCGCCCATTGGAGCGAAGAACTGCATTGGTGCCGGTGTTGATGCCGGAGCCGCAACGATAACTGTATATGCCATCGCACCTGCTTCTGTGAGTGTTTTCACGATCTGCGCAACAGTTGAACCTTTTTGTCCAATGGCTACATAGATACAATAAACAGGTTGACCTTTTTCGTAGAATTCTCTTTGATTGATGATCGTATCGATCGCCACGGCAGTTTTACCTGTCTGACGGTCACCGATGATCAACTCACGCTGACCACGACCAATCGGAATCATCGCATCAATCGCTTTGATACCTGTTTGTAATGGTTCAGTTACCGGCTGACGGAAGATTACCCCCGGAGCTTTACGCTCGAGTGGCATTTCGTATAAATCACCTGTGATTGGACCTTTACCGTCGATAGGATTTCCGAGTGTATCAACTACACGACCGAGCATGCCTTCACCAACTTTGATGGATCCGATCTTACCTGTACGTTTTACGATATCACCTTCTTTAATGTCAGAAGAAACACCGAGTAACACGGCACCTACGTTGTCTTCTTCGAGATTCAATACGATTCCTTGAAGTCCGTTTTCGAATTCGATCAATTCACCTGACTGAACGCGAGTGAGTCCATAGATACGTGCGATACCGTCACCTACCTGGAGAACTGTTCCAACTTCTTCAAGTTCTTTTTCTGTTTTGAAACCCGCCAGTTGCTGACGCAATATGGCTGATACTTCATCGGGTCTTACTTCTGCCATTTTATTTTTGTTTTATTTTATGCTGAAATGATGTTATCTGATATTAGTTTTTCTGAATAGTCGGATTCTTCGAGAATGTCTGTGCACGAGCTTGCGCAGATCAGATACAATAGAAGCATCGTATTGTTTGTCGCCGAGACGGAGAACAAATCCACCGATCAACTTTTTGTCAACTTTCTCGATCAATTCAATTTCCGAGCGAGTGCTGTCCTGAAGAGATTTGTAAACTGATGCACGCAATTTGTCGTCGAGACCGATCGCTGAAGTAATTTCAGCTGTCTGGATTCCCTTGAACTCTTTGTATTGCTCAGTGAACTGTTTTGCGATGTGGATGAGATATTTCTCGCGGCCTTTGCGTGTTACGATTTCGAAGAAAGAAATCGTCAGCTTACTTACTCTTGATCCGAAGACTGAAGTAAGGATGGCGAGTTTTTTATAGTCATGTATGATCGGATTCGCAAGAAGCAGTCCAAGGTCACGATTCTGATCGCAGATGGCTACGAAGAGTTTCATGTCATTGTTGACAGCATCAATACTTCCGTTCTCCTTCGATAGATCGATGAGTGATTTGGCGTATCGTTTTGCTACTTTGGTTTCTATCATTGGGTTGGTTATGCTTTACTGGTTTGTTGGCGCGGTCGAGGACTTAGTCGGGACTGTCGGGCCGGCTCTTTGTCGGGGGCTTCCGTCGGGGGGTCTGTCGGCGATGCTGTGGACGTCGGGGTCGGTCGGGACGCATGCCTGTCCTGACGCCATCATCGCGTCCTTGCGATCCGCGCCGATAGGCGGCTAGTTGAGGTTGATGTCTTTCATCAAGCCATCCATCAGGGTCTTTTGTTTGTCGTCGTTAGCGAGTTCGTGACGGAGGATTTTTTCCGCGATTTCGATTGACATAGCAGCTACCTGATTTTTCAGTTCGTTGATAGCTGCGTTCTTTTCGTTATTGATTGACTCACGTGCGGCAGCCATGATTTTGTTGGCTTCTGCCTGAGCTTTGTTTTTTGATTCAGCGATAATGGCGTCTTTCGTGTCGCGTGCTTCTTTTAATAAAGCATCACGCTCGGCACGTGCCTGCATGATCAGCTTTTCATTGTCTGATTTCAATGCAGCCATTTCTTCTTTTGCCTTTTGTGCGCTGTTGAGTGCATTGGCAATCGATTCTTCACGCTCACGAAGTGACTTTAAGATTACCGGCCACGCGAACTTTCCTAAAATGAAAAGAACGGCGAGGAAGGATACCGTCATCCAAAATATTAGACCAATTTCGGGTTTTATTAATTCCATTGCTTTTGTGTTTTTTCCTTTAGTATACACTCTTTCCATTTTTAGATTAAGGAATGGTATAAATAAGAGGACTCAACCAACCGTTGAATCCTCTTATTAATTCCTTACGATTTGAAAACCACGAGGAGACCTACAACCATTGCGAAGAAGGCAGCACCTTCAACGAGAGCGGCAGTAAGGATCATGTTAGCGCGGATGTCGCCACTAGCTTCAGGCTGACGTGCGATTGATTCAAGAGCTGAACCACCGATACGACCGATACCTACACCTGCTCCGAGAGCGGCAAGACCGGCACCTAATGCTGCAACACCGTAACCAAGACCCAGGTTTCCGGCTTCAAGAAGAATTGATGATAACATAGTAATTATTATTTAAGGGTTTAACTAATTTCAGATGAGAAGGGCTTCTTCAACATGCGCGTCGCCGTGCTCGTGATCGTGGTGATGCTCTTCTATTGCTGCACCAAAATAGATGGCAGAAAGAAGGGTAAACACGAATGCTTGCAGGAATGCTACCAGTAATTCGAGCATCGACATAAAGACAACGAACGCAACTGAAAGAACAGATACGCCGAATCCAAGACCGGTACTCATTTCACCGAAGATGAAGATTAAGCTGAAGAATGATAATGCAATGATGTGTCCTGCCGTAATGTTCGCAAACAATCGAATCATGAGTACGAACGGACGAAGAACAACGCCCAGAATTTCAATTGGAGTAAGCAACACCAATACGCCTACAGGAACGCCCGGCATCGCAAATACGTGCTGCCAGTAATTCTTGTTTGCAGAGAAAGTGGTGATGAGGAAGGTAATGATGGCAAGCGTCATCGTAACCGCAATGTTACCTGTAACGTTTGCTCCACCGGGAATAATCGGAATCAAACCAAGAAGGTTGTTGATCCAGATAAAGAAGAACACCGTTAAAAGATACGGCATGTATTTTTCGTACTTCTTGCCAATACTTGGCTTTGCAATTTCATCGCGAACGAAAACAACTAATGGCTCGATCAATGACTGCATTCCCTTCGGTGCTTGTCCTTGACGACGACCATACGATTTCGCTACCGACATAAACATCCACAACATAATCACAATACTCACGAGTAATGAGAATACGTTTTTGGTAATTGAAATATCGTATGTAGCTGCAGTAAGCTCCTCAGAAACGGTTGCCTGTTCTGCAGGAATTTCTTCCAGCTCATTTACTGCTTCAATCTTGTTTTCACGAAGTACATAACCTGCATAGGCTTTGTGGCCATGTTCGAAACGACTCGACATGAACATGGATAAACCACGTTCTTTATTGTAAACGATAATAGGAAGTGGAACTGAAACAGCATGAGGCTCCTTGCCTAGAATATGCCAATCGTGAGAATCTGAAATATGTTCGACTATGGTTTTACCGGCATCGAATTTCTCCGCTCCGGCTTCTGCTTCGCCTTCTGCAAATACCGATGTACCTGCAAACAAACAAAGAATCAATCCAATCAGTTTTAACTTCATAAGTCCCGCGTTTTGAGTGCGTTGCGCCATGTAAAATGAGGGGTTTTTTTAAGAGAGCGCAAAAGTAGCATTAATGAGTCAAACGACAAGGGGATTTCGGGGAAAAAGTTTGGGCTTCTGCTTTCAATTAAAGGATTAGCCGATTAGCTAATTAGCTAATTGAGTTGAAGTAATTACTGCCATTAAAACCATTGCAGGAAAGTGAAAAATAGCCAACTTGAAAGCCATTTTGATCAATTTGGGATTAAGGTCTGGAAGATTATTTAATAGAAAAAGAGGGAAACCTTTGCGCTTTTATATTATCATCTCAAGACTAATGATAGTATAACAGCTCTTTGATCTTCTATTGCTTGAAAATCATTTTCGAAAAAGTCGGAGTTTATCTGCATGGATCCGTAAGAAAATAGACTCCTGCAGGCGGGGCCGAATAGTCGAACCATGGCTGCTTTCCTGAAAAGTACCGGAAGAGATAATGGCTGCCGTTGCAGGGTTAAGACAGTACTGCACTGATTCAGTTATTGCCCGCCAAGTCGGATTGCTAAGAGGAATAAAAAGGATTCGGATAGACTTGAGTCGAAGCAGAAAGCAGGGGCAGGCGCAATTGAGTTAATAATCACGTCAGAATACTTGTTCAGGTAATTGAAAGGAATATTGACTTGTTGATAGTACCCAAAGTTCAAATAAACAGATCCGTCTCCGTCAAAACTCAGACGACCTGCATCCGAATCAATCGAAGCGGTATCCATCCACATTGGATTTCCGTTTTCGTCAATTTTCTCGATTATATCGTAATGCCGACCCGATTGATCAAATTGTTGCGTTGAAAGGACAAACATCTTATTGTCGGTCAGTGAAAACTGAACTGCTCCTCCACTGCCATCCTGAGTTGCTGCAGAATCAAGATTTGTGAAATAATCTCTCTTTGAAGAACGGTGCCGGAAGTATCCAAAGCCGAAATCATGTAATGTTGATTTGACCAATATCCACCGGCAACCGAAGCATCGGGATGCCAATAGCGAAAATTGTCCAACAGGTAAATCTTGCCTGAATTCAACAAAACCTCCGCCAAAGGAAATGTCGGCGGTATCGCGTGAGTATATTTTTGACCAAAGAAGATTCGAGTTAGTCCTGTACTTCTCCAGGAACGTTACTTCACTTTCCATTCCGGCGACATACAAATTTCCAATGTTGTCGACCATAACCTGAGAAACTGAAGATTCACTTCCGGAATGAGAAATAAATATTTGGTAGTTTAAAATTCCAACTGATGACACGCTCATCAGGTAATTATCGTAAACACCGGCCGTTGTATTGGATGCTTGTCCGCATGCATAAATATTGTTTTGCAAATCGACCGACATAGATGTGATCACTTCTGTAGTCGGATATAACCCCTGTCCCGCATCAGGCAATTGAATAAACCAACTCAACAACCCTGCAACGGTATCAAATTTTGCAATCATAAAATCTTCCATCGTAATGGAATCGGCAATTGCATTTTACCGATCAACAAATTTCCATCGTGATCGAGTAGCGAAACAATCGGGCTGACTGAGAGAAATGGTGTAATCCAAAATTGTTGCCACAATCAAGCGCTCCGGTTGAACTGACGCGGGTTAGGCGAAGTTGAACGGAACCGGTATTATCGAAATAAGAGCCACAAAATAGCCCCACCATCGGCCGTTGTAACAATAACATTATTATAATATTCTCCTGCAAGTTCCCCGCCAAGAATCGCCATTGAGCTGCCACAGCTTCGCTCCTCTCGAATCGAAAGCAAAAAACGATTGAGTGTATAGCCGGAAGCAGTCGTCCGTGGAGTTAACAAAGAAGGTGACACCTAATTATTTGTCGCAGAAGCCGGCATCGACAGAAATAGATTCGTTCGATGGTACGGATCCGCCCTGCAATTGGCCGGATGTGCACGGCTTGCGTGATCAAAAGCATCAAAGAAAAACCATATCAATTTTTCTGGCTGAACGCAAAATTTTCCTAAACTGAGCAAACCAACCGAGGAAAGACGGGAAAAAAATAAAATAAAGCTGATTATATCGTAATTTATGTCTTGTAAAAAATGACAGGCAAATCTACTGAAGTTTATGTAGTCTCAATTACGTTCACATCCTCGTTTGCCGTTACTCCTTTCTTTATCTTGTCGGGTATATTGCTACGCTAACCTTCTGCTCAGTAAAACAAAAGGCCGGTATCTTATAGACGTCGGCTTTATCTAAAATATTTTTCTTCAGCTTAGAATTTGAAAGATACACCAAGTGTAAGGTAAGAAACACCGTAACCTAATTCAGCATTCAAACCGATGTTATCAGTAAGGTAGTAACGAATACCACCGAAAGCCGAGAAACCTACTCCGCTTCCGTATGAACCACTGTAATTGTCAAGAGCACCGTTGTAATTCGGATCATTAGTTGTGTAAGAGTAGCTCAGGATGTTGTATGACAACATTAAACCTGCATACAGATCAACTTTATCGTTACTGATCGGGAAGTGATAAGCACCACGAGCTCCTACGATAGTGTAGCTCCATTTATCAGTTGCTGTTACGTTGATGTAATTTCCTGTAGAAAAGTTATACGTTTCGTATGTGTCTTCCCACTTGTAACTTTTGTATCCAATGTAAGCACCAAGACTTACAATACCATCACCTAATTCCCAAGTACCATGTTCAAATGAAACACCAATGCCGGGAGTTTGAGAGAACCCGCTGCCAGAGTAACCTGACAATAAAGTACTACCGATACCGATGCCGGCGTTAATTACATTTGTTCCTAATTCATACTGAGCAGAAGATGTCTGTGCAGAAGAAAGGAAAAGAGCAACTGATACAGCTGCAATTTTCACGAAGTTTTTCATTGTTTTCATGTAGTTGTTATCTTAATAGAGTTTGAGTTTACGTGTTTGTGGTCCAAATGTAGGATTATTTAGCTAAAATCAAACATATAGGAAAGGCTATTCTTTTCAACACGGAGTCCTCCAAAACTTTCAGAGCTTCTACCCTTTGGCACTTACGTGCGATTGGGTAGATAACATACTGTCAAAATGATCAAAAGGAAAATTCCGAATGACCTGATAAGCTGAATCAGATTGTATTAGAGTAGATCAGATAGTCGTAATAAGCCGTGCTGTTTCTAAAATTTGACTTTCATCGCGAAAGTCCAAGTTCAATCGTATTTTCGGAGTTAGTTTAATTAAAACGCCAAGCCTTCCTCCATACCACAATCCATATTGCTCGAACTGATTGGATGCATCGAATGAGTGTCCAAGTCCTAAGGAAATGAATGGGATTACTTTCGTCTTAGTAAACTCCATTTTAATATTCAAGATAAACCGGAATTAAGTTTCGATCATTATCATAAAACCTGCCGCCGATTCCTAATCCAAGTGCAAAACCATCACCAAGCCTTAGACTGTTCACACATCTAATTTCGTGACATCATCATAATTACCAACTATTAATTGTCGGCGTATCCCCATGTAAAAGATCCTGTGTACTCATTTTTGTGCGACTTTATATCATCGCGTTTTTTTGATGCCTTAGGATTGTATTCCACAATTTCCTTCGCGCCATTTGAATACTTAATCATAACGACATCTTCCTTACGAAGATCACATAGAGCGGACCTTAAAGAATCGTTGCATGTTATAGGGATTTCCTTCCGGAGTATTTATTCTCAATAATTTTGCGTTTATTTCGTTGCCGTTTTTAAACAAAATGTAATCACACACCGAATACTTGTGACTTGATTGTCCGATGTAACAAGTTATAGTATTTTGTGCATTTGCCGATTTCTGACATGAAGATAGCCATCACAAAAAACCAACTGCGTCTTAAAATCAATGCTTTTTGTTTTGATTTTTAAAAAATCATTCCATCGAGTGGACTTAATACTATCCACAGAAAAATTAAAAGGAAACGAATATCAAACGAAAGCTTGGCAACCCTCTGTATTTATCGTTTGTAGCCAAAGCTACAATCCCAAGAATGAGCCCAATGGAGCCATAAAACAAAAGTCCAAGCACTATTCAAAGCAGATCAGCACCAAAGGACAGAAAACTGATCGCGCCCATTGGCCGCTCTTTGACCAACGTAAACTCTTCGCCGTTCCCCTTAAACGGAGTAATGATTTCATTACGGCCATCGGGATATTTTACAAGAAAGACATCTTTCTTTTTTAAATCATGTACGGTAGTAGAATCTGCCCCGCAGGGTTTGTACCGAACGGAATTTACACCTACTTCGAGAACTTTTGCCTCAATCTCTCGCCACTCTTTCGAAGCACCATAGATCGGAGTTTGACGTGGCTGCTCGTTTTAGCTTCTTTTTTTCTGCTGAATGAGCACCTTGACTTTGAGGCAAGAAGTTTTCCTTTTTAACTCGCTCGCAAGTCGTGCGCACGGACCTGCAACGTGTCCTGCAAATGTATGGGCAACCGGTTTTATCATGCCACTCCCCAAGAATTCGTGGACGACTCGGATATTCCATTCATTGATTTGATAACCCAAAGTCTATTCCGCTTTTTCAATCTTGGATGATCTGAATTCACAATAAAACAATTGATAACGGGAAAGATACAATTTTGGCTTTTTATTGTAAAGACTAAAGATTTAAACAGAATTGCCTATAAATGATCACACGGCAATAACCAATCACAATTTTAGGATCGGTAATTTCCAGAATAGGAAATTGCAAACAGGTCAACAGTAAAAAAATAAACGATGATTTGAGGAATGGTGACAGGATTAGTCGGTGAAATCAAGCCTTATCCTTTCTTCCGGTAAATGTAAAATACACCTCAAACGCAGTGAAAACAAAATAAAATACCATGAAAGTAAGAATGAAATTATACGCCAATGCCTTATGTGAAAATGCATAAAACACAATTACTCCTAGATGCAAGAATAGCTTGATCGAAGTAGCTGCCATAAAATAGCGAACAAATACTTGCGGACGTCCCTGAGAACTTTTATGAATTCCATAGTGAAATGCGAGTGTGACAAAAGCAAAGTACGCGAGAATCATCCAGCGAATTTGAATCACATCAACGGTAGCGGGTAATGACAAAATAATTCCGGCTGCAATAGCGAGGAGGATGATAAATGAAATGAGGTACTTCTTCATAGCAAAGAATCCCGCCGAAACGGGATTCATTTATTTCTTTTTTAAAAAATCTTTGATGCTTAAATAAATGGCGGCGAACACGGATAGCAAACTTAAGCTTAATGTAAACACAGGTATGCTGAAATGAAAATGTTTGTCGAGATTATATCCTCCAAACACTCCCAGACCGATGATGGCCATCATCTGCGTTCCCATCGTTGCATACCGCATGTATGCGTTACGATCTTCAGGCTGTTTTTTCTTTGTTGAGTTCGTTTGATTTGTCGGCATCCTTTATGTCTTTAATCACCGGTCCCATATTACATGAACCTGTGAACGTCGCTCCTACTTCTACGACAAGCTTGCCGGTAATAATATCGCCGATCACTTTCGCACTTGATTTCAGGAATAAAAGATCCGATACATTAGTCTTACCTTTAATCGTTCCTGACACATCAGCATTCTGACTATTTACATCGCCTTCAACCACGCCGGTTGAACCGATTACAACTTTAGCTTTCGAAAATACATGCCCGAATACAGAACCATCGATACGGATATCGCCGTTTGAACGAATGTCTCCTTCGATTACCGTACCGGCACCGATCAGATTGATTGACGAACTGCCTGCATCGTTTCCTTTGGATGACGGACCGTTCTCTTTGTTTGATTTGTTGTTAAACATCTTGTTCCCCATTAAAAAGTATAAATCTTATGCCCGAACCATCCCCGATTTTGGGTTCAGGAGTACAAATATATAATTTTTCTGATAGGTGTAAAGAGGAATTTACGCTCTGATAGTCAAATACTTATGATTATTTCTCTTTTCTTCGTAAACTTAAGAAAAGCAGAATCAATTTTTCGATCCGCGACCCGGAGGGTCATACATTTGTATTAGCCGAACACCCGGAAGGCCCGACTCGGTAGAGTCGCACCACACCCAAAAAGTTTAGCAGTAGGAAAAAAGCAGGTCGTGTGCTTAACTTTTTCGGAAGGGCTAGCACTTTTCTTCGGTTGGCTGATGTAGATGCAAAGCGTAGTGCGACTCTACCGAGTCGGGGTTCGGCTTTACAGCCTCTAATACAATTGTGGGACCCTCCGGGTCGATGTAATTTGCGACAAAAATCCGGTAGCTAGTAACGAGTTAGGAGAATGCTATTTTAACCTTTCAAGGGAATCCGAAATTGTTTTTATACGATCTATCTTATAATGCAGCTGTCTCCTTTTTGCTCTATTCCTTTCACCATTATAAATCAATTCATACGAAATGCTTAAAACTCTTAATGAATCAAGTGATTTTTCAATGGAAGGTTTGCTAATAGAGTCCGTTAAAACTTTATACTCTTCCTCAGTAGGTAATGTACAAATTTGATAACCTCCACGATTGCATCCAAACAGGAAAACTAAGAGTATAGCAAAAGTGAAGATATGCTTCATTTTTCCCTGCTTACGCTACTGGCGCGTTCATGCTAACTGAATTACTTGTAGAAGTTTCGGAAAAAGTCTTCGTACAAGTCGGTCTTCTTCTGACGAACGAGTTCAGAGTAGTTGTTGACAGAAATTACATACTCTTGATAATTGTCGGTACTGGTATTTCCGTAAACTTCGTCGTTATCGAACAAGTTACTGTTGTACTCTAACGCGTCCGTTCTGTCGTTAAAGTTTTTCACGATGATCATCTTGTTGCGGTGATCCAAAAGTACATCTTGTATCTCCAGTGATTTCGTTGCGTAATTCTTCGTGTTGAAATTCGACAGCTTCGTCTTCAGCTTTGTGCCATCGATGGCTCCGCCGATGTTCTGGAAAATGATAATGACGTAATGAGTTGTGTCCGGAATGTAATTGTATGGATTCAATATTTTCTTGATAGAATCATTCGCAAGACTTTCCGGCGCATCGGTTTTAACCGGTCCTTTAGCACTTCCGTTATGAATCGCATCGAGGATATCCTGAGCCTGATCTTTAACCGGATCGTCACCGTAATTACGAATGATGTCATTTAATGACGCCTCGAATGTTGGCAATGGTTGTGTACGACCAATGGAAAGTGTCTTCAATAAATCAAACTTAGGAGTCAGAATATTCTTATTGAATTGCGCATCGGCTTCTCCCCTGCGTTGTATAACGGCAAGATATTCTCCATTTAAATATTTGCGATATGTCTCTTCATAAAATAATTCGAGCTTTGTTTTAGTATTTGCTTTTTCGTAAGCGTAGTTCGGATTACGAATAATCTCTGCGTACTCGGTATCTCCGTGCTCATTCAAAATGATATTCTTGTAATGATCCGATTGAGCTGTCTTGCCTAAGGTTAAATATGAACGATACAATTGATAGTAACATTGCAATTCGTATTTATTCTTAGGGTAGCGACTAAGCAATTCTTCAAACGTTTTTGATGAAGCTTCCAAATCGTTGAGTTGCTCCCGGTAAATCATACCGACGTTGTAATAGGCTTCAATAATTTTAGCAACTGATTTATCGATGGCTTCTTTACCGCTTGGAATTCCTTTCAGGATTTCTGCCTTCCGTTTATCTGCACTGAACGTGCCTGTTTTGTCCTCCGCCTGCGTAGTGTCAGAAGCAATCTCTTCCAACTGATCATTGTTCACTGCATCATTTTGCTTTGAACTTCTTCTCCAGTCATCTTCAAGCTTTCGCTCACCAAACTTCTTCGCAAATTCATTAAAACCAAAACTGATAGCTTGCGGATTGTAGAAATACCAATTCGCCCCATCTGAATTGTTAAATTGATTTGCCTTCTGAGTGTTAAGCTGGAAAATCTGATTGCTTTGCTTTTCTTCCAGTTCCTTTTTACGGGCCTCTGATTCGGCTTCAACCATTTCATCTACTCTCCTTTGAAGATCTTGCGGAGAAAGTGAAGCTAAACGTTGCAAGCTGTCCTCTGTGTCGATTACACGAAGATTCTTCACAAGCTTTGTTAAGCTGTTACGACGGGCAAGAATTTCTGTATAGTCAGGATAATCGTTCGACAAGCTCGTAGTTGTACTGTCGTAATATGCCTGAGCATTGCGATAATCCTTTTTGCAAAAAGATAATTTTCCGAGCTCGAGATAAGATAACGCTTTTTGATTTGCATTTGTCGTACCTGGCGCGAACCGATTCATTCAACAAACTGATTTGCTCGTCTTCTTTACCTTCATTCTTCGCTAAACCGGCTAATGCAAAGTAGATCTGATCGAGGAAGTCCTTGTTCTTCGGATCTGCCTTCATTTGTTCCAGCTCTTTACGAACCGTTTCATTGTTCCCTGAATTTACATCTGAACAACGGGCACGGTTCAATCGTGCATTGAAACCCATTTCATAAGGCGGGTTCATCTTGATGACTTTCGTATACAGATCGTATGCAAGATTAATTTCGTTCTTCTGCTGATGAAGTTGCGCCAAGATAAAGAGGAAGCGAATTTTTGTTTCGCGAACTTTCACCAGTGCCGCAGCACGAGTGAGATGTTCGATCGCCTTATCGTAATTTTTGTCTGGAGATAAAAGTCTGCGAATACAGCTTCACGCTCCCAGATATTCTTTTTCGGAAAATCAGACTGATTACGAACGTAATCGAGTTTATCTTCCGCTTCTTTCAACTGAGTTAATTCGAGATACGTTTTTGCAATCCACAACGAAGCAAGATGGCGTGTCGACTGTGTCTTATAAGTTGCTTCAATGTATTTGAATGTTTCGATTGCTTCAAAGTAGTCGTGTTTAAAAAACTGACATTTCCCATAAAGCAACCAATTATCATCAATCCATTTTTCCGATCCCGGTTTTTCATTTCCGCGCTTATCATATATAGTATGTCGGGAAATTACGGTTGAAGTGCGCTTCATGGCATCTTCGAGCTGAGGATAGATTGCCTTTGATTTAGCCGCATCAGCATATTGGAAAACCTTCAGAATGCGGTCGTAGTGATCCACATGCGAAGCTGCAAGCTTATCATTACCCTCCTGAAGTTTCAGACCGGCATTGTAATAACCGTTGTAATGTGCTGACAGATTGTGAAATGTACGGCTTACGAATGTGTCCTTGGTATTGGAACATGACATCCAGGCCAGGCAAATTGGCAAGAAAACGACAACGCCTAATCTTAATGAGCGGCGAAAAGAGAGACCTGAAATCATTGAATTTGGTATAACTGCAAAACTGCGAAAATATTTTGAATTTTGCACGAGACGGGGTGCGAGTTGCGAGTTGCGGGTTGCGGGCTTGACGGTTGGGGTTGCGGGTTGCGGGTGCGAACGAGAGGGCGGCCTAATTGGCTATTAACCAATTAAATGCTTAGAAGCCTGCCTTTATCGGAATTGCCAAACCTAACTATTTTACTACTAATCATGGTTTTAACTCTTTAACTAAACGATAATTCTCAACGAAAAACCGACTCCATAAGCAAAAAGTAAAGCTTCCTCAATACTTCCGACCCCGCAACCCGCAACTCGCAACCCGCAACCCGAAACTCGCCACGAACCCGCAAAATTTCCTTAGCTTGCAGCTTCGAAAAAATGGCAAATTCAAAAAAGAACCGCTATTTCAATGCTCTGAAGGGGAAGTTCCGGATGGTCATCATGAATGATGAAACACTGGAAGAAAAGGCTTCTTTTAATCTTCGTCCATTGAATGTCTTTGTAGCAACAGGCGTGGTCATCATCCTGTTAATCACCATTACTACGTTCATTATTGCCTTTACTGGTCTGCGTGAGTACATTCCGGGGTATGCCGATTTAAAAACTCAGCGTCGGGTTTACAATCTGGTTTTGAAAACCGACTCGATGGAAAAGTCCATTCAGGCTCGTGATGCGTATATAGAGAATATCAGAAATGTCATCAATGGTAATATTGCCAAAACCGATACTTCCCGAAAGAAAGGCAATGAAACTAATAAGTACGATACGATTCATCACTTACCAAAATCGCAGCAAGATGCAGAACTGAGAAAACAAATTGAATCGGAAGATCAATTTTCGCTTGCTGAAGGATCGACGTCAATACGTAACAGCATCAAAAGTTTCTTGTTTTTCCCTCCACTGAAAGGAACAGTCACCAATCGCTTTGATCCATTACAAAACACTTTGGTATCGACATTGTTTCTAACCCCAATGAAGCCATCAAAGCGACACTCGATGGAACTGTGGTGATTGCAAACTTTACTTCGGAAACAGGTTACGTGATCGGCATTCAACATTCAAATAATCTTTTCTCTTTCTACAAACACAATTCAGCCCTTCTCAAAAAACCGGGCGATTATGTAAAAGCCGGCGAAGTAATCGCCATCATCGGCAATAGCGGCGAACTTTCACAAGGCCCTCACCTACACTTCGAACTCTGGTTCAATGGTACGCCGTTGGATCCGGTGCAGTTTGTGGCTTTTTAGTTAGTTCAAGGTTCAAGGTTCAAAGTTCAAGGTTCAAAGTTCAAGGTTCAAGGTTCAAGGTTCAAGGTTCAAGGTTCAAGGTTCAAAGTTCAAAGTTCAAAGTTCAAGGATTCACCGATAAGGCATTTTAGGAATGGCCTCTCCACATTGAACTTTGAACTTTGAACATTAAACAATAAGACATATTAGGAACAGCCTTTCCACATTGAACTTTGAACCTTGAACTTTGAACGATAAACGATGAACGATAAACGAAGAACAACCCTTTTGAAAACTTCCCCGCAGTTTCCTTATCTTCGCCACAATGGGATTCCTCTCTGCACTTAGCAAACCTTTAGCGTATTACAGCGCCCGTCAAATGCGGGTGTGGAATAAGCATGCGGTTTTATTGCAGGAGCGGATTTTTCAGCAGCTCTTAGTTGGTGGTCGAGATACAGCATTCGGACAGGATCATTGGTTGAAGTCGGTGAAGAATTACGAAGCCTTTCGCCAGCAAGTTCCGGTGAAAGATTACGAAGGACTCAAACCGTATATCGAGAAAATAAAAGCAGGCGAAGAAAATGTGCTTTGGCCGGGTAAGCCTTTGTACTTGTCGAAAACCTCCGGCACAACTTCGGGCGTAAAATATATTCCGATTACTCGGGCATCCATGCCGAATCATATCAACTCAACACGCAATGCATTGTTGAGTTATATTCATGAAACAGGGAAGTCGGCTTTTCTTGACGGGAAATTAATTTTCATTTCGGGAAGTCCGGCACTGGAAACGATAAGCGGAATTCCTGTCGGACGATTATCAGGTATCGTGAATCATCACGTTCCTTCGTACCTCCGCAGAAGAAAATAAAAGATCTGTTTCCGGATTTCAATCTCTTCGTTTACGGCGGTGTGAATTACGAACCGTATCGCAATAAGCTCGAACAAAGCATTGGCAAGAAAGTCGACAGTCTTGAATTGTATCCGGCCAGCGAAGGATTTATCGCTTACCAGGACAGACAAGATGATCCTTCGTTACTATTAATGATTAACTCCGGAATTTTTTACGAATTCGTTCCGGCTTCAGAATACTTCCATCAGAATCCGACGCGCATATCGTTGAAAGATGTGGAGCTCGGCGTCAACTACGCCATCATTCTCAACACGAATGCAGGATTGTGGGGATACAGCTTGGGCGATACGGTAAAATTTGTTTCGAAAGATCCGTACAAGATCATCGTCACCGGTCGTATCAAACATTTTATATCTGCATTTGGCGAGCACGTGATTGCAGAAGAAGTAGAGAAAGCATTGATGCAAGCCTCTCGCGAACAACATGCAGAAGTTGTCGAATTCACCGTCGCTCCGCAGGTAAATCCGCAAAGCGGACTACCGTATCACGAATGGTTCATCGAATTCCACAAGCAACCCGACAATCTCGAACGCTTCGCCCAAGCCATCGATGAAAGCCTCCAGCAACAAAATATTTATTACCGCGATTTAATTACGGGACATATTTTGCAATCGTTGAAGATACGGGTGTTGCGGAAAGATGCTTTTATCCATTACATGCGTTCATTAGGAAAGCTAGGCGGACAGAATAAAGTTCCGAGATTGGCGAATGACCGTATGGTGGCGGATTCTCTGTCACTCTTAGTGTCTTAGTGTTTATATCTGACTGGGTTTAACTTCAATTATTGAACGTGGGGAAAGCTTTAGCTTCTACATTACCCAATCAAACAAATACTTCTCCTGATATTCAATTCCGAATTTTTCCAGAAACCCCAAGTATTCTTCTTTGAATGATTTGTGTTTGTGATGTTTTTCTTGATTTAAAATATATCTAATCACGTTATCAATCTGGCTTCGCGAATATGAAAATGCTCCAAAACCTTCCTGCCAGTTAAACTTTCCGTCGATCCACTTTTTTCCATTTATAAAATTAGATGACCCGGCCTTAATATCTCTTGTAAGATCAGAGATTGGGACAGAAGGCTGCATTCCAACAAGAACATGAGCATGATCGGGCATACAAAAAACAGCAAGTGTTTTTTGCTTTCTGTTTTGAATTATCCCACTGATGTATTTATGCAATTCTTCTCTGTGAATGGCGGGAATCAAATTTTGTCTTCCTTGCACAGCGAAGACTATTTGAGCGTATAATTGAGAATATGTATTTGGCATAATTGGTTTGGTTTTAAAGATGAATATTTCTAGTAAAGAGACAACTTAATTTGCGTTCGGTTTTGGGAACATTCTTGTTCTGCAAATCTACGATGTCAATTATCGATTCTTGTTCAATAAATGCTGTTAAAATCTAAATGAAGCATTACTTTTAAAAAATGAAACATCATATTATAGGATAAAACACCATACAATTACTTGTCACCTTGGTTAAGGTCGCTCCTACGGAGCTAGTGCGTGTTGGACAAACGATTTTGGTGGCCACATAGACTCCACATGAATTGCATTTATGCAAAATCCTAACGGACAAAAAATGAATGCTCTGGAGGAGCGGCCTAAAAAATGTTTCATGGTTTCATAGTCACGTTTAGGTCGCTCCTACGGAGCTTGGTATTGGGCTATGATCACGGGCTACAAACAGGACGTCCCTACGGGACTGGGCTTGTACTAAAAATGTTGTCGCGTCCACAAACCCGAGGGCGGCCTGTTTGTAGAATCATCATTGCAAAAAACACAAGCTCCGTAGGAGCGACCTGTTTGTAGAATCGTAGAGGTCAAAAAAACAAGCTCCGTAGGAGCGGCCTGTTTGTAGAATCGTCATCACAACATGCACTAGCTCCGTAGGAGCGGCCTGTTTGTAGAATCGCAGAGGTCAAAAAACAAGCTCCGTAGGAGCGGCCTGTTTGTAGAATCATCATTGCAAAAAACACAAGCTCCGTAGGAGCGACCTGTTTGTAGAATCGTAGAGGTCAAAAAAACAAGCTCCGCAGGAGCGGCCTGTTTGTAGAATCGCAGAGGTCAAAAAACAAGCTCCGTAGGAGCGATCTGTTTGTAGAATCGTAATTGCAAAAAACACAAGCTCCGTAGGAGCGGCCTGAATGTGGGACCACCAATCGAAAATTTAATGCCCAAAAAAATTGCATCCGCCAATCCCAATATAAGCGACAAACTACTCCACACCTAACCGAAACCTCCCCGAATCCCCTATCTTCGCCCTCCTTATGACGGCTTTAGCTATTCTTAAAAAATATTTCGGGTTCGAGGAATTTCGGGCGGAGCAGGAAGCGATTATTAATACTGTTGCGAAAGAAAAAAGGGATTGCCTTGTTCTTATGCCGACGGGTGGCGGGAAATCGGTTTGCTATCAGATTCCGGCGATGATGATGGAGGGTGTGACGATTGTTATTTCTCCGCTGATTGCGTTGATGAAAGATCAGGTAGATGCACTACGTCTTAATGGGGTTCCGGCGGCATTCGTGAATTCTAGTCAGTCTGCACGTGAACAACAAGATATTCTCGAACGACTACGCGCCGGTGAATTAAAATTACTCTACCTCGCACCGGAACGACTCAGCGGATCGCTTGTTGATTTTATATCCATTCTCAAATCTTTAAAAGTTTCTCTTTTCGCTATCGATGAAGCACACTGTATTTCTCATTGGGGCCACGACTTTCGTCCTGATTACATGTTGCTTGCTCGGTTAAAAGAAAACTTCCCGGATGTTCCGGTGATTGCACTTACGGCAACAGCCGACAAGCTTACACGGGTCGACATCGTGAGTAAACTTCTGCTGAATTCGGAATGGGCATCGATAAATCGAATGTGCGATTTGTTATTCATGCAAATATGCCTAAGAATATCGAAGGCTATTATCAGGAAACAGGTCGTGCCGGTCGCGACGGCCTTCCTTCTGACGCTATTTTATACTTCAGCATCAGCGATGTTTTCAAGCTGAAAAAATTTGCGCAATGGTAGAATCCAATCCGGAACAGACGCGCATCATGCTGAAGAAGCTGGATCAAATGGCGGATTACTCGCAGGCACTCACTTGCCGACGAAAATATTTACTGAATTACTTCGACGAAAAATTTGATGCTCCGTGCGGAAACTGTGATGTGTGTCTGGAAAAAGATAAAATCGAATTATTCGACGGAACTATTATCGCACAAAAAGCATTGTCGGCTATCGTTCGACTGAAAGAACAATTCGGCGTTAATTATGTCATCAATTTTCTCAAAGGCTCGACGTCCGAAAAAATCCATTACCGCCATCGAGATTTGCCGACGTTCGGAAAAGGAAAAGAGTTTTCGGCTGATGAATGGCGATTTTATATTCGTCAGTTGATGGACCAGCAACTCATGCTGGCTCAAGGTGATTTTTCAGTACTGGCAATTACCGAAAAAGGCCGCGACGTTTTATTTAATAACGAAAAAGTCCTTCTTCAACAATTCGTCTCTAAGAAAATTGAACGCAAAACCCGGAAGGAGAAATATGCGAAGGAAGAAAAATCGTTGGCCTACGATACTTCACTGTTTGAAGAATTGCGTGCGCTGCGTATGAATATCGCGCGAAACGAAAATGTTCCACCTTATGTTATTTTCCCTGACTCAACTTTAGCCGAATTGGCAACGTGGTTTCCGATGGAATTAAAAGACCTTCCGCACATCGGAGGATTTGGCCAAGTTAAAATAGAAAAATACGGACAGGCTTTTTTGAATGCCGTTACTAGTTACTGTAAACGCAATTCCATCGCAAGCCGGATACAAGAGAAACATCCTTCCGCGAAAAAAAAAGTCCCAAAAAAAGAAAGTGGCCCCGTCGGTATAAGTCCTACACAAAAAGAATCGTTTGATCTTTTTATTAAAGGCCTCTCTCCTACTCAAATTGCTGCACAACGTAAAATCAACGAAGGAACGGTGATGGATCACCTCCTCCATTTTATTTCAACCGGCGATTTGAATGTGCTGAAATTTGTTCCAAAAGAAAAGCTGAACAGAATTACGGCAGCGATCGGACAACATGGTGGCGCGAGATTGTCGATTTTGAAAGAGGATTTGGGGGAAGGGTATTCGTATACTGAAATCAAGGCGACAATTCAATACCTCAAACGAAAGACGTCTTAGTGCCTTAGTGTCTTAGTGGTAAATTAAAAATAACCACTAAGACACTAAGACACTAAGAGCTTTGTGCAAATTACTACCTTTGCCCCATGTCAAACCGGAAAAATATAGCTATTCTCGGATCTACCGGAAGTATCGGGACGCAGGCGTTAGATGTTATTCGTGAGCAGGACAATCATTTTAATGTGGATGTTCTTACCTCCTATAACAATGCTTCATTGCTGATTAAGCAGGCGGAAGAATTTCGTCCGGCGGCGGTGGTGATTGTGAATGAAGAGAAAGCAGATACTGTTCGTGCGGCGCTTCGTGATTTGAAGATTAAAGTTTATTCGGGGAAAGATGCACTGGCGGAAGTTGTTGAAATGCCTTCGGTGGATTTGGTACTGACGGCCTTAGTGGGTTATGCAGGTTTGAAACCAACCTTGCACGCTATTCGCGCCGGGAAAGATATTGCTCTGGCAAACAAAGAGACGCTCGTTGTTGCCGGAGAGCTCGTTACCGAATTGGCTCGCGAGGAAAACGTGAGCATTTATCCGGTCGACTCCGAACATTCGGCCATTTTTCAATGTCTTGTTGGCGAAAAACACAATCCGGTTGAGAAGATTTATCTGACAGCCTCCGGCGGACCTTTTC
Organism: Bacteroidota bacterium; assembly: GCA_016721305.1. Lineage (GTDB taxonomy): Bacteria > Bacteroidota > Bacteroidia > AKYH767-A > 2013-40CM-41-45 > JADKIH01. The sequence goes on from JADKIH010000013.1 coordinate 93,640, forward strand.
GTGGAAAAGATCGGAACTTCCTGACGACGGTTCGTAAAGAACAAGCCTTAAAGCATCCAAATTGGGATATGGGAGCCAAAATCACCATCGATTCGGCTTCATTAATGAATAAAGGCCTCGAAATGATTGAAGCTCGCTGGCTTTTTGGGCTCGAACCCAACCAAATCGACGTAATCGTTCACCCTCAGAGCATTATTCACAGTATTGTACAATTCGAAGACGGCTCCATGAAGGCACAAATGGGACTTCCTGATATGAAGCTGCCAATTCAGTACGCTTTGGGCTATCCGAAACGACTGAAATCCACTTTCGCCCGCTTCGACTTTATGCGCTACCCTTCGTTCACGTTCGAACAAGCCGATACAGGAACTTTTCGTAATCTTGCACTCGCAACGGAAGCGATGATAAAAGGTGGAAATATGCCATGCATCATCAACGCAGCCAATGAGATAGCGGTTGCAGCATTTCTCGAAGACCGAATCGGTTTCCTGGAAATGAGCGATATGATCGAAGACTGCATGCAAAAAATAACTTTCGTTAACCATCCTACTTACGAGGATTATGTAACGACTGATCAGGAAACTCGTAGGAGGGCGCAGGTATAGTTCAAGGTTCAAAGTTCAAAGTCCAACGCTTGCGTAAGGACTTGAAATTGGTAAGCGTAGTGAAATCCTACTGGTTGAAATTAGGTTTCAAAGTTTCCGAACTCAACTTGACAGTTACTGAACTTTGACGTTGCGTTACATGAACATTGAACTTATCAAATAGAACATTGAACTCACAACAATAATGAATATATTAGTCATGGCAGGCCAGTTAATTCTTGGGCTTGCAATTTTAGTTACTCTTCACGAATTAGGTCACTTCTTAGCGGCGCGTGCCTTTGGTATTCGTGTCGAAAAGTTTTACCTCTTCTTCGATGCGTGGGGATTCAAATTCTTCAGTTTCCGCAAAGGTGATACAGAATATGGAATCGGTTGGCTTCCGTTGGGAGGCTATGTGAAAATCGCAGGGATGATCGATGAAAGTCTCGACAGCGATGCACTCAAACAACCTGCACAACCTTGGGAATTCCGCTCGAAGCCGGCTTGGCAACGATTGATCGTTATGATCGGCGGTGTAGTGATGAATGTGATCTTAGGTATTGCCATTTATTCAATGGTGCTCATTAAATATGAGAAATCATACTTGCCAAATTCAGAAGTAAAATACGGTATTTATGCTTACGATCTTGGTAAAAAATCGGCCTCAAAGATCACGATCAGATTATCGCCATCAACGGCAAACCATTCGTTCGTTTTGAAGAAGTGCTTTCATCGCGTGTAATCCTCGGTAACACCATCACCATCCTCCGCGACGGAAAACAAATGGAGATTGCTATTCCTGACGGATTTTATCGCGAGACAATGAAAATGGGCAAAGGCAATTTCGTTGCTCCTTATCAGGCACACCTAAAGATCGACAGTATTTTCAAAGGACTTCCGGCCGAAGCAGCGGGAATGAAAGACGGAGACAAATTACTCAGCGTAAATGGCAAATCGGATTTTCTCCGTTGAAACATGCAAGAAACTCATCAATGAAAATAAAGGCAGTTCGGTTTCCGTACAAGTTGCCCGCGGAAACGATACACTCACAATTATGCCTGTGGTGAACGACTCAGGATTGATCGGTGTTCGTTTCAAACCTGAATATGGAAATTACGCTGAAACAAATTACACTTTCGGTTCCGCTCTTTTCTTCGGCGCGTCCGATGCAAACGAAGCCATCGTTTCCAATATCAAAGGTCTTCGTCAGATCTTCCGCGGCAAAGAAAAAGCCAGCGAAAATCTGCAGGGCCCAATCGGTATCGCAACCATCTACGGTCCCGTTCTCGAATGGTCGCGCTTCTGGACAATCACCGGCTTGCTGTCGATGATTCTTGCCTTCATGAACATCCTCCCTATTCCTGCTCTCGACGGCGGACACGTTGTCTTCCTTTTGATCGAAGCCATTACACGCAAACGTTTCTCCGACAAATTCATGGAGCACGCGCAGGTTACCGGAATGATCATTCTGCTTTCACTGATGGTGTTTTCGGTGGGGAATGATATTTGGAAGCATTGGATTAACTAGTGGGCGGCGCGAAGGGGACTTACTAACTATTTGTGAATTGAAGTTGCTCGGTTATTTGGAACCGGTTGCGGGTTGCGAGTTGCGGGTTGCGAAGGGGACTTGCAGGCTAGTTGAGAATTGAAACTGTTCGGTTACTTACAGATTGTTGCGGGTTGCGAGTTACGGGTTGCGAGTTGCGGGTTGCGAAGGACTTGCAGGCTAGTTGAGTTGAAACTGTTGGTTACCCGACTGTTGCGGGTTGCGGGCTTCGACAGGCTCAGCCGACGGGTTGCGAAGGGGGCTTGCGGACTACTTGAGAATTGAAGCTGCTACGTTAACGCACGAACTACAAATACTGCAAAACGATTCCTTCGAGAAAATCCAAACTTTCCATGCAGCTTTCCGTGAATTTCCGGGCAAATTGCCGTGCTTTCGTGGGACACTAAACACTTCTGCGATTGGCGTCTACCCGCGGGGGCGAAATTTCTGCGATTGGCGCCTGCCCGCCGAGGCGGGCGGGAAAAAAAATTGCTTCAAGCCCACCCATAATATGCGCAAGAAACAAAATCCCCGCCGCATCGTTTACAGACCTCTAACCAATCACTCAATGCGCCTCCTCTTTTCTTTCCTTCTCAGCTTCGTATTTCTAACTTCTCAAGCGCAGAACAAAGACTCTGTTCAGGCTTCGGTTTTGGTGATTCCTTATATGTCGGGAATGCACATGTCGGATTCGGATCAGGATATCAGCGATGAATCGCAAATGGATTTAGGTGAAATGCGCAGCAGCTTCCGTTACGGATTGGTGAAAGCAATAAACAAGAAGTTCGCTGAAGTGTACGATACGAAAGTGATTCAAACCAATTTCGTTCGTGATGAGGACAACGACATGGACAATCTTTACCATGCACTCGTATTCGAACAAGACAGCACTTCTCCATCTATCGACCCAAAGAAATTTGCCAACAAAGATACTTCACTCAACTACGGAAAGGTTTTCAAAAAGACAAAGCCCGCAGAGACGTATATCGGCGTTGATGTAAGAGATCAGAAACTCCTTCCCGAACTCTCTGAAAAATACGGCGCGAATTATTTTATTTTCCTGAATGAATTCGATATCAAAACGCATTTTGAAGATTGCATCAATCTGGCGATGAAAATTTATCGCCGGGATTTTACCGTTCATTACACCATCATGGATCGCACGGGGAAAATAATTTACGGCGATGCAGTGACGATTCATTATCCTTCGAACAACAATAATGTTCACGAAATTATTGATTACAATTTTCCGAAGGTGGCGGATTATGTGTTGGAGAGTTTTAGTAGGGCGATTAAGTAGGAGTTACTTTTGAAATGAAATTTTATTTCCCGCTGAAATTTCGCAGAAATTCGCAGAAACAATCGTAAGTTGCTATTGCTTTATATCAATCAACTTAGGCAATTCCGATTGATCGTAAACTATTAAGTAGTCAATCTTCTTTTCCAACAACTGCGGATCGTTTAGGCTATCCACCTGCCGTAGTATTTTCCTTCCACAAGCCTGTAATGAATGAGGATGAGGCATAGCGGTCTCGGTCGGCAGATGGTTGGCGGATGGATGCAAATGATTTTCCGGGGATTGCTTTGAGCAAATTCGGTGGCGGCGGTTTGAGATTGCGGTCTTCTTTGTAAAAGATACTCATCGTGATTCGTGGAGAGCGGGCGGCTTTCCAGAGGAGATCGAGGCTCATTTTGGAATCACTTGTAAATAAAATTTGTTTGAAGGGGCGTTTGATGGCGAGGAAAAATAGGATGAGCGTGATGGCAAGAAATAATTGCTTGGGAATAATTTTTTCGCTCACATTCGAAAACAGGTAGAGCGTTACGGGCACCATCAGTATCATGCAAATCCATGTGTAGCACTCGTGAACGAGAATGAGTGTGTACCCGAAATACACTCCGGCTATGGTTAGCATTGAAAGCAGAATGATAAACGGAATTCGCTCTTCTTTCTTTTTTCGCGAAAAGAAAAACAGAATAAGCGCAATGAGAAATAACCACCCTGTTTGCCGACGGAAATCGGTGAAGTAAATCGATTGGAGATTTCGCTTGATGACTTTTACGTAAAATGAAAACTCTTCGAATGGTTTTACAGGTGTCAACTGCATCGCTCTTCCTGGTTCTTCCCAAGCCGAAAGTGAACTCGCGTACGGCGGATCAATAAGTCCGCTGTTGATCACCGGTAACAACATGGTTTGTCCGCTCAACGGTGCCACTTCGTGTGTCATATTAAATCGCGCGGCTTCGGAAATGGTAAGATGTCCATACTTCTGCGAGATCACTGCAATCCATAAACCGCAGATCACAGCAAAGATCCGAATAAAATCGCCACTCTTTTCACCGTGAAAAAACGACGACGATAGAAATAGACTATCGAAATAAGCAGAACAAATAACGGAAGTCCGAATGCTTTCGTGAGATACAGCAATCCACCGGCAACTCCCAGTTTCAAAATCTCTCTTCTTCGTAAACCCAGCAATCGATCGCGATCGCCAAAGGTTTGATGCAATTCATTAATCAGAAAAAATATCAAGCGTTGTAAAAAGTAAGTCGGGTGTGAGATTTAAAATGGCGGCTGATATTGCAAATGGAATGATGAAAAACGGAAAACATCTTTTGCATTCTGCTCCGGTGGAATGATGGCGGCAATGAATCGCTCCATTGCGAAACAGTAAACAGGCCGATCAGAATTTGAAGAATCTTGAAGGCCAATACTCCGTTCAATCCGACTGCCACAAACGGAACAAGCAACCAACTAATTAGCGGACTCCAACAGCCGTTTACCGCCTGCTGAAAGTCTCCATGTACATAGTGTCGGGCAATGACGAGGTACTGGAAACTGTCGGGATTGTCGGCATACCATGCGGCATACTGCATCACAAAGACGCAAAGCAGCAAATAAATGGCAGAATTCAATGAAAACGGGCTTTTCATGCCGAGGGGTTCAGACTAAAGGGATTCGGGTGCAAATTAAAATATTCGAAAGGAATATTCTCTTTTATTTCAGGGTTCGAGCTAATTGCGGCAAGACCCGCCAGAGGCGGGTTAGTTATCCCATTCTTATCTATTTTTTAATACGGAATGGGATAACTAACTTTGCACCCCAAATCAAGGAGAAAAATGGATACGAATACACTCGCCGCACAAGAATTCGGCATTGCAGAAGTACTAAAGACATTAGGCATTAAGCCTGTAAACAGTGGCGCCAGCACCGGTACGGTGTGGATGGACACAAAAGGCGAGGCAATCGAATCGTATTCGCCGGCCGATGGAAAGCTGATTGCGAAAATCAATCAGGCTAAAACTGAAGATTACGAAGCGATCATCGTGAAAGCTCAGGAAGCTTTCAAAACATGGAGAATGATGCCTGCGCCTAAGCGTGGAGAAATCGTTCGCCAGATGGGTGATCAGCTCAGAAAATATAAAGAGCCTCTCGGAAAGTTAGTTGCTTACGAAATGGGTAAGATTTATCAAGAGGGTCTTGGTGAAGTTCAGGAAATGATCGACATCTGCGATTTCGCTGTGGGTCTTTCTCGTCAGTTGCATGGTTACACGATGCACTCTGAACGTCCGCGTCACCGTATGTACGAACAATATCATCCGCTCGGAATTGTCGGCGTTATCTCTGCCTTCAACTTCCCGGTTGCTGTTTGGTCGTGGAATGCAATGCTCGGATTGGTTTGCGGCGATACGATCGTTTGGAAACCGAGTTCGAAAGTTATGTTGTGTGCACTTGCAGTACAAAACATCATGCACGATGTTCTCAAGGCTAACAACGTTCCCGAAGGTGTTGTAAATCTCGTTGCCGGCGGATCAAAATATGTTGGTGATAATTTCCTTGCCGATGCTCGTGTTCCTCTGATCTCTGCTACAGGTTCTACTCGCGTTGGTAAACGTGTTGGCGCCATCGTAGGTGAGCGACTCGGTCGTTCATTGCTCGAATTAGGTGGAAACAACGCTATCATCATCACAGAAAATGCTGATCTCGATATGGCATTGCGTGCGGTATTGTTCGGAAGTGTGGGTACAGCGGGACAACGTTGTACATCTACACGTCGTTTGATTATCCACGAATCGGTTTACGATTCATTCCGTGCAAAATTGCTGAAAGGCTACGAGCACATTCGCATTGGTCATCCTCTCGATTCAAAAACATTGGTTGGACCACTTATCGATAAAGGTGCTGTTACCGATTTCCTCAACGCAATTGAAAGCGTGAAGAAAGAAGGTGGTAAAATTATCTTCGGTGGCGAAGTGATGAAAGGCGAAGGCTACGAAAGCGGTTGTTATGTAAAACCATGTATCGCTGAAGTAAGCGGTAATTTGAATATCGTTTGTCACGAAACATTTGCTCCGCTTCTCTATATGATGAAGTACAAGACAATGGATCAGGCAATCGAATTGCACAATGGCGTTCCGCAAGGATTGTCGTCGTCGATCTTCTCCCGCAATATGCTCGAGACAGAAAAATTTCTTTCACACGAAGGAAGCGATTGCGGTATTGCAAACGTGAACATCGGTACATCGGGCGCTGAAATTGGTGGTGCATTCGGTGGTGAAAAAGAAACCGGCGGTGGTCGTGAATCAGGATCTGACTCATGGAAAGTTTACATGCGTCGCCAAACGAACACGATTAACTTCAGTACGGAGTTGCCGTTGGCGCAGGGAATTAAATTTGATACAGGCGAATAATTTCGAACTCTCTCAAAATAAACAAGCACTCGTTTGATATGAAAAAGTTATTTTCTCTCTCAGTACTAATGGTTGCATTTACATTCAATGGTCTTGGCCAATCGACAGGACCCATTGTACCTTCCGGCTATGCAACATCGGGAAGCGGAGCAAGTTGGGGCAATTTGTCGGGAATTCAATCTGTCGACAACAATCCTGCTTACGCAGATTTGGCGCAGTATCCGACATGCAATAACTTTCTGTGCTATCATTCTAATCTTGCATCGTTTACAAACTTCGCATTCGCAATCCCAACTTCAGCTATCATCACAGGAATTAAACTCGACATCCTTCAGAGAGTAAATTCTCCCGGAGGTGGAATTCATGATTCAATTCTTGTCTTAGCATTAAATGGCAATCCGCTCGGCGTTGATCGTGCATCTGCACTTAACTGGTACGATACACCAACAATCCAAACGTATGGTGATTCAACGGATACATGGGGATATGCCTGGACACCTACTGAGTTGAATGATCCGAACTTTGGCTTTCAGTATATGCTGACAAATACTTCGTACGACCAAGCTGCTTCTGTTGATCAATTGGCGATGACGGTTTATTACGATTTAGGTAATGGCATTACTTCACAAACTTCAGCTCCGTGGCAAATTGGTTTTGCAGGAAATGAACTCTATGTAAATGCACCTGCTAGTCAGAATTACGATAAGGTGCAGGTTTTAGTCAGCACTATCACAGGCGAGTTAGTTTACCAATCAGAAATCGGCTCGAACAATAAAACAATGGAACTGAAGCAAGATGTTTCGGCCCTGGAGTGATGGTGTTTACTTAGTGAGCATTCGCACGAATGGCGAGAAAATCTTTCAGAAGAAAATTGTTCTTGTAAAATAATTCAAGCAAGCTTAGAACAAAAAGCCCCGAAGTAAATTCGGGGCTTTTTTATTGCTTTTTTTGATGCCTATTTTTGATAATATAGCTTTTCACGATCTGTAATATTCCAAAACTTCAGTAAATCAGCATTCAGCTTTGAATCGTCGGCCCATACTTGTTTATTCCAGCTTAGAACAGTGCAATCCTGTGAGAGCAGCACAACTGAGTCAGGAGAATTTCTAATTTCGTTCAGCGCCGAAATTTCGCATTCGTTAAAATCGAATTGAGGCTTGTCTTTTAATGTAGCTGCTAAGGAAAGAAGACAAACTACTATCACATACTTTACCTTAAACCGGTTTTTGCTATTACTCAGAATGTAAATAGTAGATTTCGCATACATCACAATTAGCAAAATAGTTATCAGCATGATTGTATCGTACCTGACAACGTAAGGGCGATAATCGCGGTAACCTCCGATGGGAAGAAGAAGAACGTAGACAAGTGCGAAAACTCCAAGCCAATTAAATAACGCAAGAATTCTTTTTTAGCTTCCTCCTGCTCTCTCCACTGTTTTCGAATCACTATTAGATTGATCACGATAATGGAAAGCAACGCCGGCAAGCCAAATATGCTTCGGGATAAGTGTAATATTCCTTCCGGAATTTTTTCGTAACGTTCAGACAATGGAATTGTGTGAATCAAATTGGAAGAATTAAATGTGCCGATGTATAATGAATATAAGCTAAGAAGCGTGATTAAGACCAGAATGAATTTCTCGTATGAAATTTTATACAAATCGGATAGTGCCTTTTTTGAAACACATTTCAAAACATATCTTACACCGATTAGCAGATTCACGACGAGAATAATTCCCGGATTCAATGGTCCGCTTAAGGCAAGATACAAAGCAAGCAATGGCCAAAGTACCATTACCACAATGCTTTTAAAGCCCGACTTATCTGATCCAATTGAAAGATAAAACGGCAAATAAAACACCATCATCAACAAAAGTGGTAGCGCATAGAAAAAAACATACGATGTAGCATCGTCGATAATGCCCATGTAGTGCTTGCTTCCGTGCGTCTGAAACCATGGAGTAAGTAAAGCAATACAGAGCAAAACTCCTTTGTCGAATAAACGTAGTTTGCCTTTTACATAAAAAGAAAACACATAGAGCAGCAAGATCTGCAACACAATCTTGAACAATGCACTCGCTAAATAAACGCTCGTAATCGGATCAACAAATTTCTGCAGAAAGAACGGAGCCGTTCGGAAATACGAATTCAGAGTGGCATGTGCGAAATATCTATTCGGGTTTGTATGTGGGATATGCGTTTTAAAAACCGAGTGGCCATACGGGTCATCAAACACTTCCTTAATCTGAGCAGATGGCATCACGCTCTCCGCCATATCGCCATCGATCGGAACGTGGTAATGCTGAAGAAAAGAAAAACCCAGGTCAAGACACACAAACAAAAGCAATAAAAGCGTTTGGTAGTTTCTTGTTTTTGGATGTGTATTCTCAATCATAAAGTCCAATAAATAGGCGACGCGCTAACGGTTATTTGTTTCTTATTTCTTTTTTCTGATAGCATACACCAGCTCATCAACGTATTCATCGTTCTTAAAAAGTGTTTTATCGAAACGGGCTTCCAGTTTAAAGCCGGACTTCTCCAATACTCTTTGCGACGCCGGATTATTCCCGAACGGACGAGCGAAAATTCGATTGATATCGTAAGTAGCAAATCCATAATCCACAATCCAGTCGATGGCTTGTGTGACAATTCCTTTACCCCAGTATTTTCCGCCAGCCAATAACCCAACTCTGCATTCTTCTTTTGAATATCGTGCTGTGGATGTAATCCGATTCCTCCGCAGGCTTCACCTTTTACATCGATGCAGAAAATATGAACGGGAGTATCTTTATTCGCCATCTCAATAAATGCCATTCCGTTTTCCCATGTATACGGATTTGGAAAGCCATCAGTCATGAAACGCGCAATCTTCGGATTGTTTGCATTCGCAACTAAGTCGGAGATATCTTCGATCTTCCAGGGGCGGATGTTGAAATCAGGAGTCATTTTTTTGAGTGATCGGTGATCGGTTTTTCGGTGAACAGTTTAGCGGTGATTTGTCGTTTCAATGAATGATTCGTTACTTAATTGCCGGCACTTTAATCCGAAGTTCGCATCCGCAACTCGAAACCCGCAACTCGAAACTCGTACTGCAACCCGAATCACCCAAATTGCAGGTAGAGCAACGTCACAGCCGCTGCCGTCATAATGATCAGCGCTGAGAAGCCAAAGATATTAGACCATTTGGTATTTGTGAACTCGCCCATCACTTTTTTATTGTTGCAAATATGCAAAATGATGGCGATAAGTACAGGCGCAGTGATTCCATAAAGAATGGCGGAATAAATGAGTGCCTTTACGGGGCTGATGCCGATATAATTCAGGGATAATCCAAGTAGCAATGAAATGGCAATGATGATGTAAAACGGACGGGCTTCGTGGAATTTATTGTTGAGGCCTTCTTTCCAGCCAAAGGTTTCGCAGAAAATGTACGACAACGATCCACTCAGCACGGGAATCGCCAGTAGTCCGGTGCCTAAGATTCCAATCGCAAAAAAGAAGATACGCTGCTTCACCGGCCAATGGGCGCAAGGCCTGTGCCGCTTGCTCTACGGTGTCGATCTGATGTATGCCGCCATTAAACAAAACCGTTCCGCTTGCAAGCGTAATAAACCACATGACGATGATCAAAACAGCATTCCGAAATCAACGTCTTTCTTGATTTCAGCAAAAACTTTTGTTCGATGATGTGCTTCTTTTACTCTTCATCTCTACTTCCATCGTTGCTTGCCAGAAAAAAAGATACAGCAAAATGGTAGTCCCTAAGATGGCTACCAATATGCTGAGAAATGTTTTATCAAACGTAATCGTTGGAATGAATGTCGACTTCACAATCAACAGCCAATCTTGCTTGTATAAAAAGGAACAATCAGATACACGAGTAAAATTGCGCAGAGGTATTTTAATGCGGATGCAATTTTTCGATACGGCAAATAAATAATCATGATCAAAAATAGTATCGTAAACAGCACGCTGAAGTATGTTGCATCAATTTTCGGAAAGAGCATATTCCCCACTGCACCCATACCTGCAATGTCGGCTCCTATATTCATGACAATGGCAGGGAAACTGAAAAGCAACATCAGATATAAAACAGAGCGAGGGTAATTTCTCTTCAGCACTCCCGTGAGTCCGGTCTCGGTTACAATTCCAATCCGCGCACACATTTCCTGAATCGCAGCCATAAGAGGAAACGTTAGTAAGGCTGTCCAAAGTGTGGAGAGGCCGTATGCTGCACCGGCTTGTGAGTAGGTAGCAATTCCCGATGGATCATCATCGCTCGCACCGGTAATCAAACGGGACCTAAGCGTTTCCAAAACGCGAAAGTATCGCAGAAGATTCTTTCTTTTGCCATGGTCGAAAAAAGCTGACATTATTGTCAGAGATCTAAGCCAGTCTTTTTCTCTACGAAGAGTAAATGAGCTTTGCTTGCCTCAAGGGGCAAGTTAGTAACAATAGCCCCACCTTATTTTCGTAAAGATTCTATCAACTCCTTAAAAGCCGTCTGATATTCCAGATAAAGTTTTCCGGTTGCCGGTCCGTTAAAGCCGGTGTGAATTTCCTTCACCTTTCCGTGCTTATCGATATAAATTGTTGTCGGGAATCCTGCAATTCGATCGAGCATGGGCAATGTCTTGACTACTTCAGCACGATCTGAATTTCCTGCAAAAAGTATCGGATATTTTATGGCAAACCGCGACTGCAATCGACGGATAGCAGGATTCACATACGCTGTATCCATATTTCTCTCGTAATTGAGTCCGATAATGGCTACATCTGAAGGTGCTTCGGTATTGTACCAATTGGAGAGAAACTTTGTTTCGTCCATACAATTCGGGCACCAAGTTCCCATGATCTGAATAATAATCGCCTTGTTTTGAAATTGCGGATCGGAAAGTGAAATCAATTTTCCGCTTTCATCGGGAAAAGAAAATTCAACTTTCGAATAGCCGGCTTTCAGATTGGTAAATGATTTTTCATCGGCGAGCTGTACATTTTCATCGCGCTCAGCCGACCATGTTTCGTGAAATGATTTCCTGAAAAGAAATGACCGTTTACCAACTTGCCATCTTTATAATCGGCCAGGAAAAGAAAAACATGTGATCCGTCGAAGGCAGAAAGCGAAAGATGTGTTCCCGATAATTCGCCTTCGAGAAAACGATAATCGCCGCTAGTCGTCAGAAAAGTTCCGGTAACGCGAGCGCCTTGTTGTTCAAATACACCTACGGTAACTTTACTCTCAGGATCTTCATCGTCGAAAATCGCCTTCCATCTTCCGCTGATATTCGCAACCGGCGCTTCAGGTCGATCGGTAAAACGATAGGATGCTCCACCTTCTGCACGAAATGTAATTGGATACGGTTCTTTGCGTGTTGTATTGACAAATGAACCAAACATTATTTTCTTCATTCCCGGAAATGAAGCCGCACTAATCACCGTATTGAAAACAGGTAGATGAAAATAAACCGAGTCGCCTTTGCTATCTCAATAATCTCGATACGCTCTTCGCCATTCCGAATCGTTGCCACATTTCCCGTCACCTCGAAATTAAACGGCAACGAAAGTGAATCGTGTATAATCAACTCCCCGCGCCAAACCCCCTCATTCACCTGAGCCTGCGCCACGCTACACACTAATACGAATATAAACCCCAATACTCTTTTCATCATACAATTTAAAACTCGTTCACAGCAGATCTCCATTTGCAAATTTGCAAATTTATAAAATTTGCTAATTCTTTTATGCTTCCACCTCCTATGCGTCACAACCAATACTCTCCGGCGCCGAACGAATCAACTCTTCATTAATCAACGCACATTTTTCAGTAACAAAAAATTCGGGCTCGTTGCAGGATTCACGGAAACATTGATGTATTCAATTTGATAGTGTCCGCGTTTTAGTTTGGTGATTTTTCCAAACGACAGGATAATTGTACTTCACTGCATACTTCTCCCGCACCGAGCAACATATTTGTGTCCTGATTCAAAATTTCATCCAATGACCTTTGGCCGGATTCATGGGCTTTGATCGTTGATAAAACCGTATGTATACAACTCATTTGAATGTGCTGTGAAAAAATCCTGCACTTCGCGAGTCGACATTAGCTGCGTGCCGAATCTGGCACGAGTAGAACGTAATTTAGCATCGAAATATTTGTTCGACAATTGCTTGTAAATACCTGATGCTTTGTGATCGGAATGTTTGGAAAAGGTAATCGCCGCCCATTCCAGTTTGCATAATGTCCGGTAACCGCCACCACTCTTCTTCCATTGCGGAAATGTTCTTTCAGCAATTCACTATTCACCATTTTCATACGGCCCATGATTTCTTCAGGCGACGCCGTAAAGACTTTTATTGTTTCAAATACGACATCGCAAAAATGACGATAGAATACTTCGGTGATGCGCTTGATTTCATCCTCTGATTTTTCAGGAAATGAACGGCGCAAATTATTCATCACGAGTTGTTTCTGTAAGGAAAGATGCGGTAGATGATGACGAAGAAAAAATCTGACATCGCATACAGTACCGGAAATGGCATGTAGAAATTGGGAGCAATAAGCAATAATACAATAATGCACTAAAGAATGTAGCCATAGTAAGCTGAAGGTTTATTTTGAGATCGCCTGATTGATGTAGGTGAACTTATCATCGTTCGATACTTTAAGAATGGTTGGCGACAAGAATTCAATATTCGTATAAATACACGGAAGTACCAAATTGCCGGTGGAATTCAACAATCCGTACAAGCCACATTCTTTACCAAAATAGCTTTCCCGAAATTGATATCTCATCGTAAACCGGCGCCACAATGCTCTTGCCGGCATTTGTCGATCACGCCGGTTTGGCCTTTTCTCTGATCATTCCAAACCGCCGACAAATGTCTCGGCTGATTCGTACTTGCAGGGAATGGCAATTTTTCCATTCATTGCCGCATAGCCCCACTTTTTGTTTTTCTTCACCGGAATCAATCCGCTGCCCGGTAATCGGAAATCGTCGAATGCCGTTAGTGGCAATGCTGATCCGGTCGTATCAATCAACTGGCGCTTCGCTTTCAACTTCAATGAAACAAAACCGTTTGTAAATGTACCCGTGGTAAGCAATGCCGATGTGTAATTATACTTCACGGGAATTACGATCAAGCCTTTTTCATTTACATAACCGCATTTGCCATTTTGTGCAACAAGAGTAAGATGCTGACTGAACTCTCCGATAGCATCGTATTCGAAAGGCAAAATTATTTGTCCGTGAAAATCCAGAATTCCCCACTTGCCATTTTTATTTGCTTTCAAAAGAGCCGGTGCAATGAGAACAAGTTCTTCGTATGCAGGATCGATTGCATACTTACCTGCTGTATTCAGTAAGCCAAATTTTTCATTCACCGAAACAATGGCCACTCCGTTTTTGAAATCGTTGGCGATATCGAATAAAAATCCTGTAAGCGGTTTGCCATTTTTAAGAAGATACGCCGAATGATCTTCGCTCACAGCGACACACACTTCCTGAGAAGGCAGCGATAAGTCGTCGTACTTCGGCTGAATCAAGAACTCGCCTCTGCGATTGATCAGAC